>JBGDGR010000001.1:0-137537 GCA_048491795.1 Coxiella endosymbiont of Haemaphysalis japonica
GAGTACTATTGGGGTTATCAGTGATCGTACCCTATATTGGTGCGATAATTGTTACCATTCCTATTGCTATTGTTGGATTAATGCAATGGGGCTTATCCGCGCATTTTGCTTATTTAATGATTTTTTATACTGTAATTATAGCGTTAGATGGAAATTTGTTGGTTCCTCTTCTCTTTTCAGGGGCTATGGATCTACATCCTATTGCAATTATTTTGTCGGTTCTAATTTTTGGCGGTATTTGGGGATTTTGGGGTGTATTTTTTGCTATCCCTTTAGCCACGTTGGTGAAAGCAGTATTAAATGCATGGCCAAAAACTAAAAAATTGACGATATGAAACAAAATGAAACAAATAGGATTTGCCCACCACATTTGGTTTTCCATGTCAAAAAATGAGCGTAGAAAAAGCCAATTAGATTGAACTCAACTCCCTTCTTTCCTTCTTTCCGGTCTTTAATCCAACCATGTCTATAAAATCCTTATTGAGCTTTTGAAACTTTGGTGATGATAATTGCTTTAAGGATTTGAAAATATATCTCAGAAAGTTTATCGAGATCTATAATTGAAATGTTTTCATTAACATGATGAATGGTTTTATTCACAGGCCCTACTTCAACGACTTCACATCCGGTAGCAGCAAGAAATTGGCTATCAGAGATTCCACCATACGTATTAGTTTCAGTCTCGCGTCGGCAAATTTCTTTAATGGTCTGGCGAGTGACGGCTGCTAATTTGCCATTACTGCTGAAAAAGGGTTGCCTGGAAATGTCCCATTGGATGGCGTATTTGAGCTGGTGCTGAGTGAGAATAATTTCTAATTTTTTTTGAAGCGCTTCGAGAGAATAAATAGGCGCAAATCGAAAATTAAATTTGGCTTTTAATTTTTCTGGAATGATATTAGCGGCCCCGCCATCTGCTTCAATATGGTAAAACTGTAAAGAGGTAGGGGTAAAATAATCATTTCCTTTATCCCATGTAGTTTTTACTAAAGCATCCAATGCTTGAAAAGAGCGATGAATGGGATTGTCGGCTAAATGAGGATAAGCGATATGCCCCTGCTTACCAAAAATTGTGAGATAGCCGTGCAGTGATCC
The DNA here is from genome assembly GCA_048491795.1 of Coxiella endosymbiont of Haemaphysalis japonica. Lineage (GTDB taxonomy): Bacteria > Pseudomonadota > Gammaproteobacteria > Coxiellales > Coxiellaceae > Coxiella. The sequence goes on from JBGDGR010000001.1 coordinate 1,093, forward strand.
CCGACGGCCGATTTTAATCGCATCGCCCAAGACCTCGTTGCTGCTGGCTTCACCAATAATACAATAATCCATTTTTATATTTTTTCTTTGTAAATATTCCACCACCTTACGTGTCCCATTTTTTGCTTGCCCTTCTTCATCACTTGTAATGATGAATCCAATTGTGCCGTTATGATTAGGATATTGCTTAACAAACTTTTGAGCTGCAACCACCATGGCTGCTAATCCACTTTTCATGTCAGCAGCTCCTCGACCGTAAAGATATCCGTTTTTTTCAGTAGGAGCGAAGGGTGGTGATTGCCATTGTGCTTCATCGCCAGGTGGGACAACATCAGTGTGTCCTGCAAAGATCATAAGCGGAGGATTTTTTCCGTGCCAAGCCCACAGATTATTGACTTCTGCGAAAGGTAAACGCTCATATTGAAATCCTGTGGAACTTAAGTACTTAATTAAAATATCTTGACATCCAGCGTCATTAGGAGTAATAGACGGTCGTTTAATAAGTTGTTTTAACAATTTTAGTGTTTCGCTCATACTAACCTAACTTTCGCGCAAAAGCTCATTTAGTGAAACTTTACTTCGAGTCTTTTCATCTACTTGTTTAATTATGATGGCACTATATCGATTATAATTTCCTTCTTGGGAGAGAAGGCTCCCATGTATAACTACAGAACCAGAAGGAATGCGCCCATAAGTAATTTGTTTGGTGAGTCGATTATAAATTGGGGTGCTTTGGCCTATGAAAACACCCATGGAAATAACCGCCCCTTTTTCAACAATAACGCCTTCTGCAATTTCTGAACGGGCACCGATAAAACAGTCATCTTCAATAATAGTGGGATTTACTTGTAGAGGTTCGAGAACGCCTCCAATTCCCGCACCGCCGGAGAGGTGAACGTTTTTACCAATTTGAGCGCAAGAACCTACAGTTGCCCAGGTGTCAATTAAACTTCCTGAATCGACATAAGCACCAATGTTGATATAACTAGGCATGAGCACCGTATTACGAGCTAAATAGGCCCCTTTCCGTACAATTGCGTGGGGAACAATACGAATTCCTTTGTTACTGAATCCAAACCGATGATCGTTTTTTAAAGGAATTTTATCATAAAATGAAGCGTAGCCTGCTTTAAAGATTCTATAAGGCTCAATTTTAAAATAAAGTAAAATAGCCATTCTAACCCATTCGTTGGTACTCCATTGTCCATTACTTTTTTCAGCAATACGAACTTCTCCGCGATCAAGGAGTTCAATAGCTTTATGTACAGCCTGACGAATTTTGTGTGGAGTAGTATCAGTGGTGAATTTATCTTTTTTATGATAAGTCTCTTCTATAATGTGCTTGAGGTCGCTCATTAAGCATCCCCTTAGTTTTAGTTATTGTATAACTGCACAATGATGTAATAACACATAGGAGTCTAGCGCTCAATGGATTTCTTTAGAACTTCACGCTTAAGATAGTATTTTGGCAAAGAATCTTTATTGACGCGTTCTAATATGGACAGTATGATTCTTTTTTTGTTTAAGACCGGGGTATGGCGCAGTCTGGTAGCGCGCCTGCTTTGGGAGCAGGATGTCGTGGGTTCAAATCCCTCTACCCCGATTCAGAAGTTAGGGAATCAGAGAAAAAGGCTAGTGTCACTTCCTAGTAATTTCGTTTGAGTTTAATTTCCAAACTTAAACTTGACTCCCGAAGTGAAGTTACGTGATTATAACTACAACTACCGGCGTGCGCCCGTAGCTCAGTTGGATAGAGCATCGGCCTTCTAAGCCGAGGGTAGCAGGTTCAAATCCTGCCGGGCGCGTTTTCATAGGACTTAAGCAGAGAGTAGTACCGAAGTACAAATTAATTCTGTGGTGGGCGTAGCTCAGTTGGTAGAGCCCCGGATTGTGATTTCGGTTGTCGTGGGTTCGAGTCCCATCGTCCACCCCATTAGATTGTACTCGGAATTCAGAGCATTGAAGGGGGGTCTTTGAAAGTACAAGTCACACCTGTCTTATTAGCGGGAGGCACAGGGACTCGATTATGGCCTATTTCTCGGAAAAGCTATCCAAAACAATTTTGTAAGTTATTTGATGATTTATCCTTGCTGCAGAAAACAGCAGAAAGAGCTCGATATATTTCTGGCATTTCCGATTTAATCGTAGTTACACACGAAAATTATTATTTTTTATGTCGGGATCAGTTGGAGGCAATTGGTTTTACGAATGTTCATTATATTTTGGAGTCTTATCCCAAAAATACAGCCCCAGCTCTTTCTTTAGCTGCTCAGTATGCTCACAAATATATAGATATAGATCCTAATGCCACGTTACTGGTGTTACCTTCAGATCATTATTTAAGCAATTATGTTTCTTTTAAAGGCACAGTGGAAAAAGCGCTTTACTTGTCTGAACAAAACTATCTTGTCGTATTTGGTGTTGAGCCTCATTCGGCTAAAACCGGTTATGGATATATCAAAAAAGGTGAGTCCTTCATAACCGGGTTTCGGGTAAGTCGCTTTATTGAAAAGCCCTCATTTCAAACAGTAAAAAATTTTCTTTCACAAGGAGGATTTTATTGGAATAGTGGTATGTTTTTATTTAAAGCTCGAACGTATTTAGCCGAATTGGAAAATTTAGCCAATGATATTTTTATTGAAACTCAAAAGGCTTTTCAAGCTACAAAAAGGCAATCCGAATTTTTTCGGGTGAACAAAAATTTTAATTCATGTCGAGAAGGTTCTATTGATTACGAAGTGATGGAAAGAACTACTAAAGCAGCAATGTTACCGCTTCGTACTGAGTGGAATGATTTTGGCTGTTGGTCATCGGTAGGGGAGACAGGAAAGCCTGATGCTCAGGGTAATGTGCAATATGGAAACGTAATGATTAGCAAATGTCAGAATTGTTTAGTCACTTCTGAAGGTAGACGAGTGGTTGCTATTGGTGTGAAAGATCAAGTGATTGTGAGTACTCCAGATGCAATTCTAGTAATTGACAAAAATCATGCCCAAGAAGTAAAAGGAGCAGTAGAAGAGATGAAGTTGCAACAAGACTCCGTTGCTACTGAGCATAGGCGCATTTATCGCCCCTGGGGATTCTATGAAAAATTAGCTTCGGGCCCTGGGTATCAGGTGAAATATTTGGTGGTTAATCCTCGCGCAGCGCTTTCTTTACAATTACATCATCATCGTTCCGAGCATTGGTTGATTATGAGCGGTGAAGCCGAAGTTATTAATGGTGAAAATCACTTTCGTTTACTTCCTAATAAATCTACTTATATCGAAAAAGAAACCAAACATCGATTAAGTAATCCTGGGAATCAGCCATTATTGATGATTGAGGTGCAAAGTGGTGAATATTTAGGAGAAGACGACATTGTGCGGTTTGAAGATGTCTACGGGCGGTTGGTAAGCTAATTAATTCCTAATGGACTTTCAAAGTCGAAAAGGCACTAACCAATACCATACCTGTAAGCGCCATGATATTCTTCATGTCTAACTCACTATATTCTTTAGTTTTTTAAAGTTATGGTAGTCATAATCATTCGTATAGAGTTATTGGCAGTTAAAATCCTTTTTAATTCATTTAGAATTCTTTCCAAACTTTTTTATCATGCATTACAACAGGATTATGAATAATCGATTGAATTATCTTCAAAGAGGAATCTAAATAAAAGAAATCTAAATTACTCTTATCTAACGTAGTCAAGTAGCGTCTTTATTATGCATTTGCAAGTGAGCTTTTAATTATTAAGCGAAGCTTTAAGCGCATTTTCTCATCCAGTTTGTTGGGAATACTCCTATGTGGCTGTGGCGGATACAACGCGAGGGCAAATAGTTCCCATATGCCCCGATTAAAAGAGCTCTTGTCGCTATTTTAGTAGTCAAAACTAAACATGATTTTGAGTTTGCCATTACTGTAAGTGGGATAATGGCCTATCTCAGTTAATACATAAATGAGAGAAAAGTTAGTCCATGAATGAAGCTAGTAGATCTTATCGTTTACCAAACGATCTATTTGTCTTCTCATTTTATTGAGGTCGGAGTTAGGTGCATTGGTGTCTGACTGAATAAGAAAATAACTTTCTTTCCAGAAGTAAAATTTCCTAGTGCTGAGGTATTGGCTAAATTAGAGATAGTCAAAGGTTTTTTAAAAAAGGCTTAGATAGGGACAAATAACTAAAGGCATATCATAGAGTTTGTTAGAATAGTGGTCCGTGCTTATTTCGAATTTAGAACAAGAGTTGGCGGGTTAGTTTGCTTCTGGAAGATTAATTGAGAAGCCACGATGTGATAAATTTAATTTTAAGTCTTTCTGATATTTTCATATTTAGGTAATTTATCTTTCTATTTTCACAACGTTATTATTCTCCTAACTTAGATATATTTATAGTTTTCCCTTGTTATTAATTACAATGGCGCGATTCCTTATTTTTTAGGCATTTGATATATCTGTTCTCGTGTGGATTGCAGCATAGTTTATTTAGGAATCGAGAATAAATTATAGCTCGTTCATCAACTTCTTTGTTTCCATCAAAAGTTCCCAATTATTGGGATAGATTGTGTTGAATAGTTTGAAAGCATGAAAGGGTAATTCTCAGAGCTTTTCTTTTTCACGACGCTTAGATTTGTGATGCACGTATTCAGAATCCATACTAATATACCGAAACTTGTGTGTATCGAGATCCGTGAATGCGTTATATAATCGTCTAAATTTGGTAATTTTAGGGGGGTGTAAAAAAGTGAAATCTTTACGCTAAAAAAATATAATAACCATTTATGCAGATAACTTTTGTCGTCAATTTTAGTCAAGGCTTTAGTTAAAAACTACGGAATTTTTTGCCAATCTTAATCATATTTTTCTCTTTAGTGTTTATTGTTGAGTGTTATTTAACAACATTGGAGGAAATAAATAAAATTGATCCTCTTATGGATTTGATAGTCAAAATTATGAGCGAGAGGGTTTGATGATTATTATAATTTCTTTCTCAATAACTCGTTTACTTTTTGAGGATTGGCTTTTCCTTTGCTGGCTTTCATGGCCTGACCGACAAAAAAGGTAAATAATTTAATTTTGCCTGAGTGGTATTCTTTCACTTGCTGGGGATTGTTCTTAATAATTTCGTCGATGATTTTTTCGAGTTCGCTGGTATTTGTGATTTGTTTTAGGCCTTGACGTTTAATAATAGCGTTGGCATTGCCTTCAGCGTTCCACATCGCTTCGAATACTTGTTTTGCCATACTGCCGGATAGTGTATGGTCCGCAATGCGTCGTAGGAGCTCCGTTAACTGCTCGGCGCTAATTGGACTTTCACTAATTTCGAGATTATTTTTATTTAAAGCGGCGGCAAGATCGCCAGTGATCCAATTGGCGGCGAGCTTGGGAGAAATAGAGTTATCTATTTTCAACAAACTTTCAAAATAATTGGCAGTATCGATATTCTGAGTAAGTAATTTGACGTCATAGCTGCTCAATTGGTAGGTTCCTTCAAACCGGAGGCGTTTTTCTTCAGGCAACTCTGGAAGCTCTTTTTTAACCGATTCAATAAATTTTTCCGTAATTTCAATAGGCAGTAGGTCAGGATCCGGAAAGTATCGATAGTCGTGTGCTTCTTCTTTAGCACGCATAGGGCGAGTTTCATCGCGAACTGCATCATAAAGCCGAGTTTCTTGAATGATTTCTTTTCCGGTTTCTAAAAGTTCTTTTTGTCGAGTAATTTCAAATAAAATAGCTCGCTCGACGAATCGAAAAGAATTCACGTTTTTAATTTCTGCTCGCGTTCCAAATTTTTTTTCTCCCTTTTGGCGTAAAGAGATATTAACATCGCAACGGAAGGCACCTTCCTGCATGTTAGCATCACTCACGCCAATGTAACGGACTAGCACATGTAAAGTTTTTAAGTAGGCTATCGCTTCTTTAGCGGATCGAATATTAGGTTCAGAAACAATTTCCAATAATGGGGTTCCTGCGCGATTAAAGTCAATACCGGAATAGCCTTGCATTCCTTCATGAATAGATTTTCCTGAGTCCTCTTCTAAATGCGCATGGCTAATCCCAATGCGTTTGTAGATCCCTTCATCGGTTTCAATATCCAAATGACCCGCTTTAATAACAGGCAAGTCGTATTGACTTATTTGATACCCTTTTGGTAAATCGGGGTAGAAATAATTTTTCCGAGAAAAAACAGCATGGTTTACAATTGTAGCTTGAATAGCAAGCCCAAAACGAACCGCCAATTTTATGACTTCTTTATTTAAAACAGGTAAAACACCGGGTAACCCTGAATCTATTGCACAAGCTTGAGTGTTAGGTTCAGCGCCATAAGCCGTAGATGCACCAGAAAAAATTTTTGATTTTGTCCGTAACTGTACGTGAACTTCTAGGCCAATAATGGGTTCCCATTCCATTTATCTTTACCTTAATTCAGGTGGCAATTTTTTATGCCAGTCAGTTTCTTGTTGATAACGGTGTACCATATTTAATAGTCGTGATTCTTCAAAATAATTTCCAATTAATTGGGCACCAATAGGTAGTTGCTTGATAAATCCCGCTGGAAATGCAATAGCGGGTAATCCTGCGAGGTTGACAGCGATAGTATAAATATCCGACAAATACATAGTGACGGGGTTTTTTGTTTTTTCGCCTAATTTAAAAGCTGGAGTTGGTGTTGCAGGAGTTAAGATAACGCGTACTTGTTTAAACGCTTCCACAAAATCATTTTTAATTAAATGGCGCACTTTTTGCGCCTTCAAATAATAAGCATCGTAGTATCCCATTGAAAGCATATAGGTGCCTATCATAATCCGGCGCTTAACCTCGGGACCAAAACCTTCAGTACGTGAGCGTTTATAAAGATCATCTAGGTCGACAGGATTAGCACAACGATATCCATAACGGACACCATCGTAACGTGCAAGGTTAGAAGAACACTCAGCAGCGGCCAGTACATAGTAAGCCGATGCGGCATAATCTGTGTGAGGCAAATGAATCTCAACTAAGATGGCACCCATTTTTTCAAATTCCTTTTTTACGCTTTCAATAGATTCTGCTACTGCTGAATTTAAGTTTGCACGAAAATATTCTTCGGGTAGACCGATCTTTAGACCTTTTAAGGATTGGCTCAATGTGGAAAGATAATCTGGAGTTCCTTTATTTATACTGGTAGAATCTCTTTTATCATGGGCTGCTATAACTCTGAGAAGCAAGGCAGCATCCTCAGCCGTTTGAGTTAGCGGCCCCCCTTGATCTAAACTTGAAGCGAAAGCAATCATGCCGTGGCGGGAGACTCGGCCATAGGTGGGTTTTAGTCCGGTGACACCACACAAAGCGGCGGGTTGGCGAATAGAGCCTCCAGTATCAGTTCCTGTTGCTGCCGGAGTTATTCGGGCTGCTACAGAAGCTGCAGAACCGCCTGAAGAGCCACCGGGAATTCGGCTAATATCCCACGGATTTTTGACGGGTCCGTAATAACTGTTCTCATTAGAAGAACCCATCGCAAATTCGTCCATATTGGTTTTACCAATTAAAACCGTTCCTGCTGTCTTTAAACGTTCTACGACTGTAGCATCGTAAGGAGCAATAAAATTGTCTAGCATTTTGGATGCGCAGCTGGTTTTAATTCCTTGAGTACAAAAAGTGTCTTTATGAGCAATCGGAATGCCAGTTAGAAACGTCGCTCCACCTTTGCTTAAAAGAGCATCAGCTGTCTTAGCTTGTGCTAAAGCTTGTTCCTCACTAACGGTGATGAAACAATTGAGTATTGGATTAAAATTTTTAACTCGATCAAGGAAATACCTGGTAAGCTCCATACTTGATATTTTCTTGTCGCGTAAATCTTTACTTAATTCAACTATGGTTTTTCGATACATAATTTTACTGTCATTCCTTCGTTTTCAATAACCACGGGGACCGTATAAAGCCCGGCTTCCACTTGTGGAGCATTTTTTTGCAATAAAGCGCGTTGATTTAGTTCTGTGACAATATCTTCTCGCAAAGGTTGCGTTTCACTAAAAGGATGTGCAAGAGGTTCGATATGTGTTGTATCTATTTGATTCATTTTGTCAATAAGTTTAAGAATTTCATTTAAATTTTCTCTCAGTGATTGATTTTCTTTTTTAGAGATAAGGAGTTTGGCTAGGTTCACAATTTTATTAATATCGTTTTTTTTTAAAGTGGACATTACGCAATTCTCCATTCAAGGGATGCATTATACAAAAGACCAAGAATAGAAGACAGGTCTGAACACCACTTTAAGGAAAATGTATCGGCTAAGCGGCGTCCCTGAGTCTTTTCTCTAGTTTCATTTTCGGTTAAAGTAAGTTTGCACTTTTTAAAATTTCTGGAGAGCTAAAGTAGGAAAATTTCCATGTTAAAAAAATTACGTGGTTTGCTTTCGAATGATATTTCGATTGATTTAGGTACGGCTAATACCCTAATTTATGTGGTAGAACAGGGAGGTATTGTTTTGAATGAACCCTCGGTAGTGGCTATTCGAAAGGATATGCGAGGTGGACAGGAAAGCGTCGCAGCAGTCGGAGCAGAAGCTAAGCGGATGTTAGGCCGTACACCTGGAAATATTCTTGCAACTCGTCCACTGAAAGATGGCGTTATTGCTGATTTCCATGTCACTGAAAAAATGTTACAATACTTTATTCATAAAGTTCATAAAACACGCTTTTTACGCCCCAGCCCTCGAGTTTTAATTTGCGTGCCTTGTGGTTCTACGCAAGTGGAGCGTCGTGCGATTAAAGAATCCGCCTTGGGAGCTGGAGCTCGTGAGGTGTATTTAATTGAGGAACCAATGGCGGCAGCAATGGGCGCCGGATTACCTGTCGAGGAAGCCAGTGGTTCTATGGTAGTGGATATTGGGGGGGGGACTACTGAGGTAGCGATTATTTCATTGAGTGGGATTGTATATGCTGAATCCGTACGCATTGGTGGGGATCGTTTTGATGAGGCTATTATCAGTTATGTTCGCCGTAATTATGGGGCATTAATTGGTGAAACTACAGCCGAACGAATTAAACACGAGGTTGGTGCAGCGTTTCCGAGCAATGAAATTAAAGAAATTGAGGTACGTGGGCGAAATTTAGCAGAAGGTGTTCCCCGCAGTTTTACGCTTACTAATAATGAGATTCTTGAGGCCTTGCAGGAGCCTCTTTCTGGGATAGTTGGCGCGGTCCGTGGGGCTTTGGAACAAGCACCGCCCGAATTGGCAGCGGATATTGCAGAACAGGGCATGGTACTTACAGGTGGTGGGGCCTTGTTAAAGGATATCGATCAACTCCTAATGGAAGAAACTGGTCTATCTGTAGTAATAGCGGAAGATCCGCTCACGTGTGTGGCTCGTGGTGGTGGGCGAGCTTTGGAATTGATGCGGTCAATGGGTGGAGAATTTCTTTCACGAGACTAATACTTAAATGGAAGTTGATAGGGCAAACAAGAGGAAAAGCATCATTAAATCAATTTTTAAATGTTCTTCAACGCCCGGATTGCGTGCTTTTTTTTGTATAGGCTTGGCAATTATATTGATTCTTTTGGACCAAAAAGCAGCCTTCTTCCAGAAGGTTCGGGCCGATTTGTCATTAGTCGTACTTCCTATCCAATATTTGGTAAATACTCCCATTAAAACAATCCATTGGATTTCTATGAATATTACTACTCAGCGACAATTAGTGGTGGATAATGCACGTCTACGTGCGCATGAGTGGTTACTAGAATCAAAATTACAAAGACTTCTGGCCCTTAAGCGGGAAAATGCTCGGTTATGGGAATTACTGAAATCGGCTTCTAGAATGGATGACTTTCGGGTACTTGTGGCCCAATTACTAGCTGTAGATTTAGATCCTAATCTCCAACAGATTGTAATTGACAAGGGGGCGCAATCACACATTTATCTAGGACAACCTGTTTTGGATGCTTATGGGGTTGTTGGGCAAGTAATTGATGTGGGCCTATTGACTAGTAAGGTTATGCTGATTTCCGATCCTAAAAGTGCTGTTCCCGTGCAGAATTATCGAAATGGTATGTGTGCTATTGCAGTTGGTATCGGAAGCTCTGGGAAGCTAATGCTGATTAATGTACCAGACAACATCAACGATATTCAAAAAGGTGACCTTTTTATGTCTTCTGGACTCGGGTTGCGTTATCCAGTAGGATGCCCTGTGGGGGTAGTCTCCGAGTTAAGGCTTAATCCCTCTAAGCGTTTTAATACGGTTATTCTTCAGCCCTCAGCCTATCTCGGCCAATCGCAACAAGTGTTAATGGTTTTCCCGCATAGAGTTTCTTTAATAAATGCTGTACGAGGAGAGTTAGCGTCTTTTTCAGTGAAGCCTGAATAAAATGGAGAATAATACCTTTAAACAGATTATCTTGATAGGACTCACTTTTTTGGTGGGAATGATGCTAACTATTCTACCTCTTCCCGAATCGGCCGTATGGTACCAACCTACGTGGGTTTTCATGGTTCTTTCGTTTTGGATGATTGCAGCTCCTTATCGGGTGGGCATCGGAACAGCTTTTATAATAGGTCTTTTCCTTGATTTGCTTACTGGAACTATTTTTGGACAACATGCACTAATATTTAGCTGTCTGGCTTATTTTTTCATTCGTTTTCAAACCCCCATTCGCAGTCTTCCTACCTGGCAACAAACGATACTGCTTTTAATCGCTACAGTAGCGTATCTCGCGTTACAATATTGGATTATGACAATCATGGGTTCTTCTCCATTGACTGGAAAATACTGGTTGACTTTTGTAAGTACCACGCTCTTATGGCCGTGGTTGCGATTTTTATTAAATGATTACCAACACCGATTTAAATTAGGCTGATGAATGTTAAGATTTTAGTACGCCATTTTAGAAAGTGTTTGTTAATAATGGTGGTGGGTACCGTAATTCTCTTTGCTGTATCGATTAATGCCGCTCGTTTAGTAATTCCTGTGCTTAATCATAAGCGCGATTTTTTTGAACGATGGGCAAGTCATGTTCTGCATCAACCTGTGTATATTAAAAACATTAAAACAGGTTGGCGCGGGTTTAATCCAGCCCTCAGCTTTCAAGATGTTCTTATTGCTGACCCTAGTCATGAGACGTCGCTTTTACGCATCAGTCAACTTTTTATTAGCATTGATCTCTTTCATAGCTTATTTCATTGGCGATTATTACCTGGCTATTTAGTGCTTTCTGGAGCCCATTTTGATGTTTCTGAAACAGAAAACGGGGAGTTACGTGTGCGGGGAATGACCAGTTTTAGCCATGAACATGTGTTGACGGATTTAGGAGATGTGAAAAATATTCTTTTATGGATGCTAAAGCAATCTAATGTCACTTTAAAAGCGATTAACATCAATTATCATACACTTCATGGAAATCTAATTCCTATTAGCAACTTATGTGTTAAGGTAATTAATAGAGTTTTAGATCATCAGATAGCTGGAGTGGGGAGCTTATCGCAAGAAGTCCCGACGCAATTTCGATTTTTGGTTATTACTTCATCTAAGAATACGAGTCTCTATGTCGGAACTAAAAATGTAATTTTTAAACAATGGCTAGATAGTTATTTATTACAAAAATATCTTAAAAATTTGTCGGTATCTTCGGGAGAAGGCGATATACAATTATGGGCAAAATTTCAAAAAGGAGTTCTTAAATCGTTGCAAAGCTTAATAGCAAGTAGTCGTATTCGATTAACCGTTAACAAAAGTCATTTATTATCGATTGATCGCTTCTCAGCCAACTTATATTGGCAGTCTTGTGTGCATGGCTGGAGATTATTGAGTGATCACGTTTTTCTACGTGTGGGAGAAAAACAATGGCCAGAATATAGTTTCGACGTTCGTGTTATTTATGAGAATTCAACTCCTAGGATTTTATTTAAAACTAATTACCTCCGATTAAGAGACATACGGCCTTTTACTAAAATGGTAGGATATTGGCCAGAAAAATTTCAGAAACTTTATCAAAAGATTCAACCATCTGGGAAGCTTGATCATTTCAGTTTATTTTATTTTTCTAGAAAGAAAAAACCTTATTATCACTTAAAAACAGATTTTTCTGCCTTAAGTTTTCAACCTTGGGATAATTTACCAGGAAGTTTAAACTTAGCTGGTTCGATAGAACTGACTCCTTCGAGAGGAAAACTGCAATTACAATCGAATGCTACCAAAATTAAGGCCCCAAAAATTTTTAAGAATCCCATGATATTGAAGCAATTAAATATAACTACTCAATGGTATCATGACTCTACGGGCTGGAATATTGATGTATCGCGAGCATACTATGTAGTTAACGACGATTGGCAATGGTGGGGAAAAGGACGCTTATCTTTGCCTCCAAACAAATCGCCTTATGTTTCTTTTCAAGGGAAGTTTAAATTAAAAAATCTAAATAGCATTAAATCTTACTTTCCCTATCATTATATTAGTTCTAATCTATCATCTTGGTTAAATAAAGCATTTGTGTGTGGAAAAGTGACTGCTGGTATCGTTGATTTGAAAGGACCTCTTAAAAAATTTCCTTTTGCTCATAAAGAAGGTCATTTTGACATCGTTGCTGATGTGAATGGAGTCGTATTACATTACAACCCTAAATGGCCAAATCTTCAAAATATTCACGGGATAGTGGCTTTTCATAACGACGGTTTTAGTATTATTGCGGACCGGGCCGAAATAATGGGGAATCCTCTGAATCATTTAAAAGGCACAATAGCTCACTGGGCTAAGCCTATTTTAAGGGTTAGTGGCGGCTCTGTTTCTAATCTCACTAACGGTTTTCACTTTTTGCGAGCAACTCCGCTTTTAGTAGCTAAAAAAATTAAAAATATTATTCCAAGTGGCCCTTTAAAGGTAAATTTAAATCTCAAAATTCCCCTAAGTCAGCACGATACAGATTCGAAAGTGTATGGGTATTTTTTTGTTAATAACGCACAAATATTTTTAACGGATTGGGGGATAAAACTTACTCAAATCACTGGAAATTTTCATTTTATCAATGAAAATTTTTTAGCCGATCATATCGGGGCTCAATTTTTAGGATCACCAATCGATTTTTCTATTTTTACTATCAACCCTAGTACATCCTCGCCGGTATTTCAGATTGAAATGAGTGCGCAAGTCACGGCTAAAGCGTTACAAAAGCAGTTTAATCTCCCAATTTTAGATTATTTATCAGGATCCGCTTCCTATCGCGCATTATTAAAATTACATAGTGACAACGATCCTGTAGATAATAGTTTTTCTTTAATAACAGATTTAATTGGCATTAAATCTACATTACCCTTTCCATATGCTAAATTAGCACAAGATCCTGTTCTTTTAAATTCAACCTTATTGTTTCATGATAATAAGACCTTGGTAGTTAAGGTCCATTATAGTAATCTTCTAGCAGTCAAAGCAGATACATGGATTGGTTTATCTTCTCAACATCAAGGATGGAGAGTAAATATAAAGAGTCCATCAATTTTAGGTGACTTTTTGATTCCAACTAATCAACGTCAATGGCAAGGAGATTTTTTGAGGCTCTATTTGCCTCAAAAAATAAAAGATAACCAAAAAGATAACCAAATGGAGTGGAATCTTAAAGAATTTCCACCTATTGATTTAACAATCAATGATTTTCGTTATGGTAAAAATTCATTAGGAAAATTAATACTGAAAACATCGCGAGCAAAAACCGGATTAAATATTGATAATCTTATTGCAGCAGGACCTCTATTTTATATTGAAGCTACAGGAAAATGGCAGCGCAAAAAGAACCAAACAGAAACACGTTTAGTGGGGCGGTTCGTTAGTCCCAATTTGGGAGCTTTTCTTAAAAAATGGGGGATTACTCAAATTTTTGAAGGAGGAAAAGGTAGGGCTGATTTTTCGTTGCAATGGTTAGGATCGCCCGATCAATTTGTAGTTGCCCATCTAAACGGGGATATTAAAATTAAATTTTATCATGGCCGTGTGATAGAATTGATGAAAAGGGCTGAATTTGAATTGAGTTTTGGCCGCTTGCTTAATTTATTTAATTTACAGTCTTTACCGAAATTACCAATTAATCTTGCCAATTTTTCTAAAAAAGGATTTGTATTTAATCTATTTAAGGGGAATTTTTCTTTATTCAAAGGAATTGCTAAAACTGAAGACACCTCTTTGTTGGGAGATATTGCCTGGGTTCAGATTAAAGGTTTTATTAACTTTATGAATAAAAATTATGACTTTCATTTGAAAATTGTTCCAAATATAACTTCTACCTTGCCTTTGATTGTAGGCCTTGCCGGTGGGCCTTTAGCAGGAGTTGTTACCTGGGTTGCCAATCAAATTTTGGCACCCCATATTGGAAAAGCAGCCGAAGTGAATTACCATATTGTGGGTTCTTGGAATAAGCCGGTAGTTACCTTAACCGATCCTGTTAAAACTAATTTTCGAGTGCATTTAAACTAAATTAAGTAAATAGAAATAATGAGTGACTTAATTCAAATTGCTAGTGATTTTCTTTTAAAACCCTTTAACCTTGATGCTAACAACTTAGAAAAAATTGTGGGTCGAGCCATGGGGTCCTCCATTGATAGTGCCGACATTTTTTTGCAAAGTATCCAAAAAGAAAGTTGGGTATTAGAAGAAGGTATTGTGAAAGAGGGTGATTTTTCCATCGATCAGGGATTTGGATTACGAGTTATTAGCGGTGAAAAAACTGGTTTTGCTTATTCTGACGATATCAATGCGAAAGCATTGCTACGAGCGGTACATTCTGCAAAAAGTGTTGCTTATTCCGGTGGCTCTACGCTTATAGATATTTTTAAGGCACCTATTAAACCCCTCTATTCTCCATTTAATCCTATTAATCATATGACTGCGGTCGAAAAGATCGAATTACTAAAGCGCATTGATGAATATGCCCGAACTAAAGATCCTCGCGTGAAGCACGTGATAGTTAGCCTGACAGGAAATCATGAAGTCATGTTAGTTCTAAATAATGAAGGATTAATGGCAGCTGATTTACGACCACTCGTAAGTTTACGGGTCTATGTAATTGTAGAACAAAACGGTATCCGGGAACAGGGCTCTGGTGGTGGAGGTGCTCGATGTGGTTACGAAATGTTTTTGTCGGCTGCCTATTCTTATGCAGATAAAGCTGTTCGTCAAGCTTGTCAAAATTTAGAAGCCGATGATGCACCGGCTGGTACTTTTCCGGTAGTATTGGGACCTGGGTGGCCAGCAGTTCTTCTTCACGAAGCTATCGGACACGGTTTAGAAAGTGATTTTAATCGCAAGGGGACCTCTGCCTTTAGTGGACGAATAGGTGAACGAGTTGCTTCTTCCATATGTACAGTAGTAGATGATGGAACGGTTCCAGGTAGACGGGGTTCTTTGAGCGTAGACGATGAAGGGACTATAACACAGAAAACAATTTTAATTGAGAATGGAATTTTAAAAAATTATATACACGATCGTCATAATGCTTGTTTGATGAAGATGGCGTCAACAGGTAACGGTCGTCGTGAATCCTATGCACATTTGCCTCTTCCTCGTATGACGAACACATACTTATTGTCTAGAGATGCTGATCCCGAAGAAATAATTGCTTCAGTAGAAAAAGGATTGTATGCTGTGGATTTTTCTGGAGGTCAGGTTGATATTACCTCTGGAAAATTTGTTTTTTCTGCTAGTGAAGCCTATTTAATTGAAAAAGGAAAAGTCACGCGGCCTGTTAAGGGTGCTACCTTAATTGGTAACGGACCTGATATTTTAACTAAAGTATCAATGGTAGGAAATGATTTCGCACTTGATTCGGGAATGGGTACTTGTGGAAAAGCAGGGCAATCCGTTCCGGTGGGGGTTGGACAACCTACGATTAAAGTGGATGCCCTGACGATAGGGGGAACTCAATAGAGTTGGAGTTGGATGCACCTTCACTAGCTTAACTTCTACATAAAGATTCTTAATGAGGCTTGTTTGCTTGACAGTCGGGGAAAGCAGTTGGTATAACCTGGAGGATTGGGGAAGGGGTAGAACCCGGCCATTAATCGATCGAACTACCGAGAGGAGTTTATGAATAAAAATGATCTCATTGAAGTCATGGCGAAATCGGCCGACATTTCGAAAAATGCAGCGAGCCGAGCTTTAGATGCATTCATCAGTTCTGTAACAGAATCGTTGCAAGAACGTAAGGATGTGGTTTTAGTTGGCTTTGGGAGCTTCAAATCAAGTCAACGTGTAGCCCGAACGGGGCGCAACCCACAAACAGGCGAACCTATGCACATTCCTGCCAGCATTGTGGTGAGGTTTTCAGCAGGTAAAAAGCTCAAGGAGGCTGTGAATAAAACTAAAGAATAAAGTTTAGGCAAGCTTTCAATAATAAGTATAGAAAATAAGTATAGGATAAATTAGGATTGATTAAAACCCAAGCGTGTTCGTTATCTTTTCATGGCCACGTAGCTTTAGTGCTCTTAAGCAGTTTTTTGGTGCATGTGCTCGAGCGCTTACTGGAAAAGCGAAGTTCAGCCATGACAGAAAATGTTATGGGTGCTTAGCTCAGTTGGTAGAGCGTCGCCCTTACAAGGCGAATGTCGGGGGTTCGAATCCCTCAGCACCCATTATAGGATGATAGACACTGAAGATAGAAGGTAGGGTTACTATTACTTCACCTGTCAAAGCGCACACATCTAGCTGCCATCAGTCTTTTGTAGGGAGTGGTAGTTCAGTTGGTTAGAATACCGGCCTGTCACGCCGGGGGTCGCGGGTTCGAGCCCCGTCCACTCCGCCATTTCTATGAGTTAGCTGCGTGTCTTAACGGTAGAGGTTAGACTTCTAATATTATAAAGTTTACTGTTATGAGTCTCACTGTAATCCCCTTCTGAAAGAGGGAAGGAGGAATCTTAGTCTGGAACCGTAATTCCTATGGAATTCCTTTGTATTATCCTTTTGGTTCCGTTAGAATTGCGTGGTAATTTGGTAGATGGGAGGATCATATGGGCCGTCGTCCATTTGTGGCAGGAAATTGGAAAATGCATGGAACCTCAGAGACCATTGCTAAACTGTTAGAGGGCCTAAAACGCGGCTGCGAGCGTGTAGAAATAGCAGAGCTAGTCGTTTTTCCTCCTTATATTTTTATCCCACAATGTAAAGAAGTGCTGTTACGGACTCAAATCTCCTGGGGAGCCCAAGATGTCTCCGAGCATAAAGATGGAGCTTACACGAGTGAAATATCGGCGACGATGTTACGCGATTTTTTATGCCGTTATGTTATCCTTGGTCATTCTGAAAGATGGAAGTTTCATGATGAGACAAACGAGTCCGTAGCGCGGAAAGTAAAACGAGCTTTAGAGAGTGGGATTCGTCCCATACTTTGTTTAGGGGAAACCGAAGCCCAGCGTGAAGCAGGTGAAACCTTTGAAATCGTTCGAGAGCAGCTTGCAGTTGTATTGCGGATACATGATAATCGGACCGCATTAAGCGGGATGGTAATTGCTTATGAACCCATATGGGCTATTGGAACGGGTAAAAACGCCTCCCCACTCCAGGTAGAAGCAGTCCATGCCGCTATTCGAGAGCAATTACGGCAATATGACACTACGTTGGCTGAGGATACGCGGATTGTATATGGAGGCAGTGTAAAACCTGAGAATGCAAAGGCTTTATTTACAATGGTAAATATCGATGGCGCCCTAGTGGGGGAGGCTTCTTTAAAAGCTGAGCAATTTTTGAAAATAGGGGAGCAATGCAATCAATTATAACTATTCATCTGCTGATTGCGATCTGCTTAGTTGGATTAATGTTATTGCAACACGGTAAAGGAGCAGATACAGGTGCTGCTTTTGGTAGTGGTGCTTCTAATGCTATGTTTGGAAGTACTGGCGCGACACCTTTTCTTATGAAAGTGACGATTATTTTGGCAGCTAGTTTTTTTGCTACGAGCATCGGGCTTAGTTATTTAGCTTCACGTCATCCAGTTGAGAAAGTAAGAGCGTCGCCCCTACAAGGGACGACGCCGCTTAAAAATCTTCAAGTTAGGACAAGCACTTATGCTCATTAATATCGCCGAAGTGGTGGAATTGGTAGACACGCTGTCTTGAGGGGGCAGTGGCAGAGTCCGTGTCGGTTCGAGTCCGGCCTTCGGCACCAGTATTGTTTTGTAAAATCATACTACAGTGGGAAATATGTTCGACTTTTATCTCTTCTTCGTAGAGATGGCTTTAATGTTTGAGGGCGATTGTGCGTGTTAACATATTATTTTCCAATCTTAGTTTTTATGGGTATAAGCATCTTTATTGGGATGCTGGCTCTAGCAATGGGTTGGTTTCTAGGACCTCGCAGATCATATAAAGATAAATTGTCTCCTTATGAATGTGGTTTTGAGGCTTTCCAAAATGCTCGTTTGCCTTTCGATGTTCGTTTTTATCTATTGGCTATTCTCTTCATTATTTTTGATTTAGAGACCGCTTTTTTACTTCCATGGGCTGTTGTTTTGCGACATATTAGTTGGTTAGGGTTTTGGACAATGATTGTTTTTCTGATGATTTTGGTAGTTGGGTTTATTTACGAATGGAAACGTGGTGCTTTGGAGTGGGAATAAATGCAGCAGTTATTAAGCAGAGAAGGTTTTCTCCTTGCATCGGTCGATGATTTAGTCCGATGGGCCCGCAGTAGCTCTTTATGGCCCATGACATTTGGGCTCGCGTGCTGCGCGATTGAGATGATGCAATGCGCCTCTTCTCGTTACGATTTAGATCGTTTCGGGGCAGGCTTATTTCGTCCTAGCCCCCGTCAATCTGATGTGATGATTGTAGCTGGTACATTGTGCAATAAGATGGCCCCTGCATTACGGAAGGTTTATGATCAAATGACCGAGCCTCGATGGGTGATTTCTATGGGTTCTTGCGCAAATGGAGGAGGATATTACCATTACGCTTATTCCGTAGTGCGAGGTTGTGATCGAATCGTACCAGTCGATGTATATGTGCCAGGCTGTCCACCCACAGCTGAAGCCTTATTTTATGGTGTCATTCAGTTACGAAATAAAGTTCGGCACCAAAACATATTTGATCGAAAGGATTTAAAGGGGGATGATGTCTAATAGAAAAGTTTTAATCGAGGCCATCAAGGATCGTTTTTCATCTCTCATAGAAAACTTAGATGGTGGACTTGATATGGTTACAATAGAATTACCTCCTATGTCTCTTTTAGAGGTGTGCGGTGCTTTGCGAGATGAAGATCCTTTCCATTTTGAGTTGTTGTTAGATATTTGTGGTGTAGATTATTTAAAATACGGCACTAGTGAATGGCGTACTGAAGAAACAGCAAATACAGGTTTTAACCGTGGTTTTCAAGAAGACATACAAAAAAAAATTATCCCATGGAATAAACCACGCTTTTCTGCCGTATATCATTTATTGTCATTACGCTATAACCAGCGTGTGCGATTAAAAGTTTATATGGATGGTGATCCTCCTGTTGTGCCTTCTGTTATTAGGATATGGAATTCAGCAGATTGGTATGAACGAGAAGCTTTTGATCTGTTTGGGATTGTTTTTGACGGCCACCCTGACTTACGACGGCTATTAACCGATTATGGTTTTGTAGGTCATCCTTTTCGTAAAGATTTTCCTCTGGTCGGTGAGGTTGAGCTTCGTTATGATGCGACGCAACAACGCTGCGTTTATGAACCTGTTAGTATTCAAGCTCGAGTGTTAGTACCGAAAGTAATTCGTTCCGATAACCGCTATAAAAAAAGCGAATAGATGGCTAAAGTTCGTAATTTCACCTTTAATTTCGGACCGCAACATCCGGCAGCTCATGGTGTATTGCGACTTATTGTTGAAGTGAATGGTGAAGTAATTCAACGAGTGGATCCTCACATTGGCTTATTGCATCGTGCTACAGAAAAATTAGCAGAAAGCAAACCCTATAATCAAACGATTGGTTATATGGATCGTTTGGATTATGTGTCCATGATGGCCAACGAACACGGTTATGTATTAGCGATCGAAAAATTATTGGGAATTGAACCTCCCATTCGTGCGAAATATATTCGCACCATGTTTGATGAAATCACACGCATATTAAATCATTTATTATGGTTAGGATCTCATGCACTGGATGTGGGAGCAATGACAGTTTTTCTCTATTGTTTTCGTGAACGAGAAGATTTAATGGATTGCTATGAGGCTGTGTCTGGTGCGCGAATGCATGCCACTTATTATCGCCCAGGTGGTGTGTACCGTGATCTACCCGATAGTATGCCAAAATATAAGTTATCACGCTGGCATAGTAAAAAAGAAGTTAAGAAATTAAATAAAGCTCGAGAAGGTTCTTTGTTAGATTTTATTTATGATTTTACCGAGCGATTTCCAAAATTAGTGGATGAGTATGAAGCGCTATTAACAGACAATCGAATTTGGAAACAACGCACGGTAGGCATCGGAGTTGTTTCTCCGAAAAGAGCTGTACAATTAGGCTTTAGCGGCCCTATGTTACGTGCGTCTGGTATTAAATGGGATCTTCGAAAAAAACAACCTTATGCTGCTTATGATCAAGTAGATTTTGATATTCCTGTCGGCCTCGAAGGTGATTGTTACGACCGTTATTTAGTTCGTGTTGAAGAAATGCGACAGTCTAATCGAATTATCCGTCAATGTATAGAATGGCTTCTCAAAAATCCTGGGCCTGTGATGATCGACGACCATAAAATCGCGCCGCCGAAACGTGAAGTTATGAAACGAGATATGGAAGCACTCATTCATCATTTTAAATTATTTACTGAAGGTTACATTGTTTCTGAAGGTGAGGCTTACGCGGCTGTAGAACAACCTAAAGGTGAATTTGGAGTTTATATCGTTTCCGATGGAGCTAATAAACCTTATCGTATCAAAGTACGAGCGGCAAGTTATCCTCATCTAGCTGCAATAAATGAAATGTGTCGGGGACATATGATTACTGATTTGGTCACTATTATTTCTAGTATTGATATTGTATTTGGCGAGATAGATCGTTAATGAATAAAGAAATTAACTCATCCTCCTTTTTTATTAGTAAGGAGGTAGAAAAGGAAATTAACTGTTGGCTAGCGAAATATCCGAGCAATCAAAAACGATCAGCCATTGTACCTGCATTATTGTTTGTTCAAAAACAAAATGGTGGATGGTTGAGCGAATCAGCGATGAATGCTGTGGCAGATTATTTAGAACTACCGCGAGTGTGGGCTTATGAAGTAGCTACCTTCTATGACATGTATAACTTAAAACCGATTGGTAAATATAAAATTGGAATTTGTCAGAACGTATCTTGTTTTTTACGTGGAAGTGATGAAATTGTTATATGTGTTAAAAAACGTTTGGGAATCGATTTTAATGAAACTACACCTGACGGTTTATTCACGTTAAAAAGCATAGAATGCATGGCAGCTTGCGGGGGAGCACCTATATGTCAAATCGATGACCGTGAATACTACGAAAATTTAACGCCGGAAAAAATATTATCCATAATTGATAAATTAAGGTAGGAGTTGAAAATACATGCTTCGTAATGCGGTTTGCTATCGTACTCTGCATTTGGATGAACCTTGGACACTAAAATCATATGAAAGTGTCGGAGGTTACAAAGTATTGCGAAAAATTCTTAGGGAAAAAACACCGTCCGAAGAAATCATTAATGAAATTAAAGAATCTTCCTTACGCGGCCGAGGCGGAGGGGGGTTCCCAACGGGATTAAAATGGAATTTTGTTCCTCGTGATAAGCAAGGGCAAAAATACGTTATTTGTAATTCTGACGAAAGTGAGCCTGGAACGTTTAAAGATCGCGATATTTTGCGATTTAATCCTCATCAAGTATTGGAAGGAATTGCGATCGCCTGCTATACGCTAAGGGCAACGGTTGGTTATAATTTCTTACGTGGTGAATTTTGGGAGCCTTTTAATCGGTGCGAACAAGCGTTAGTGGAAGCACGAAAGGTGGGATTAATTGGAAAGAATATTTTAAATTCAGGCATTGATATTGAAATTTATAATCACTTCAGTGCTGGCGCATATATTTGCGGTGAAGAAACAGCGCTTATGAATTCCTTAGAGGGGAAAAGAGGGTGGCCTCGATTTAAGCCGCCTTTTCCAGCTAATTTTGGTTTATACGGTCGCCCAAGCGTTATTAATAACACAGAAACTTTTGCTTCCGTTCCGGTGATTTTAGAAAAAGGAGGAAAATGGTTTGCTGATCTGGGACCCCCAAAAAATGGTGGAACTAAAATTTTTTCTGTAAGTGGGCATGTCGCAAAACCTGGAAATTATGAAGTTCCTTTAAAAATTTCTTTTCCCGATTTATTGGAATTAGCAGGCAGTATGCGTGAAGGCAGCAAATTAAAAGCAGTTATTCCCGGAGGCAGTTCAATGCCTGTATTACCTGCCCACATTATAATGAAAGCTACTATGAGTTTTGATGGACTAATGGAGGTGGGATCTATGCTAGGGTCGGGTGGCGTTATGGTGATGGATCAATCTACTTGTATGGTGAAAGTATTGGAACGGATTGCTAAATTTTATATGCATGAGTCCTGCGGCCAATGCACGCCTTGTCGCGAAGGAACAGGGTGGATCTATCGTTTAGTCCATCGAATTGAAAGAGGCGAAGGAACGAAACAAGATTTGGAGCAACTCAGTCGAGTAGCTGAGGGTATCGAAGGCCTTACTATTTGCGCCTTTGGGGAGGCCGCTGTATGGCCGGTTAATGGAATGCTCAAGCATTTTTATGATGAGTTCGCTTACCATGTGGAGTATGGAAAGTGTATAGCGTGAATGAGGGAATTGCGGAACGGTAAAGAATATGGTTGAGCTTGAAATAGATGGTAAAAAAACAATGGT
This sequence comes from Coxiella endosymbiont of Haemaphysalis japonica, assembly GCA_048491795.1. Classification (GTDB taxonomy): domain Bacteria; phylum Pseudomonadota; class Gammaproteobacteria; order Coxiellales; family Coxiellaceae; genus Coxiella. The sequence continues at coordinate 23,912 of JBGDGR010000001.1, forward strand.
AAAAGAAGGAGCTTCTATTATTGAAGCCGCGGATGAGATGGGTATTTATATCCCACGTTTTTGCTACCATAAAAAATTATCTATCGCGGCCAACTGTCGAATGTGTTTGATCGAAGTTAAAAAATCAGGAAAACCACTTCCAGCCTGCGCGACTCCAGTGACTCCTGGAATGAAAGTATTTACTAAATCTAAAAAAACTATCGAAGCTCAACGTTCTGTAATGCAATTTTTGTTAATAAATCATCCGTTGGATTGTCCTATTTGTGATCAAGGAGGTGAATGTGAATTACAAGACCTAGCGATGGGTTTTGGAGGGTCACATTCAGATTACAAAGAGACAAAAAGGGCTGTATTTAGCGAAAATATTGGCCCATTGATTGAAACTGAAATGACTCGTTGTATCCAATGCACCCGTTGTGTGCGGTTTGGAGAGGAGATTGCTGGCCTTCCCGAACTTGGGGTAATGAATCGTGGCGAGAAGGAAGCGATATTAACTTATTGTGAGCATTTTATGCAATCAGAATTATCTGGGAATATTATTGATATTTGTCCTGTAGGTGCATTGACGGATAAACCTGCACGCTATCGAGGGCGAGGCTGGGAACTTCGTGAGGTTCCTGCCATAGCGCCGCACGATTGTGTAGGAGGAAATATTTTCTTGCACAGCCGATGGCAGGAATTTGCCCCTCAACGTAAAATTACGCGAGCCGTTCCCCGTGAAAACGAAATGGTGAATGAGACCTGGATGAGTGATCGTGATCGCTTCAGCCATTTTGGTCTATATCATCCATCACGCATTTATCAGCCTCGAATAAAAAGAGAGGGGCGATGGGTGAAAGTTATCTGGGAAGAGGCTTTTAAAATTATTAAGGATCGTACCAAAGCGCTCATTAAGAAGCAGGGCGTAAATCAGCTAGGCGCACTCGTATCACCTAATGCTTCACTTGAAGAACTTTATTTATTCCAAAAATGGTTTCGAGGATTGGGCAGTTCTAATATTGACCATCGAGTCCGTTGGCAAGATTTTCGTGATCAAGACAGATTTGCGATTTTCCCTAATTTGGGAATCCCTATTTCCGATATCGAAAAATTAAACGCTATTTTATTGATTGGATCCAATGTTCGTTTTGAACAACCTCTGATTAGTCATCGGATTAATAAAGCTTGCTCTGAAAAGGCTAAGATATTAGCTATTAATCCGATGGACTTTCCTTTTGTTTTTGACCTTAAGGAAAAGCTGATTGTTTCATCCGCGGAATTACTAAACGCCTTAACTCAAGTCGCTAAAATATTAATAGGTGACGTCATGGACGTCATGCCTAAAATTTTAGCAGATGTTCGTTCGGGAGAAAAAGCAAAAATCATCGCAGAGGTTCTAAAAAATGCTAGTAAAGTCGCTATTTTTTTAGGAGAACACGCATTACATCACGAAAATGCTGCTACTATTCGGGCTCTTGCTCAATTTATTGGACAACAGAGTGGGGCAAGCATAGGTATGCTTACCGAGGGAGCAAACAGCGCCGGGGCTTGGTTAGTTGGTGCAGTACCTCATCGAGGTCCTGCGGGGGAGCAGTTAAACGAAGTAGGATTTGATGCAAAAACGATGTTAACAAGGCATCCCTTAAAAGCTTATTTTATATTAAATTTGGAGCTTGAATTTGATTGTGCTTACCCTGAAAGGGCCGTTCGTACTTTAAAAGATGCTGAACTTGTTGTGTGTTTAACAACATTTACCAATCCTAAAATGGAAACTTATGCGGATATTATGCTGCCTATAGCGCCTTTTTCCGAATCAGGAGGAACATTTTTGAATGTTGAAGGCCGCTCTCAATTTTTTTCAGCCGCGAGTGTACCGGAAAAATATTCAAAAGCTGGCTGGAAGGTATTGAACATGCTGGGCAATTATTTTCAGTTACCTGGATTTGATTATAAAGTGATTCAAGACGTGCACCATGAAATCATTCAAGCTGTTCCAGAACTTGAATCGGATATAGGGCAGAAAATCAACGGAGAGATGGGACGTTCATTTTTTTCATTAAATTCCGAATTTACTGTTGGATCTCAAAAGAAGGATTTGAAATTAACGCGCCTAGCGCCCTGGCCAATGGTCCGAGTAGATAATTTAGTTCGCCGCTCCAAGCCGTTACAAGAAACTTTTTGTAATGAAACGATTGCTATAGGACTCAACCAGAAAACAGCTTCCCAATTAGGGCTTAAAGTTGGAGATCGGGTTACAGCCATTCAGGGTAAAAGTCGAATTACTTTGCCACTAGTGATAGAAGATCGATTAGCAAATAATATGGTATTTTTAGCATCAGGATTAACAGAAACAGCCGGTTTTGGTCAAGCAGAATCGGAAATTATGCTGACAAGGAGTGAATAGTGGCACACCAACTGCTCACTTTAGTTTTTATTATCATTAAAATTCTCATTATTTTAATCCCATTAATGCTCATGGTCGCTTTTTTGACGTTCGTTGAACGAAAAGTGATTGGCTATATTCAATCGCGGGTAGGACCAAATCGTGTAGGGTTTCGAGGATTCGCTCAGCCTATTGCAGACGCACTTAAATTGCTTTTTAAAGAAATTATTATTCCATCTGCTTCGAATCGATATCTTTATATTATTGCTCCGGTGTTATCGTTAATGCCTGCATTGGCAGCTTGGGCAGTCATTCCCTTTTCTAAGGGGTGGGTATTAGCTAATGTAAATGCAGGGCTACTATTTTTATTTGCTATGACCTCCTTAGGAGTGTATGGAATTTTAATTGCTGGTTGGGCATCGAATTCCAAATATGCTTTTTTTGGAGCGCTTCGTTTAGCAGCCCAAGTAGTTTCTTATGAAATCCCCATGGGTTTTGCTCTCGTCGGTGTTCTTATTGCAGCGGGGACTATGAATTTGCAAGGAATAATTTTTCGCCAGATCGGCGGAATATGGCACTGGTTTTGGCTCCCATTACTACCATTATTTTTAGTTTATTGGATAACAGCAGTGGCGGAAACGAATCGCGCTCCCTTTGATGTCGCGGAAGGCGAATCTGAAATTGTTGCCGGTTTTCATGTTGAATATTCCGGAATTGCTTTTGCACTTTTCTTTTTGGCGGAATATACCAATATGGTTTTAGTAGGAGGGATTGCGGTAGTTATTTTTTTAGGTGGATGGCTATCACCTTTTCAAGGAATACCAGTTTTAAGCGTACTTTTTTCGTGGGTACCTGGGATAGTTTGGTTTGTACTTAAATTGTCGCTTTTTGTTTTCACTTATTTTTGGATGAGAGCAACGTTTCCACGATATCGTTACGATCAAATTATGCGTTTATGTTGGAAGATTCTAATACCGGTAACTCTGATATGGATAGTTATATTGGGACTGGCAGTAGAATTTCATTTAGGACCATGGTTTTAATATTAATGAAACTGAAACGTTTAAAACAAATTATTAAAAGTTTCACATTGTGGGAGCTTCTGAAGAGCCTTTCCTTGACTTTATGTTATTTTTATAAAAAGAAGGTTACTATTCATTATCCCGATGAAGAGGTCCCCAGCTCGTTTCGTTTCCGGGGTATGCTTGCTTTGCGACGTTATCCCAATGGAGAGGAGCGTTGCATTGCTTGTAAATTATGCGAGGCTGTTTGTCCCGCTTTGGCTATTACGATCGAAGTAGCTCCACGTATGGAAGACGGTTCCCGACGTACAACGGCTTATGACATCGATGCATTTAAATGTATTAATTGTGGCTTTTGTGAGGAAGCATGTCCTGTTGACGCCATTGTGTTAACGCCTGAAATGCATTACAGCATTAAAAATCGCGGTGCAAATATTCTAACAAAGGAAAAATTGTTAATGATTGGGGATATGTACGAGGAACAGATTGCAAGAGATCGGGAAAAGGATAAAAAATATAGGTAAATATAAAGGTAAACGAATGTTTCCAACATACGAGGTCGTATTTTTTATTTTTGCAACAGTCTTAATTGCAGCTGCGATAATGGTGATTCTATCGCGAAACTCGGTACATTCCGTTCTTTTTCTGGTACTTGCATTCTTTTCCAGTGCTGTTTTATGGATGATGATGCAAGCCGAGTTTTTAGCTTTGGTGTTAATCTTCCTCTACACTGGCGCACTCATGACTTTATTTTTATTTGTCGTAATGATGCTGAATATTGACTTTTCTAACATAGAAGAAAAATTTGTGAGATTTTTACCTTTTGCTTTGATTTCAATGTTATTATTAACCACCACGATGGTTATAGTAGTCAGCCCTAACCACTTTGGGATTGCTTCTGTTCCACTACCTCACGTGCCTGCCAATTTTAGTAACGTTAAGGCTATGGGTCGCCTTCTATACACTGATTATCTCTATCCTGTTGAAATCTCTGCTGTCATTTTGCTTGTCGCTATCATCGCGGCAATTACTTTGTCATTTCATGGTCGCAAACCTGATACAAAGACGCAACGAATTCCGGAACAATTGATGGTTAAAAAGTCGGATCGCTTGCGAGTAGTTAAAATGAAGGTAGAAAAAACATGATTCCTCTAGGTTATGTTTTGATAGTTGACACTATTTTATTTAGCTTAGGTTTCGCGGGAATTATTATTAATCGTAAAAATTTAATCGTATTACTAATGTGTATTGAACTTATGCTGTTGGCGGTTAATACCAATTTTATTGCTTTTGCTCAATATTTAGGAGCAAATTCAGGAGAATTATTCGTATTTTTTATTTTAACTGTAGCGGCAGCCGAGTCAGCTATTGGCTTAGCAATTTTGGTTTTATTTTATCGCCGTCGCGGCAGTATTAATGTCGATGACGTGAATATTTTAAAAGGTTAAGCAAGTATGATTAAGATTCTAACCTTAGTTACTGTGCTAGCCCCTTTATTGGGATGTTTAATTGCGGGATTGGGCGGAAAGCTAGTTGGCCGGCGGGGGGCACAGTGGGTCACCATTGGTTTGATGATTATTTCCCTGCTAGGCGCCTTTTGGGTGTTTATGTTAGTGGTTTTAAATGGCAGTCATTATTATGGAACGATCTATACTTGGGGAATTAGTGGTAAATTTCATTTTAATGTTGGTTTTATGGTCGACCCCCTAACCGCTATAATGATGTTGATCGTTACCTTTATTTCGTTGGTAGTCCATATATACAGCATTGGTTACATGGCTTGGGATCCTGGTTATCAGCGATTTTTTTCTTATATGTCTATGTTTACTTTTGCCATGTTAATCTTGGTAACAGCCAATAATTTCTTTCAATTATTTTTTGGTTGGGAAGAGGTGGGATTAGTTTCTTATTTATTGATTGGCTTTTGGTTTGAAAAAGAATCAGCGACGACTGGTAGTTTAAAAGCTTTTTTAGTTAATCGGTCTGGAGATTTCGGATTTATTCTGGGTATTTCCGCCATTTTAGATTATTTTGGCAGTCTTGATTATCATACAGTGTTTTCAGAAGCTCCAAAAATTTCACAAACGGTGATCAGTATTTTCCCAGGCTTACATTGGTCCATTCTCACAGTAATTTGTATTTTATTGTTTATTGGCGCTATGGGGAAATCTGCTCAAATGCCTTTACATGTGTGGTTACCAGAATCGATGGAAGGCCCAACACCTATTTCAGCGTTGATTCATGCGGCGACAATGGTAACAGCAGGTGTATTTTTAATGGCGCGGATGTCGCCTCTTTTTGAATTATCTCAAGTAGCTTTGAGCACAGTTTTATTTATTGGAGCTACAACAGCGCTTTTGACAGGTTTATTGGCTTTCGTTGAATTTGACATCAAACGCGTTATTGCGTTTTCCACGATGTCTCAGTTAGGTTATATGATGGCAGCTGATGGCGTTTCTGCTTATTCAGCAGGAATATTTCATTTATTAACGCATGCTTGTTTTAAAGCCTTATTATTCCTGTCAACTGGATCGGTCATTATTGCTCTGCACCATGAGCAAGATATGCGTAAAATGGGAAACCTGAGAAAATACTTACCCGCGACCTATGTGACTTTTCTAATTGGAGCCTTATCTTTAGCAGCCATTCCTCCGTTTTCTGGATTTTATTCTAAGGATGTTATTATTGAAGCTGTTTCTCACTCGACTATTCCGGGATCTCAATACGCTTATATATGTTTACTTTTAGGGGCTTTTGTCACGAGTCATTATATTTTTCGTGCATTTTTTCTAACCTTTCATACTTCAAAGCCAATAAAGCTAATGGCACCTAAATTAAAACCTATCAAAGAAACACCTTGGAGTATGATAGGCTCTCAATGGATTTTAAGCATTCCCTCAGTAATATTAGGAGTGATTGTTATTTATTGGATGCTTTATCGCGAACCTAATTTATTAGGCTCCAGTGTTGAAGTTTTACCTCGATACGATATGTTACGAGCAATGCGCACTGAATTCTATAATGCTTTTTATATGGCTTATCATTCTATTGTCACATCACCGTTTTGGGCTTCCGCTCTTGGTGTTTTCTCCGCTTGGGTGATGACGATTGCTCGACCACGCGTTCCTAGATTGCTGAAGCAGCGATTGACTTGGTTACATCGAATTTTAGTGGCCAAATATGGTTTTGATACATTTAATTGGTTCATTTTTGTCCGAGGTGGACGAGCGTTAGCTAATTTCTTTTTTCGAGTAGGCGATCTGAAAATACTGGATCATTTCATAGTGGATGGCTCAGGACGAAATGTAACTCGTGTAGCGCGATTAATGCGTCGATTGCAATCAGGTTACCTTTATCATTATGTTTTTGCAATGATTTTGGGATTATTGATTTTCTTAATTTGGTTTGTGTTAGCTTAATCAATGATGTTTAGACATATACCTTTATTGAGCATGCTTATTTGGTTGCCCATCTTTGGGGCTATTCCTATTGCGATGCTCAATGATCCTGAGCGAGCAAATCATGCACGCATATTAGCACTGATTATTGGGTTAATCTCTTTGATGCTTTGCATTCCACTTTATTTTATTTTTGATAAAACTACTGCGGTAATGCAATTTACTGAGCATTTAAGCTGGATTCCGAGACTCAAAATAAATTACGACCTTGGTGTTGATGGAATTTCAATGCCGTTAGCGGTGCTCACTTGTTTTACCACTTTATTAGTTGTATTGGCTTCTTGGACCATGATTAAGAAAAAAGTAGGCCAATATTTGGCTGCATTTTTAGTAATGCAAGGGGCTGTGGTTGGGGTTTTTTCTTCACTGGATGCAATGCTTTTTTATTTCTTTTGGGAAGCTATATTAATTCCTATGTACCTTAGCATAGGAATTTGGGGAATGGAAAAACGTTCCTATGCGGCTATTAAATTTTTCTTATATACCTTTTTGGGATCGGCTTTATTATTGGTAACCTTGTTATATTTACGCATACATTCAGGCAGTTTTTACATTCCCGATTATTATCAGCTGCGTATGGGAATGGCTATTCAGATTTTAGTCTTCTTAGGCTTTTTGTTTGCTTTTGCTATTAAAGCGCCGATGTGGCCTTTTCATACTTGGTTACCTGATGCGCATACCGAGGCCCCAGCTGGGGGATCGGTAGTACTAGCTGCATTGATGTTGAAGTTAGGAGGGTATGGATTTTTGCGATTTAGTTTGCCTATTGTTCCTGATGCAAGCCGTCACTTAGATTGGCTGATGATTGGACTTTCTTTAATTGCTATCGTGTATATTGGTTTCATTGCGATTGCTCAAACAGATATGAAAAAATTAATTGCCTATTCCTCTATCGCTCATATGGGATTTGTTACTTTAGGTGCATTTATGTTATTTATGATCATGGCGCATATAGGCAGTTTTCAGGATGCCTATTTAAGCCTTGAAGGGGTGATGGTACAGATGATTTCCCACGCTTTTGGTGCCGGGGCAATGTTTTTAGCGTTTGGGATGCTCTATGAACAACTTCATTCTCGTTATATTCGCGATTTCGGGGGTATTGCTAAAACTATGCCTCATTTTTCCGCCTTTTTTATGGTTTTCGCAATGTCAAATGTGGGTTTACCCGGAACTTCTGGCTTTGTAGGTGAATTTATGATTTTACTCAGCACCTTTAGGACCAGCTTTTGGGTAACCTTTTTAGCTGCTTCTACATTAATCATTGGGGCAACATATACTTTATGGATGTATAAGCGTGTATTTTACGGTCCAATTGTAAATACTTCAGTTGCTGAGTTAACTGATATTGGTTTAACTGACAAGATTATTTTTATACTAATAACAGCAGCGGTTGTTTGGGTTGGCATTTATCCCAATTCCCTATTAGATGTATTTCATGCATCTATTGGCCAATTATTACAAGAAGCCTTGCAATCGAAATTATAGAAGTTTAGCGATATGTCATCTATGCTACCAAACCTAATTCCTGCCCTACCGGAACTGTTTATATTATTTATGGCATTAGTAGCTTTAATGATGGGTATTTTTTTTGTTAGATATTCGCAGATTTCCTATTATCTTGCTCAAATTACTTTAATAGTAGTTTTTTGGTTAACGTGGTATGTTTTTTCGGAAAGTGAATTTTCAAAGACACTTTTTACATTCCATCGCATGTTTACTTTAGATCATTTGTCAGTTTATCTCAAACTTTTTATTTATTTAGTAGTCTTTTTCACTTTTCTCTATGTACGGGAATACAATCAGAAACGTAAAATTCCAACTACGGAATTTTATGTATTAGGCCTTTTGTCCTTGTTAGGAATGATGATTTTGGTTTCTTCACATAACTTGCTTGTGATCTTTTTGGGGCTCGAATTATTTTCTCTTTCTACTTACGCTATGGTTGCTATGCAACGTCGAAAAACTCGCTGTATTGAAGCAGGGATCAAGTATTTTGTTATTGGCGCTATTGCCTCTGGAATATTGATTTATGGTATGTCCATGGTTTTTGGTGCTACCCGTAGCTTAGATTTAACTGAAATTGCCGCAGCAGTGAGCCAAACTCCTGTCCATCAAAATTCAATCTTAGTCTTTGGCTTAGTATTTATGACGGTGGGAATTACTTTTAAATTAGGAGCGGCGCCTTTCCATATGTGGATTCCTGATGTTTATGAGGGCGCACCAAGTTCGGTAACTTTATTTATTTCTACGGCACCAAAAATAGCAGTCTTTTCTATGATTATTCGTTTACTAGTGAATGCAATGCCGGCCTTACAGGGACAGTGGTATCAAATGTTGGTGGTAGTGGCGATTTTATCTATGGGAATTGGAAATTTCGCTGCTATCACGCAATCAAATATTAAGCGAATGTTTGCTTATTCGTCAATCGCTCATATGGGTTATATGTTACTTGGAGTTTTATCTGGGACGAAAGAAGGTTATGCGGCAGCTATGTTTTATATTATTACTTACAGTTTTATGACTTTAGGTGGTTTTGGGATGATCATTTTAATGAGTCGAAGTGGCTTTGAAGCTGAGCGTATTAAAGATTTCGCTGGATTAAACAACCGCAATCCGTGGTTAGCTTTCATGATGATGTTAACTTTATTTTCTTTGGCAGGTGTACCACCTTTGGTGGGGTTCATCGCCAAGGTGGGTGTTCTTGATGCTTTAATAAGAGTGCATTTGGTATGGCTTGCGGTTCTTGCTGTTTTATTCACTATTATTGGCGCATATTATTATATTCAAGTCGTGAAGGTGATGTATTTTGAAAACCCTCCTGTTTTTCTTGAACCTATTCAATATTCTCTTGAAATGAAAATCGCTATTTCCATTAATGGATTAGCTATACTCTTTTTAGGCATTTTTCCCGGTGGGTTATATGCTTTTTCACATCTAGCTTTTTGATATTTTATATATGCTTTGTTAAAGAATACTGGACTGAATTTAGCCGGGATTATTATAAAAATTTACAAATCTTGTTATTTGATTAATTTATCTATAACATGTGGTGTGAGATTGATGCGGGGTGGAGCAGTCTGGCAGCTCGTCGGGCTCATAACCCGAAGGCCGTAGGTTCAAATCCTACCCCCGCTACAGAGATCTAGAGAAAAGTTAAGTATTGTAAAACCCAATTAGGGGTGTGCTTTAAGATGAGGGGCTATATGTGCCCTTTTTTGTTTTGAGAGAAGAGCGGTTGAGTCAAGTACAAACACTACAATATATAATCGCGCCCGCGGTGGAAGCGCTAGGATTTGAGTTTCTGGGGTATGAACTTTCCCAACAAGAAGGGCAAAATGTGTTGCGAGTGATCGTTGATAGTCTTCTCGGCGTAAGTCTTGATGATTGCACCAGAATTAGCCGACAGGTGAGCGCTGTTCTGGATATCGAGGATCCTATAAGTGACCATTATAACTTGGAAATCTCTTCACCTGGTTTGGAACGGCCTTTAAATACGATTGATCATTATCGTAGATTTATGGGACGTAAAGCAAAAGTGCACTTATACAATCCACGGGGAGGACAACGTCAGATTTGCGGCATCATTAAAATGGTGAATAACGAAGAGGGGGTAATCATAGAAACAAAGGATGCGATGGTAAAAATAGGTTGGAATCAGATTGAAAGAGCAAATTTGATGGTGGATTTTAAGAGGCTAAAAAATGAATAAAGATATTTTATTGATAGTTGACTCTATATCTAACGAACGTGAAGTTCCGAAAGAGGTGATCTTCGAAGCCATCGAGGCGGCTTTGGCTGTTGTGACGGCAAAACGTTATGATGATGATGTTAAAATTCGTGTATCCATTAATCAAAAAAGCGGTGATTATGAAACTTTTCGTTGTTGGACCGTAGTGGAGGATGAGCAGTCCTTAGAGCTTTTCGGCCAAGAAATTCCTTTAAGTCAAGCACGGGAGATTGATTCTGGTTTAGAAGTGGATGATGTCATTGAAGAACCTGTCGAGTCTGTAAAATTTGGTCGTATTGAAGCCCAGCAAGCGAAGCAAGTGATTGTTCAAAAAGTACGTGAAGCTGAGCGGACAAAAATTATTCAACAATATGGGAAACGAGTGGGAGAACTGGTCATCGGGGTAGTTAAGCGAGTTACTCGCGATAGCATCATCTTGGATATAGGCGAAAATGTGGAAGCATTGCTGCCGAGAGAAGAGATGATTCCGCGGGAAGCTTTTCGAGTTAATGATCGTATACGAGTTTATTTATCCGCTGTTCGGCAGGATAAAAGAGGCCCTCAATTATTAGTGAGCCGTGCACGACTTGAATTTTTAATTGAATTGTTCAAAATTGAAGTGCCGGAAATTGGCGAGGAAGTAATTGAAATTAAAGGTGCTGCACGAGATCCTAGTTCTCGGGCGAAAATTGCTGTTAAAACGAACGATGGTCGAATTGATCCCATTGGTGCCTGTGTAGGCATGAGAGGTTCGCGTGTTCAAGCAGTTTCCAATGAATTGGGAGGCGAGCGAATTGATATTATTTTGTGGGATGATAACCCTGCGCAGTTGGTCATCAATGCCATGGCTCCAGCGGAAGTTACATCCATTGTAGTGGATGAAGATTCTCATACAATGGACCTTGCGGTTCCAGAAGAACAATTATCTCAGGCGATTGGACGTAGTGGGCAGAATGTTCGTTTGGCCAGCGAATTGACTGGTTGGACGCTTAATATCATGAGTGAAATCGAGATGGCACAGAAACATGAAAAAGAAGTGGTCAGTATTAAATCCATTTTTTTGGAAAAACTAGACGTCAATGAAAAGGTAGTGAATGCTTTAGTTCAAGAGGGTTTTACGACCTTGGAAGAGGTAGCCTATGTTTCAAAAGAAGAACTTAGCAATGTTCAAGGGCTTGATGATGAGATTGCTGATGAATTACAACGTCGTGCGAGTGACGTTTTACTAACGCAAGAAATCGCGAATCAAGATGCATTAAGTGACAAGGATTCTCTCGAAGATTTATTGACAATCGAGGGTATGACGGCAAATCTAGCTCATCAACTCGTGATTCACAAAGTAACGACTCGAGAGGATTTGGCGGAAAAGTCAGTGGATGATTTAAAAGAACTTATTGATATTGATGAAGACTTCGCTGCTAAATTAATTATGGCGGCGAGAGCTCACTGGTTTTTAGAAGAATAAGAGTTAACAACTATGGCTGATATGAGTGTGAAAAAATTGGCCGACATAGTGCGGACAACTCCGGAACGTCTTTTAGAGCAACTAAAAGACGCGGGTGTTGCAATCACTCACGTCGATCAAACAATTACTGATGACCAAAAACGAAAATTGCTCCTGCATTTAAAAACCGTTGGCAGTTCTCTATCGGATAAAAAATATTCAACAATTGTCTTAAAGCGAAAGAAACTTAGTGTTGTTAAATCAGGAAAGAAGAGCGTTAATGTGGAGACACGCTCTAAACGCGCGTACGTAAAACCCATTGAAATATCTGAAAAAGAAGTTTCGCAGGAACGTTTTGTTTCTGTCTCTGAAGTAGCAATATCAGAAGAGAAAAGAGCTGAGGAACAGGAAATGGCAATTGCTGTTGTATCACAAGTTGCTTTAGAGTCCACGGCCAAACCGGAGACTAAGAAAAAACCGGCTGAAAGCAAAGAAGTGCCTAAAAAAGAAGCACGTAAGGAATCACGAGGCCGGCGTAAAAATGAAGAAGAAGATGCATGGGAACGGGAAGAGTTTCATGTGTCAAAACTTGCTGAGGAACGTCGCCGACGTAAGTCAAGCTTTTTAGAAACAGATAAGGCCGCATCGAGGCTTGAGCATAGCTTTGCAAAACCAACTGCTCCGGTTATCCGTGAGATAACTCTGCCTGAATCCATAACCGTGCTTGACCTTGCCCAAAAAATGTCTATAAAAGCGGCTGAAGTTATCAAAATCATGATGAAAATGGACGCTATGGTTACGATTAATCAACGGATTGATCAGGAAACGGCAGCAATTGTCGTTGAAGAAATGGGCCATAGAGCCAAGCTTACTAAAGATGATACCATGGAAGAAAATTTTGGGGCTATTTTAGGAGAAATTGGAGTAGCACGACCCAGAGCCCCTGTGGTGACGATCATGGGTCACGTAGATCACGGAAAAACATCACTTTTAGACTATATTCGCCGGACCAAAGTGACTGGCACTGAGGCAGGGGGGATTACCCAGCATATCGGTGCTTATCACGTAGAAACTGAATTAGGAATTATTACCTTTCTGGATACCCCAGGGCATGAGGCATTCACAGCTATGCGAGCTCGGGGAGCTAAATGTACGGACATTGTAGTTTTGGTAGTAGCCGCCGATGATGGGGTGATGCCACAGACGATTGAAGCAATTCAACATGCTCGTGCCGCGAAAGTGCCTCTAGTGGTAGCAATTAATAAAATGGATAAGCCAGAAGCAAACCCTGATCGAATCAAAACTGAGTTATCTAAGCAAGATCTTATTCCAGAAGAATGGGGTGGCGAAACCATGTTTCAGCTAATTTCGGCCAAGACAGGCGAGGAGATCGATTCCTTATTGGAACGTATTTTGCTTCAGGCTGAGGTGTTGGAATTAAAAGCTGTAGATAAGGGACCTGCGCGAGGAATAGTGATTGAATCTCGTTTAGATAAAGGGCTAGGTCCTGTTGCTACTGTCTTGGTGACGAGTGGGCAGTTGCATTCCGGCGATATATTATTGGTGGGACGGGAATACGGTCGAATTCGCGCTATGATTGATGATGATGGTCAACCTTCTTACCAGGCGGGTCCTTCAATGCCTGTTGAGGTATTAGGGCTTTCAGGTACTCCTACGGCGGGTGAAGAAGCAGTAGTAGTTCAAGATGAGCGTAAAGCACGTGAAATTGCGCGTTTCCGTCAAGGTAAATACCGCGAAATTCGCTTAGCTAAAAAACAAACAGTCCATTTGCAACGTGTATTCGATCGCATGCATGAAGGCAAACAGAGCGCTTTAAACATTGTGTTAAAAGCGGATGTACAAGGTTCATTGGAAGCTTTGACGGAAGCTCTTAATAAATTATCAATAGATGAAGTTAAGGTGAATATCATTGCCAGTGGCGTGGGCGGTATTACTGAATCAGACGTACATTTAGCTATTGCATCGGATGCAGTTGTTATTGGCTTTAATGTCCGGGCTGATGCGCCTACGCGAGCTTTGGTAGAGCAAGAAGGTGTTGATTTACGTTATTACAGCGTAATTTATAACTTAATTGATGAAGTGAAGAAAGCTCTTAGTGGACTATTAGCTCCCGAATTTGAGGAAAAGATTATTGGTCTTGCTCAAGTACGCGAAGTTTTTCGTTCTTTCAAACTTGGTGCCGTTGCTGGGTGTATGGTTATGGAAGGAGTAGTCCGTCGCCATTTACCTATTCGTGTGTTACGCGATAACGTAATTATATACGAAGGACAATTGGAATCCTTGCGTCGCTACAAAGAAGATGCATTGGAAGTTCGTCAAGGTATAGAATGCGGAATTGGCATAAAAAATTACAATGATGTGAAAGTAGGGGATCAAATTGAAGTTTATGAAAAAGTTCAAGTTGATCGGAAGATTACTTAGTAATGCCAAGTCAACGTCAACAGAGAGTAGCTGATCTTATTCATCAACAATTAGCCCAACTTTTTAAAAAAGAGGTCCATGATCCCCGATTGACCCTAATTTCTTTGACAGCTGTTTCTGTATCCCGGGATCTAAAGCAAGCTAAAGTCTTTTATACATTGCTCGAAGATCAAAATCCTCAAATGGTACAGAAAGCTCTCGAAAAAGCTACGAGTTACTTGCGGTATTTACTGGCAGAAGTAACTGCACTGCGTTATGTCCCTAAATTACAGTTTACTTATGATGAACTTATTGAAAGAGCTGATAAAATTTCATTGTTGTTAAAGCGAGTCATGCAAGATACGGACAAAAAATTATAAAGTAGTCCATTGGGCCTATGTTATTGGATAAACCTTGAGAAATAACTTCTAACGATGCTGTAAAAGATTAAAAATTTGTTTTAAGCTAAATCAAGCTATCAGAAGTTTAGATTCTCTCTTGTAAAAGCTCAATTAGGAATCCGAACGGTGAGCGGGAGTATATGAAACGAAATTATTTCCCAACGCCTGGCCTAAGGCTATCAATGCGAGCTTAAACACTGATATTGTTAAACATAAATCCCGTGGTATTACTCTTTATGAATTAAATCTTCTTGATGTTAAAGAGAAAATAGTTCAAGCTTTATGTACCGTAAGGGCGGGTAAAGGCGGCTATATAATGGTTTCGCACGATTTATAGACTCAAAATCAATTAATTCAATTTATAGTATTTTTAAACTAGAGACGATGGTGCGGGCAAAGTCCTGGTCGTTATCTTTCTGGTGGACGACGTGCTTTTGAAGGGCTTTTCTAATCTAAGATGAGCATCATCATAAAATAGTGTCACTAAATCAAAGGTAATAATGATAAACCAGCTTGAAACATTTCCTATAATTCGACTACGCAACTTATGTCATACCCTAATTTACGAAAATTAGTTGTAGAACATCGAATCTCAAGTATTTATCCATAGCAGGAACGCGCTATAAAAATTCAATTACTTCTATGCTGGACCATTACCAATAGAGCGTCGATCAATATAAGATATAAGGCACTTAGTTACTGTTCATTGCTGATGTTGTGTTTTTATGAATTTACTCATGTAACATTATGGTATTGCTCCTAAATAATCGAAGTCATTATGATGTTAGGTGATGTTAATAATCATTAACCAAGTAAATTATTGTCTGAATAGGTAATTAGCTTAGTTCAAACTAGCTCTGCTCTTGTCGCTCATAGCGGCATGATGAACGGGATAGTTAAGGCAATCACGTCAGCTTAGATAAAATGGAATTTATTATGGAATGTACCAATGTTCTCATGTTTAAGTTATACGGTTAAATGCGTATAGAGTTTATGGGTCTTTTCGTGAAGCGATGGACCCCTCCCCACTAATGTGTGAGTCCAGTACTGCATGTAGGTAAAACTTTAGCAGAAAGGGTAGATTTTATGTATGCTAAAATCCGATCAAATTTATTTAGATATTATTTATTAAATTAAGCAGCGATTTCGTTAAATCCCGTTGTATAGTGCCATAAAGTTGATAGGGAATTCGAAATGATTAAAGTGACTAAGATTCAACGAGGATGTCTGAATAAGACTACAGATATGTTAGAAACTTTGATAGCAATTGAACAGACTCATACGAATTTTATTATGAATGTATTTCAAAGGAAAGTTCATCAAAGTTTTAAACAAAGAGGCGAACAATGCCAAAAGCCAAAATAATTTTTTTTTGCCAAAATTGTGGTATGCAATATGCCCAATGGCAAGGTCAATGTCGAGAATGCGGAGAATGGAATGCTATTATTGACGAAGTGAATGTAAAAAAATCACCTTACTCTGGGACTTTAGGATTTTCTAAGTCTTCTCCAATTCCTACCTTTCCTACTTTGCTAAGTAATCTAAGTATGCAAGCGAAACCGCGTTTGTCGACTGGTCTTTCTGAATTTGATCATGTTTTAGGAGGAGGTGGATTGGTTTCCGATTCTGTCGTGTTAATCGGCGGTGATCCCGGTGTAGGAAAATCTACTTTGTTGCTACAAATTTTGTCTCATATCAGTAAAGAATATTCAACTTTATATGTTACTGGTGAGGAGTCGCTGCAGCAAATTGCTCTACGCGCACAGCGGTTGCGATTACCTCAGGATAAATTAAACTTATTAGTGGAAACTCATGTCGAACAAATTTTATCTTTAACCGAAAAAATGCATCCCAAAGTTATGGTGGTTGATTCCATCCAAACGGTTTATACCGATAATGTTCCTTCTACTCCTGGAGGAGTGAGCCAAATACGGGAAAGTGCTGCACAGCTTGCACAGTTTGCAAAACAAAAGGGAATTGTTTTATTCATTGTTGGCCATGTTACCAAGGAAGGTGCTATTGCGGGGCCACGAGTTCTAGAACATATGGTAGATACCGTCCTTTATTTTGAAGGAAAAAATGATAGTTGTTTTCGCATTATTCGTGCAGTAAAAAATCGCTTTGGAACGGTTAATGAAATTGGTGTGTTTGCTATGAGCCATTCGGGATTAAAGCAAGTGAATAACCCTTCCGCTATCTTTTTATCAAGATATGAAACCCCGGTTTCTGGAAGTGTGATCACAGTCACGCGGGAAGGCAGTCGTCCTCTGTTGGTAGAAATACAAGCTTTAGTGAACGAAAGTCATTTAGTAAATCCTCGACGGGTAAGCGTTGGTTTAGAACAGAATCGTTTATCCATGCTTTTAGCTACCTTGCATCGCCACGGTGGAGTCGCTACTTACAATCAAGACGTTTTCGTCAATGCTGTAGGAGGCTTACGTATTACTGAAACTGGCGCAGATTTAGCTATTTTATTGGCTGTGCTTTCAAGTTTGCATAATAAACCCCTGCCTTTAGATTTAATTGCGTTTGGTGAAGTTGGTTTAGCAGGAGAAATTCGCCCCGTTCAAAGTGGGCACAATCGTATTAAAGAAGCTGTGAAACACGGCTTCAAACATGTCATCGCTCCAAAGGCAAACGCTCCAAAGATCTTGCCAGAGGGAATAGAAATTATCACGACGGATAAATTACAGACTATTTTAGATAAAATTTAATTCACTAGGAGGTTCATGTTTTTCGCTATAGAGTCAATAAAAATTATCTCGCTAAAGATGGCAACGCAAGTGGGTGTATTGTGAATTATGAAAGCGCTGGGGAAAATCGGGGTCGGTCTGATTTAGAACTTAATTGGTGGAAGATCCCTATTTAAGATACTGCTGAAGGAGTAGTTTCTTAGAAGAAGCGCTTACTTTGAATTCTAAAGAAGCCATCAGTCGCTAGATACGAAAAATACGAATCTTCTGCGAGGGAGATCGGATCTCTGTGTCAGTTGGTTTCCACTCAACCACGGATTAGGGGAGTAGCTCTTTAACGGATATTATTATGCCTACTTCAACTCTCAAACTAAGCAAGTTTACCGGTGATGCCGGAGTCAATAGACTCACTGAGTCTAGAAGATTAGGGATCTAAGAGGTTTGATCTATAAATAATTAGGTTAAAAAAGGATTAGATTGTAATAAGCTGGTGAGAGTAGAGTTGGGTACTTTTCAGGTTAAACCCTTATACTGAAGGAGAATGAGGCTCCGTTTATTTAGAGAGGCATTCCCTTTTCGATTATCTTAGCAAGTTTACGCTAATGTTTGAGCGACATTACCTTTCTTCAAAAGCTAGAAAAACCAAATTGAAAGTAGATATTTTCGTAGATATTTTCATTGATTAGAAGAAATGCTAGAGTTAGCCCATTTCGGAGAGAATAGATGATGACGAAACCCGAAAAACCTCGAGCTTCTACGCGGCGACGTTATGAAATAACTCGGGCAGATTTACCCCTTTCGTGCCCCATGCCGAAGTATCGTCTCTGGGACGCACATCCTCGGGTTTACTTGCCTATTGAGCACGAAGGCTATTTTGTATGCCCCTATTGTGAAGCTGAGTACAGCTTAAAAGATTTTGAGCAATTTAAGAAAAGAAATTAAACATAATTCATGAAAAACAAAAAAATTTTAATTATAGGTCCCGCTTGGATAGGTGATATGATTATGGCGCAAACCTTATTTAAGCTTTTAAAGCAGCGGACGCCGAACCTTGAAATTGATGTATTAGCGCCAGCATGGACAAAACCTCT
This sequence comes from Coxiella endosymbiont of Haemaphysalis japonica, assembly GCA_048491795.1. GTDB lineage: Bacteria > Pseudomonadota > Gammaproteobacteria > Coxiellales > Coxiellaceae > Coxiella. The sequence goes on from JBGDGR010000001.1 coordinate 42,531, forward strand.
ACTGAATCGTATGCCAGAAGTTTGGGAGGCCCTATCTTCACCATTTGGTCATGGGGAATTCCGATTGAAGGAACGTTATCAGCTTGGTGTAGTGTTGCAGGACCGTCATTATGATCAAGCGATTGTGTTACCTAATTCTCATAAGTCAGCGTTAATACCTTGGTTTGCCAAAGTTCCGTGTCGAACGGGATGGGTGGGAGAGATGCGCTATGGTCTTTTAAATGATATTCGTCCGTTGGATAAAAAGCGATTACCTCTGATGATCCAACGCTTTATTGCTTTAGGATTGAAAAGAGATGAGCCTTTTCCAGCCGAATTTCGGCAACCTAAATTACGAATTTCAGAATCGAACCTAAATACTACATTGAATGGTTTTTCATTGTCTGTTCAAAGACCTATTTTAGCTTTATGCCCTGGGGGCGAATTTGGCCCTTCTAAACGGTGGCCCATTGCCTATTATGCTGAGGTAGCGAAAGCTAAATTAGCTGAAGGATGGCAGGTATGGTTGTTTGGATCTGTAAGAGATAAATTTATCGCTGATTCCATTGTTTCTTTAGTGAGCGGCTCTATTAAAAATCTTGCTGGAATGACCCAATTAAGTGAAGCCATAGATTTATTGTCTTTAGCCTCTTTGGTAGTAACTAATGATTCTGGTCTTATGCACATTTCAGCGGCACTTCAGCGACCCCTTGTCGTATTATACGGTTCTACCTCACCTGATTTTACTCCACCCTTGTCAGCTCAGGCAAAGATTTTAAAATTGGCGCTATCATGTAGTCCCTGCTTTAGACGTCATTGTCTCTATGGGCATCATCGTTGCATGGAAGAATTAACGCCAAATCGCGTATTGGAACTCACGAATTAATTACAGTTATCTCTTTTTCTTGAAAAATTTATACGGAAATCAAGGAGCTACTTAAGATGAGTAAGGTGGCAAACGGTGAGAGAATAATAAATACAATTATGAATATGGCTAGACAGGGGAATCTTCTTACCATGCAATTAATCAGCTTATCTATCAAGGGCTATCTTCTTAGCCAACCATGCATCATCAGTATCTTAGGAAAACTTATTTTTTATCTTTGATTAAGGGGAGAAAGACTATTGTTGGCATCTTAAGTGAATTCCATTTTTTTCGAAAAACTAATAGCTAAGAATAAGGCGTATAAATGTAATTCCGTAGTATCACTAAGCCAAGGATTGGCAAAACAACCAAAAATCATACTGATTAATAAGATTTGAATTAAATAGCGATACTCATCGGAAAGAAAAAAGCTATATCGCCACTGCGCTGCAAAATTTAATAATAAAAAAGCAAATCCAATTATCCCTAACTCAACGGCGGTATTTAAATAGCTGTTATAAGAGATTTGCATAATGCCAGTAGCTTCTATGAGCGAGAAAGGCAACGTAGCGTAAGCGGTACGGAAACTGCCTGTCCCGTATCCAATCCAAGGCTTTTCTTGATAAAGAAGATAAGCATTTTTCATCGATTGGAGACGGATACCAATGGACGTCTTTACCTCGCCGTGCCTGTAATGTTCAATATTGTGCATAATAGCTAGAATACGATATCGAAATTCCTCAGAGAAATGATACGCAAGTCCAGACAAAAGGATAATGAGGATGAACGCTCCAAGAAATCCTCGCCAACCGAAATGAAAAGTAGTCATATATAAAAGAAGAGCTGCGAAAATAAAATATCCAGAACGTCCTTGGCTAATAAAAATGGCATTGAAGATGGCGGCTAAAGCAAAAAAACCATAAACCCAACGAAATCGAAATCTTTTGAAAAATCGATAAATGAAAATAAAGGCAGCGATGACCATTAAGAAATTTTGAATAATGTGGTCTTTAAAAACACTGCTTTTATCAAAACGAGAATGAAAAAGAAAAGCAGGATGATAATAGTATTTGATATAGGAAAGTATCAAAGTAAACACCATTGCAGCTAAAAAAGAATTGAGAATATATCGTTGCCAGCGAGTTTCAGAAAAAAAGCTAATTAAAATGGCGACACATAATAAAATCCCAGTTTTAGAGAGCTGTCGAAATACATCTTGGTGGGGCGCAACCGAATAAAAAGAACCAATAACATAAAGCAATGTCCAAGCGATCAAAAAAATCGCTATAGGATTTATGGAAATAGCATACCTCTTTACTTTCCAAGAACTGCTGAATAAGCTTAGGATAGTTGCTAGTGGGAATAAAATACAGGTAAGAGTAGTTGAAATTGGGAGGAATAGAGCTGAAGCAACGAGTAGAATTCCCGTGATTTTGCTACCCCAGGTTTCTTTAAAACTCATTGTTTCCTGCATGATAATCTCAGAAACGAGCACGGTAACTTTAACATAAGAATAATAAAGGATGCCATATGCGCGAACTCCACATCGTCGAGCCTACCTTATCTGATCAAGCAGGGCACTGCCATAGCTATGTCCAAAGTTTAATTCATGCTAATGGAGCTTTTAAATATACACTACATGTTTGGCTTGATCGACGCGGGCGCAATTTATATTCGAAATATTCAAATGAAATCTGTCAATTGCATCCTTATTTTTTATACCAGTTACGAAAAATACAGAAGTTTTTCTGTTTGCGTGCATTGATTCGAGCTAATAAAACTATTTTTATTCCAACGGCGGGGCGTATTGATTTAGTTCATTTAAATTCAATTTTAAAAGGAAAAAAATATTCAGGAAAAGTATTTCTTCATTTTCATCAATTTAAAGCCTCTGATGAGAAAATCAAATTACTTAAAAAAGTAGCTCACTGTCATCCTGAATTTATCGTCATGGCTCCAACAAAAGATCTTATGGGTATTTTTCAAGAAAGTGGTTTTTGTAACTCTGTACAAGTTCTTTGTCCCAGTTACCCCACCTCATTACAGCATAGGACGATTAGCTCGTTTAAAAAAGTAGTTTATGCGGGGGCAGCTAGAAATGATAAAGGCTTTCCTGAAGTAGTTTCCTTTCTGGAATATCTTTCTCAAAGAGAAAAGGATACAGTTTTTGAAGTACAAGCCTCTCCGCCTGCTTCGGGGCAATACGACAAGAAAAGTAAAATGGCATTATTGCGACTTAAAAATTTACATTTAGCGAAATTAATTTTTCATGAATCTACGTTAGTTCAAAAAAAATATCAGACATTATTTACAGGTGCTATCTGTCTCTTAATTTATGACTTGGAAAGTTACCGAAATAAATTCAGTGGTGTTGCTTTGGACGCTTTATATGCGGGATGTCCTTTAATTACTATTAGTGAGACTTGGATGGGAGAAGTTACAAGGCAGTTCCAAGCGGGTGTAGTCTTGAAAGACCGTTCCCCTCCGAGTATTTACAAAGCTTTGGTAAAAATTCGCCAAAATTACACTCAATTTCATGAGAATGCCAAGGAAGCTGGCGAAATCCTTATGGAAAAACATAACCCAAAAAATATCTTTAAAATTATCGAAAAAATGAGCGGCAGTAATGAGTAACATCTATACATATTATTGCTTATAATCAAATATAAAATTAAGGCGGTCGTTAAAAGCTTTTTATAACAGAAATCGTTGAATTAGATTCTTACAGCATTTGAAGTACCGCTAGTACCATTTCTAGTGGCCAATACGAATCGATTTAGCTTAGATTAGGTGGGGTTGAATTAATGATGGTGGGGTGTATCCACATTATCACCAATCGTATTTGTTTTGAACAGAGATCTTGGGTTAGTGTACGATCCTTTCCAAGTTTGTAGAGAACCGATGGATAGAAAATCTAGCCGATCTGATTGTATGCAAGAAAATACATTCAAGATCAGTTTTAATAGAATTTTCTGGCGCTTTAAGTCAATGTAAAGTCAAGAAGAGACTGGTGAAATACAAAGAATCATTCGGGAATCTAGAATAATGTAGTAGAAATACCACTTCATTTTTTGAGTGGAATTCGTCCTTTTTTATGCTACTTTTATAATCTCATCAAATCTAAGAAGAAGGTTAAGGCCATATCACTCCACCGATCAATGATCTTTAGATCTAGAGATGCTATTAATCACAGCTGGAGTGCTCATGTCGATAGGAGTTTCTTTGACTTCTATTAAGCGATACTAGCAACATGCAGTCTATTTCTTCTTCTTCGGATCGTTAAAATAAGACAAGTTTGCGGGGTTTACCGGAGATTCATGAAATATCGTGATATTTCCATTAATAATGGGCTTTAATGAGCTTTGCCAGAGATTGTCGAACAGGTCGACATTGTGGAGATTCTGATCGGCATAGTCTCGCATGATAAGAAAGGCGTTTTTTCGTCTAAACCAATATCCGATTTCCAATGCAATGGTGCTTAATGGCCCAACGTTGAGCGACTGCTGTATTGCCAAAAGCGTAATGATACGAAGCAATATTGTATGATCGTTTCTATTGCATTACATTTTTCCAATTTTTCATTTAAGTTTTAATTAGTTAAGGACATTACAGGGAGTTAATCCCACCACTCACCGTAAAAAACGGTATCTGCTGTACCTGTCACGATGACTGGGGTTAAAGGGCCCCACCAATCGACAATAAGGTTTCCGCCGGGCTGATTAACAACAACTTGTTCATGCAATAACCCTGAGCGCCGACCTACCACCATGGCTGCACAAGCGCCGCTACCACAGGCTAAGGTTTCTCCTGCACCACGCTCATATACCCGCAAGCGAATGTTTTTTGGATTAACAACTTGCATGAACCCCACATTCGTTCCTTCTGGAAAATGCTCATGAGTGCTTAATAGAGGACCTAGTTGGGATATTTGTAGTGCATCGATACTATCTACTAGAATTATCACATGTGGATTCCCAATATTGACTACACCTAACTTTATCTTTTGATTATCGATTTCCAATTCATAAAGATTAGAGGTTTTAAGTATAACAAAGGGAATATCGATCGAATCAAATTGGGGTACTCCCATTTTAACTGAGACTTTGTCGTCGGATTGGATGTTAAGCTCCAAAATATCCTTTAGAGTAGAAACTCGCAATTCATTTCGCTCTATAAGTTGGTTGCTACGAATATATCGTGCGATACAGCGAGCACCGTTTCCACACTGACTTACCTCGCTTCCGTCCGCATTAAAGATACGGAAGTGAAAGTCAACAGTATCTTCCTTAGAAGGCTCAATAACTAACAATTGATCAAACCCCACCCCTAGGTGACGATTTGCCATTTTTTGAATTTGAGAGATTGTCATCTGGAAAGGCCGTTTTGTAGCATCAATCACTACAAAATCATTGCCCAATCCATGCATTTTTGTGAAATTAATTTTCATTACGTTTTAGTGATTCCCTGTGAACGTAGGGCTAGTCGATTTTAGAGTAGCTAGCACTATAAAAAGTGAGCGAATTACAGAGGGAGGCCTCAAGAACAGGAAAATTACTAAGTCCTAAGATTAGCTTAGAGCTTTTTTCATTGAGCTGTTGAGTTAATGCTATTTTTTGTGGTAAATATAAAGGCCCTTGAGCTCCACAGCCAAAAAAGATTAAAGAAACACAAATAAGAAAGATTGTTTTCATGACTGAAATAATATATTAGTGAATGGATATGAACAATTCTTTAGAGGGCATTACGATTTTACCAACTAAATCGGCCGCAGGTAGTGTGATTTGGCTCCACGGATTAGGCGCTGATGGACACGATTTTGCCGATATTATACCAAAACTATCCTTGCCAAAAGATCTTCACTTACGTTTTATATTTCCACACGCACCGATAAGACCAATCACGTTAAATTCCGGTATGTGCATGCGCGCTTGGTATGATATTTATAGTCTCTCTGATCTCTCACGCGAAGACAAAGAAGGTATAGCTCAAGCTCAACGATCTATTAATCAATTAATTGAAGAAGAAATCTCTAAAGGTGTTCTAAGTAACCATATTGTGCTCGCCGGGTTCTCCCAAGGTGGCGCAATGGCTCTTCATACTGGCCTTCGGTATTTAAAATCACTCGCTGGAATTATCGCTTTATCGACCTACCTTCCTCTTGCAGACCAAGTAGCAGTAGAAGCGAGTGTTGTTAATAAAAAAATACCAATTTTCATTGCTCATGGTAACTCGGATCCCATCCTTCCCCTAACTTTAGGGAAACAAACTTTTCAACTTTTAAACCAATTAGGATATCCCGTAGAATGGCAAGACTATACGATGGGTCATCAACTATGTTATGAGGAAATCAAAGCAATCGGGAAATGGCTAAGCAACTGCTGTTTTTAATTGCTCTAGTTTTCCTGTAGCACCTCTACATCGAATTATTTTCCCCTTGGATATAAGGTTTTCCTATCTAGTGAACTTCTGAGAAGTAACCTCATAGGTAATCGAGATAAGGGTGAAAAATACCGGTTTTGTAATTAGAAAATGACTTCGGATAAAGTTTAGCAATATTCGCATAGGTTAGTTTCAGGCCATTAAAACGAGCATGCCTTTTTGCGTCAATGCGTAATCATCTCCAGCGTGATAATCAAAGTTTTTTCTTTTAAGGTTTAGAAAATTTGATCCAATAATCCGATAATAAAATAACAATAAATACTGATGCTTACGCCGATAAAGAGTTTATACCATAAATTTAATAGGAAAGACTTGAACAATAGCGCCGCTTGTTCATAAAGGACTTGAATTGTTAAGAGTAATGAACTGTCGTGCCATAGCGTTCGCTATTATTTAGGATGAGAAATATTAATGACTACTTCGATATTCGCGCACTTAACATGTAAATATGTCTCATGAAACTATTCAAACTATTAGAACTCCTGCGACAATAAGGACTCCAATACTATCTATTAATGGTTTCAACCGAGAATGCGACCTATTGCTAGTATCACCGCTTTTGTTAATATCTCTATATTTGAATTACTACTATCTCACCATCTTAGCCAACCACTGCTTCTGAAGTAACGGCTTTAATTCTTTCAACTTGGAATGGTACTCCGTACAGGCTTTTCGCATACCGTATCACTAATAGTAGCGCAAAAAAAAATTTTCTATTTCGACGTGGTGAAGGTAAGCAACAAATCATCATCAAAAGCACTTTGTTATAAATCGCATCGTTCTGTATTAAACGCATCTACATGCTTCCTTTTCATATGCTTATTTAACATACACACAGCTCTTGAAACCGTTTTATCATAAATATATTATACATTGCTAATCATAATCATCTCACCACTAACTATAGTCAAACAGTACCTAAGAGGTTACCATTCCCAACAACCTATAACCAAAAAGAAATTCTTGTAGTGAAGTTAAGAAATTTATTTATTTTTTGTTTCTTTTTTATAACTTTGATTTTTTTTCAGCAACTTAGTGTTGCTATCACAGTAAGCAAAGCTACAAAAACTTCTTCATTAAAACAACGCGCCGTTTCTAGAACCTTACCAGAAGGCTGGTGTCATTATCGCTTCCAGAAACACATTGCAGATATCCTCGGGTGGATCTCCACTAAAGGAATCTGCTTTTTCTGTCACGGCTATTTTAAAGAACCCTTAATTTTGGGCAAGCCCCTCCACACTTCAATGAAGAAGGAGCCGGTCATAATTACGGCTGGAGGTTTCTCGACTGTGACTACTAAAGGAATATCAATTTTGGAAAAAGACGTAGTTATTACTCAACCCGGTCGTGTTATTAATGCCGATAAAGCCTATATTTATAGGGATGAAAGAACAGACCGAGTTAAAAAAATTGTTCTCGTTGGGCATGTTCGTCTACGCGAAATTGGTAAATTGGTTGTTGCAGATAGAGGAAGATTAACGCTTTATCCTAAGACAGCAGTCTTAAAAAATATATTTTATCGGCTCTATAACAATAAATCCTATATTCCGCAATTTAATTATCCTTTCAACGCCTGGGGAAGAGCAACACAGGCGACTCAAGATGCATCTCAAGTCGTTACCTTGAGACACGCTACCTATAGCACTTGTGATCCTACTAACCCCTCATGGTGGCTCAGTGCTACGACATTGGTGTTAAATAAACAGACACATCGAGGGGAAGCCTACAACGCACTATTACAATTTTATTGTTTTCCTATTTTTTACTTTCCCTACTATAACTTTCCTATCGATCATCATCGAAAGACAGGATTTTTAATTCCACGCATTGGTTTTAGAGGTAGTTTAGGTGGGCTTTTTTCTTTTCCTTTTTATTGGAACATAGCACACAATTACGATCTTACATTAACGCCCGAACTTATGGGTAAGCGTGGCCTCAACGTACACACACTTTTTCGCTTTTTAAGCACTAAAACTGCTGGCAACATCTATTTGAGTTATTTCCTTGAAGACAAGGTTTTTCAGAAGTTTCGTGAGGAAACTTTAAGAGAATCTTTTCATTCTATCTATGCTAACAATCCCTGCTATATCCCCTATCTTAATCAATTAAAAAATATGAAAAATCAGCGCGGCTTTTTTTCAATTAATGAGCACACAGTTTTTAATTCCGAATGGTCGTCTAATATTAATTTAAATTACACCACAGATCCTTATTTTTTTCAGGATCTAGATGGCCAAATAAACACAGATTCACTATCCAATCAGCTTTTAAATCGAATTGATCTTCAGTACAGAGGATTGCATTGGCAGTTTAACGGTATGCTCCAAGCCTATCAGACCCTCCATCTAATTTCGCAAATCTCAGCACCTGCACTTGATCAATACGCCAGATTACCCGATTTTAAACTCGACGGCTATTATCCAAATATTACACCCCGCACGGACTTTAATTTTAATGCAGAAGGAATCAATTTCAGTTATAAAAGTGATTTCACTCCATATAAACCTATTGGACAGCGTTTCCATATGCGACCTGGTTTAACTTTTCCATTTTATTTTTCATCGGGCTATATTATTTCTCAAATGTGGGCGGATGTAGCAGTCTATAACATCGAATATCTTCAATCCAAGCAGGTACAAACTGCCGGCCGCTTATTACCAATTTTTGATATTAATTCGGGACTTTACTTCGATCAAGACTTTAACCTCTGTGGGCGTAACCTTAATCAAACACTCGAGCCTCGTCTCTTTTATTTATATGTACCCTATCAAAACCAAGATAAATTACCTAATTTTGATACCGCCTTATTACCTTTTTCTTTCGAGCAACTATTTGCGTTGAATCAATACACAGGTGATGATCGTCTTCAAAATGCCAATCAAGTAAGTTTTGGTCTCACCTCTCGTATTTTTGATAACATTACAGGAACTCCACTATTAAGCACCAACCTTGGTTTCAAGTATTTAATTGAAAACCAACTGGTTTACCTTTCTACAACATATGTACCCATTAATTTTCACTTTTCACCGATTGTCAGCGAGCTCATTTTTTATCCTTTTCCTTTCTGGACACTAACTAGCAGCATTGCATGGGATCCTAGTCTTCGAAAAACCAATAACTCATCTACAGGAATAAGCTATACCAATGAAAGACGTAAAATTAGCATGGGCTATATTTTTGTGCATGGAAACAACCAGTCTATCATAGATCCCACCAGTATCATTAGCGTGCCAAGCAGCACTTACAGCACTAATACCAGTGTCAGCTATCTTTTTATAACGTGGCCTCTTTCTTCCCGATGGTCTACTATGGGTTATGGGAACTATGATATCATACGTCGCCATACCAATGTTGCCGCCATTGGTATACAATACAATACATGTTGTTGGGCATTGAGTTTTATTGCACGCAGAACTTACACAGGCTTAACCATTAACCCAGTTAGCAGCCATAAAAATAGTTACGAGACGACCTGTTTTATTCAACTCAAATTGAAAGGGCTGGGTAATTTTGAAACGCCTCTATTGCAAGGCGATCGTTATTTAACGCGATGTATGATCTTCCCAATGGTGTGAAGTAAATGATATCAAAAATAATAATTCGTGTAATCGGGATATCTCTGCTTACGATAAATTCTGCTAACATAGCGCAGTCTCCTCTTTCCAAACTTAACGCTACGCAGGAGCAACCTTTAGATCGGATCGCTGTGATAGTCAATGACGAAGTTATTACTCAAAATGAATTCAATCACGCCTTAGATGCCGCAAGACAGCAATTTACTCAGCACCACCTTCCTATGTCTGATGAGAAAGTATTTCAAAAACAGGTGATAGATCAATTGATCTATCAAAAACTACAATCGCAGTTAGCTAAACAAAGTAAAATCAAAGTCAGTGATAAAGAAGTAAATGCAGCTATCATTAGAATAGCGGCTCAAAACCAGTTATCTCAATCTGCTCTCAAAGAAAAGCTCACTCAGCGAGGTATTTCTTATCAGGAATTTCGTAGCCAAATAGAAAAACAATTGCTCATTTCTAAACTGCAACAGCAGGTGATAGCAAATAATATTACTATTAGTAAATCGGATATTATTGCTTTTAAAAAAAAGCACCAAGCACAAATTACTTCTGCTCGTTACCATGTAGCCACAATATTAATTCCAGTACCTAAAGGCATTACCGCTACCAAAGCTCAGATCCATTATGCAAAGGACACAGCTTTTTTAGTTTTAAAACAACTTCATAAAGGGTTGAGTTTTGAATCTGCAATGTCTGCCCACCCCGGTAGTAGCGATCTTGGATGGTGGTCAATTAATGATCTACCTCAGGTTTTTGTAAGCTCTATCAAAAAAATGAAACTTCACGAGGTCCTAGGCCCCATACAGGCTCCTAATGGATTCCATCTCGTTAAGTTATTAGGTAAAGAGACTCAAGATATGGTTAATAGTCGGCAAATTAAACAGGCCGTTTATCAGCAAAAATTTGAACAAGCATTGCAAAAATGGTTGGGGCAATTACGTCACTCCTCTTACGTTCGTATTTATATTAATTCCTGATGGCACCTATCGTTATTACACCTGGAGAACCTTCAGGAATTGGACCGGATATTGTAATAAAGCTGATGCAACATAAGCTTTCAATCCCTATTATCATCATTGCCGATCGCACTTTATTAATGGAAAGAGCGAAGACGCTTGGTCTCGAAGTCACCGACAACGTGACAATACAGCATGTTCCATTGAAAGCACGCTCTATAGCGGGAAAACCGACTCTCGATAATGCGGAGTATGTTTTAGAAACACTTCAGATCGCTGCAGATGGGTGTTTAAATAAACATTATAAAGCTCTGGTGACAGGCCCTATAAATAAAACAATCATGAATAATGCCGGTATCCCTTTTACTGGCCATACTGAATGGCTAGCTACGCACGCAAATGTAAAACAAACTGTAATGCTCTTTGTGGCAGATACTTTGAAAGTAGCTTTGTATACGACACATGCTCCTTTATCCCAAGTTCCTTCTTTAATTAAAAAATCGTCCTTGGAAAAATGCATTTGTCTTCTACATGTAGGTCTTAAAAAATATTTTTCAATTAAAACACCAACTATTGCTATCTGCGGATTAAATCCTCACGCAGGCGAGCAGGGACATTTAGGAAAAGAAGAATTATTAACGATAATTCCTGTCATTAACGCTCTTAAACAAAAGGGGTTTTCCCTTACGGGCCCCTTCCCAGCCGACACCGCATTTACACCTAGAGCAATTGAAGATTGTGACGCTATTTTAGCGATGTATCACGATCAAGGATTAGCTCCCATCAAAGCCTTAAAATTCGGCTGCGTTGTAAATATAACGCTAGGCTTACCCTATGTACGTACTTCTGTAGATCACGGAACCGCCTTTAATCTCGCAGGAACCGGATTGGCCAATGAAAAAAGCTTAATTAGAGCAATTAAATTAGCAGCAGAGATCGCATGAACAGATTTCATCCACCACGTAAGCGTTTTGGTCAACATTTTCTTAAACATTCCATTATTTTAGAGAAGATCGTTACCAACATTCATCCTCGAACAACAGATACAATAGTAGAAATTGGACCTGGTCAAGGCGCATTAACTGATTTTTTAATAAAAAAATGCGGTCAATTAATTTTGGTAGAGATTGATCGAGATCTTGTGACTTTTTTACAAAAAAAATACATTCACTCAGAAAATTTGACTATTCATCAATCGGATGTATTACAATTGGATCTTTCAACCTTAGAAATTGGAAATAAGCCGCTGCGTATTTTAGGTAATTTGCCTTACAATATTTCCACACCCTTACTTTTTCATTTGTTTGCGCAAATAGAACTTATTGAAGATATGCATTTTATGCTTCAAAAAGAAGTTGTCTTACGATTGACTGCTCCTGTAGACGATGCTAATTATGGACGCTTGAGCATCATGAGTCAGTTTTTTTGTGATAACATTTCATTGTTTAACGTTCCTAATAATGCTTTTTTCCCATCCCCACAAGTAGAATCAGCTTTTGTGCGTTTAATTCCGGAAAAAACCGCAATTAACACTGTAAAAGATTTGAACCAATTTAGTGCTCTTGTCAAAGAAGCGTTCACTTATCGCCGAAAAACAATTGCCAATGCACTTAGAAAATTAATACCCAGAGAAAAATGGGATATGATGGGTATCAATCCTCAAATACGCCCTCAAGAATTAACGATAAAGGATTTTCTTAAAATTAGTAATTTACTGCACGAAAATTAACAGGAATCCTATGAACTACAAAATATACTAGGCACCACTGATCTCTTCTCCTCGCAGTAAGAAGTAATCAGAAAATCACGGAATGGAATCAAGCCGCTTTGGATACGATACATATAGAATATTCAACAGTTACTCACCGCGCGTTGAGTTTTCATCTCAATTAATTTTGAAGAACTTTTGCTTTGTAAACATGCCATAGTGGAGCTTTCTGAAAAACTAAATATCGATTTTATTACTATATGGAAATCAGAAGATCACGTATCGATAAATTATTAAACTCTGGAGATAACGACATTCCCCATACAGCTAAATCTTTTGTGTGAATATTTTAGGATATGCTCTCAGCTCGGCTAAAAAACGGAAGTCCTAGAAATTGTAAAAATTTTTTGGGTCTTTATTACAACATTCCCTTAAATACAACGTCCTATTTCAAGGATGTAACGTTCATAATCTCCATTATGACTTTAACATCTTCCGCGTGATCTTTCGGTTACACGCATAATTTTATTGGAAAATTCGTGGTCCAGTTAGGCCAATCTAGCTTTCGTGTGTTTACTAATTTAGTTAGACGGCACCACCATTCATCATCACGATTCGCTAGTTTGATGGATGTAGACACTTTTATTCTACTTCTTCTAATATATTGGTGTGAACAAGGTGTTTCCAAAACCAAAAAGTTTCTATTGCGTTGAGTATCCCTTTCTCGTACCCTACTACTCTAAAAATAGACTGTATTGGCTAATTTTATGAATGATGGGTCGTTTGAAAACACATTGATTAAAGCTATTCTTGCAGATCGTCGCTCCGAGCGACGATGGCGAAATGTTCGTTTCGCGGGCTGGATGTTCATTTTATTACTTCTAATTACATTGATTTTTGCTCCATCCACTTCGGAACTAGAAGCGAAAAAAGGCAATGCTCCCTATGTTTCCTTAATGCGTTTAAATGGGCCGATCATGTCAAACGCCTCTTTTTCGGCCTATCAAATCTTTCCTAATTTAGTAAAAGCCTTCTCTGATAAAAACTCCAAAGGGGTTGTTCTGGTAATTAATTCTCCCGGAGGGAGCCCTGTTCAAGCTTCTATTATTCATGATAAAATTCTCGAATTAAAAGAAGAATATCATAAGAAGGTTATAGTCGTAGGAGAGGACGAACTCGCTTCAGGTGCTTACCTTGTATCCATGGCTGCCGATAAAATCTATGTTAATAACGATACCCTCACTGGATCAATTGGTGTAATAATGGGCGGGTTTGGATTTGTAGACACCTTAAAGAAAGTGGGAATGAGCAGGCGCTTGTTTACAGCAGGTACTCATAAAGACCGTTTGGATCCCTTTGAACTTTTAAATCCCCGGGATGTTAGTAAAGTTAAGACAGTATTAGAACAAGTGCATCAGAACTTTATTAATACGGTTATTGCTAGTCGAGGAAGCCGATTACGAGGTAATCGTGAGGAATTATTTTCTGGGGATTTTTGGACAGGGAAAGAAGCCGCTCAACTAGGAATTGTCGATGGCACAGCAAACTTATGGACCGTTCTTAATCAAGAGTTCAGAGTAAAACATTATCGCAATTACACTGTAAAAATTCCTTTCTTTCAAGCTTTTTTCCACAACACAGTTACACAACTTTATTTTCATTTGACTAACGAACTTTCTCCAATTCGTGAACAAATCTATTAGCGTGAAGACGAATGAGTACGTACATTATTGGCGACGTGCAGGGATGCTATCACGAATTAAAAGAGTTATTAGCTTTGGTCCAATTTGACCCTTCTCAGGATCGATTAGGCTTTGCGGGCGATCTTGTTAATCGCGGTCCTCATTCTCTTGAAGTATTGCGTTTTATCAAGTCTCTTTCTTCACCATTAGTAGTTCTTGGAAATCATGATTTATTTCTATTAATTTTAGGCTATGATCTTATGCCTGAAGATTCTTATGAACATACCTTACATGATGTTTTGCGGGCCTTCGACAAAATGGAACTCTTAGAATGGCTACGACATTATCCTTTAGTTCATTACGAAAAAAATAATCATGCTCTTTTAGTTCATGCCGGACTTCCTCCACAATGGTCTATCGAAGAAAATCTTCAGCGTGCAAATGAGGTATCCATTGCTTTAAAAGGGCCATATTTTAAAGAATTTTTAAGGAATTTGTTTGGAGATGAGCCCTGCCAATGGGACGATGACCTTAAAGGGCAGGAGCGCCTCCGATACATCACTAACGCATTTACTCGTATGCGTTTTTGCAATGAAAAGGGGAAGCTGGACTTAAAAGAGAGCGATAAGACTAATGCAAACAAAGAACATTTCAAACCATGGTTCGATTGGCGTCAATCTGAAAGAGAAAAGGTTGATATCTTATTCGGACATTGGGCTGCACTCAACGGCCAATGTAATGCTCTCTACTGTCACGCATTGGACACCGGCTGTGCATGGGGTCACCAACTTACCGCGTTAAAACTTGAAACTAAACAACGTTTTACTATTTCTTGCTGTTCTTCCAATTGGATATAATACAGGGTGAAATTTCTGAAATTAATTATAAGTTTTTGTAGTTTCTTCGCCTTAATTGTATAAAACTAAATGAATAAAGGTTGTTTTTATCCGGTTCATAATTCATTTTAGAAACCAGATTCCATTCGTCAGCATTCCATAATGGAAAATAAGTATCGCCCTTGAACGAATGCTCAATAATTGTTAAAATCATTTTATGAGCTTTGGGTAATGCCTCTTCGAAAAGACTGCCCCCTCCAATAATCATAACCTCAAATTGATCTAGTAAAGTATTTAAAGCTTCATCAAGCGAAGAAAAAACTTCACACCCTTTAATTTTCAAATCTTTCTGCCGAGAAATCACAATATTACGTCGGTCAGGTAACGGCTTTCTGATGCTTTCGAAAGTTTTTCGACCCATAACGGTTGGTTTTCCTAGAGTAACCGATTTAAAATGAGCCAAATCAGCGGGTAAATGCCAAGGCAATTGATTTTTTTGACCGATAAGGTGATTTTTGTCCAGAGCAGCGACGAGAGTGATAAGCACTATTTTTCCTATCTATCGTAACATTCTACACTAATTCGTATTAGTATCATACAAAAAATACACATAATTAGCACATAATTAGAATATTTCTGTTGAAAAAACTGCTCTTGTTTGGAAATACCAATCATCCACTGCGAATTACCTTCTTTTACAAATCATTCTCTTTATGCCTATTGAATGTCCAGTAGCAGCATTCTGAAATATGAAAGTCATTTTCATACGCATAAGTTTTTCGTTCAAATCGCATGAAAAACATATCGTACACCGTGTATCGTACCCCTTCTTCTAGCTTGGCTTCATTCTTTCAGCTTTCATCATCCGATTTTCTTGATCGTGATCTGCATCGATAAATGGATATTGAAGTTGCAAAAAGAGCGTAAAATTAATTTGAATTTAACAGAAAGCGCTCCATAATCGCTTTCGCATAAGGTGAGTGATAAAGAGTGCAATAATATTCGTCGATACCATCAGGCAACTTAAGCTCTCTCTGCATGATATTCCCTAAATAGGGCACACATACCCACCTGCTGGACACGAGCAGTGATTTTTAAGTCACCCTCCTCTGTGTGGGAGCCCTCCCTCTTCCTCTTAGTACACAACCAGTCGACTTGATATTGAAGTTCCATCAGCAGTATATTCTCTTCTAGAGAAGAGAACGATGGTAGCTACAAAAAACAAAATATGCATTCGCGCAACAGTATCTGGAAAGGTACAGGGCGTTTTTTTCCGGAATAGCACACAACAAAAAGCACGAGAGTTGGAATTAACTGGCTGGGTGAAGAACATTCCTAATGGGGATGTAGAATTAGTAGCCTGTGGGGGGCGAGATTCTATTATGGTTCTTACAGAGTGGTTATGGAATGGACCTCCTTCTGCCTCTGTAAATAATGTTCGTTGGGAGAAAATTATTTGGGAAAATCATACAGATTTTAATGTAAGGCGACTTACATAATCACTCAAATCTTCAAAGATCGGTGTCCAATTTAATCCTTTATTACTAGAAATGGTTTTCCTGCCATTTCCTGTCTTCACCAGTACAGCCCCACATCCACCATTTTGGGCAGCCTGAATATCACGAAGGCTATCCCCCACCAAGGTGGCGTTTGGAAAAGCTTTTGGAAAGTCCCGGGAAATGGCATATAACAATCCAGGATTTGGTTTCCGACAGACGCAATCGGCTTCAGGTGCATGAGGACAGAAATAAATCTGCTCTATGTGGCCCCCCACTTTTGCCAATTCTTCTTGCATTCTTTGATGAATTGCCTCCAAGGTTTCTAAGGAATAATAACCACGAGCAACACCGGACTGATTGGTGGCCACAACAATTGAATAGCCTAATTTATTTAAACACGAAATGGCAGAAAGACTGCTAGGAATAGGGATCCATTCATCTGGAGTTTTAATATAATGTTCCGAGTCGGAATTAATAACACCATCACGATCTAATATGACAAGCTTTTTTACATTTTTCATTTCGTGCCTAATTAAATAAATATTGTTTTTATCTCAAAATGGTTTGACCTGGAATTAAATCCTTTCGGTATGCGTTGATAAAATCCAGAGCTGACTGAATCCGTTTTCCGGGCAACTGTAACTGATGAAGACGCAAAATGCCGTCACCAGTAGCAACATCTAACCCATTTTTACCTAATCGGACCAAGCTTCCTGCTCTTAACTGAGTTTTTTCTGAGAGAACTTCTGCTTCCCAAATTCGAATACGTCTATGCTTAAAATAAGTAAAGGCAACAGGAGTAGGGTTATATGCACGTACTTGTCTTGCTAAATCAGTAGCAGACCTATACCAATTTAGCTCAGCATCTTTTTTCTGGATTTTTGTGGCATAGGTAGCATGGCTTGCATCCTGTTTTTTTGCCTGCACAGCCCCTGACTCAATTTTATCTAATGTCTCGATCAATAAATCAGCGCCTAGAGACGAAAGCCGCTCATAGAGGTCGCCAGTCATATCCTCTTCTACAATGAGGCAAGATTTTTGGGTTAAAATATCGCCGGCATCTAACTCTTCATCCATTTTCATAATAGTTACACCTGTTTCTTGATCTCCCGCTAGAATGGCATATTGGATAGGTGCTGCTCCTCGCCATCGAGGTAGAAGGGAAGCATGGACATTGATACAACCAAATCGATGAGCAGCCAAAATAGTTCGAGGTAGTAATAAACCATAGGCTACAACCACCATGATATCAGCCTTTAAGGATATTATTTTCTGTTCTTCCTCTCTTTGCAACGATAGTGGCTGAAAAACCGTTATTTTTTGAGACAGGGCTAAAGTTTTGACGGGGCTTTCCACCATCCTTTGTCTACGCCCTGCTGGTCGATCGGGTTGTGTATAAACGGCTATTACCTGGTGTTTGGATTTAATTAATGCTTGAAATATGGGCACAGCAAATTGGGACGTTCCAACAAAAATGACATTCAATGACATGAGTTAGCCTCTTCACTCCCAAAATCCCAGTGTTTATTTTTTTAAGTTTATCATTATCCCTATATTATAAAGTTCCCGCAATGGGATATTATCCTTCTAAGTCAAACGGATTTTATATTAGGAATTGATTCAGGAAGTCATCAAGGCCCTTACGGCAGAGAAAATAAAGTAATCGCTGTAACTCGCAGTGGTGTATCTCATACATATACATACCATTTCCAACTATAAAGTTACTTCCGTCTAATTTTTCTTACCGAAACCGTATTAGTCAGCGGTCTTAGTTTATACACTTGTTCTGATAAAAGTTGCTCTGAGTTCTGGTTCGATTTTAAATCACCTTTACCTTTCGTATAAATACTATGCCCTTCATTAAGGAGGATATAAAACTGGTTGATTCTATAGGCAATATTATTGCAGAATTAGAAAAATAGGTCCGTCGCGAACGAAGTCAGTGGAGCGGTGCTTCTTGGAAGGTGATGAGCAAATTAATCGAGTGAATCGACTGTGGTGAAGACCCCTATCAAGCAAATGACGGTAAGAAGTGGTTTTGGAGAGATCAGAAGTAGTATTTCTATTGGTATCTCTGAATTACAAGGTTATATTAAAGCCATGTGAGTTTATATGGGTGAAATGATGAAAAATGAAGGCGTGTTAACGGTACTGATGTATTTATTTAAAAATCACATGCAAGAAAATTGCACCCTTGACGTGGGAGAAAAAAAATTGTTCCTCCGACTGGAAGAACTTGGGTTTCACCGTGCCGTCATTGATAAAGCTTTCCGATGGTTAAACAACCTCTTACAGGGTGTCCATGAACCTATGCAACTACCCACTAAAGATTCTTTTAGAGTATTCAGCGATTATGAATGTGAGTTACTGGATAATGATTGTCGCTATTTTTTAATTACCTTAGAACAACAATCAATTTTAGCTCCCCATACACGGGAGCTCATTATTAATCAAGCCATTGAATTGGCCTCGGAAGGCATCGACGTCAGCCTTTTGAAATGGGTGACCTTAATGGTTCTTTTTAATCAACCTGATGAAAAACAAGCTCTCGTGAGCATGGAGCTTTTTATTCTTGATGATACGTTAGGCGGTATACATTAGTTATGGTAAAATCTTTAGTGGTGGTCGAATCACCTGCCAAGGCAAAAACAATAGAAAAATATTTAGTTAAGGATGGTAAAGATTTTAAAGTAATGGCCTCTTATGGCCACGTTCGGGATCTCATCCCAAAAAAAGGCACCGTAGATCCAACCGACAATTTTAAAATGTACTATCAAACGATAGAACGTAATAGCCGTCACATGGAAGCTATCGCAAAGGCTCTTAAAAGTTGTGAAAATTTATTTCTAGCCACAGACCCCGATCGTGAAGGTGAGGCTATAGCTTGGCACGTAAAACAAATATTAGAAAGTAAAAATAGCTTAAAAAATAAAAACTTTTTCCGTGTTACTTTTCATCAAATCACAAAAGAAGCGGTGCAAAATGCAATGGAACATCCGCGTGATATTTCAATGGACTTAGTAAATGCGCAACAAGCACGGCGTGCGTTAGATTATTTGGTGGGTTTCAATTTATCTCCCTTACTATGGCTAAAAATTCGTCCAGGACTTTCTGCAGGACGGGTTCAGAGTCCTGCTTTACGGATGATTGTGGAAAGAGAAATTGAAATTGAAAATTTTAAAAGTCAAGAATATTGGACTATTCATACGGACTGTCAATTTCGGCAGCAAAGTTTTGATGCACGATTAATTGAATTTCAAAATGAAAAAATTAAGCAATTTTCTATAACTACCGAAAAATCAGCTCAAGATACTTATAAAAATATCATCGAGGCTGCTAGCGGTAAACTTACAGTTACTAAAGTCTTTAAACGAGAACGTAAACGCAATCCCGCCCCACCTTTTACTACTTCGACAATGCAGCAAGAAGCGGCCCAAAAATTTGGATTTTCTACTTCTAAAACCATGCAAATTGCTCAACAATTATATGAAGGTATTGAGATTGGAGATGAAGGTGCAATGGGGCTCGTTACCTATATACGAACAGACTCTCTCACATTAGCGCTAGAAGCTACTGAGGAAATTCGAGAATTAATTAATAAAAAATACGGAAAAGAAAATGTGCCGAAAGAAGCACGTGTCTATAAAACTAAATCTAAAAATGCTCAAGAAGCACATGAAGCTATTCGGTCCACTTCTATCTTTCGACTTCCTGAAAATTTAAAAAAATATTTAACAAGCGATCAATTGAAATTATATACATTAATTTGGAAACGGACGGTTGCTTGCCAAATGATTGAAGCTACGTTTCATATGGTTTCTATTGATCTAGCGGCACCCAATGCTCTTTTTCGTGCTAACGGTTCTACTATAATTAAGCCAGGTTTTATTGCAGTTTACCAAGAAACCAGCGATGAAAAGAAAAAAGACGATGAAGGAGAAGGCAGAATGTTACCTCCTCTGAAGGAAGGACAAATTGTCGCTATTAATAATATTAAAAGCGAACAACATTTTACTGAATCTCCTCCTCGTTATAGTGAGGCAAGTTTAGTTAAAGCTCTTGAAGAGCACGACATAGGCCGTCCTTCTACTTACGCGAGTATTATTGCCACCTTAAAAAATCGCAAATACGTCGAGTTGGATAATAAACGCTTCGTTGCCACGGACATCGGTCGTATTGTTAATCGTTTTTTAACTCATTATTTCACTAAATACCTAGATTATGGATTTACAGCGAAATTAGAAGATGAGCTGGATGATATTGCTCGAGGAGAAAAGGCTTGGATCCCAGTGTTAGAGGCTTTTTGGGCCCCATTTAAAAGTCTCGTTGACGTTACCAAAGAGACTGTTAAACGTAGTGACCTGACACAAGAAAAAATAGATGAAAAATGTCCTAAATGCGGAGCTCAATTATCTATCCGCTTTGGGAAACAGGGACGCTTCATTGGATGCACCGTTTATCCTGACTGTGATTATACCCGTAGTATAGCAGATGCGGTTTCAGATTCTTCACAACAACTCATCGAAGGCCGACAATGTCCGAAATGTCAATCTAATCTTATTATTAAAAGCGGGCGATATGGCAAGTTCATTGGTTGCGGTAGTTATCCGAATTGTCATTACATGGAATCACTAGAAAAACCTAAAGATACTCAAGTTATCTGTCCCAAATGTAATAAAGGGACTATTTTGCAACGTAAATCGCGCCGAGGAAAAATCTTTTATTCATGCGCGCAATATCCAGATTGTAATTATGCTATTTGGAATATACCAATTGCCCAGGAGTGTCCTAAATGTCATTGGCCGATTTTGTTGATAAAAACGACAAAAAGCCAGAGAATAGAGAAAATGTGTCCTCGAAAGACTTGTAACTTTACCAAACCTTATCTAGAAGGCAAGGCAGAAATCAATGAATAAACCTTTTGTTGCTATTTTAATGGGATCTGACAGCGATTTACCGATCATGGAGA
Source organism: Coxiella endosymbiont of Haemaphysalis japonica (assembly GCA_048491795.1). Lineage (GTDB taxonomy): Bacteria > Pseudomonadota > Gammaproteobacteria > Coxiellales > Coxiellaceae > Coxiella. The sequence continues at coordinate 64,042 of JBGDGR010000001.1, forward strand.
CGGCTTTTACTGAATTAAAATCATTAGATATTCCTTTCGAAGCGCACATTCTCTCTGTGCATCGCACCCCAGAGACAACCATTAACTTTGTTAAAAAAGTCGAAAAATGGGGATGCACCGTTTTCATCGCTGCTGCTGGGTTCGCTGCTCATCTGGCCGGTATTGTAGCTGCACATACGATTAAGCCTGTTATTGGTGTTCCTATGGCCGCCGGCAGTTTAGGTGGACTGGACGCCCTCCTCTCCACTGTTCAAATGCCAGGTGGTATTCCTGTTGCTTGCACTAGCATTGGTAAACCAGGAGCTAAAAATGCTGCTCTCTTAGCTGCGCAAATTATTTCAATTGGAGATCCAAGCGTTGCAAAAAAATTACAAGAAAAGAGAATTACGGATCAAGCGAACTTAAGAAAAGCAGACGAAAAATTTCAAATCTCCTTGTGCAAACATGGATAATTATACACAGTCGATTATTAATAAGGCTGTTGAAGCCTTACGGCAAGGAAGGGTTATTGCCTATCCTACTGAAAGTGTTTATGGTCTTGGATGTGACCCATTTAACCCACACGCGGTTACTCAAATACTCACTCTCAAGAATCGCTCAATTAAAAAAGGATTTATTCTGATCGCCTCGGAATGGAAGCAAGTGGCAACCCTTACCCAGCCGTTAGATCCCAAAATATTAGCCAAAGTTTTCAGAACGTGGCCTGGACCTGTCACATGGATTTTTCCTGCTACAGCTGAGCTTCCTTACTGGCTACGGGGAGATCGCGGTACCATCGCTATTCGTGTCACTGCCCATCCGCTAGCCCGGTTGCTCTGTTTCCATTTTGGAGGGCCTATTGTTTCAACCAGTGCCAATCTGGAAAGACAGCCTCTCGTACGGGATGTGAAGATGCTGAGAATAATATTCGGCAACAAAATTAATATCATTCTAAAAGCTGCCCTTGGGGCTTCTAAACGACCTACCGAAATCCGCGATGTTATCACGGCCAAAGTCTTAAGAGCCGGTTAATGAGTTGAGAAAGACGCTATTCCTCATGGGAAGGATAGCGGTTTTCATTTCACTTTCGAGAGAAGAGTAAACTGCAGTTCGATAAATAGCTCTTCGAGTTTATCTCTCACTTCATCAACAGTGATTAATGCCATAGCTTCTCGAGAGTGAACTCGCTCATGCCAAGTTATTTTTGAAGGATCTTTATGTAAAATGGTTTTGACTGCTTGGGGGAATTTATTAATTACCCATCTCTGAGAAAAAAAAGGTCCTGTTTTTTCTGAAGGAGCAACAGCATAAAGTCCAACTACGGGCGTACCTACAGCTTGAGCGATATGTAAAGGGCCAGTATCTGGCGATAAAAGAACATCCACTTCGCTTAGGAGTGCTGCCAATTGCTTTAAAGAACTTTTTTCCACGAGATTAAGAGCAGGCTTTATTAGTTGATGATTGATTTCTTCAGACATTTGTCTTTCTACTGCACTTGACCCTCCTATTAAAACAACATTAAAATCCCACCGCTTTTCTATAAGTTGATTAACCACACTAGCATATCGATCACTAAACCAATTGCGCTCTTTTTTGCTCGTAGCAGGACAAATAGCCAACCAACAGATGGCGGCATAACGACTCAATTGTGCTTTAGCCCAGCCATAATCTTTTTCTTCAATGGGTAACCCCCATTCAATATTCCTATTCGAAATTCCAAAGGGCTCTGCAAATCGCAAAAAGCTCTCTACCAAATGTTCTGACTTCGCAGCTACAGTGCGATTTACAAAAAAACTTTGTAAATCACGACTATGTAATTTTCCATAGCCATATTTTATTTTTGCTTTTATTAAAAAACATAATATATTTGAACGCAATGTGGCTTGAGGCGCCAGTAAAACATCGAAGGAATAAGATCTCAGTTTCTGATAACATTTCCAATAATCACCTAGTGATTTCGGTTTATCTAAAACAATGAAATTTACATCCTCTAATCCTTGTACTAGTGAAAAGAAAGGGCGACCAATAATCCAATAGAGCTTGACTTTTGGTAGGTGTCTGCGCAACACATAAATTAATGGAAGTGTTAGACAAACATCTCCCAGTGCACCAAGCCGTAAAATACCAATGGAACGAACAGAAGTAGGATTCATATGATTCTAATTTTAATGAATCTTTAGTGGTAATTCTACGTCGCACGTAATCCCCCCCCAGCGACCTAATGATCAAAATACTTTTTTACTATGTGTATTATTACTAATGGGTTACTAATGTGTCATTAGTGACGGCTAAACTTAAGCCAACTCCTCCAATATGGCATGAACGAAAATGCTCGTTACGCGGCAAAGAAGTTTAAACACTTGCTTTCTTAAGTAACACTATATAAAAATGACAGTTGAGGATTATTACTGTGATTTAATTCTATGCCCAACATGATAGACTTACGGGCTTATGAAAAAGAATCTCAAAATATTATTGAATCACACCATTGAAAAGCTAAAGGTAGAAGGGGTGTTAGGATCCAATTTTTCTCCTATATTCAAAGTTACCCACAGCCAGGATCCAAGATATGGTGATTTTACAACTAATTTAGCCTTGGTAATGGCAAAAACTGCAAGGCTTAACTCGCGAGTTCTCGCTGAAAAGATTGTCAACGCCTTACTACCTGAGCCGCATATCACAAAAGTAGAAATTGCTGGTCCGGGATTTATTAATTTTTATGTCTCTGAGAGTAGTTATCAGAAAATTATCGCAACCATTTTAGAAGCAGGACCGCACTACGGCGGGAGCCAGATCGGCCAAGGAAAGCGAGTACATATAGAATATGTTTCTGCTAATCCAACTGGTCCTCTCCATGTCGGTCACGGCCGAGGAGCCGCATATGGTGCTTGTGTAGCTAACTTATTAAAAATAGTTGGTTATAACGTACATCGAGAATACTATGTTAACGATACCGGACGACAAATGAATATCCTCACTTTAAGTGTTTGGATCCGGTATTTACAGCAATTTAAAGAGGATTTTACCCTACCTAAAAATGCCTACCAAGGCCAGTATATTGTGGATATTGCCCGTGAGCTGAAAGATAAATATAACGATCGTTTCCTTTGTTCTTCTAAAGAAACGATCCGAAATCAATTACTCACCATTGACGCTGAAAATAATCCTGAAGGCTATCTTGATGCGTGGGTAAAAATTCAAAAAGATTTACTTGGAGAAGACTTCACTATTATCTTTGATGTGACGCTCGATAATATTTTAAGAGACATTAGAAATGATTTAGAAGAATTTGGTGTTCTTTATAATGAGTGGTTTCCGGAAAGTCGACTTATAAAAAAAGGGTTAATTAAAGAAGTGTTAGAAATTTTATACCAACGTGGTTATGTTTACGAAAAAAATGGTGCACAATGGTTCCGAGCTAGTGTCTTGGGCGATAAAAAAGATCGAGTATTAATTCGCAATAGTGGAGTGCCCACCTATTTTTTGTCTGATATTGCTTATCATCTCTATAAATTCAACCAAGAATATGATCTCATTATTGATATCTTCGGAGCAGACCATCATGGATACACCCCCCGGCTGCGCGCCTTTTTAAAAGCTTTAGGGAAATCTTCCGATAAGCTACAAACTTTATTAGTACAATTCGCCATTCTCTATCGAGGCGATAAAAAAATATCCATCTCAACTCGTGGTGGAACTTTTGTTACTTTAAGAGAACTTCGCAACGAAGTCGGCAATGATGCGGCACGTTTTTTTTACATTATGCGCAAGCCGGATCAGCATTTAGACTTTGACCTCGAGTTAGCAAAATCCCAATCGAATGAGAATCCTGTTTATTATATTCAATACGCTCATACGCGAATTTGCGGTGTTTTCCGGCAGCTTAATGCAGTTCAAAAAAAATGGAGCACAGCAGAAGGAATAGCTAATTTAAACTTATTATCAAGCTCCTACGAAAGAGAATTGCTAACGACCTTGTCACGTTATAGCGAAATCATAAATACTGCTGCTGTACAACATGCACCCCATTTGCTTGCTTATTACCTGCAAACGCTCGCTAGTCAATTTCACACCTATTATAATGCGGAACGATTTCTCATTGAAGATGATAAATTACGTAATGCGCGATTAAATATAATCGCAGCTGTACGCCAACTCATTATCAATGGTTTAACTTTGTTAGGTGTATCCGCACCAGAGAAGATGTAGGAGGAAAAGATGCACAAAATAACTAAAGTAATTAATGCTTTTGTTATCTCAATTCTTTTTGTTATTGTTATCCTTCTTTTGCTTCCTCTTGGTATGAGCTTCTGGTTTAAGAGTAATTATTCAAAGTTTTTGAGCCGCCTTCAACATATACACAACATCAATTTAAAACTTGTTAAATTCAAGCGTGGTTGGTTTACTTCCGACTCACTCATTCAAATAACTCTTCCTATTTTCAATAGAAATAATTTGCCCTTGCAATTTATGCTCAAGCAACGAATTCTTAATGGTCCTTACCTTTTAGGAAAAATAGGAGATAAAAAAAGAATATATTTTGCTAAAGGCTTGATTTATAGCACCAGCGAAGAACCTAATTTCGTCTTTCATTCATCAACATTGATACATTTCAACAATGCTAACGAGACCACCATTCATGCTAATCAAATTAATTTTACTAATGGACAACAACACATTAATTTCCAGAATTTGAAATTTAAGGTTAAATACAATCCTAACGATCGTCAATTGACTTCCGACGCTGCTGTTAAATCACTGATTATTTCTGAACAACAAAATAACCTCATAACTTTTAATAATCTTGTTCTACACGATGTGTTACAACAAAAGAACTCTTTATGGTGCGGACAGAATTCTATAGAAGCTGACAAACTCATCTACTTTAATTCCCAACAACCCATTCAGATAGAGTACATTCACTCAAATGAATACTGCTGCTTTAGAAAGCTCAATAGTGACTCTTTTAACTTTCGACCATTTAGGAGCCATAGGCACAAAATTCCTGAATCAAATTTATTCACCTTATCTACATGTACTAAGTCATGGTGCTTTCCCCTCTATTGGATTAACTAACTTTTAGAGGCAAAGAGTGGGGGGAAGTTATGGTGATTGCGCATAAAAAACTCAATATGGTGGGCGCAAAAGGTAAGATAGGAATAACGATGCCGCTAATATGGAAAAAGTACAACTCTCATCTTTATCAAAGAAAGGGTAGAAATTGAGGGCTAAGATTTGGCGCCAGATTAAGTGACTGATCAGAAAATATAATATTGGTTAACTAATAAAAAGCGGGTTTTAGATCCTCCAAATGTTAATTTCAAACTTTATAATGCTTTATAATGAGGAAGAACTATTGATTAATGGTACGGCCATCTTCTTATAATATGTTACTGCAGCAGCAGAAAATGACTCGAGATTATGCTAAAAAATCGCTTAGTTCGCAGCGTCGCTCGGGCTATAAACTCATAATTTCAATACTTTTAGTTTTAGGCCTCCCTGTTACCGTTTTTTCATTCTTTATTTACCATTACCATAAGAGTAAGTTTTCCAGAAAAGAATTAAGCTTCTCATCAACTGCCGCGGCTCAAGCACCACCCTTATCATCAATCTCCGCCAAATTAAAACAACCTAAATTTGAGTTTTATACCCTTCTTCCTGAAATGGAAGTGGCGGCGCCAATACCAGTATCACAAAAACCTTTTTCCAGAAAAACTGTTCTTGCTCTCAATCATTTCGTTCTCCAAATTGCCTCACTCAAAAATATTATTGACGCCGAAAGACTCAAATCACAGCTTAGTACTTTAAATTTTCCCACTTGCGTTCACGCTTATCGTAGCACAGATGGGACCGTATGGAATCGAGTAATGGTGGGGCCTTACTTAACTATCCAAGAGGCCAAACGAGTACAAAGTAAGCTTCACAGGCCTAGTCTGTTAGTAGTTTATTACTAAAGGCTTTCATAGCGCTTGAAAACTGGATCCTCCAACCCAATCTATCTATGTGGTGTGTACCTTCCTCTAACCTCTGAAATTTGATTAGTGGAGCAATGATAGTAGAACAATTTCGTGGCACTACAATAGTTTCTGTACGCAGGAACGGCAAGGTTATTATCGGAGGCGATGGTCAAGTGTCGATGAATGGAACTATTTTAAAAGCCAATGCGCGCAAGGTACGTCATCTTTATAAAGACAAAGTAATTGCTGGATTTGCCGGAGGCACGGCGGATGCTTTTACCCTATTTGAACGATTTGAAGAAAAACTGGAACATTACTCGGGCAACTTGACTCGTGCTGCTGTTGAATTAGCGAAAGACTGGCGTACCGATCGGATACTCCGTCGGTTGGAAGCACTATTAACTGTAGCCGATACGAAGAAGTCGCTTATTATTACAGGTCTTGGGGATGTTATAGAGCCTGAACAGAGCTTAATGGCTATTGGCTCAGGTGGACTTTATGCCCAAGCTGCAGCAAAATCTTTATTGGATAATACGGATCTAAGCGCGCGAGAAATTGTTGAAAAATCGCTTATTATTGCTTCCAAGATTTGTGTTTATACAAATCTTCATTTCACAATCAAAGAGCTCGACAGCGAAACCTAACTTTCATAAAGCGGATGTAATTATGACAGATGTGAATCCTTCCTCATTAACTCTGAGTAATCCTGAACTTCAAATAACTATGACTCCACGAGAAATCGTTACAGAATTAGATAAATTTATCATCGGACAAGATGATGCTAAACGAGCTGTCGCCATTGCTTTACGCAATCGTTGGCGTCGGATGCAATTATCTGGAGACTTACGACGGGAAATTTTTCCAAAAAATATTTTAATGATTGGTCCGACTGGTGTGGGCAAAACTGAAATTGCTCGCCGCCTGTCCAATTTAGCTGGGGCGCCTTTTATTAAAGTTGAAGCTACTAAGTTTACCGAAGTTGGTTACGTGGGCCGCGACGTTGAATCGATCGTTCGCGATTTAGTTGACGCCGCCGTCAAAATGACCCGCGAAAAAGCTATCAGACAAATAAAAAACTTGGCGGAAGAAGCTGCTGAAGAGCGCATATTGGATGCTTTAGTCCCACCTGCACGGAGGGGGGGAGCTTTCCAAGACGAAACTCCGACTGTAGAAGAAGAAAAACTGGCCGAAAAAAAAGGATCTGCGACAAGAAACTTATTTCGTAAAAAACTACGTGAAAAGGAATTGGATAATAAAGAAATTGAAATTGAAGTTAGTGTACATCCCTCTTTTGAAATTATGGGTCCTCCCGGAATGGAAGAAATGATCAGCCAATTACAAGGGATTATGTCGAATATGTCTAGTCGCCGCACTAAATCTCGGCGCTTAAAAGTAAAAGACTCCAAACGAATTTTAATTGAAGAAGAAGCGACAAAACTAATTAATGAGGATGAAATTAAATCAAATGCTGTTACAAGCGTGGAACAGAATGGTATTGTCTTCTTGGATGAAATTGACAAAATCGTAAAACGCGAAGGCGCTGTAGGTTCTTCTGATGTTTCGCGCGAAGGCGTTCAACGCGATTTATTACCACTGGTAGAAGGTAGTACTGTTTTCACTAAATACGGCATGGTGAAAACAGATCATATTTTGTTTATCGCTTCCGGCGCTTTTCATGTTGCAAAGCCTTCCGACTTAATTCCTGAATTACAAGGCCGTTTCCCCATTCGAGTTGAATTAAGAGCGCTGACAGCTGATGATTTTGTACGTATCTTAACAGAACCTAAAGCTTCGTTGACCGAACAATATATTGAATTAATGAAAACAGAGAATTTTGGACTATCCTTCACTAAGGATAGCATTAAACGCTTGGCCGAAATTGCATATCAAGTGAATAATCGTTCTGAAAACATCGGAGCCCGCCGGTTACATACGATTATGGAGCGATTATTAGAAGAAATTTCTTTTGAAGCAACAGATAAAGAAGGTGAATCAATTACTATCGATGCTGCTTATGTTAATAAACAACTGGAAAAATTAGCGGAAGACGAAGACTTAAGTCGTTATATTCTTTAAAAGATTAAGTCTTAAAACTTAGCCCCTCCTCAGTAATTAAATTTTTAAGAGTTGGTCTTGCAATAAAGAAAAGGTTTCGATTTCTAGAATAAGAAATTTTAATTGAAAAAATACGAGGCTGTAAATTAGAAAAACTCACTAAAAGTAACCGAATTCCAATGGCAATAAAGCAACAGAGAATCCAAGAAAAAATAAAACTAAGCAAAAATAAGATTAACGCAGGGGTGTCAATGACTATAAATAATAGTAGTGTTGTTTTTATATCTAACTTAGGTAACAGGGAATCTAAAAAAAAGAAGATTTACATTTCCACGAATTCAAAGAGGAAATACACGCCTTGATTTAACGTAAATCTTAGGTATTCAACTGGGGGGGGATGAACCAAGAGAAGAGGTAGTGCACGAGAGAAGAGAACGGATCTTTCCTTCATGGGTCATAAATAAGAAAGTAAAAAAAAGAGTAATAATGTGTCTATATAAAAGCAAGATAAGAGCCTATGGAGTGTTATAGGAAGACCACTCTCAATTCCCCTACCATACATCGTTTCAAGAGAACTAAAGAAACCATTGTCTCTCATATCAGTACATGTCAAGTTTATATAGGCTTCTAGCCTATTCGTAGGCTGAAAATCGTAAAAGGTAGGCAAAAGGAGAGAAAAAGGAGAAAAAATGTCTAGGTGCAAAAATCCAATTATTAACCCTATCCATTCCAAAAATTAATAAATAATTGACATTAAATGGATCCGAAAAGGGATCCAAAGGGGTTCAATCGTTTTATAATGTCATAACCCGGTGGGAATCCAACCTCGGTCCTCGGTAAAAATCCAATAGACTAAAAAAATAGACTAATAGATTTACGTCTGAAGCATAACTGCAGCATAAACTGGCGAAATTTCCGTTTCACGAGCTTGTGACCCCACTTTAAAAAGTAGCCATAACAGAGCTCAAAAGCGACAATTAACGCCATAGGCACCAAGAAGTCTGACAAGTAGATGCAACTACAAGTTAGATATAAGCAGAGCCCCGATACCAAACCAAAAACTATCTATCAACTGAAATCAGACCACAATAAAGCCAAATTGTAAACCGAAAGCGCTTTTAACCCGAAAAGAAAATCTCATATAAACTTGTTAAAGAAAGGCCAGCTATCAGACACCTATCAGAGAAAAAGACTGGGTAAAATAAATAAGAAAATGCGCTCTGTCGATGTTAGGATAAATATACATCTAGTGTGCGCTTATATTACTTATTAGAACCTATCTTCAGCACAAGATTTTTATTTCATCCAGTTTTATGTAAAGTAACTGATTGCTGCTCTACTACCATTACTAACATTTCTGCCGTCTTTCTTATAATTTCCTCGTCATGTCCTTCCACCATCACTCGCACTACCGGTTCCGTCCCTGAAAGACGTAATAGCACACGGCCCTTACCATTCAATCGTTCCTCTGCTTCTACCATCGCTTTTTCAATAGTCGGATGTTGCATATTAAGCATGCCATTAACAGGAACATTAATTAAAACTTGTGGATGCTTGACCATTACTTTTTTAAGCTCTGTCAGAAGATTATTTTTTTGTTGCATAATCCTTAGTATCTGTAAAGCAGTGATAATACCATCCCCTGTAGTGGTAAACCCAAGATCAACAATATGGCCGGAGGATTCACCTCCTAATAACCATCTTCTTTTTTTCATTAATTCTAAAACGTAGCGGTCACCAACTGACGAACGTTCGAACGCAATATGATGGCGCTTTAACGTCTGCTCTAATCCTAAATTACTCATTACGGTACCAACTACCCCTAAATGGTAATTCTCTTTTAAATGGAAGCGATCGATAGCCATAATACATAATAATTCATCTCCATCTACTCTAACACCATGATGATCAACCATAATTAAACGATCGCCATCGCCATCGAAGGCTATGCCAACATCAGCTTTATGCTTAAGAACACCTTTTTGAAGTTTCTGAGTATCAGTAGCCCCGTATCCATGATTAATATTAAATCCATCAGGCTCATCACCAATAACGATCACATCCGCACCTAATTCATGAAAAATATTGGGCGCAATAGAGTAAGCAGCGCCATTGGCACAATCAACTACAATTTTTAATTTTTTTAGAGATAAATTTGAAGGAAATGTGCTTTTACAAAACTCAATGTAACGGCCATGAGCTTCGTTCATTCGTGCTGCTTTTCCCAAACGATCAGCAGACACTGTGCATATTGGTTTATCGATATGCTCTTCAATCACCAGCTCCAATTCGTCGGATAGTTTAAAGCCCTCCCTATTAAAAAACTTCACTCCATTGTCAGGATAGCTATTATGTGAAGCACTAATTACAATTCCCGCATCAGCGCGGACAGAATGTGTCAAATACGCAATGGCAGGAGTAGGCATAGGGCCTGTCAATTTAATATTAACACCAGCAGCAGATAGTCCTGCCTGCAAAGCTGATTCAATCATATAACCCGAAATTCGTGTATCTTTTCCAATTAAAACGGTCGCCGAATGGCTACTTGCTAAGACTTTTCCCACCGCCCAACCAAGCTTAAGCATGAATTCAGCGTTAATCAACGATCTTCCAACTTGCCCTCGAATTCCATCGGTTCCAAAATATTTTTTTCGCATTTCCTTTCCCTCTACTTTTTTTATCCTAGTTAATTAGGTTAACCTCCCGAGCATAGGCAGAAATACGAACTGCTTCTCGACTGGCTTTAACATCATGAGTACGAATTATGGAAGCACCTTGATAGGTGGCTAATACATCTGCAGCGATGCTCCCATATAGACGGTCTACGGGCAATTGGCCCAAGATATCACCGATCATCGATTTTCGCGACCATCCTGATAACACAGGCAACCCTAAAGATAAAAATTCAGACAGATGGTTCAATAAATAAAAATTCTCTTTTAGATTTTTTCCATAGTTCCCTTGACCAAAACCAGGATCAATAATTATCTGATTCCGTGAAAGCCCATGCCTTTCACAACGTTCTACAGCAACTTTCAGATCCTGCTTGACAGTTTCTAAAAGACAAGCGCACGAGGTTGAACCTGGTTTTCGTTTCGGAGTAGGGAAATGCATAAGGCATACGGGACTTTTTAACTCCCTTACGACCGTTAATGCACCTTCGACCTGTAAAGCACGTTGATCATTAATAATATCTGCTCCCATATTTATCGCTTCTCGCATAACCTGAGGACGGCTGGTATCGACAGAAATTAAAATATCAAAGCGTCTTTTTATCCCCTCAATGGCAGGTATCAATAGATCAAGTTCCATCTGAAGAGAAGGCAAATCCGCATTAATATTCACATATGGGTTTGTAGCTTCAGCGCCGATATCCAATATATCAGCCCCATCACAGACCATTTTCTCTGCTGTTCGGAAAGCGGAACTTAAATCAAAATGCGGATTATAAAAAGAATTAGGAGAGAGATTAATGATTCCCATAATGGCCACCTTAGAAGAAAAAATGACTTTTCTATTTTCCCTTAATTGCAAATGAAACTGCGTTTTTGGCATCAGCGTCCCCATTATACTAACCCTCCATCGCTTACGGGAGAGGGAATATGAGGGATAATATTGTAACGGTTGACCATCTTCTCTTCGAAAAGACAAATCTCCCCTGAATGTAAAGATTTGGCCTCTTCTTCTCTGGAAGACACATCTTTTTTAAGAGCTTCCGAGGTTAAGTTAGTTTCATTATCCTCTTTCCACCCAGATGGCGGGGAGGGCTCTTTACCAGCTAAAATCTCTTTAATTTGAACCTCACCAATATTTTCATATTTAATTAATGCGTTAGCCATAAGATGAAGCTGATCCATATGTTCTTCCAAAGTTTTCTTCGCTGTGTCATAAGCCGTATCAATAATACGACGCACTTCGGAGTCAATTTCTTTACTGGTTGCGTCGGAAATATCTTTACGCTGTGTCACAGAACGTCCAAGAAAAACTTCACCTTCCTCTTCCCGATAAGTTAATGGTCCTAGTCTATGGGATAACCCCCACTTCGTTACCATATTACGCGCAATCTCAGTAGCTTTTTCAATGTCATTGGATGCACCTGTGGTAACTCGCTCTTCGCCAAAAATAAGTTCTTCAGCAATTCTTCCACCAAATAGTCCTGCTAATTGGCATTCTAAGCAACGTTTGCTCATGCTATAGCGATCTTGTTCCGGTAAGAACATTGTCACACCTAAAGCCCGACCTCGCGGAATAATCGTGACTTTATAAACGGGATCGTGCTCAGGCATATGCAACCCAACGATTGCGTGACCTGCTTCGTGATAAGCCGTCAATGTCTTTTCTTCATCGCTCATTACCATTGAGCGCCGCTCAGCTCCCATCATAATTTTATCTTTCGCGCACTCAAACTGAGCCATTCCAACATTTTTCTTGTTTTCACGCGCTGCAAATAAAGCAGCTTCGTTGACAATGTTTGCTAAATCCGCCCCAGAAAATCCCGGAGTACCTCGAGCAATGACAGAAGCTTTGACATCAGACGCCAATGGCACTTTGCTCATGTGAACTTGAAGAATACGTTCACGCCCTTTAATGTCTGGCAGCGGCACCACTACTTGGCGGTCAAATCGGCCTGGGCGCAATAAAGCGGGATCGAGTACATCAGGCCGGTTGGTCGCGGCCATAACAATAACACCTTCTTTACCTTCAAAACCGTCCATCTCAACTAAAAGCTGGTTAAGAGTTTGTTCTCGCTCATCATGCCCCCCACCTAAACCAGCGCCGCGATGACGACCTACGGCATCGATTTCATCGATGAAGATGATACAGGGCGCTTGCTTCTTTGCCTGATCGAACATATCTCGAACACGAGAAGCACCGACACCCACAAACATTTCCACAAAATCGGAACCCGAGATAGTAAAGAACGGAACTTTGGCTTCTCCCGCTACAGCCTTAGCCAGTAGAGTTTTTCCTGTCCCCGGAGGACCAACAAGTAATACACCACAGGGCATCTTACCGCCTAAACGCTGAAATTTACCTGGATCGCGCAAAAAGTCTACTAATTCTTTAACTTCTTCTTTTGCTTCTTCTACACCAGCCACATCATCAAAGGTTACTTTGACTTGATCTTGGTTGAGCAGGCGAGCTTTACTGCGGCCAAACGACATGGGACCACCACCGCGGCTTCCACCTTGCATCTGGCGCATAAATAAAATCCACACAAAAATCAAGATAAGGAAGGGCAACCAACTGATAAGGATGTGTAAAAACATGCTCTGTTGCTTCGGTGGTTCTCCTTTCACGCTGACGCCCTTAGCCATTAGCTGATTAAGTAGAGCTTGATCTTCCATAGGCAAATAGGTGATGAAACGCTTGTTGTCTTTGGTTATCCCTTTAATCTCGTGACCCTGGATAACCACACTGCCGACTTTGTTATCATTAACCGCTTGGACAAATTGCGAATAGGTATAAGGCTGAATATCGGATTGTCGTGCACCAAAATTACTGAAGACCGTGATAAGGACTACTGCAATAACTAACCAAAGCAGTAAATTTTTAATCATAATATTCAAGGTGTTACCCCGTTTTTAGTCATATCTGCTGATTATAGCCCAGAAACTCAGTAGCGGGTATATAAATTTCACTCGACGAGATCGCGAGGCATTCGGTTTGAGAAGTTTGACATGCTTAAAATAAGGACGCAAACTAGTTGTAACAAAGTATTTGTAAGTATCAAGACCAGACTCTCGAAAAACTTTAGGCAAGAACCCCTCTCACTGTTATCAAAAATTTTGAGCGCAAGCCCAGATAAAACTCAGCAAAATATAACAATTTTACCTAATTTTACCTAATCAACACTCTCCACACCTAAAATATTGGGGGCCATATCGAAAATAACAAGGTCAGCTCAGCCTTCTTCGATTTTTTATGGATTATCCCGTTCTCAATTGATGATAGGAAAAACCGTGGCTACGAACAAGCCGTTTAGATCCATACAAACTCTTTATCTGCCTGCGATCATCCCATACCATTCCTATCCACCTACACATATCCACCTCAGAAACTTATATTTTTCTTATAAAGCCGCTTGCAAAATGCAGCCTTTTTTGATACCTTTACATCAGGTATGAAAGCGCATAACACTCTTAAATAGGACAACTCAGATAATTGCTAGTAAAAAATTCCTAATTGTAATTTAGCTGCATCAGACATCATCTTCCGATCCCAAGGTGGATCAAAGACAATTTCCACCTCTGTATTACTTACCTCAGGAATAGCCAAAATTTTTTGTTTAACCTCTTCTACCAATATTGGCCCCATGCCACATCCAGGCGCTGTTAAAGTCATTTCGACAACCACACGAAAAGTATCATCTTCCAATCGTTCAATATCACAAGCGTATACCAATCCCAACTCCACAATATTGACAGGAATTTCCGGATCAAACACAGTACCAAGTTGAGCCCATACTTTATTTTTTATAGTTGTATCAGGAGGCAAATCTTCCAGGGAGCTTTTAACCGCTTTTCCTAGAGCATCAGAATCTTTGGCCTCAATGCGAGCCAAATTCCCAAGAATATTTACCGTAAATGTGTCACCCAAACTCTGTACAACAGTTACCTCGGTTCCTTGAGGAACTCTAACAGGCCTCCCAGATGGCACCAGAATTGCTTTCGTATCGCGATTTAACACGATAATTTTTTTTTCATTTTCATTATTATTCATTATCGTCAGCGTCTTTATTTTCTCTTAAATGAAAACTTTCTCCACAGCCACAGGCACCAATTGCATTAGGATTACTAAAATATAACTGATATTGTCCAAAATCTTTTTTTACATAATCCACAATGGTACCCTTAATGAAGGACACACAACGAGAATCAATTAAGACAGTTAATCCTACTTCAGTTGTAAAGAAAATATCCCCTTCTTGTGAACTTCCTACGATCTCTGGTAGATACATATAACCAGAGCAACCCGTTTTTCTTACGGATAATCGGAATTGTGCTTCTTTTCCACGTTTTTCTATTAATGCTTGAAGATGTTTACAAGCTGCATCTGTTAGTTCGATGATTTTCATGTCATTCATTATTCTGTTCTCATGGATAGGTCAATCTCACCACGTAGGGCTGCGAGCATGGTGTGCCAACATAAGGTAGCGCATTTCACCCGTGTAGGAAATCCAGCTACACCTGCTAAAACAACCAATTTTCCTAACTCTTTTACGTCAGAGCTTTTCCCGGTCACCAAATCATGAAATTGAGAAAATAAAGTTTCGCTTTGCTCAATGGTTTTACCTTTTATAATCTCCATCATCAACGAAGCGGAAGCAATAGATATAGCGCAACCATTACCTTCAAAGGTTGCTTCTTTTATCACACCTTCTTCTTCTCGGAAATATACGATTAATCGGTCACCACATAACGGATTATAGCCATCATGTATATGTGTCGGATCCGCTAATTGGCCAAAATGTCGAGGTTTCCGACCATAATCAATAATTATCTCTTGATATAAATCACGTAAATTATTCACTGTTTTAATCCACCAAAGGCTCTTGATTAAAGATTTGATTAACTTGAACTAGACCATCAACTAACCGGTCGATATCATCGAACGTATTATAGAGGCCAAACGTAATTCGTGCCGTTGCAGGCAGCTTAAACCGCTCCATCAAGGGCATCGCACAATGATGACCCGCTCGAATAGCAATACCTTCGCTATCTAAAATGGTCGCAATATCATGAGGATGGGCTCGTTCCATAATAAAAGAAATTACACCAGCTTTGTTCGGAGCGTTACCTATAATTTTTAGACCAGAAATCTTCTGCAATTTCTCCGTTGTATAATTCAACAAAGCTTTTTCATAAATATTAATTTTTTCAAAACCAATCGCCATAAGATAATCAATAGCTGTTCCAAGCCCAATAACGCCTGCCATATGAGGCGTACCCGCTTCAAATTTATAAGGTAACGCGTTGTATTCGGTTTTTTCAAAAGTAACCCGGCGAATCATATCTCCGCCCACTTGATAGGGAGGCATCTTTTCTAACCATTTAGTCTTTCCGTAAAGAACACCAATCCCGGTGGGGCCATACAATTTATGCGCTGAAAAAGCGTAGAAATCGCAATCTAAGTCTTGAACATCTACGATCATATGAGAAATCGCTTGCGCACCGTCTAATAAAACCGGAATATTTTTTTGATGAGCCAAATCAATCATTTGTTTAACAGGATTGATTGTGCCTAAGACATTAGAAACATGGATTAATCCTACAATTTTAGTGCATTCTGTTAGCAGTTTTTGATATTCACTTAGATCTAAGATTCCGTCATCATTAACCGGAATTATTTTTAATTTTGCCCCCACTCGCTCACATAACAATTGCCAAGGCACAATATTAGAATGATGCTCCATCTCTGAAATTACAACTTCATTACCCCTTTGAACTTGCAACGCTCCAAAACTCGCGGCAACTAAATTAATTGACTCTGTTGTCCCCCGCGTAAAAATAATTTCGTGGGTGTGAGCAGTATTGATAAATGCTTTAATTTTTTTACGAGTATTTTCATAAGCGGCCGTTGCACGCTCGCTGATAGTATAAATCCCTCGATGCACATTGGCATTTTCATGGGAATAATAACGACCCACAGCATCAATTACTGCCTGCGGTTTTTGCGCCGTCGCTCCGGAATCCAAATACACCAGTGATTTTCCACGAATTTTCTGTTTAAAAAGAGGAAAATCATCGCGTAAAGAACTAAGTGAATTAGTCATGACAATCCCCTAGGCAATTCAACAAGGCTAAGTGTTTAATAATTCTTTGATGGATTCGCTCTGCAATAATGTTGTGTGATAATTTTTCTATAATTTCACTAGCAAATCCACAGCCGAGCATTTGCTCGGCTGTGGCACGATCAATACCGCGACTACGCAAATAAAACAAAGATTCTTTATTTAACTGCCCTACAGTAGCACCATGGGTGCAATTTACATCATCATTGTAAATTTCAAGCTCCGGTTTGGTATTAACCTCAGCTTCATTTGAAAATACTAAATTTTTATTAATTTGGTGAGCGATCGTTTTCTTAGCCTCTGGATGCACAAAAATCTTTCCATTAAACACGGCTCGAGATTTATCGCTAATAATTCCCTTATAAATTTGCTGGCTTGCGCAACTATCAATGCTGTGATCAATGCGAGTGTGATTGTCAATATGCTGACCACCTTTCGAATGATAAAATCCTAGCGATTGACACGAAGCATTATGGCCTTCTAACGCATAATTTAAATCTTCACGCCCAAGTACACCCCCCAATGAAATATGACATGTGGTCACTTGGCTGTTTCGCGCTTGGCGGATTTGGGTATTTGCAATATGAAAAGAATAATCATTCTCCTCCTGCAATTTATAAAATGCCAAATTAGCGGAAGCTCCAACATTGATTTGAGTCACAATATTGTTGAAATAAGTTATAGGATGATGTATCCCATAGTATTCTTCCAAAAGAGCGACGTTAGAATTTTCTCCTAGCAAGATTAAATGACGTGTTTGGGTCATAGCAAACGAAAAATTAGGCTTCATTAAATAAAGGAGATGGATAGGCTTTTCAAGCTGACAATTTTTCGGGACACGAAGAAACATACCGTCTTGAAAAAGACTATCATTTAACAATGAGAAGGGAGTTTGGTAGCTGGGAATCTCACATAGAATTTGCTTTCGATTTTTTTTTAACGCCACTTTTAACGACGTTAATTGAACCTCACTTGGAAGGTGCGTCAAATTTGATAAAGTTGGGGCAAAATGCCCGTTGATAAACACCATACGGTGGACGTCCCGAATAATAAAACTGGATATGTCGCAATCGACCAATTCTCCAAACGAAAAGGTTTGAGATGCAATTGGGGTAACGTCCGTATACTTCCAATTTTCTATTTTAGAATTGGGGAATCCTGTCAATAAAAATGCTTTTAATTGCTCGCGCTGCCATATCTGTAAAGACTCTCTATTTTGACTTTGTAATTTCTTTAAACGAGATTCAGACCAACCTTCACTAAGTACTCTCATAACCAACCATACCCTTTTTCTTCAAGTTCATAAGCTAACGATTGTCTACCCGATATAACAATGCGCCCTTCAATTAAAACATGCACAAAATCTGGGTTAATGTAATCTAAAAGACGCTGATAATGAGTGATCAATAAAATAGCTCGTTCAGAGTTGCGTAAACTATTCACCCCTTTGGCAACCATTTGTAGTGCATCTATATCTAGACCCGAATCAGTTTCATCCAAAATGGTAAGTGAAGGTTCGAACATCAGCATTTGTAAAATTTCATTGCGTTTTTTCTCGCCTCCTGAGAATCCTTCATTAACCGATCTTTTTAAAAATTTATCATCCATATCCACCAAGGCTAATTTCTCCTTAACTAAGGTCATTATATCTAAGGCATCTAATTCCAGTTCACCACGTTTTTTTCGAATGTTGTTAACAGCTGTTTTTAAAAAATAAAGGTTATTTACACCAGGAATTTCTACAGGATATTGAAACGCTAAAAATAAACCTGCTACAGCACGATCCTCAGGTGACAGTTCCAATAAATTTTGATTAAAATAGATCACCTCGCCTGCTGTAACGGAAAAATTATCCCGACCAGCCAATGTAGATGCCAAGGTACTTTTACCAGAGCCATTGGGTCCCATGATGGCGTGAACTTCGCCTGCGTTAACAGCCAAATCCACTCCACGAAGAATTTCATTATTATTTACGTTTACGTGTAAGTTTTTTATTGTTAGCATGAACGTCTCTTTTTTAAGTCAGCCATCATCCAACAGCCCCATCTAGACTAACCTCCATCAGTTTTTGCGCTTCGACAGCGAATTCCATTGGTAATTTTTGAAAAACTTTTTTACAAAACCCATTCACAATCATTGATATAGCGTCTTCCTCAGAAATACCACGTTGACGGCAATAAAACAATTGATCCTCTCCAATTTTGGAAGTTGTAGCTTCATGCTCAATACATGCTGTCCGATTTTTCGCTTCAATGTAAGGAAAGGTATGAGCACCACAATGACTTCTCAACAGTAAAGAATCACATTGGCTATAATTACGAGCATTTTCAGCAGTTGGCCCGATACGCACCAAACCACGATAACTATTTTGCCCATAGCCGGCAGCAATTCCTTTAGAAATAATCGTGCTTCGGGTATTTTTACCAATATGAATCATTTTCGTACCGGTATCAGCTTGCTGAAAATTATTCGTCAATGCCACGGAATAAAATTCACCAATGGAATTATCCCCCCTTAAAATAACACTTGGGTACTTCCAGGTAATTGCGGATCCCGTTTCAATTTGTGTCCAAGAAATTTTAGAATTATTTCCATGACAAACACCCCGTTTTGTCACAAAATTATAAATCCCGCCGCGTCCATTTTCATCCCCAGGGTACCAATTCTGCACGGTAGAATACCTTATCTCGGCATTAGCTAAGGCTATTAATTCAACCACAGCAGCATGCAACTGGTTTTCGTTTCTCTGTGGAGCCGTGCAACCTTCCAAATAACTCACATAGCTTCCTTCATCAGCGATAATTAATGTTCGCTCAAATTGTCCAGTATTAGCCGCGTTAATCCGAAAATAAGTTGATAATTCCATAGGACAACGGACTCCCTTCGGCACGTATACAAACGAACCGTCGCTAAAAACAGCAGAATTTAAGGTCGCAAAAAAATTATCACGATAGGAAACTACGTTACCTAAATATTTTTCGATTAAATTTGGATGTTTCTGTACTGCTTCCGAAAACGAACAAAAGATTACTCCTACCGCAGCCAGTTTTTCTTTAAATGTTGTTGCTACCGAGATACTGTCAAAAACAGCATCAACTGCGACACCGACTATTCGATGTTGTTCGTATAAAGGGATGCCTAATTTATTGTAGGTCTCAAGTAATTTAGGATCGATCTCATCCAAACTTTCAGGTTTCTTTTTCGATTTCGGCGCCGCATAATAGCTAATAGCTTGATAATCAATAGGCTCGATATGTAAATGGGCCCATTGTGGCGGATCCATAGTCATCCAGTGGCGATAGGCACGAAGCCGCCAGTCTAACATGAAATTAGGTTCATTTTTCTTTTCTGAAATAAGCCTGATTACATCTTCATTTAAACCTGGTGCAACAACATCCATTGCAATGTCCGTGGTAAAACCATGTTTATAGGTTTTGTTAATAACTCTCTGTACATAACTTTCATTAGTCATTGTTTTCCCCAAATTCGAATCACATTGTAGTAGTAGTGATCTCGGTGAAGTAATCACATTGGAAAGTGGTTATTCGTCTTATAGTTAATAGTTTTTCATATCTGCAAGGCTCAAACTATCCAGTATTTCAAATACCAGTTTATTAATGAGCTGCCAATTGTTGCGTCATCCGCAAACAGTATAGTGTTCGCATTGATTCTCAGATTGACTGCATTTCGTCATCGCTGGATTGCCATCAATGGCATTGATAATTTCTGCTATGCTGATCGCTTCCGGTGGACGTGCCAACTGATAACCAACACTAACACCGCGCTCAGAATTAACTAATTTGCTTTCATTTAAAATTTCAATACCTTACTTACGGTAGCCATTGAAAGCGGCGTTGCCCGGGTAACCTGTGCCACACTGAAACACTTTTCTCGAGAAGCCAAGATAGTCATTACCGTTGTGGCATAATCGGCTAGTCGACTGATTTTCAACATCTTATTTACCGTCTTCTCTCGCAGAAAACTTTTCTAATCTCCTTCATAAATAGAAATAATTAGTTCACTCATAAAAATCCTCACTTTAATTACCCTTGCTCTTGGTTTTGCTTAAAGATCGGCAATATAGTACCATAATTGTCCTATTTCGCAATGAACAATCCGGACATTGCTATGATTTTTTCGAAAATTAAAAGTCGTCGTCTTTCTACGCTCTTGAGCGTTTCACTTGTAAGTGCTGTCGTAAATTCCTTGCTCGCTTTATTTAAAATTAGCGTGGGAATTATTGGCTATTCTCAAGCTTTAATTGCTGACGGAATTCATTCCTTATCAGATCTCATTACCGACAGCCTTGTAATTATAGCGGGTCACCTGGGGGCGCAATCGCCAGACAAGGAACATCCATACGGGCATGGACGTATTGAAACCATTGGGGCAATTATTATTTCCATGATCCTCATTTTTTTTGCCCTGGGAATCGCTTTTGATACCATCCAGCATATCGTTCATCATATGCACCATACTACGCCCACTTTTTCTGTCATTGTTGTAGCTATCATTTCTATGGTTGCGAACGAAGGCTTATTTTACTACACCTTAAAAAAAGGTAATAAAATTAATTCTGATTTGTTACGTACTAACGCCTGGCACAATCGCAGCGATGCCCTTGTTTCATTGATCGTTTTGGCAAGCGTAATTGGTACCCGCATGGGCATCACTTATCTTGATTCTGTCGGCGCTTTAGTTATTGCACTCTTAATCTTGCGTATGGGAATCAAGATGACATGGAAAAATATTCAAGAACTCATTGATACGGCTGTCGATGATGAAATTCTCGAAAAAATTACTAACTCTATCTCCACTGTTCCTGGTGTTCTTTCTATTCACCAACTACGAACTCGCTCGCACGGAGGCAATATTTTCATAGATGTTCATATTCAAGTCGCTCCCAAAATCAGTGTATCGGAAGGACACTACATTAGTGAACAAGTTCATGTTAACCTTATGAAAATTTCATATATTTCTGACGTTACCGTGCATATTGACCCAGAAAATGATGCCACTTCAACGCATTCAGTAAATTTACCTAGTCGTGAAGATCTTCATCGTTTATTAAAAGCCAGTTGTCAAAATTTGACAGGATTTAAAGCAATCCAGCGAATAATCTTACATTATCTGGAGGGCAAAGTTTATATTGAAATTTATCTGCCACTATCAGCAATTAAAGATGAGAAAAAACAGCTAAAATCACAGTATCAAAAGATTGTTACTCAGGTAAAAAGTATTGCCAAAGTATCTCTTTATTTTGAATAGCGAAGTGCTTACGATACGGAAAGAAAAATTTGTTTATCTATGACATCGAAACCACAGGCTTAGGCTTAAATAAATGTTCCGATCAAATCTAATTCACTGCTAAATGAATCAACTGCCAAAAGGCAGGCTCATGATTCCACATTAGACGCCAATGTATCTATATTAGATTAACTAAAATTAATGGCGCACTATGAAATGTGACAATATGTCGTTGGATATTTTGATAAGAAAATAGAAACTCATCGTTTAGAGTCCGATTACCAGTGATAATTAAGAGCAAATTCTGCAACTATAGGGAAAGGCTCTTAAATTAAAGGAAATTTTTGTTCAGTGCTTTGCTTACAAAGCTCCCGTAGTTGGATTAGGAACTCACAAACATTTTTCAAAAAGCAAATAAAAATAAACAACAACTCTAACAGCCCACCCCCTATATTTTCCAGAGTATTTGGCGATTATCACCAAAACTTTATTTATCTTAAAATTCCAAGCTTAGATCCCAATGCTACTTTATATGAAATCGATTTTTCTACACCTTACAAAGAATTTATTTCAGCGTCTTGTCCCGCTGAACCAGGAGAAAATGAAATTGCCTTCGAATTTACAAACCCAATGCGCAAGAACAAACTTTATAGTTGACGGCAGACATTATTAAGACCTCTTATCTAAGAAGAGTTAACAAATATTTTCTAACTATTATGTTACTTAAAACTGAACTTCTTTTTGAATTTAATTCTGCAAGATAATGATTTACTTTTGCATGGCTTATTGCAACTGAGTAATTTCTTTTTGGGTTACTTCTGATTGAGCTTTATGTTCAATAAAAGATTTTTTTGAAGTTGTTGACTAAAGTTACACCGACAATTTGCATATTTTTGGATGGCGAGGCTACCGAATTAACAACGAAGCTGCTTCATAGTCCAAACAATGCAAAGAAACTTTTATAAATATAAACAATATCTTAGAATAGACACCTCACTACCATAAAAACCTTAAGGATTTAGGTTTTTATTTTTTAAAATCCTTATCCTGAAGTGGATAGGCTACTTTTTCACGAATATACGTAGGTTCTGCTTTTTCAGGCGGTAAAACATCATCCTGCTCAAATTTCCGATCAGCAATCACTGCTACCGAAGCGGCATCAGGATAGATTTCCTTCTCTATGAACAGGAAATCCGACGGCAAATGAGAGCGATACACTGGCCATGCATTTCCTACGCCTATCCATTTTCCCTGAAGAAATTGGATATCCCAAGGGCGATCTACATGATCACCCGTAATCGCTTGCATAATTTTTCTTTCATCCGCTTGGTAAACACCCCAGTAAATATAATCCATTCGCGCATCCCAACCAGCAATCACTTGTTCACTATTTATTTTTTGATACGCTGCTTGAGCCAACGCTTGCAAGGTTGACACTGGAATAACTGGGAGATTAATGCCATAGGCAATCCCTTGGGCAACGCCCGCGGCAATACGAACACCCATAAAACTTCCCGGACCTGATCCAAAAGTAATTGCATCAAGGTCTCTTAAATTGATTCCTGCATCGCTCAACAATTCATCAACTAGATCCAGAATAATATACGAATGTCTCTGCGGAGCAATTTCAAATCGTTGAGTAATTTTTCCGTTCAACCAAAGCGCAACCGAGCAAGCAGCTGTGGCAGTCTCAAGAGCTAGCAGTTTGGACATCTTCAACCGACGCTTTATTAGAAATTGTTTTTATTGTTACATCCGCATTTTTCAAGCGTACATAACCCGAACTTGAAAGATTATTATAGGTAAAACCGTGCTTCCACAGAGTATTATAAGTTAGAAATAAAGTCCCCTTAGTTTTCGAAAGATCGTAACGACTTGGATCGAAGCTTAATGTTACTCCATCATAACAAACCGTAAGCTTAACAGAATGGGTTTGGTCCCAGCTCGTTAATCGGATGTTCCGGCATTTTCCAGGATTGGTTTCAAATCTCAACGACTCAAAATAATAAGCTTGAAAAAGCGGTGGCATCATAGCGGTCCCCCCAAAAAGGACGACTTGAATTCTAGGACCCTGGTAAATAGTTTTCAATTGAAGGGCATTACGAATTCGATAATAATCCACCCGTAACAGTTTGCGTCCTGTTGTGTTCATCGCCTGCCATTGTTTAGGGGAGAATCCTAATTCTTTTGGCATGATTGTACAACTTGTTAACAATAATGTACCGAGAATAAAAAGGATTCGGCCTAGCATATCTACTCCTCGAATTGGGGGCGCCCATCTATGGGATGAGAACAAGTCGAGACAAAAGCATTTCTTATGCTATCACAAACAACATTTAATGATGCTTATTTCTATAAGCAAATTTCCAAACCTATTTCTAAACAGGTCTTACCGATGGTGTAATATATCAGAAAAGAAGGTCTGCCTTTATTAAAGTGGAAAAAAGAAGATAAATATCATATGAAAGCATCCAACAAGTTTTTAGTCAGATAAATCGTATACACAGGAAGAGTTTTAAATCACATTTTACAACACATAGTGTAACTCTTAAAGTTTCATGGCAGTTATGGCGGCTATGTGCTTTATTGTTACAACAGAAGGACTGTGAGAATTTTCTTCTTTTCGAAAAGTGAGGTGAATTATATAACTTCTTCTCCATAAGGGTTAGGATCCGTTTTTAATTTGATATGAACGGGAACCCCGATAAAATTAAACGTTTTTCGAAAATAATTAGCAAGGTAACGAGAGTACGATCGAGAAATGGATTGAGTTTGTTTACCATGAATAACAATAGTCAGGGGATGGCGACCGCCAAGATGCGCATATTGTAAACGAATTCGTCGTCCACTCATCAACGGCGGCTCATGTTCTGAAACTGCTTTTTCCAAAGTTTTCGTCAATTGACCTGTAGTTAATTCTTGTTGATTTGATTGATAAGATTTCTCAACTGCTCGAAGCAATTTTCCCAACCCCATTCCTTCTAACGCAGAAATAAAATAAAGGGGGGCAAAATCTATAAAAGGCATTCGTCGGTCGATGTCTTGCTTTACTTGGTCACGCTCATCGTTCTTTAAACCATCCCATTTATTAACAACTATTACTAAGGGCGCGCCTGTCTCAATAATTAAATTTAATAATCGTAGATCCTGTTTTCTTATACTTTCACGAGCACTTAATACAAAAATAATCGCATCAGCGACATGCATAGCTTGTATGGATTTAATAATCGAAAATTTTTCTACCTGATCTTGAATGCTTACTCGCCTGCGAATACCCGCCGTATCAATTAAGGTGTAATTCTTATTCCCATGCATGAAAGGAATATAGATACTATCTCGAGTTGTTCCAGGTTGATCATAAACAATGACGCGTTCTTCGCCCAGCAATCGATTAATAAGTGTAGACTTTCCCACATTCGGTCGACCAATTAGCGTTATTTTAATTCCTGGTTCTTTTGCAGAAACTGCTTTTACAGTAACTTCTTCTTCTAACTTCAATGCAGTGATGATCTTAGTCAGCAACTGCTTAATGCCACGACCTGTTTTTGCCGAAATCACGTGAAGTTCATTAAAACCTAATCGATAAAATTCACTTTGAGCCGTTTCCGCTCGAGTTCCATCTACTTTATTAACGACAAGAAAGATCCGTTTATTTTTTTTACGTAACTGTTCAGTTACCATTTCATCAGCGGGAGTAAGGCCTATTTTTGCGTCTACTAAAAATAAAACGCTGTCCGATTCTTCAATTGCCTGATTCACCTGAATTTCCGAAAGCGCTGCTATGGTAGGTTCTTCTGAATTTCCTATTCCCCCCGTGTCCACTACCAAGATACGCTGGGATCCGATTGTTACTTCACCATATTGGCGATCCCGTGTAACTCCAGGGATATCAGCCACTATTGTTGTTCGACTTCTCGTTAAATAATTAAATAACGTCGATTTACCAACATTAGGTCGTCCAACGAGGGATATGACTGGAAGCATTTCTAATACCTCTTAACAGCTCTGCCTCTTTTCGGAGAGAAAGAGGTTATTGCTTTGTCTGGATACTTCCATTTGTAAATACGGATTTTCAATCCAGAAGTCCAATGACGATAGGCACAATAGGTATAGACACAAACCGACCATAATGGACGCCACCATTGTTTAATTATTTCAATTTGTTCTGTATCGGAGTAGTCTGTCATTTTACTTACTCTCATCTATCCTCCTTTTTCCTCAGGGCAAATTGGGCAGCTGGGTTGTTTTTTGGCATAAATTTTCGTAAGTAAGCTATCAACTCGTTCTCATTAAGTTTTTGTTTTGGTAATGTCTCACGTAAAGGTTTAATAGTTATCGTATTCGTTCTCATTTCTTCTTCGCCAACAACCAACGCCCATTTTGCACCGCTTTTATCCGCACGTTTAAATTGACTTCTAAAACTGCCGCCGCTGAGATGAGTCTCAATAATCAAAGTGGGTAACGTATCACGGAGATGTTCTGTAACCATTAAACCAATCTCCGCTGCCCGCTCCCCATCCACCACGAGATAAATATCAGAATGGGTAGCGTATTCATATATAGCCTGCAATAATAAAACTATCCGTTCCAAACCGGCAGCAAATCCAGCAGCTGGCATCGAACGATCACCCATTTGTTCGACGAGATCATCATAGCGCCCTCCTGCGCATACGCTACCTTGAGAGCCTAACTGACCCGTTACCCATTCAAAGACAGTATGGGTGTAATAGTCAAGGCCCCTAACTAAGTTGGGATTAACAATATAAGACAATTTTGCTTGGTCTAAAAGGCCTTGTAATTGATCCCAATGACGACGAGATTCATCGTCCAAATAATTTAGAAGCTTTGGGGCTTCCATGATGATAGTTTGCATAGCAGGATTTTTACTGTCCAAAATTCGGAGAGGATTGTTAATCAGACGTCGTTGGCTGTTTTCATCCATTTCTAATTTTCTCGACTCTAAATAATTAACTAGTATTTCTCGATAATGTAGACGGCAGTTCGCTGTTCCTAAAGTATTCAACTCCAAAGTAATGTATTTCTCTAAGCCCAGCATTTTCCAGAAGCGACGGCCTATTAAAATTAACTCAGCATCAATAGTAGGTTTCGCTATCCCATACGTTTCTGCGCCGACTTGGTAAAATTGGCGATAGCGCCCTTTTTGGGGCCGTTCATAACGGAACATAGAACCTATGTACCATAATCGTTGGGTCTGATTGTAAAAAAGACCATTTTGCATGCCTACTCGAACGCAACCAGCCGTTCCTTCTGGGCGCAAGGTAAGACTCTCCCCGTTGCGATCTAAAAAGGTATACATTTCTTTTTCAACAATATCAGTAGATTCGCCGATTGTACGCTTAAATAAAGCAGTTTTCTCTACTATGGGAAGGCGGATTTCGCGATAGCCGTAAGAGGTGATGAGTATGCGAAAAGTTTCCTCAAGGAAAGACCAATAAGGCATCTCATCGGGGAGGATATCTTTCATTCCCCGAACAGCTTTGATCGTTTCTATCAATGATCCGTCCCTGAAAAAATAATTTTATTTTTTGTTATTGGTGTTCCAAGTAGTACCGATTCTTTCGTCGTTTCTTTCAAAGGTAATTCTTGACTTTGTGAGCTAACCGATTGAATTTGAACCACAAGATGTTTCTTCCCTTGCCACCAGACACCTACCAATACAACCAAAATAACTAAAGCTAGAAAAGTAATCCAACGGATCGTTTTTCGACTAATCATTCGAGTCGAGCGCGAAATCACAGGAACCGCTTGGTGCTTCACCGGTTTTTCTTCCCGCGCCTTAATTCGCTCAAATTCCTCATTTAAAGCTAATGTGTCGAATGTAAGCATAACCTCTTCAGGCTTAAGGCCAACACAACGGGCATATGCACGCAAATAGCCCCGAACATAAATTAAAGCAGGAGCTTTGGAATAGTCATCCTTCTCCAGGTTTTTTACCCATTGAACGCTCAAATGCATGTGTTTTGCTACTTCCTCATGCTTGAGGTTCTTAGCTTGACGGGCCTCACGCAACAAGGTCCCTGGCGTTTTAATAACACGATGAGATAATTCGGCATTGATCTCCATATCTTCAATTACACTTTCCGTCATGACAACATTCCTGTGGTAGTAATTAATTCGGATTATAACTGAGTTGATGATTGTCTAGAAGCACATCATTTCTTCTAGCATTAAAATGTCCTGGTAGATTATACTCTAACGGCGCTGATCTACTCTACCTAATTTCCCGGAAACTGAAAGAGGGTGAGAGGTTCTTAAAAGAACCTCTCATAAGTTAGAAGCCTTTCTCTTTTACAGAAACAATAAAGCCTGATTTGTTAGCTCTGATGAGGCTCTGTGCGGTCAAAATTAACTTACTACACAGAGCATCGGAACCCTGCACATCATTTCCGCCATTCATCGAACACGTGTATTAATCCAGTTTCCATTAACCTTTTTTGAAAAAACGATCATAACTCTTTAGAAGAACTAAGCAACGAATAGCTTCTTTAAACTAGTTACAAGGATATTAAATGTATTTTACAAGGCATAGCGGAACTGAATATCCCGCAACTTATTATTTGAAATGAAGGAAATAGAGAAAGTAATTGAACATTTTTTGATGATAAATGACCCCCCCATACGTATTGAGAGTGTTACCCGATATTTATTAGGCTATATGCGTGATCACGCATTGTCAAATGCATGAGATGCCACTACAAAATTATAATTTATAATGGCTGCCCATTCCTATCACGACTACAGTAGTAATCCCGTAAGAAGCTCCTTCTTGTCTAAATATAATTAATTTCACCCAATTTAAAGGTTGCATTAAATTTCTCTTTCCCTATCCCATAGAAGCTGTAATTCGAATCGCATTTTATCCTGTGAGAAAACACATATAAAATCCTTCGATCACAGTCGAAGTAAACACGATTCCTATTTTACAATTTTTATAATTTACTAAATCTACTATTCCTGTCGGTTAAGTAAAATAATTGCTATGAGCCTATCCCGGGATACACGCTTCACACAAATCTTAGCAACTTAACTATAGCTCTCTCAGTTCATTGGTATTAGAATACCACTAAGATCTGTCATCAAGGAAAGTCGGCTGTCGCCCGTTGATAAATCCATTATAAAAGTTTGTTTGTATGATCAGCGGGCTAACCAAGAGATCAAACTTTTCCAGTACTTTCTCGTTTAAATCCAAAAATATCAATCTTTTCAGTCATAATACAATATAATTAATAGAATTAAATAAATAGAAATAGCAAATAGCAAAGTTTATTCAATTTTCTTTGCTAAGGTACTTCACTCTCTCAACAGAAGACCAGTTGATAATCCATTTTAATTCGCCAGAAAGGGCAAGGTTAACCCAAAATATCTAAAAGAAACTCAGTCAACGTGGATTTTTATAAAAAAATGCGTAAAAACCTTAAATTAAAATCAAGTCTTTGATTTGATATTTTCCATGTATTTTACAGTTATGGGGAGTTAGGACTTCTTCTACAGGAACATTCTAAATCTATTCTAAAACGCCTATAGTTTTACACTGTACAACTACCAAGAAACAAATCATTCCGAATTTTTTATTCTACCTCTTAGGTTTCTAGATGAACAGCTCTATCTTACCAAACAAGACCGAAAAAGCTCTAAATCAAACCATCCAATTCAAGAAATATGCGAAACCTTCCTAAAAGGCCTGGATGAGGAGTAAATTAGACTCAATGCAATCGATAGCCTCTTTGCTCAAGCTGCTATTCGATTAAGAAAACGAACACTGCATCCAAAATCGTGATAAACGCCATGTGCTAAGAACGCAGGCTTCTCCGGAGTTCATGCTTCCTACACCACGCTAATACAAGACAGTAACGGAAACGGAACGATACGGCTAATACGTAAAGAAGACATTTAGCACAACCTTTCCATCAAACAATTTTTATCAAGCAGACACAAATACAACTGAAAACAGAAAACAAGTAAACGATTGATTTTTATTCTGAATGGTGCTCGGATAGATATTTAAAATAAAATAAGCAAATAAATCCACAGCTCAACCATCCTAAAGCGAAGGAATTTCTATTGAACTTTATAGATCCAAAAGCGAGTGATAATTCATCGTATCTAGTAGGAATCAATAGAGGAATCAAATCTTTCTAAGCTTTTTTCTTCAAAAAAATTATTGCGAAATTGAGTCAAAAACCTACTATTTATGATAAATATAAAGAATTCGATAAAAGTGAAAAAGACAGATATGATCTGAATAAAATTAAACCTTTGTTCATTTTATTACGTGACGAAAAAATAAGGCAGATCAAACTGGTTTTGAATTGCTACTCTTACAACAAACAAAAATGGGAAGATCTAAACGATCTAAAAAAAGCACTGCCTCAAAAGAAAGAAATGAAAAAAGCGTTTACAAAGCTGCTGCATACACTTTAGATTATAAATTTAATTATGAATTGGAAAAATATCTCAACCTTAACAGAAAAAGATATCGTAGCTATGTATAGAATTCGAAAAAGGAGAAAATCAGGAAAAAGTAATAAAACAATTAAAACGTACGAAAGAAAAGAGTTCTTTTGACGAAAAGCCCCCGCACATAAAGACAAAACCTAAAACCGATTAGAATTTCGAAAGGAGGTTTCTCGTAAAGAATTGACTATCAAATTAATAAAAGTAGTATTTCTATTTAGGTTAGCTATTAATTGTTCTGCGTTGTTAAACAATAAATTAATACGTCCGCCAATAAGATTTTGCGTCTTTGCGGCCATTTTAGCTTGATCATTTAAATTATCTTGCCATTGAAAAATTAATCCAATAGTTGTACCCAATTCACGCAATGTTTGAAGCACTTTTTCATCCGAGCACTTGGCGGAAAGCGCACCTAATTCGACAGCCGCACGAAATAAAGCACCAGTTTTTAACTGATAAACAAATTCATTGCTTTTACTCAACAAATCCAGCTGTTGGCCACCGACCATACCTAAAGAACCGGAAGCACGTGCTAAGGTATCTATTAAACGAGGATTATCTTCCCGGGCTAATATTTCGAAAGCCAATGACTGTAAAGCATCGCCTACTAATATAGCGGTTGCTTCGTCAAAAGCTTTATGGCAACTGGGTTTACCTCGGCGATAATCATCGTTGTCCATTGCCGGCAAATCGTCGTGAACCAGTGAATAACAATGAATAAGTTCAATAGCGCAAGCTACGTTATCTATCCTCATTGGTTCAGCTTCAAAACAAAGCCCCGTCGCATAAACCAGTAACGGGCGTAAGCGCTTCCCTCCCGACATAACAGCATAATACATTGCCTGATGCAAAAGTTCAGGCAATTGCGCACGAGCCGGTAGCAAGTTTTCCAGTTTCTGATTAATACGCTCTTGATATAATGAGATAAAATTAAGCATTTAAATACTACCAGTACCACCAGAAAAAATTTCCTGCAGCTTGAAAAAAAAGGAAATTTCTTTTTTTGCCGTCTCTGGGCTATCGGAACCATGTACAGCATTGGCATCGATAGAATCTGCAAACTCAGCTCGAATCGTTCCAGGCTCCGCTTCTTTAGGATTAGTGGCTCCCATAAGCTCGCGGTTTTTAGCAATCGCGTTTTCACCTTCAAGCACCTGGATCATGACTGGACCTTGTGTCATGAATTTGACTAAATCATTGTAAAATGCATGTTCTTTATGAACAGCGTAGAATGCTTTTGCTTGTTCCTTACTCAAATGCTGCATTTTCGCTGCAACAATTTTAAGGGTACCTCGCTCAAAACACGTGTAAATTTCACCAATAACATTCTTGGCAACTGCATCCGGCTTAATGATTGATAAAGTTCGTTCAATAGCCATGATTAATCCTCATACTAAAAGAAATCGGTAATTATATGGTTTTAGCCAAACAAGTTCCACTGGACCTTAAATCACATTAAAATTTCCAAAGTTCTGGACAAAATCTAAAGGACGATCTGGTGAAGGATATTTAGGTGACCACACTTGAGATAATACCTTTCAATTCCTTGTTCGTCCTCATTAGTATTGCTATTGCCCGATGAATTAACGTCCCTTATTCATTGATATCGGCATCGCTAGTTTGTTAGTAGGTCTCATTCTGAAAATTCCTAATTAGCATCATCTAAGCCATATTGTGCTACCCCATTTTATCGCCATTCGGTCAATTTCTGGAGAAGAAATATAAAATAATAAAAGCGAGATTACCTATCTTTCAACATATTAGTCATCTCTTCTACGATTGTAATCGGATTAACTCTGTATTTAGATGATCCCAGGATAGTATTAGATGGTTAGTTGGATATTTAGGTTAATTATTCGCCCATCGATGCTATTGCCTCTACCTTAATCCCTCAGTTAAATAAAAGTACAAAAAAATACATTACTCATAGCCTAGAAACAGAAAGCTTATTCAATCCTGCGTAAGCATTGCCTTTTATAAAACGTCATGTTATTTATACTTATAAGAGAATTGATGGTTATTTTTACAGACAACCTAAGACTAATTTTAGTTAAAAACTTTTAGATCTCTTTCTAATAAATTAAAGATAAAGCTAATACTGATGAAAAATCCCAATGTGTATTGACACTATAGGGCAGAGACCCTTCCTTTCAGAAATTTCTATGGTTTGTAGAAGTAGTGTGCTAAAAATTTTATTCGATCCAAAGTCGGCGGGCGCATATTGGTTATAATCTCATCTCTAACCTGGCTATTTAGGTCTAACTCTTAAATTTGAAGATAAAAGCGCGTTCGCAAAAAAAGCTTCGCTCCCTTTTTTTACAAAAAAAAATACGATAGGATTTATCAAAATTCCAGTGAAATCTGTGAAATCTATTTTAGAAAATTAAACATGAAATTTTTATTTCCACGCACAAGAGTTATTTTTTTTTATGTAGCTATCTTGTCTCTTTCTTTTGGGATAGTTATTTCTTTAGCAGACGACCAAAACAGCATATCTCAACAAAATGCAACCTTAGAAAAAACTGCTACAAATCAGGCGACCGAAGCACCTCCCTTTTTGGTGATACCGCCCCCTAATTTAAATGTAAAAAGTTATGTGTTGATGGACTCTGATTCCGGATTCGTTATTGCTGAAAAAAATATGAATCAGCGCCTTCAGCCCGCGAGCTTAACTAAATTGATGACCCTTTATTTAACCTTTCAAGCACTTAAGAGTGGACAAATTCACTTAGATGATAAAGCGGCTGTCAGTGTTAATGCATGGCGAACAGGTGGTTCTCGCATGTTTTTAAAAGAAGGCTCAGATGTACCGATTCATTCTCTTATTCAGGGAATTATCGTTGCTTCTGGTAATGATTCCTGTGTGACAATAGCCCAATATATTACAGGGACAGAACAGGCCTTTTCCCAAATGATGAATCAGACAGCACAGCGACTCGGAATGAAAAATTCGCATTATGTAGATTCCACAGGATTACCCAATCCCAATCATTACTCTAGCGCATATGATATGGCTCTTTTAACCCGCGCCATTATCAAAGATTTTCCTCAATATTATCATCTCTTTTCTAAGAAAAAGTTAACTTTTAATAATATTAAACAGCTCAATCGCAATCGCTTGCTATGGCGTGATAATTCTGTAGACGGGTTGAAAACGGGGCATACTGAGAAAGCGGGTTATTGTTTAATCGCATCCGCTCAGCGTGGAAGGATGCGATTAATTTCAGTAGTATTGGGTGCACCCACTGATAGTGATCGTACGGACGATTCTGAAGCCTTGTTAAATTATGGATTTCGTTTTTATCAAACTCAGCGATTATTCGATTCCCATATACCCGTTACTCAGAAACGCATTTGGTTAGGTAAACAAAAATATGTCGCTTTTGGTTTAGAGAATGCTTTATATGTTACCTTTCCTATAGGCGATAAAAAAAATTTAAAAGCTACTATACAATTTTTAAAACCAAATTTATGGGCGCCGTTAAATAACGGTCAATCCTACGGCGTAATCAATATCTCACTCAATGGAAAACCTATTGCCACAGCACCTTTAATTGCTCTGCAAAAAGATTCTACAGCTGGTTTGTTATCCCGAATCTGGGATCATACTGCATTTTTCTTTGAAGAAATCTTTAGCAAAACATCATAAAGCATAATAAAAATCTTTATAAAATTTCCCTGCGACTTTACGATCAAAGTTGTAAACTCGGCTAATAAAGAGTTTGAAAATCATACCTTCTTAATTATGGTCCTGTAAGCGATCCATTCTCTAAGAGGAATGGAAATAAAATTCCTTTCCCACTATGAAGACTGAAGAAACAACTTGCTGCAGCTTAGTTAACAAAGTTGCCCCACTAGTGCTAATTAACCGTTTTCATTGATTGTACAAAAACACCATACGACTATTTAATCCATTCGCGGTTTTTTTATTAGTAAACGTCTCGACTTGATTTACGCTTTCTCGATAAATGGAAAGGCCACCATTAGTTCCAGCGAGAACAATATTTGTTCCAGGTAAAGTGACAGATCCTGACCGAAGCAACTTTTACTGTAAATGCTGCCGCTAGTGAGGAATTAAGTAATCTATTAAATCCATGAGTACTCGGACTTAAAATAAGGTCGAGACCTTCTTTACTTCCTGATTGTATTTCACATTGATTAGAAACGAGCGTTGGGTACACTTGATTGTAGGGCTTATTTGGTATTCTGAATGACAGTAGTTTACTTAACATCTCCTATGCTAAGCTCTTTTGAATAATGGGAAAATGGATCTCAACACCAACGTATATACAGGAGAAAGGGTACTTCTGTATAATCTTTCTGCACATGGTTCCAAGCTATACCAAAAGCCACAGAAAGGTTGCACATCATATTTATCCATTTAATGACTTTATTCTAGTACTGCCCTAGTACTAGTGATAAATAGTATTGCACTTCAGAATAATAAAGTGTATGGAAATCGGGTGCAATTTTACAAAAGGATGAACCGTACTCTCAAAATTTAGAAACCAAATAAGCCTTCTCATGCCTAATGCAAATAAAATTGATACGACAAACTTTTATAACCTGCTATCACTTTAAATAAACTATCACATCCATATCAAAATCCGATACATAGCAACTCAATTAAGAAGGTTGCGGCCTTTTGTATCAAGTAACATATTTTCATTTCCAGCAGTAGATAAGAGCCGATACCTATGTTGATGCCAAAAAATCAACCAAATAGGTTGGTTTTTTGGCATCAACATAGGAAAGATAACAACGAAAATAACAAGAAATTTTCAAAAGAGAAAATATTATTTAAATTTTAAATTGCCCATTTTAATGGATAATCTTTTCACTAATTAAAATCTGACTATAAAGTTTCAAAAATCTACTTCCTACTGAAATTTAAGGGAAAACGGCAGAATGGAAATTGCTTTACTACTTATTAAAGTTCTCCTTACTGCTTTTAGCATTATTTTAATTCCTACTTATTGGAAATATTATGGATTTCGAAATTTTCTTTTTCTATCAATATGTTGCCTAAATATCGACTTAATTCACTAAACTCTTGGCTTTGTGTTGAATTTTTCTCTGCTCACTAGTACTTTTAACTACTTGTCTTTTTATTAACCATAAAAACATTAACCTATTGTTTTTATATAGATATTTCAGGTTGAAAAAGATTTCTTTGTCCATGGGTTTCTCTTTCTTGAGCGGCACTTCCTCTCTTTATAATCTGGCCTTTATACCTCATCCTAAGTAAAATACTGTCACCATGGACGTTATTATTCGCCAGTTTAACCAATTAATGTCTTATTATCCTGTTTGGAAAGCCATGCGGGAATTTACTTCTCAAAGAGAATCCATTACCACGGATGAGATTTGGATGTTGGAGCATCCGCCTATTTTTACGCAAGGATTAGCTGGTAAACCAGAACACGTACTAAATACTCATGAAATCCCACTTATTCAGTGTGATCGGGGTGGGCAGGTTACTTACCATGGACCGGGGCAGCTCATAGTGTATCTGTTGCTTGATCTTGATCGTCTCAAACTTAAGACTCGATCCTTTGTACGCACTATTGAAAATAGTGTGATCGACTTTCTAAGGAATTTAGGCATCAATGCCAAAGGAAAAGAAGAAGCTCCTGGGGTCTATGTCGAGGAAGCAAAAATATGCTCTATTGGCCTTCGTGTACGCAAAGGATGGAGCTACCATGGATTGGCATTTAACGTAGCGATGGATTTAACCCCATTCACTTATATTAATCCCTGTGGATTCACAGAATTAAGCATGACACAGATACGTGATTACGTGAGCGATATCGATTTGCCTACGGTTCGTCAAGCAATCATTCCACCTCTTCTAAATAATTTTGGATATAATCAACCCTTAATCAAAACAGAAACCACTCTGGAGCCTTTCATCGATGCCGAAGTATGATCCAACTCAAAAAGCTCTCGGAAAAGAAAAACTATCACGCATTCCCATTAAAATCGAGACTACTGATCCTCCGCTCCGAAAGCCTGATTGGATTCGAATTCGTTTATCTACGGACAAGAAAGTCAACCAATTAAAACAATTGCTTCGAGAAAATCGACTAGTAACAGTCTGCGAAGAAGCTTCTTGCCCAAATTTAAATGAATGCTTCGGTCATCGTACTGCAGCTTTTATGATTATGGGTGACAAATGCACGCGTCGCTGTAGTTTTTGTGATGTAGGACACGGACGCCCCGATCCTCTCGATCCTGAAGAGCCAATCAATTTAGCCAATACCGTAAATCTCATGGCTTTAAAATATGTGGTTATCACATCAGTAGATCGAGACGATCTACGAGATGGGGGGGCTTCGTACTACGTTCAATGTATTAAGGCTGTACGCAAAAAAAATTCAGATATTAAAATTGAAATTTTAGTTCCCGATTTTCGCGGGCGGATGAAACA
Source organism: Coxiella endosymbiont of Haemaphysalis japonica (assembly GCA_048491795.1). Lineage (GTDB taxonomy): Bacteria > Pseudomonadota > Gammaproteobacteria > Coxiellales > Coxiellaceae > Coxiella. The sequence continues at coordinate 100,979 of JBGDGR010000001.1, forward strand.
AGCTTTAGATATACTTGCGGAAGGACTACCGGATGTTTTTAATCACAACATTGAAACAGCTCCTCGATTATATAAGCAAGCTCGACCCGGCGCGGACTACCAATGGTCGCTGACTTTATTACAGAAATTTAAAAATCGCTTTCCAGGAATTCCTACTAAATCAAGTATGATGTTGGGCCTTGGAGAAACGCGTGAAGAAATAGAAACTGTAATGCAAGATTTACGCAAACACGATGTTAACATGATAACGCTTGGCCAATATTTACAGCCTACTCGTTATCACATGCCCGTTGATCGCTATGTAACACCACAAGAATTTCGCGAATTGGGCAAACTTGCGAGAAGTTTAGGATTTATCAATGTTGCCAGTGGCCCATTAGTCCGCTCTTCGTACCATGCCGATTTACAGGCGAAAGGGGATATAATTTTATAAATTTCTCATCTCTTAGATAGAAAAATAAAAAATAATCGGATGACTGAGTATTACTTCACGCAAATTAATCATTATCTACAGGCTCACGCCTATATGAGGATATTATTTGCTTTTCTCGTGCCTCTTGCTGAATCCTTACCTTTAATTGGGACTATTATCCCTGGTTCTATCACCATGTCGATTATTGGTATTTTAGTAGGTCGTGGGATGATTTCGCCAGATACTACTTTATTTTGGGCTTCTGTGGGTGCGTTGGTTGGGGACACTGTTGGTTTTTGTTTAGGAAAATATTATAATGAACGCCTCCGTCTTACCTGGCCTTTTAAACGATATCCTCAATGGTTATCAGCAGGAGAGGCCTTTTTCAGAAAACATGGGGGTAAAAGTATCCTAATCGGCCGCTTTGTTGGCCCTATAAGGAGTTCAGTTCCTTTAATTGCAGGCCTTTTAAAAATGAGCTGGCCTCATTTTTTCCTCGCAGCCGTTCCTTCGACAATACTTTGGGCAGTCGCTTATTTACTACCGGGAGTTCTTATCGGTAGCGTATCCCTGCAATTGCCTCACCATGTAACTACTACATTCATATTATTAGGATTAGCTATTATCGTGTTAGTTTGGTTGCTTTTTTGGGCCATCCAACGTTCTTTTAGCTTTTTAATATCTCTAGTTAGTGATGGTGTCGATCATTTATGGGGGTGGTTATACGATCATCATTCTTCACGGTTTTTATTACGACTTATTACTAATCTTAGTAGCCCTATGGACCATCATCAATTAACCATGGTGCTGTTAATATTTCTAAGTCTTTGCTGTTTTTTCGCATTAGCTATTGTTGCTGTAACACTAGGGCCTTCAGTTAACTTTAACGAACCTTTGTTTTATTTCTTACAAAGTTTAAGATTGCCAAACGTTGATAAATCTTTCACTATCATCACGATATTAGGCGACGTTAAGGTAATAATTAGCATCGTCTTACTCTTCATAGTCGCTCTTATTATTAAAAAGCTTTGGCGCCCTGCCTTACACTTGACAGCTGTCACCCTAATAACAGGATGTCTTACTGTAGTTTTCAAAAATTTAATTTATTCTCCACGGCCCACTGGCTTTTTAGTTCTTGATCATTCTTCTTCTTTTCCCAGCGGCCACGTGAGTCTTAGCCTTCCTATCTTTGGTTTTATTGCCTTTTTAACTGCCCAGCAGATGCCTAAAAAATGGCACTGGATTCCTTACACTTTAACGACTATTTTAATTATTTTAATAGGCTATTCCCGTTTGTACTTAGGTACACATTGGTTAGAAGACGTTTTAGCCAGCCTTTTTCTCGGACTTGCAATCTTATTGAGTGTGATTATTTCGTATCGACGTTACCCTCCAAAAGCCTTTGGTAACTCAAAATGGTTAATCTTTTTAATTCTCGCCATTATCCTTCCTTGGGCTGGTTTTTGTAAAGCAAAATACCACACTCTTATGCATCGTTATACACCCATTTGGTCTATCCAAGAAACAACTATTGAAAATTGGTGGCAAGATCCATTAATATGTATTCCTGCCTTCCGACTTGATCGATTCGGCCACTCTACTGAGCCTTTCAACATTCAGTGGGTAGATTGGTTAAGTACTATCGAGCAGATGCTAGAGCAGAAAGGATGGCTAATTGTTCATAGCAAAACGGATGTCCAGGCTGCGTTGGGGCGATTTGCGAGTTATAAACCAGAACATCATCTTCCCATATTTCCCTATCTTTATCGAGGTAGACCGCCTATTTTATTCATGATTAAACATCTCGCTCATGCAACTACTATTATTGAGCTCCGATTATGGGAATCGGGCGTGCGCTTTGAAGACTCTCCTTTACCTTTATGGGTGGGCTCGATTAATTATCGTCTTCCACCTAAGCATTTAATCACTCTACATCGATTCCATGAAATAACATGGTTTAATAGTGGAGGAATCAATCAACTTATTCCAGCCTTATCAGGTTATCAATGGAGAAAACTAAAGATTCGTCCTTATCGAGAATCTAAAGAAATCCATTGCATTCCTAAATGGGATGGGGCTTTGCTTCTTATTCGATCTAAGGAAGCAGCAAAATAATCTATTGCATTGAAAAATAATAGAAAATCTCTTTACTAAAAAGTAGAAGGTATGCCAAGCTACAGACAAAGCCCTTCCGACTTCATATAAAAAGGCAATAAGATTGTAATCCAATGTGTTGGATAAATGTAAAAAAGATCATTTCTAGAGGGGTGGGATGTAAAGGGACTCACGCGCCCGGAGGGATTCGAACCCCCGACCAACCGGTTCGAAGCCGGTTACTCTATCCAACTGAGCTACGGGCGCCTAGGGAATAAGTATCTTATCACACCTACCAGAAAGAGCGCGAGAACATAGTCATCTTGAAATTCAGTAGCTCAAACTTTAAACACTAAAGCGATTTCACCAAAGTTTCAAATTGAATTCAAAAGAATCAAAAGAACATTAATGAAGAGAGTATAAGGGGATAGGTGTATTTAAAAAATTTTAATAAGAAGCTTAATCATAAGGATTATAGTCATGATCGGATTGCGGAAAGGAACTATTGTATTTTTCTAGTAAGGTAATGCAATAGAAACGATCATACAATATTGCTTCGTATCATTACGCTTTTGGCAATACAGCAGTCGCTCAACGTTGGGCCATTAAGCACCATTGCATTGGAAATCGGATATTGGTTTAGACGAAAAAACGCCTCTCTCATCATTCGAGACTATGCCGATCAGAATCCCATAACATTTCAAAGATGGTGGCTGTCAAGGCCGGATTTCATCAAAGTTCAAAAATCCCCGCGTGTTCTTAAAATGGGAACTTCTGTTGTTTATTCGCTTCACTACTAGGTTTAGTGTAGCGTGTGATCTTGCATATCGAAAAAATATGCTGTACTATGCTGTCCCTCTTTCTTTAAGTTGAAGGTTTTATACCCTATGCTAACTTACATGGCAAACGCAAGAACTATTAATTCGCGGTGGTTGTTAGTAGATGCAAAAGGTAAAACGCTGGGACGGTTGGCGAGTAAGATTGCTATACGCTTACGAGGTAAGCATAAGCCAGAATATACCCCTAACGTTGATATAGGCAACTTTATTGTCGTTATTAACGTCGATAAACTTTGCGTTTCTGGTAAGAAACTGGAAGACAAGCAATATCATCATTATTCTGGTTATCCCGGTGGGTTAAAAACCGTTAATTTTTCCACTTTACAGGCAAAACATCCAGAACGTGTGTTAGAACTAGCGGTCAAAGGGATGTTACCTAAAGGCTCTTTGGGACGTAAAGTGTACCGTAAGTTGAAAATTTATGCGGGAGACCAGCATCCACACCAAGCGCAGCAACCTGAATTGATAGAGTTAGCATAATAGGGGTTTTTAAGATTATGGTACAAGTGGCAAAAAAGAAAAATTTAGGCACGGGCCGTCGTAAGACGGCCTCTGCGCGAGTTTTTTTGAGGCAAGGTTCTGGGAAAATTACGGTTAACAGGAGAGAACTGGATGAATACTTTGGTCGGGAAACTGCTCGAATGGTGGTTCGTCAACCCTTAGTAAGTTTGGATATCCAGTCCCAATTTGATATTTATGCTACCGTTGAAGGTGGTGGTGACAGCGGCCAAGCAGGCGCGATTCGCCATGGAATTACCAGAGCTTTGATCGACTATGATGAAGAAGGCGAAAAAAGTGGTGGTTCGTGGCGCAGCATATTGCGGAAAATCGGATTTGTCACTCGTGATCCTCGCATGGTCGAGCGTAAGAAAGTAGGACGCCATAAGGCGCGTAAAGGTACCCAATATTCCAAACGATAATTTTCTGGTAAAACGGTAAGGAATGATCATGCTAAAGCGTTCTATTATGACACTCTATTCGGGCCATACGGACATTTACAGTCATCAAGTACGAATTGTGTTAGCGGAAAAAGGTGTTAGTGTTGATATTATTGACGTTGATGCTAATCATCCCAACGAAGATTTGACAGAGCTCAATCCCTGTGAAACTTTGCCTACTCTAGTAGATCGTGATTTAGTCTTGTTTGATTCGCACATCATTATGGAATATTTAGATGAACGCTTTCCTCATCCTCCTTTGTTACCTGTTTATCCGATAGCTCGAGCAAAGTGTCGCTTATTAATGTGCCGCATTGAGCGAGATTTGTATCCGCGGTTAAAGTCCATCGAAAAAGGTTCCCCTAAACAAGTAGCAGCTGAAGGTGAAGCGCTCAAGAAAGGTTTAGTGCTAATGGAACCAATTTTTTCAGAAAAACCTTATTTTATGGATGAATTTACATTAGCAGATTGTGTCTTGTCTCCATTACTATGGCGATTAACCCATTTAGGCATTCAATTACCCAGTTCGGCAAAAGCTATCGCTAAATATGAAAATCGATTGTTTGATCGAGAGTCCTTTCAAGTAAGCTTGAGCGAAGCTGAACGTGAATATAGAGAGGTAAGTGACTCTAGTCTTTTTGTGAAAAAATGACCTCCAGTTGCTCCTATTTATTACGGGCTATTTATGAGTGGATCATTGATAGGCAGTTGATACTATGATTCCGAATCTGGAAGTTCCAGAGCGGTTTACAAAAGATAGAAAAATAATTTTGAATACGAAAGTTTTAAGCAGTGGACCGATTGCAAATTGTTAATGATACGGTTAAATTAAATGCGCGTTTTCCCAGAATTACTCTCATCACTTGTTTATTATCATTCTAGAAATAGAAACGATTTATACCTTTGACAGCGGCTTTGGGGCGTTCAACGAAAACGAATAAGAGGATAACGATTGTAGTAAATAGTAATGAAAACCTGTACCCTCAGATTGTTAAATAGTATTTGACGCTTCTGGTATAATAGCCTTATGAATTACGGAAATATCATTCATCTCATCGCAGTTATTATTTTACCTTTATTGTTTGCAATCACTTTGCATGAAGCAGCCCATGGCTGGGTAGCCAGTAAGTTAGGCGACAAGACTACTCTCATGATGGGGCGGGTTACGCTCAATCCTGTGAAGCACATTGACCCTGTGGGGACTCTTATGTTGCCTATTTTAATGCTAATTCTCAGTAAATTTACGTTCGCTTTTGGTTGGGCGAAACCTGTTCCTGTTGCTTGGCAGAATCTAAGAAAACCCCGCAGAGATATGTCTCTTGTTGCGCTTGCAGGCCCATTTGCTAATTTACTCATGGCCTTCTTATGGGCGGCTATTGCAAAGTTAAGTATCACTTTGGGAAGTGGAGCAGAAGATTTAATCCTAAGAAAGGTAACGGTTTTTTTCTATATCGCAGGTATTTTTGGAATATTAATCAATGTGGTACTAATAATTCTCAATTTAATCCCCCTTCCTCCTTTAGATGGAAGTCGCATCGTTTCTGCTATCCTACCTCCTAGAGCGGCTTATGGGTATTCAAAAATAGAGCCTTATGGAATTTGGATTTTATTAGGATTGCTGGTATTTGGATTACTGGGTCGAATTCTTTTGCCTCCCGTTATACATCTTTCTCAATTTATTCGTTCTCTTTTTGGACTGTAAATAAGCTCAATATAATTATTCATATTCAAATACTTTGACCACTTTTTTCACTCCCGAAATTTGACGAGCAACATCAGCTGCCATAGCCGCTTGTCGGGGACTGACGATACCCAGCAAATAGACCACTCTATTTTCTGTAACTACCTTAAAATTGGAAGAATGTAAACCGGCTTTTCCTAACATAGCTGTTCGAGCTTTGGTAGTGATCCACGAATCGACGGCTTGTTGTATCGGGGAAAGTGGGGACCTAATAGTAATTTCGTTGTAAATTCGTCGAATGTGGGGAGCTTTTTCTACAATTTGATAAGCGCGATCGCGAATTTCGGGTATTTTGGTCTGTCCTACGAGAAGTGCTACATTATTGAATACTGAGACAGTAATATGAGATTGTACTTTTAAGGGAGGACAATTATCTAAGCAATATTGGATTGTCGAGCGGGCATTATGATCCTGATTCATTGTTCGATACGTTCGTTGATCATAGATCACAGCCCCTCCGAGAGTAGCACTAGCAGCACTTGCCAAAACTATGCTGGGAACACAGCCTACAAGAGGAAAGATAAGCGTTATAAGCGCCATTAAAACTATTATTTTTTTTATCATTAATTACCCTCCTAAAAACCCATACAAAGCAGGTGTAGCTTTTACTCGCCACGCTCAAATAGTTGGTATTCGATAATGTCACAAAGGCAATGAATGATAAGTAAATGAGTTTCTTGAATACGAGCTGTAGATTCTGCAGGTACTCGAATCTCTACGTCATTGGCAGTTAATAAAATAGCGATCTCTCCTCCATCCCGTCCAGTCAATACAATGACGTTCATTTCACGCTGATGAGCAGCATTTACCGCGTTAAGAATATTTTTTGAACGGCTGCTAGTGCTCATGGCTAATAAAATATCTCCGCTTGCTCCAAGCCCTTTAATTTGTCGAGAAAAGATTTCTTCGTATCCGTAATCATTCGCGATTGATGTGACAGTAGAAGCGTCTGTAGTAAGTGCAATAGCAGGAAGACTAGGTCGTTCTGCTTTAAACCGATTTAACATTTCCGATGAAAAGTGCTGTGCATCAGCTGCAGATCCGCCATTACCACAACTTAAAATTTTATGATTAGAAAGCAAACATTGAGCCATCAACTCTCCTGCTTGAGCAATGGGATTGACTAATGCTTCAGCAGACGTTATTTTAGTTTGAATGCTTTCATTAAAATTATGTTTAATACGATGAAACAAGTTCATTATTGAACGCCTTCAAAGGAAATCAGTATTCTAACTTAATTGCATTTTTTATCCACGCAATTTATTGGTTCTCTAAATAATGCCATGACATCAAAGCAACAAGCCATCCTATCTACAAAACAAGTAATACAAAACTGTTTTGATAAAGTGTGATAGTGTTTGTAGCAAGAAATAGTGCTTACAGTATCGATACAATAACATAGAAAGAATTGAGATATAATTCAATCAATTTCTCCCGTTTCTATATATCTAGAATTTTTCCAAAAGTTTTTAAATTATTATTAATTACTATTTAACTAAGTGCGGTTAGTCATTAATTATTTTTTACCCATAAGAGTTGGCGATAAATTTTTTTGTTGATTGGTTGATTAGATAATAAGTATAAAACTAGTGGGCCATTGATATCGTTTTGAGAAAAAAACTATCTTACGAAACTCGAACAAAACATGGTATGCATTGACCCTCAATGCATAGAGACGGGAATTGTGACTATGGGAATTTGACCGGAGTGTGTGAATTCGTTCCTGAATCTGCTGAAGGGGTAAGGGGTAATTGCTCAGGAGCTAAACCAACGGCATATCTCGCCTACGTAATAATACTTGCCGCCGAGTGATTGCGCCTACTGTGTTTAAAAGCCTTGAGCAACCAACCTTACTTCTCCAATTTCCCCAAAATGTAATTATGAGAGTAATGATCACTCTGCTGTATCGTTAAACAGACTATAGCTTTGGAAATGGAGTCAGTGGTGTTTTCAGAAAAGACTTTATTCGTTAGCATTAACTATTCAGAGACAGTCATCTTAATTTCAGTGACTTGATACCGATGACGATTATCATTAACACGCTCCCGCAAATCTTTTCCTGGTTTAAAATGTGGCGTGTATTTAGCTTCAGTGTAAACGCGTTCACCTGTCTTTGGGTTGTGCGCTTTGCGCGAAGGACGGTAATGCAGAGAGAAACTGCCAAATCCCCGGATTTCAATACGGTCGCTTTGACCTAAAGTGACACTCATTCGTTCTAAAATATGGTTGACACTAAGTTCGACATCTTTTAATGAGAGGTTTTTTTGTTGCGCTGAGATACGATTGATGAGTTCAGACTTAACCATGTCTACTACTACCTATAATAATTAATATTAATATATTAATGAATAGCGATTATACACTGGAGCCTATTGACGATTCCACTCTACTGATATTTTTTAAGAGGTTTATTGAGCACACCCCCACCCTCTGCTTAGAGATTTTGTCGTTCTAAGGCTGGAAAGACTACTTAGGATTTGGTAACATTTCATTGTCCAGCAGGACCCTATTTCCTTCCAGGCTGAGACTTCTGGCTGCAATCCAAGAAAGAACCTTAGGATATACGATATGCTCAAGGGCATGAACTCGTGCCCGCAAGCTTTCCGAAGTATCATCGGGTAATACTAAAAGTTTAGCTTGACAAATAATAGGTCCGCCATCTACAGTTTTGGTTACGTAATGGACACTAACACCATGCTCGCGATCACCAGCTGCGAGAACGCGTGCGTGGGTATCGAGACCCGGATATTTAGGGAGGAGAGCTGGATGGATATTCAGCATTCGTCCTTCGTAATGAAGTACAAAATTCCCGCTCAGTTTTCTCATGAAACCTGCTAACACAATTAATTCAGGTTGATACTTATCGATAGTTTTTCGGAGGATCCGTTCAAAACTGCTATGCTTCGAAAAGCTGTGATGAGGGATAACCTCTCTAGGAATATGATATTTTTTAGCGCGTTCTAACCCATAAGCATCCTCACGGTTGCTAATAACTGCACGTATTTCAACTGCTAAACCTTGTTCTAATGCGTCAATAATGGCCTGTAAGTTGCTACCATTTCCTGAAATGAGAGTGACAATGGGTAATTTTTTGGATGTCATTAACTTATCACAACGTTGGACTTCTTTTGGGAGAAAAGTTGAACCTCACCAATCACCCAGGCTTTTTCGCCAAGTGTAAGAAGAAAATCTAAAACTTTACCTATATCTTTTTCTGCAATACAAAGAATCATTCCTACTCCTACATTGAAAGTGCGAATCATTTCTTGTTCTGTAACCCTACCTTCTTTTTGTAACCACTGAAAAATTGTTGGCCGATCCCAGCTATGGGTATTAATGACAGCTTTCATGGAGCCAGGTAGCATGCGGGGAATATTATCTACTAATCCTCCACCTGTAATATGGGCTATGGCATGAAGATTAAAATGGCGTAAAAGCTGTTTAATGGTCTGAGCGTAAATCCGAGTAGGCGCAAGTAAGGCATCTCCAAAAGTAGTATCTTCAAAGGCATCTGTTGGTTTTATCTTAGTACGGGCGAGAATTTTATGAATTAATGAGTAGCCGTTAGAATGTGGTCCTGAGGATGGTAAAGCGATTAAAGTATCTCCTACGCGAACTTGGCTTCCATCGATGATCCTTTCTTTTTCAACGATACCCACACAAAATCCCGCAAGATCATAATCAGCACTCCCATAGAGCCCCGGCATTTCGGCCGTTTCACCGCCGATCAAGGCCATTCCCACTATTTCACAGCCCTTACCAATTCCTTCGAGAATCTGCCGCGCTTGCTCAATATTTAAATGGCTTGTAGCGTAATAGTCAAGAAAAAATAAGGGTTCCGCTCCGCTCGTAATGATATCATTAACACACATGGCAACCAAATCAATACCAATGTTGTTATGGTTATTAAGATCCATAGCTAATTTTAATTTAGTTCCTACGCCATCTGTCCCTGAAATTAGGACAGGGTGATTATAGCCACTTGGTAACTCGAATAAACCACTAAATCCCCCGATGCCTCTTAAAACCTCAGGCCGATGAGTGCGTTTAGCAATAGGCTTGATTGAATTTACAAATAGGTTAGCTTTTTCAATATCCACACCAGCATCGCGGTAAGATAATGGTTTTTTAAGTTCTGACATAGGTGGAAAAGGATAGCAAAAGAGTGCAGACAAATGGAAGGGAGAAATCATATAATTTTCTTTTAGAAAGAATTTAAGTCATAAGAGCAATGGAAGAAAGAGCTTAATGATAGTCATTCAGAAATTAAAGATCTTTCTTGTGACGATTACGGCACCTTTATTTATAAATAGGGGAATTGCCGTTGAAGTTCTTAGTATAAGCACTGCAACAGTTGCCGTTAGTGACCAGTCCTCCCCAATGTTACAGAAAATCTTACCTCAAGCTCTTGAACAAGGGTTGGTTCGGATAAGTAGTAGTAATACCGAAATAATGACTTTACTGGCTATTCGGGATACGCTGCCCAAAATCAATAACTATGTTGAAAAGTATAGTTACATTGTCGAGGCCGACAAAGCCGAAAAAAAGGATGAGCAGCAGTTTCTATTACAGGTAGTGTTTGATAAACTCGTGAGGTATTTGCTACAGAATGTAAGGCAAGCTATTTGGAGCACTAGCTGTCCCTTAACTATGGTCTGGATTTCGGTTCTTAATGGTTCTCAATCCGAAATACTTGCCAGCGAAAGGCCTGAATCCAGTAATCTACACAATGTAGCAGACGGCATTCTTGCGCGGTATTCCTATTATTTTTCTGGTGGTGAATCTAGAAGACCAGACCAATGTAGTGTAATCCGCTCCTACTTTACTTTCCATTCCTCAACTTCAGGCAATTTTGCGGCGTTATGGTACAGATTCTATTCTATCCGGGGCAGTGGTCATTGGTGCCAACTGACGAAAGCTTCAAGAAGAATGGCAGTTATTTTTCAATGGTATCTTTTATGAATGGCAGGTAACGAGGTTGGATGTTACTCAAGTAGTAATGAACAGCATCCATCGTGCGGCGACATGATGGCCAATCAATTTTCTACCTTTATTAGTGATACAAATACCGATATGCTTTTACTTAAAATTAAAATGGTGGGTAATTTAGAGGGTTTAGTGAAAGCACTAAAGTTGTTTTCTCACCTTGTTGCGGAGGGCATTTCTTCTCAGAGGGATTTAAAGGCGGCTAGTTTATTTTATCGATGGAAAATAAATCAGCCGCCCCCAGAATCTTGGACGGCGATAACTTTTTCTTCTCTTCACTAGTAATGTCAGATCAATTACCCTTACGAATTAATTTGCAGGAAGAAACTACTTTCGCTAATTTTTACCCAGGTGAAAACGAAGCAGTCCTACATGTACTAAACGATTTTTTAGAAAACAAAGTCGAATCGTTTGTTTATGTGTGGGGAGAGTCAGGTGTTGGACGAACTCATTTATTGCAAGCGTGCTGCCACGAAATGAATAATCGTGCGCTCGAAACCATGTATTTACCTTTACGGATGTCACAACTAACACCAGAAATTTTGCAAGGAATGGAAACAAAACATCTTATTTGTATTGATGATGTTGACGCGGTGTTGAATCAAAAAAATTGGGAGGAAGCGCTTTTACATTTTTACAATAGAGCACGTGCGAACGCTAACCTAAAATTAATTATTTCTGGGAAGACTATTCCTCCACAATTAAATTGCCAATTGGCCGATTTACGTTCGCGTTTATCTTGGGATTTAGTTTTTCAGATAGTTGGTTTAACTGATACGGAAAAAATAAAAGCATTACAAATGCGTGCGCATGATCGTGGTTTTGAATTGCCTGATGCAGTCGGTCAATTTTTACTGTGCCGCTACCCAAGGGATATGTCTTTGTTATTTAATTTATTAGATAAGCTAGATTGGGCCTCTTTGATTGCCAAACGTAAATTGACTATCCCTTTTGTAAAAACCACTCTTAAGAATTAATCAGTGAAAATGAAGGCTGGATTACGCGTCAGGCGCAATCCAGCACTTTACTTGATACTAGTGGAAAATATTAGATGACTTTAAGAATTATCGATTGCTTCACATATTGTTCGAATATCAAAGGCCTAGTTTTGTAGGCAGCACCTGACACCGAAAATAGTGAGCGGGCTCTAATTAACAAATTCATCTCCCAAGTCTATGGCAACCGTGTATGAGTCTAAATAATGAGAGAAAAAAGGATAAGAGAATACGTTCAAAAGATGAAAATTAGTTGGACGCTAGAGCAATTACTGCCGACCCAGGCGTCTTCTGTCGTTACGGGCTTCCCTTAGTCACTAAGCGGTGTGATTGAAGACTGAAAATACACATGGACTCAATTCATCTGTTTTTCCATAAAAAAAAGGGATTTGGCTCAGTTCTCACAGAAACAGCTTGACTACTCTAAGTTAGAATAATCAGAAAGCTCCAAGCCATCCCTAGGAAAAATTTGAACCTCACCGATTCTAACTGTATCCTGACCTTAAAGCGGCTATGTTATATAGCGTTTTTAAATACTTAATTTTATTCCCAACTTGGTACATTACCTACGCATAAGCCGAGCAAGTTTACCGGTGATGCCGGAGTCAATAGACTCACTGAGTCTAGAAGATTAGGGATCTAAGAGGTTTGATCTATAAATAATTAGGTTAAAAAAGGATTAGATTGTAATAAGCTGGTGAGAGTAGAGTTGGGTACTTTTCAGGTTAAACCCTTATACTGAAGGAGAATGAGGCTCCGTTTATTTAGAGAGTGTATGTGTCTGATGTTGCCTCTTTGGTCTGCTACCCCTGCTGGATTTAGTACATCCGGTACATAATCCCCTCTTCTGGTATTTTATTGTCTTTGGTGGTCAGGTAGAATGCGCTATTAGCTCAACTAAGGAGCATATAATAAATGTACGACCCCAATCTCACACTAGAAGCCTTTGATCCTGAGCTTGCCAAAGCAGTTCGTGATGAAAAGGGACGGCAGGAAGAACACATCGAGTTGATTGCTTCAGAAAATTACGTAAGTCCTCTGGTGTTAAAGCTGCAAGGGTCTGTACTAACTAATAAATATGCGGAAGGCTATCCTTATAAACGTTATTATGGGGGCTGTGAATTTATTGATATCACGGAGCAATTGGCCATTGATCGAGCAAAAGCTCTATTCAAATCCGTCTATGCCAATGTCCAACCTCATTCCGGTTCTCAGGCTAACGCAGAAGCGTATATGGCGCTAATGAATCTTGGAGATACTTTGTTATCTATGGAATTATCTCATGGAGGACATTTGACGCATGGTGCGTCAGTGAGTTTTTCGGGTAAATTTTATAAAGCCGTTCACTATGGGCTAGATGTAGAAGGCGATATTGATTACAATCAAGTAGTACAGTTGGCGGAAGCTCACAGGCCTAAGGTGATTTTAGCAGGGTTTTCGGCTTTTTCTGGGATAGTAGATTGGCAACGCTTTCGTAAAATCGCCGATAATGTCAACGCCTATTTTATGACCGATATTGCCCACGTGGCAGGTTTGGTGGCAGCCGGGGTTTATCCTTCCCCCGTTAGCATTGCGGATGTGACGACCACTACTACTCATAAAACGCTTCGTGGACCCCGCTCTGGTCTGATTTTAGCAAAAGCTAATCCTGAAGTAGAAAAACGCTTAAATTCAGCAGTTTTTCCGGGTTCACAAGGGGGGCCTTTGATGCATGTAATCGCTGCAAAGGCCGTAGCGTTTAAAGAAGCTATGCAACCGGAGTTTAAAATCTATGCAAAGCAAACTTTAAAAAATGCTCAAACGATGGTTGCTGTGATGATAGAACGAAATTACTCTATTGTCTCAGGCGGCACTCATAATCACATGTTTCTAGTAAGTCTACTAGATAAAAATATGTCAGGTAAAGACGCTGAGCTGGCACTTGGCCGAGCCAATATTACTGTTAACAAAAATGCGGTACCTGGAGAAATTCGTTCCCCGTCTGTAACGAGTGGTCTTCGCATTGGAACACCAGCCGTTACTACGCGAGGTTTTAAAGAAAAAGAAGTGTCTCAACTTGCCCATTGGATTTGCGATATTTTAGATGATCCGGCTAATGAAAATGTAATTGCTGGTATTAAAGAAAAAGTAAGAGAATTAACTCATCAGTTTCTAGTATACAGTCGGGAAATGGTGCTACGCTAATGTACTGCCCTTTTTGTAATACTGAAGATACCAAGGTAATTGATTCACGATTAGTAGAAGAAGGCGCTCAAGTCCGCCGCCGGCGTGAGTGTTTAAAGTGCCAAGAACGTTTTACTACTTTTGAAATGGCTGAATTAAATTTGCCGCGAATCATTAAACGAGACGGCCGGCGCAGTACATTTGATAAAGAAAAGCTTCGAGTGGGATTATTGAAGGCGTTAGAGAAACGCCCTGTTAGTACGGAGCAAATTGAAGCTTCTGTTCAACGTATCATTCATAAATTGCGAGCGAGCGGAGAATGTGAGGTGAGTTCCCAATGGGTGGGCGAGTTGGTAATGGAGGAGTTGCAGGCTTTGGATGAAGTCGCTTATGTACGATTTGCTTCAGTCTGTCGCAGTTTTCAAGACATCAATGCATTTCGCGATGAAATTCGCCGTTTGCAGAGACAGCAGAAAAAATGTAATGAAAAATAATAAACGTCATAAAGCACGGCGCTATTCACTGAAAGCCCTCTATCAATGGTCTTTTTTGGAAACACAAGCCAATACTTTAATTAATCAATTTCTTGAAGAACATGATATTTCAGATGCAGATCTTCTTTATTTTAAAGATTTGGTAACAGGAACGATTCGGCATGTTGCTATTATCGATAAACTGATGATCACATATTTAGATCGCGATATTGGCGCCTTAAACCCTATAGAACTTGCAGTGTTGCGCTTGGCGGTATATGAATTACTTCATCGAAAAGACGTGCCGTATAAGGTAGTGATTAACGAAGCATTGGAATTGGTGAAAGAATTCGGCGCTCAGGAAGGCTATAAGTATGTAAATGCGGTACTGGATGTATTAAGCGATCAGATAAGAAAAGGGGTATAAAATGCCAAGAGGACGTGGACCACATGGTCCCAAAAAATTCCGAAAACGAATCCGAAAACGAAATCGGGTAACACCTTGCTCGATAGCAAGGCCCAATAAGTGCTGATTCGTGCGTAGGGCTCTAGAAGAGCGCCTCACCAAGCGCTTACTTTTAAGAAAATATCCTTTGTATATTGGGAGCCACATTGACAAGCTCAGGTCTGAATTAAGGGATTTTCAGTGCGCTCACTTTATCATTAAACAGAACCTGTGAGGTGTGTTTTCTAAGAATTAAGAATTATTGATCCCCCCTATTCTCTTTATCTTCTGGAGTTTTGTTAGTAGTGCCTTTTTTCCCATGTTCTTGACAGAAATTGTTGTCGATATTGGAGTTCTTCTGGTATTTCAAAGGATACTCGAATTCTGAGGCCATAAAGGGTAAATGGGTAGGGGGTAGCGTGGAAATTGGTAATTGATTAATGCCGACCATATCGTCTTCTGATGAAGAAGACGGCGTGCCCGATTGCTGGATGTGATATCGATATCCACGACCGCCTTGAGTTCCCCGACGTGAACGGCCACCGCTATGGCAGGTGATGTTCCCTCTTCGAGGATGATGGAGTTTGGCACCGTCCTGACGATCTCCGGATGAAGATCTGCGAGGACGCTCTTCCGAATAGGACTTTTTTTCACCCCTCCGAGGCAATTGAGTCGCGTTCTGAGGAATTGAGGATGCTGCTCTAGAAAGCGAAGATTTTACCTCTTCTTCAGCGCCAAACATCTTTGCCATTAGCCTCTTGAACAAGCCAAGGCTGCGTGTTTTACGGGTAACAGCTGCTGTCAGGAAAGTTTCTTTTATAGACAAGAACTTTTGAATCGCTGGTTCTGGTAGCGGTTTAATTTCTTGCTTTTGTGGTGTTTCGGCTTTAAAAACTTTGGTCAATTTATAACTAGGCATACCTATACCATGTTCTAGACTTGCCGGATCGGTTTTAATTTGCTTTAATTGATAAAGTGGTGTTTCCATATATTGATTAGGAATCACAGTTATTTTTACGGGATAACGTTTTTCCATATCACGTAAAATTTCTCGTTTTTCGTTGATTAAGTAAATAGCCAAATCGATAGGGACTTGCAATTGGAAATGAATATGCTCGACTTTAGAAGCTTGTTCCTCAATTAAATGAACAATTGAAAGTCCCAAAGATTCTATACTGCGAATGGTACCCTCACCGTCACAGCGAGGACAAGTTATCTGAGTTGATCGAGTCAAAGAAGAGCGCAATCGCTGACGAGACATTTCCAATAAACCGAATCGCGAAATTCGTCCAATTTGAATTCGAGCGCGGTCTTGCTTCAAAGCGTTACGCAAACAGTTTTCAACTTCTCGCTGATTAC
Source organism: Coxiella endosymbiont of Haemaphysalis japonica (assembly GCA_048491795.1). Classification (GTDB taxonomy): domain Bacteria; phylum Pseudomonadota; class Gammaproteobacteria; order Coxiellales; family Coxiellaceae; genus Coxiella. The sequence continues at coordinate 117,424 of JBGDGR010000001.1, forward strand.
GAATTAGTGACATATCGATAAAATCGATGACAATAAGACCACCAATATCGCGGATACGTAATTGACGAGCAATCTCTTCAGCAGCTTCTAAATTAGTCGAAAGCGCTGTTTCTTGAATACTTGCTCCCCGAGTAGCCCGAGCTGAATTAATATCAATGGCTACTAATGCTTCGTTGTGATCAATAATCAACGATCCACCTGAAGGAAGCCGAACTTCACGTTGGTGGGCACTTTCGATTTGTTTTTCGATCTGAAATCGACTGAAGAGAAGCAATTGATTCTGATAAAGCTTCAAGCGCTCAATGAATCTGGGGCGGACTTGGCTGATATAATGGTAAGCATTTTGATAGGATTGCTCATCATCAATAAGGATCTCTTCAATATCTTGACGTAGATAGTCGCGAATTGCACGAATGATAACATCGCTTTCCTGATGAATTAAGTAAGGACCTGGTTTAGCTATGGCTGCTTGTTTTATAGCTTCCCAATAACGCAATAAGATTTTCAAGTCCCATTCGAGGTCTTCTTTTGCACGCCCAAGTCCCGCAGTGCGTACAATTAAACCCATACCTTCAGGAAGGCTTAATTGACTTATAGTGTCCCGTAATTGATCGCGCTCTTCTCCTTCAATTCGGCGCGAAATACCACTAGCCCGTGGATTATTAGGCATTAGCACTAAAAAAGATCCCGCCAAGCTAATAAAGGTAGTCAAGGCCGCTCCCTTCGTTCCTCGCTCTTCCTTATCGACTTGAACAACGAGTTCTTGATTTACTTTAAGTACTTGATTAATATTAATGGCCTCAAACTCTTGTTCCGTATCTTGGAGGAAATACTCTCGGGAAATCTCTTTTAAAGGCAAGAATCCGTGTCGTTCGCTCCCATAATTAACAAACACCGCCCCTAAGCTCGGTTCGATGCTAGTAATAATGCCTTTATAGATATTAGATTTTTTTTGTTCTTGGCCAGGGATTTCGATATCAAGATCGATCAGTTTAGAATCTTCAGTAATCGCTACGCGTACCTCATGGAGTTGAGTCGCGTTAATCAGCATTCTTTTCATTTTTCAACCTATTTTCTTATAGGCGCTCAACCGCAAGCTTAGGTTTAGAGGCTCACCGAGAAACCGCTCCTAGGAGCGCCGCATTAGTTAGTTAAATAAAAAATAACTATGTTCGTTTCATATTGGTGTTAGTAATCGATAACTATTGTTTTCTCAACTGGCAATTTGTGTTTTTTATCAAGGTGTGTCCTATGAGTTTGAATATAGAAATCCAGAACATAATCCATGATTAATCCATCCTCATTCTCCTCTGGATCCCCTAAAAGAGGTCTAGGACTAAATTTTACAGCTGATTTTTGCACCAACTTATCACATTTCTGTATCATAATATTGTGATGACAACTTGACTATAGCAGGCTTTATTCTATAAAACTATTAAAACCATATGGTTTATAACTTAAAAGGATCTTATTTTTGTGCCAACCTCCATTCTTATTGATGATTCTCATAATGGACAACGAGTAGATAACTTTCTGATTAGTTATTTAAAAGGAGTGCCTTTAACTCGGATTTATCGTGCTATTCGTAAAGGGGAAGTCAGAGTAAACAAAAAGCGGATGAGGGTCTATTATCGCCTCGCCTTGGGCTATTTGGTGCGGGTACCTTCTTTGTACCAATCGACTCTAAAAAACCCTCTAATACCAGATAAATCTTTATTGATCTCGCTTGAAATGCGTATTTTCTTCGAAGAAGCAGACTTGTTAATAATCGATAAACCTACAGGCTTGCCTGTACACGGGGGCAGTGGAGTTAACGTGGGGCTAATCGAAGCGCTACGCGTAATACGACCTAAAAGTCAATTTTTAGAATTGGTACATCGATTGGATCGTGAAACATCCGGCTGTTTAGTGGTGGCAAAGAAACGCAGCCTCCTAGTGGCACTTCATGCTTTGCTGAGTGAACGAAAGGTTATGAAGCAATATCTTTTGTTGGTAAAAGGGCAATGGCAAGGAGGCGAAAGAAGAGTCGAAGTGCCTTTGAAAAAGAATATCCTACAAAGCGGTGAAAGGATGGTAAAAGTAGATGAAAACGGGAAAATGGCGGTGACTCTTTTTTATCCAATCTTTTCTTATGCGGAGGCGACACTGATGGAAGCACGACCTTTGACAGGTCGCACTCATCAAATTCGGGTCCATGCATCTCATTTAGGTTATCCAATTGCAGGAGATAAAAAGTACGGAGACAAGGTTTTTAATTGGAAGATGAAAGCGTTGGGATTAAGACGATTATTTTTACACTCTGCAGGAATTATGTGCAGTTGGAATAATCGAGTTATCGGTGTTTGTGCGCTTTTAGATGCAGATTTGTTTCATTTTCTTAAATTTTTGAAACGGCGAGAAACCCAGAGTTAAAACAGGAGTTTTCATTTTGGTGTGTTTGGTTTGAATTTTGAGGGCGGCGCTTTTGTTACAGACTCGTATTCATTCGCGGATTGTCGTGGTCAACTCAATTTTTGATAACTAACTCACACCAATGATAATATCTTTATTAAACCAACCGCACGATGAACTACACCCATTCCAAATTTAAGGTAATGCATTTAATTGATAATGCGAGTATTAATTAAATATTAAATGCTATTTAAGCATCTATTTCTTTAACAATTTTGCAATGAACATCATTGAAATTTAAACGCTTGCATCTAATATTTTCCGGTATGCTCCAGTTAGTTTTTGCTGCTTCAATTAGTTTTAAGAATTGATTTTAAAATAGTAAGCTTTTAATTTTTCTTGATTTTATTAATACTTTTTTACTCTATAAAATGTTTTATATTCGATTCTTATTGTGGTGTTCGTAAACCCCTTTGTTTTTGGTGTTGCGAGAGGAAGGTTTTGGGTCGTGTGCGTAACTTATAGTGGACTAATAAGAATGTGGAGCATGATGAATAGGTCAAGAATACAGTGCATAAATCAAAATCACCAAGACCGGAGAGCCTTTAGAGTCCTTAATTTAGAGCCCTTAACTGGGACACTGGCTGTTTGACACCCATGTTATTCCGATATACCATTGCCTTCGCTAGATTCGGATGGGTGAGTAAGTAATCGATTACTATTAAAACCAATCCTTTGATCTTTACGATCCGGGACTACTTCGTCTGGTGAAAAATCCAGGAGAAATAGCGGGCTGTCTTTTTCTTTTTAGAATTCAGCCGAGGAAAGTGTTGGCTTCGTTTTATTCAAGTAGGTACTCGAAGCCCATCCATATTTAGAATGTCAGCGTTATGGTGAAGCAGTGAACCTATATAAACGAATATCTTGTATAAGAGCTCAGCAAGGGATGATAAGGCAAAGTAATTACTTCAACCCTATGAGTATGTTGATTACTGATGAAAAAGTAACTCTAACGAAGAGTAACTTTAACAGAAATAAACAATAGGAGAGGAATTATTGTTCAGCTTATCTATGCTTCCCAAACACAAGCAATAATATTAGACCTTGGAGTAAAAAAGAGTGGCGGTACAAAAAAGTCGTAAGACGCGTTCAAGACGCGGCATGCGTCGTTTACACGATGCTCTGCGCGCACCCGCGTTATCTAAAGATCCTGTGACTGGTGAAACACATCTGCGACATCACATTAGCCCAGAAGGATATTATAAGGGCCGTGAAGTCATTACTTCAGAAGAGTCTTACGAAAACGAAGAGTAACCCATTAATGGTGAAGATAATTGCACTGGACGCCATGGGCGGCGATTACGGTCCTAAAGTCATTGTGCCCGCGGCATTGTCAGTTCTTAAGAAATACTCAAATGTTAAACTTATCCTAGTAGGTAAAGAAGGGGAACTGCGCCCTTTAATAGAGAATAGTAGGAAAACATCGGGGAATCGCTGGGAAATTGTGAACGCCACTGAAGAGGTGGCAATGGATGAGGCTCCTGCCCAGGCGCTTCGGATGAAAAAAGATTCTTCGATGCGGGTAGCTATAAATTTACTGAAAGAGGGCCGAGCGCAGGCTTGCGTCAGTGCAGGCAACACGGGAGCATTGATGGCGACTGCTCACTACATTCTTAAAACCTTACCGGGAATTGATCGACCCGCTATTATCGCTTCTTTTCCCACAAAAAATGAACGGGAGGTTCGGGTTTTAGATTTGGGCGCCAATGTCGATTCTAGTCCAGAAAATTTGTACCAATTTGCTGTGATGGGATCTATTTTAGCAGCGGCTACTGATAATATTGCTAAGCCAAGAGTTGGACTGCTAAATGTGGGTGAAGAAGAAATTAAAGGAAATGAGTTAGTAAAAAAGGCTAATGGACTTTTTGAGAAAAGTAAAGCGATTAATTATATTGGGTACGCGGAAGGCGATTCTATCTTTGATAATATTGCCGATCTTGTGGTATGCGATGGCTTTGTAGGAAACGTGGTATTAAAAGCCACAGAGGGTATGGCAAAATTAATTACGCAATATGCACGGAAAGCTTTTAAAGAGGCATGGTGGACTAAGTTGGCGATATTGCCCGCTATTCCTGTTTTTAAACGCTTAATAAGGCGGGTTGATCCGGAACGTTATAACGGGGCGACTTTTTTAGGTTTAAACAAGATTGTGATAAAAAGTCATGGGAGTGCTAATGTTAATTCCTTCGTTTCGGCTGTGGAAGAAGCTATTCTCGAGGTTGATAAAAATATTCCACAACTCATCAAAGAAAAAGTTAGCAGTGTTCTTAAGGAGTTTGAAACCCAATGATATATTCGCGTATTCGTGGGGTTGGCGGCTATATTCCGGATCAAGTCCTCAGCAATATGGATTTGGAAAAAATGGTGGAAACTTCGGACGAATGGATAATGAAGCGAGTTGGCGTACGAGAACGCCATGTTATTGCTGGGAGTTCTGATAACACCACAACAATGGCGGTCGACGCTTCTAAGCGTGCTATTGAAATGTCTGGGATTGACCCTTCCACTATTGAAATGGTTATCGTGGGGACAGCTACATCGGAATATTACTTTCCAAGTACAGCTTGTTTAGTCCAGAGACATTTAAATTTAAGAGATGATATTCCCGCTTTTGATTTAAATGCCGCGTGTGCGGGATTTGTGTATGGATTAAGTGTTGCAGATCAATATATTCGAACGGGTAGCGCTAAAACTGTTCTGATCGTTGGTGTGGACTCGCTAACAAAAATAGTGGATTGGCAAGACCGTAGTACATGTATTTTATTTGGTGATGGAGCTGGAGCTGTAATTTTGCAAGCTGACAAAGAACCTGGAATTCTGAAAAGTATTCTCCATGCTAATGGTAACTACGCAGATCTAATTACTTCTAAAAGTCCAATATGGGATCGCGAATTGAACGAGTTGCTGTTGCGGATGCGGGGTAATGAAGTTTTTAAGGTAGCCGTGACTAAATTAGGAGAAATTGTTGATGCGACTGTAAAAAAGAGCGGCCTTAAAAAATCGGACATTGATTGGTTAATACCTCATCAAGCAAATATGCGGATTATTCAAGCAACAGCTAAACGCCTAGGTTTACCTCTGGAACGGGTTATTTTAACCGTTGAAAAACATGGGAACACCTCTGCCGCTTCTATTCCTTTAGCTCTCGATGCCGCGGTTCGATCCGGAAAAATCCAACGCGGCGAAACCTTATTATTAGAAGCCTTCGGAGCAGGATTAGCTTGGGGTGCTGCTCTATTAAAGTATTAATGGAAAAATAAAAACATGCCTCAACCATTTGCTTTGGTATTTCCAGGTCAAGGATCTCAACATCTGAGAATGCTTGGAGAGTTAGCAAAAGAGCAGCTTCTAGTTAGAGAAACGTTTCACGAAGCATCTTCCATTTTAGGGTATGACTTGTGGGCAGTAACTCAAGAAGGGCCTCAAGAGAAATTAGATCAAACTCAATTTACACAGCCTGCTATATTGGTAGCTGATATCGCTATTTTTCGTTGTTGGAAAGCCTTAGGCGGTCCACCACCCCAGGCGATGGCAGGCCATAGTTTAGGAGAATACGCAGCCTTGGTCTGTGCGAAAGCACTGAAGTTTATAGATGTTATTCAGTTAGTAAAAAACCGAGGGTATTATATGCAAGAAGCAGTACCAGCGGGTAAAGGAGCGATGGGAACCATCATTGGATTAAATGAATCGCAAATCGGAGCAATATGTGAACAATCGACTCAAGGTACTGTTGTGGTTAGGCCTGCTAATTTAAATTCTTCCGCTCAGACAGTGATATCTGGGGATGCATCAGCGGTAGACCATGCTCTTGCGTTGGCTAAAACTAAAGGTGCTAAAATTGCTAAACGCATTCCTATCAGCGTGCCTTCTCACTCTCCTTTGATGCAGCCGGCGGCTGAGCGTCTCGTGCGCGATTTAGCTGAGGTAACAGTGACTTCGCCAAAGATTCCTGTAATCCACAATACGGATGTGGCTGAGCATAAGGCTCCTGAGGCAATTCGCAACGTGCTGGCGAAACAACTTGTGAATCCTGTACGATGGATAGAAACTATACAAAAAATGGGAAAACAAGGAATAAGATTGTTTGGAGAGTGCGGACCAAATAATAAATTAGCAGGTTTGAATAAGCGCATCGAACGCCAAAGTGAAACATTCCCACTTACGACAACAAAGTTAATTTTAGCTGCTTTGGAACGTGTGAAGTAAAGTCCTTAATTTTAAAAAAAGAGGAAATACTACAATGTCTATTGAAGGAAAAATTGCTTTAATTACTGGCGCATCTCGCGGCATCGGATTAGCAATTGCCAAAGAAGCTGGCTTTCAAGGTGCTGTTGTTTTTGGAGCGGCCACCTCCGAAAAGGGAGCTCATAAAATTACCCAACTTTTGACTGAGAAGGGGATTAAAGGAAAAGGTTATGTTCTAAACGTTTGCGATCAAGGAGCTATGAAAACTATCTTAACTCAAATGCAGGAAGATTTTGGTTCTCCGGACATTCTCATTAATAATGCTGGTATTGCTCGCGACAACATTTTACTCCGTATGAAGCCTGAAGAATGGGAAGCTGTTATTGAAACTAATTTGAGTGGTGTTTTTCATTTGATTAAAGCTTGTTTAAAGTCAATGCTTAAGAAGCAGTGGGGCCGCATTATCAATATTGCTTCCGTTGTGGCAGTTATGGGAAATTCAGGACAAGCAAACTATGTGGCTGCCAAAGCAGGTCTTATCGGCCTCACAAAAGTTGTCGCCATAGAGTATGCTGCTTATGGCATTACAGCCAATTGCATTGCTCCTGGTTTTATTGAAACGGAAATGACGGGTGCATTATCTGAAAAGAAACAAGAAGCTATTTTGGCTCGAGTACCAATGAAACGAATGGGATGCCCCGAGGAAATTGCTAAAGCTGTAGTTTATTTGGCCTCTGAGGGAGCTGGATATATAACCGGGGAGACATTGCATATTAATGGTGGAATGTGTATGGTATAGCGCTTGAATACAAGTAATAAAATGTTACTATTGATCGAATTCACTTAATTTAGTTTTTTAAGCAGGGGAGCCGCGAATATGGCAACAGTTGAAGAACGAGTCAAAAAGATTATCGTTGAGCAATTAGGAGTAAAAGAGGAAGAAGTCACGAATGATGCTTCATTTGTAGATGATCTCGGTGCTGATTCTTTAGATACGGTTGAGTTGGTGATGGCATTAGAAGAACAATTCGATACTGAAATCTCCGATGAAGAAGCGGAGAAGATTACAACCGTTCAGCAAGCGATCGATTATATTAAATCGCATTCTAAAACCGAATCTACTAATTAGTTTTTTAATTGTTCTTTTTTCTGCTTAGTCTCTCTGAGGAGCGTTAAATTGGGGAAGCGACGCGTTGTCATAACGGGCCTAGGAGTAGTAACCCCTTTGGGCAATAATGTTTCAGATATGTGGGCTGCCCTTTTAGAAGGTAAAAGCGGCGTGGTTCGTATTACCCGTTTTGACGCCTCTGCCTTTCCTACGCAAATCGCAGCGGAAGTAAAAAATTTTGATCCGAATCTGTCCTTGGACTCTAAAGAGATTCGCCGAATCGATGTTTTTGTTCAATTCGCTGTCGAGGCGTCTCGTCAAGCTATTGAAGACGCTGGTCTCGTTATCAATGAAAGCAATGCTTCTCGAGTAGGTGTTGCCATTGGTTCTGGAATTGGTGGTATGCCCTGGATTGAAAGATATCATCAGACTTTGTTGAACGAAGGGCCTCGCAAAATTTCACCTTTTTTTATCCCAGGCGCCATTATTAATATGGCGTCTGGGATAGTATCTATAAACTACAATTTGAAAGGCCCTAATATTTCTATCGCTACCGCTTGTACCACGGGCTTACATAATATCGGTCATGCCGCCAGAATTATTGCGCATAACGATGCGGACGTAATAGTAGCTGGAGGTAGTGAAATGGCTACAACGGCTTTGGGAATTGGCGGATTTTCAGCTGCGCGAGCACTTTCAAGTCGAAATGATGAACCTGAAAAAGCTAGTCGTCCTTGGGATAAGGATCGGGATGGCCTTGTATTAGGTGAAGGAGCAGCATCGGTAGTATTAGAGGAATGGGAACATGCAAAGAAGCGCGGGGCTCCTATTTATGCCGAAGTAATTGGTTTTGGAATGAGCGGTGATGCTTTTCATATGACCGCACCTGCTCCTGGCGGTGAGGGTTTTTATGCTTGTATGAAGAATTCCTTGATCGATGCTGAGATCGCTCCTGAGGAGGTAGATTATGTTAATGCTCATGGTACTTCTACGCAGGCAGCGGATCATCTTGAAGTGCTCGCTATCAAAAAAACTTTTGGGAATCATGCTTACAAGTTAGCCGTGAGTTCTACGAAATCAATGACGGGCCACATGCTAGGGGCTGCTGGGGCGGTTGAAACGGTGATTTCGGTTTTGGCTATTCGAGATAATGTGGTACCACCGACGATTAATTTAGAGCAACCAGATGAAGATTGTGATTTAGATTTTGTTCCTAAGACAGCGCGTGAACTGAACATTACTACGGTGATGTCAAATTCTTTCGGATTTGGAGGGACAAACGGTACGTTGGTATTAAGGAAGGTCTGAACTTTATTTCATGTCGTTGTTAAAAAATCATTTTTGTTATTGCTGTAATTCTTATTTTTAATTCTGGGGACATAGTTTTCCACTATGTGGCATCGTTTCATCCGTATGTCAATGCGTAATGAAAAGGAAACACAAAAAGTGACTACGATTAAAGCACCGGTTGGAATTGGTGTTCATTATTGAGCTGATCGTTTATCCAAATGGAGTTTAATAAAGCATCCGTAAATTTTTATTTTGTTAGCTCATCTTACGGAGGCCCCGCTTTATTAAAAGCGGGAGAGTATCAAGTCTCGCGGACTATGACTCCGCGAGACTTATTAAACAATGTTGTGTAGGAAGAGTGAAATAACGAAACGTTACCTTCATTGAAGGACGGACCTTTCATCTTAAAGAAGGGTTGAAAGCGGATTCTCATATTCAGCATACAGTTAATAAACTGAGTGACCAAAATTATGGAAAAATTAAGAGATAATCGACACCCTGAAGGGCTATTTTTCCCGGATACTTATTTTTTTACTTTGAAGGATACGGACTTTCAGATATTGCGTCGAGCTTACGATCGGATGCAAATAATTTTGAAGAAGGTTTGGCATATTCGATCAAAGAATTTGCCTTATAAAGATCCTTATCAAGCGCTTATTGTTGCTTCATTCATAGAAAAAGAAACTACTTTGCCCGAAGAACGTTCTAAAATCGATGGGGTGATTTTATCGCGCTGTGTAAAGAAAAAAATCCTTTTACAAGTAGATCTCACGGTTTTATATGGATTAAGGCGGCCGTACGACAGACTGATTACTAAAGATGACCTTGTCTCTCTCGTGCCATATAATACTTATCAAAATTATGGGTTGCCTCCAATACCAATTGACATGCCATCACATAGATCTATTTTGGATGCCGTGAATCCCGATTTAGGGGAGGGCGCTTTATATTATGTAGCTCGTGAAGGTGGGAGCCATGTATTTTCGTCTACATATCAAGCTCATCGCGAAGCAGTAAAAAAATACCAACGAAATTATGAATACGAAAAGGTTGCCACGATTCCATCATGGACAACACCTTATTTGTCTGTGGAAGAAAAATATGGAAAATGAACGAGGGCGTTTTATTTCCTTTGAAGGAATTGAAGGTGTAGGAAAAACTACAGCACTCCAATACGTTTGCGAACGCTTGGATGTTGCTCAAATTTCTTACGTCGTTACTCGAGAACCTGGTGGCACACCTATTGCCGAAGTCATTCGTGAAATGTTTCTCAATCACTACAATGAAATGATGTGTCCGGACACTGAGTTATTATTAATATTTGCGGGGCGTGCACAAAATATTGCGCAAGTGGTTTTACCAGCTTTGCGGCGAGGACAGTGGGTACTATCCGATCGCTTTACCGATGCGAGTTTCGCCTATCAAGGTGGTGGTCGCGGGATTCCAGTTGAGCATATTAAGGAATTAGCACGGTGGGTGCAAGGTAACTTAAAACCTGATCTCACTTTTTTACTGAACGCACCCGTTTCAGTAGGCTTAAGTCGTGTGAAAAGTCGTGGGGCGAAGGATCGTATTGAAACAGAGGGTCTGGAATTTTTCAAGCGAGTGTGGGAAAGCTATCTTGCTCAAGCAAAACGTGAGCCTGAACGGTTTAGAGTAATTCATGCAGATCAGAAGCTATCTATGGTAAAAGAGCAGTTACGAAAAGTAATTGACTTGCTATTAGCGGACTTTTTCAAAAGTAGATCAGAGGCTAAGTATTAAATGATTTATCCATGGCAAAAAAAGCAGTGGGACAAAATTGTAGCCTGTTACCAGAAAGGGCGTATGCCCCATGCTCTACTTTTAGCTGGTAGCCGTGGTTTAGGTAAATTAACATTTGCTAAATCATTAGCAGAATTAATTCTTTGTGAGCGCAACCTAACACAAGCTTGTCAAGTATGTCGGGGTTGCCAATTACTTCGTGTAGGGAACCATCCTGATTTTTTTGAAGTTAGTGTAGAAGAAAAAAGTAAAGCTATTAAAGTGGCTCAAATTCGTGATCTAATTGCTGCGCTCAACCAAACTTCACAACGGGGCCATTATCAAGTAGTAATCCTTTTCCCTGCTGAAGTAATGAATCGAGCAGCGGCTAACGCTTTTTTAAAGACATTAGAGGAACCTTCAGGACAAGTTCTCTTAATATTAGTCACTCATCAGCCTGGTGTTTTACCAAAGACTATCGTTAGCCGGTGTCAACGAGTTTTTTTTAAGGCTTATTCTGACTTGATGACGGTTCAATGGGTAGAAATGCAGGTTAAAGGAGATAAAAATAAAGCGCGCCAATTGTTAGCGCTGACGAATCACGCCCCGCTGCAAGCGATAAAATTAGAATCACTAAATTATTCATCATTGCGGGATTTTCTGTTGAAGTCATTGATAAATACCGTGATGCAACGTGAATCGGCCGTAAGTGTTGTGAGTATTTTATTAAAAGAAGATTTATTAAAAGAAGATATTAAACTAATTTTACATATTATAATTACCTTCCTTATGGATGTTCTGCGCTTACAGCTTAATTGTTATTATTTTGTTCTTAACACAGATTATATGTCGTTTCTGCAGGAGCTTTCATTGATATTATCACAAGAAAAATTACTTGAAGTATTGCAGCAATTGCAGGAGACTTGGCGAGTAGTTACAGGTTCGGAAGCAGTAAATTCACAATTGCTTTTAGAAGAAATTTTTTTAATGTTGGAAATGCACAGTGTTAGTTGATTCCCATTGTCATTTAGATATGCTGGATTTAACCCCTTATGGGGGGAGCTTAGAATCTTTAATTGAAAAAGCGGAAAATGTAGGTGTCGAGTATATTCTCTGCGTTGGCGTTGACTTAGTGAACGCGCCAAGGATTATTAAAATTGCAGAGCAATTTAATAATGTCTCTGCAAGTGTAGGCCTTCATCCTAGTAAAGAAGTAGATTATGAACCTGTTATGACAGAATTAGTTGAATTAGCCAGTCATCCTAAAGTAATAGCTATTGGCGAAACGGGTTTGGATTATTACTATAATGAAACTAGCTTCGATGAGATGCGGGATCGTTTTCGTCGCCATATTCAGGTTTCTATAAAACTGGCTAAACCACTAATTATCCATTCTCGCAATGCTCAAATGGACACTATTCAAATTATGCAGCAAGAAAATGCAAAATCGGTAGGCGGGGTGATTCATTGCTTTACAGAAAGCTGGGAAATGGCAAAGCAAGCGATGGACTTAGGCTTTTATATTTCCTTTTCAGGCATTGTAACCTTTAAAAACGCTAAAAATGTCTCTGAAATTGCTGAACGAGTTCCTTTAGAAAAGATGCTTATCGAAACAGATGCCCCTTATTTAGCTCCTGTCCCATTCCGAGGTAAGAAAAATGAACCGCAATATGTGCGCTACGTAGCTGAATACCTTGCAAAGTTAAAAAACATCTCTCTAAACGAGGTCGCTAAAAAAACCACCAAAAATTTTTATCAGTTATTTAACTTATTATAAATTCAGGTGGGGATGTTCAGAAAAGCATAGTAAGAGCTGTGGCACAAGCTAACGAAACTTTTTTGGATGTCAAATCTAATTTAGTATGTATGCGGACGTTTCCATCTGAACTTGTTCTTAAGGAAGTCAAGATCATAGAAGGATTTGGCAGGGAAAAGTAATTAAAGTAGTTAGCTTTAGTAGGAAGAACTTAAAGAATTGCATGTCTAGAAGTAATGGCGAACATTTCAATATCATAAGAACGTCCATTAAAATAACGATAATTTTTCATCGATCCTTCATATAAAAAGCCAGCCTTCTTAAGGATAGCGATAGAAGTAGTATTTTCCTTTAAAGTAACTGCTTCAATGCGATGAATCCCTATTTTTTTAAAGCAAAATTTAGTTACTTTTTGTAACGCTTTTGTCATGATGCCTCTATTCCAATAATGACGCGAGAGATCATAACAAATTTCAGCACGATAGTGCTGATTGTTGATATGAAGACCAATAGCGCCAACCATATAGTCATCTTCTTTGCGCGCGAGTGTCCAATAAATGCCGCGTTTGTATTTGAAGAGGTCTCGGCAATAGTGAATTTCGGCAGTGGCTTTGGCTAGATTTTGAGGATTAGAAGCGAGAATATAACGGGCGACTTCTGGATTCGTGTAGTATTCGAAGAAAGCTTTTGCATCCTTAACCATTTGTTCTCGCAAGAAAAAATCTTCATCAATATCTAAGGTAGGGAATCTTTTATTATAAAAAACGTTAATCATGGCTTATATTCAGTTTTTCTGCTCTCTCGATTGAAAGATCATTTATAAAATCTTATAAATGATCTTATAAATAACGCTTAATGTCAGGACAATTTCATCAAAAATTCAACACTTCAGCACTTTTCTTAAATATCGATTGCTGAAGAGCAGCTTGCATACTCTTTTCCCATTCTTTCCTCTTTGAAAGAGCTTTTATTTTCCAGAATCTTAGCACCATCTTTGAATTGTATGATCGTTTCTATTGCATTACCTTACTAGAAAAATACAATAGTTCCTTTCCGCAATCCGATCATGACTATAATCCTTATGATTAAGCTTCTTATTAAAATTTTTTAAATACACCTATCCCCTTATACTCTCTTCATTAATGTTCTTTTGATTCTTTTGAATTCAATTTGAAACTTTGGTGAAATCGCTTTAGTGTTTTTTGAACAAAATTTAGCTTGTGTGTTTTATGGTTTAGTATAAAATGTGTGAACTCTTTTTAAGAGGGCCCTTGGATGAGGTGACAATGGCGGTATCAAAAGTAATTACTACGAGAAGCAAGACAGCTGTCGTAAGTTTTCCACCCTATAAGTTAAGAAAGGGTGAAAAATATATGAATGAAAAGCAGAAGGATCATTTCCGGAAAATTCTGTTTCAGTGGAAAAAACAACTTATGGAAGAGGTTGATTCTACAGTTGGTCATTTAAAAGAAGAAGCAAACGTCTACGCGGATCCATTGGATCGTGCTAGCCAGGAAGAAGGATTTAACTTAGAATTGCGAACCCGCGATCGTGAACGCAAGCTTATTAAAAAAATTGAGCAATCCTTAGATTCAATAGATTTAATCGAAGATTTTGGGGGATATGGATATTGTAAGGATTGCGGTGCAGAAATTGGTATCCGACGCTTAGAGGCACGCCCTACGGCGAGTAAGTGTATTGACTGTAAGACCTTTGAAGAAATCCGAGAAAAGCAGTCTGGTGGATAAGCTTTTTATTCGTAATCTCAAAATATCTGCCCAGGTTGGCATTTTGCCGCACGAGAAAGCGTCGTCACAGGTAATTGCTCTCGACGTTATTTTGGGTATTGATAGCAAGTTAGCTTGTATTTCAGATGATCTTAATCACACTGTCGATTATGCGACGGTTCGGAGCAGTTTAATCGAATTTTTCAGTAATCGACGGTTTAATTTAGTCGAAACGTTAACGAATCGATGTGCTGATTTTCTTTTTTCTCAATTCGCCGTGCATTGGCTTCAGTTAAGCGTTACAAAATTATCAGTATTTGATGATTCCGATGGTGCAGGAATAACCATTGAGCGCATAAGGAAAACTTCTACTGCGGATTAGATCTTTCATCATGCAGAGTCCACGATCGTAAGTTCAAAAAAACTCACATCTCAAAGTAATGCATCAATTTTATGAGCGACTGTTGTGGGAATGGGGATTTCGCGTGATGAAGAATTGGAAAAGCGCTTACTCGTTGATGATGCAAAGAGGAATCCTAAAGCAGCAGTCGTGTATCTGGCGCACAATTTAAAGATAAAACACTTCACCAGCCGATGCAATTATTATCATTTACAAAAGAATTGTTTAATATTTAAATTCTATTATGATGAAAAGCTCTCTCGTCGAAAAATTAAAAAATTTAAGCTTTCGCTATAGTGAGGTCGGTGGGTTGCTGAACGACTCCAATGTGATAAAGGATCAAAATCGCTATCGAGAATTAGGAAGAGAGTATGTGCAATTAGAATCAATTGTAAAATGTTTTCAAGCTTATGAAAAAAATAATGAAGTTATTGAATCAGCTAAAAAAATGCTTGTAGAAAAGGATTCAGAATTAAAAAAATTGGCTGAAGAAGAATTAGATCAACTAACTCTTAAAAAAAATGAATTGGAAGATGAATTAAAAATTCTCTTAATTCCTAAAGATCCTAATGACAATAAAAATATTTTTCTCGAAATTCGCGCAGGAACAGGGGGCAAAGAAGCAGCAATTTTTGCGGGTGATCTGTTCCGAATGTATGCACGCTATACAGAAAAGAAGGGGTGGCATATGACTGTCGTATCCGTTCATGAGGGCGAGTATGGTGGATTTAAAGAGGTAATTGTCAGGATTGTCGGTGAAGGGGTTTATTCGCAATTAAAGTTCGAGTCGGGGGCTCATCGGGTTCAACGAATACCGGTGACGGAATCACAGGGACGAATACATACCTCCGCTTGTACAGTAGCATTAATGCCAGAGGTAGAAAAAATTGATGAAATCAAGATTAATCCGATCGAATTGCGCATTGACACTTTCCGAGCTTCTGGGGCTGGTGGACAGCATGTCAATCGAACGGATTCAGCGATTCGGATTACGCATATCCCTACAGGGATGATGGTGGAATGTCAGGATGAGCGGTCGCAGCATAAAAATAGAGCTCGCGCAATGTCCCTATTGCAATCAAAATTATTAGCCGCAAAGCGATCGAAACAAAAACAAGAACAAGCTACCAAACGAAAATTACTTGTGGGTAGTGGCGACCGTTCTGAAAGAATTCGTACCTACAATTTCCCACAGGGTCGAGTTACCGATCATCGAATTAATCTAACACTGTATCAACTCGATGAAATCATGGAAGGGGATTTAGATCCAGTCATTGGTCCTTTAATTCGCGAATTTCAGGTAGAACAATTGGCTGAATTAAGTGGGGAGTAATAGAAAATGGGCGAGCAAATAGTTTCAATTAAGGAGATGATAATAGATAAAATAGCGCAAAAATTGAAGGGCTGTTCCGAAACTGCTAGGTTGGACGCTGAAATACTTGTAGGTAGAGTTTTAAAAAAATCACGTGCTGAATTATTTGCTTATCCTGAAACGCTACTAACTAAAGAACAGAAAAAAAAATAATGGAGCTCGGGGAGCGCCGTCTTATGGGCGAACCTATTGCTTATATCATAGGCAAGAAAGAGTTTTGGTCCCTGCATTTGAGAGTGACGCCTGATGTGCTTATTCCTCGTCCAGAAACGGAAATGCTTGTGGAGCATGCTTTAAATTTGCTTCCGAAAAATGAGAAAATTTGGATTGCTGATTTAGGAACAGGCTCTGGTGCGATCGCTTTAGCGCTTGCTTGGGCGCGACCGCATTGGCAAATTGATGCCACTGATAATTCGCCGACAGCATTAAAAGCAGCAAAAATTAATACACGGCATTATAAAATAAAGAATATTGATTTTTATTTCGGGGAATGGTGTAAAGCTTTACCTCAGGCTGGTTATCATGCCATTTTAGGAAATCCACCTTATATTCCAGAGGGAGATAAGTATCTTCAACAGTTAAAGTACGAACCACGAGAATCTTTAACTGGAGGTCCAGACGGATTGTCGGCAATTAAAGTGATTATTAAGGAAGCACAAACATACTTAAGAACCGGTGGCTGGCTGTTGCTAGAGCATGGGTTTGATCAGTACGAAAAAATTCGTGTTCTTATGAAAAACGCCGGTTATCAAGAGGTCAAGGATTATAAAGATCTGGCTGGGCTGCCGAGAATGGTCGTTGGAAAAAAATAATTTTAAATTAACGAGATCTCGGTCAGAAGTGCAACGATATCTAAATAATTCTTGTCAGACTTATATTAACTTCATATTAACTTAAGAAATAACTTTCCTTGAAGTTGTTTATGTTAAGCATTCGCTACTTGATGTTAGTGAAATTCAATCGCGCAGTGTAAGTTACAATAAGAGGTAAATGCAAGTTTGCCTAAGGTGAGTTATCAATGGCTGCGCAGCGTCGAGCTGATTTCGGATCTGGAACTACAACAATTGACAATACCACATGACAGAAGTTGGTTTGGTTACGGGGGGCTGATTTAATAAATTTATGTGGTAGAAACATCACGTTCCAAGTATGTGAAATGTTATTTTTTAGTGATCTCCTTAGGAAAAAGTTGTTTAAACCTCTGGGAGAATATGCGCATGGTCGCATATTTTTAAAGTGCGATTTATTTTTCAGATAAAGTCTGATGTTCCTCTAGAGAAAATTTAAAAAAACCAGACAGCCTGGATACCCCTGATCGCAATACGACTTTTCTATGATTTTACTTTCATATTCTTCCCTTTATCACTGTACACTGATGACTTAGAGATCAAAAACACAATACCCATTGAATGGTCGAACAAGCTTTTGATATTAGAACTGAAGTTATTGTGACTCGCTAATGCTGCGGTTCTGATTCTCATCCTTGACTGCGAAGGCAACATCTTCTAGTGTCAAGTTATAAATTTACCTAACTATGTTTTCTAATGAGTTAATGAATGATTAATTTGCATCGACAACTGCTTCATTATTTTTGCTTAATGCGTTTCGATAGACCCATTGGAATTTTTTTGTTACTTTGGCCTACACTGTGGGCTTTATGGATTGCCACTTATGGCCACCCCTCCTTAAAACTAGTAATTGTTTTTATTTTAGGTGTTATTATCATGCGTGCCGCGGGTTGTGTAATCAATGATTACGCGGATCGAAATATTGATAAACACATTCGTCGTACTCAAAATCGACCTCTGATTATTGGCGTCGTGACTGTTCCTGAGGCAATAGGTTTATTTATTTTTTTATGTTTTATTGCGTTAGGTTTGGTGTTACTATTAAATCGTCTGACACTTGAATTAGCAGTTCTAGCAATTTTGCTTGCTTTTATTTATCCATTTTTAAAGCAATTCACTTATTTTCCTCAACTATGTTTAGGAGTGGCATTTTCCTGGAGTATCCCCATGGTTTTTGCTGCTCAGCAAGGAAATGTACCTATAGTCGCTTGGTTGTTGTTCCTTCCTGCCGTGATATGGCCCATTGCGTATGATACGCAATATGCAATGGCGGATCGGGAAGACGACTTTACAGTGGGTGTAAAATCAACTGCCATTTTATTCGGAAATTATGATCTAATCGTTATTACACTCTTACAAATAGCTATGTTAATTATGCTTAGTATTTTAGGTTGGTATTTGAGTCTTAATTATTTCTTTTATATAGGATTATTGGTAGCTTTTGGATTAATGATTTACCAGTATGTTTTAACCCGACGGCGAGAGCCAAAGCGGTGTCTTGAGGCTTTCCACAATAATAATTGGGTAGGTTTTTCTATTTTTCTAGCTATTTTTCTGGCTTATATGAGATGATTGATTAATTTTTTTCGTCTACGCAAAAATCCATTGTCTTCTGTACTGCCCTTCTTTGTTACTAAGCGGTAGAGCATGATCTTCTATTTACTTTTGAAAACACACCCAGATTAGTTCGACACAGTATTTACCTATTTGCAATCTCAGGATTTGCAATTTCGGGAGCGGTGCGTGCTTCATTCCGATTAATAGCCATTACATACGAGTTTGTTATGCACAAGTTACATTGAATGTAGGTAGAGTGAGTGCTCTTAGATTTGACGTGAATAAACTTGTTATTTTGTTAGGTAAATATGCCACTGCACTACCTCTAGTATCCAAGAATGACTTGCAATAACGTAGGGGAGACAATTCCACTCTGCATACTTATTTTCATAACTCTAAAAGAGCAGCATTTTATTGTGCAATTATTATTCATCTCTTGAATTTAATCAGAAGCTTTTTCAACTCGAGATAGTTTCGATAAGACGCGTGGAATACTATTTCCCCTGGAGAGGTTTACCCATTTTCACCTACCTCTCTAGCTAACTGAGCATTAATCCATTCTATATGTCTATCAAGGGAACCTGTATTGGCGATACTTACTTGGTAACCTCGTTCTCCGAGATTCTTTCTTTCTCGCAGATTGTTAAATAATCGTGCTACATTAGTAAAAAGGCTTTTACTGTCAGAGACAATAATCAGGGCATTAGCAGTTTTTAATAAATCACTTATTGTCAAAAAATTTTGTAAATTAGGCCCACTAACAATTGGAAGACGAACCGCAGTGGGCTCAATTAAATTATGCCCCCCTATTGGAACGAGGCTACCTCCAACAAAGGCTACATCGCTTGCCGCATAGAGTAACCGCAACTCTCCCATTGTATCGCCTAATAAAATGTCGTCTTTTAAATGTGGGATTTTATGTAAGCTGCGTTTAACAATTGAAAAACCATTGGATTCACAAAGGCGGGCTACCTTATTAAATCGATGTGGGTGACGAGGAATTAAAATTAAAAGAGCGTTCTGAAATTGGTGACGTAATTGACGAAACGCTTCAAGTATAATAGCCTCCTCCCCCTCATGTGTACTAGCAGCAATTAGGGTTGGACGAAGTCCCCAATGTCTCCGTAAATTTTTTCCCTCTTCAATTAAGGAATTAGGTAATTGTAAATCAAATTTTATGTTGCCTGCAACAAGCAAACGGTTGGAGCTTAATCCAAGCTGGACGAAGCGCTTGCCGTCGAGGTCACTTTGAGCTGCAACACACGTGATTTGTGAGAGCATTTTTCGAGTGATGTAAGCGATGCGCTGATAATTACGCATAGAACGTTCTGATAATCGGGCATTCGCTAGGAGGATAGGAATGCTTTTTCGGTGCAAATAATATAAGACATTGGGCCAAAGTTCGGTTTCCATAATAATGACTAGTTGTGGATGAATGCGTTTTAAAAATCGGTTAATTGGGCCTGGCAGATCGTAGGGAAAATACACGTGCCGGATTCGGTCACCAAAATGCTTGTGAATTTGTTCGGAACCGGTAGGAGTAGTAGTAGTAACTAGCAACGTATATTGAGAGTAGTCTTCTAATAAGACTTTAATGAGCGGAACAGCGGCAATAACTTCCCCTACAGAAACGGCGTGAAGCCAAAGAGATTTTTCATTAAGATTCAAAGTATCGAT
>JBGDGR010000002.1:0-134677 GCA_048491795.1 Coxiella endosymbiont of Haemaphysalis japonica
TAATGTTCTTTTGATTCTTTTGAATTCAATTTGAAACTTTGGTGAAATCGCTTTATTCTAAAACTATAAAAATTAAATAGTCTTTTAGGATTCCAGAGTCTAAAGTAGACTCTAATCTCATTATGCAACGAAGAAGCTGAATCTTTGGGTCGTTATTCCTAGATAGGTGAGAAAATGCAAATTATGAATCTCCTAGAGAGTTTAGCTCATTCAATAATGCAACTAATTTTAATTTTTTATTTTTTAACTTAAAATTAATATCCTGAGACTATTGGGAATCGCCGTTAAAGTAAATTTTGAGATCATAAGCTTGTATCTAAAGGATAGTTAATTCTTATTACTTAACGTCAAGATTAAAATTATAGTAATAGCAATTAAGAAAAAAGTTGTGGATAAAAAAATCGTTCGACGCAAAGTACCAAAATTAAACGAGGCCTTTAAGTATCCTCATCCAGTTTTACAGCGAATTTATCAGGCAAGAGATATTAATTCACCAGATGAATTATCCCGCGAATTAAAAGATTTATTACCCTATTCTTTATTGTCAGGTATTGGTAAAGCAACAGAACGACTAATTCAAGCTTTAAAAGACCAACAGCATATCATGATTATTGGAGATTTCGATGCGGATGGTGCAACAAGCACTGCTTTAATGGTAAGCGCACTGCGTGAATTTGGGTTAGAAAACGTTTCTTATCTAGTTCCCAATCGATTTACTTATGGTTATGGTTTGACACCAGAAATTGTAGAAGTGGCTTCAGATCGGCGGTCTGATTTAATTATTACGGTTGACAATGGAATTTCGAGCCATGCAGGTGTGATCCGGACAAATCAATTGGGAATCGATGTGGTTATTACCGACCATCATCTCCCCGGTGAGCAATTGCCTCCTGCTTATGCGATTATAAATCCTAATTGTAGAGAAGACAAATTTCCTAGTAAATGCTTGGCTGGAGTAGGGGTAGCTTTTTATCTCATGCTGGCATTTCGTGCAGAACTAAAAAAAATTAATTGGTTTAAACAACATGGGCTCGACTGTCCCAATATGGCGAAATTTTTGGATTTTGTTGCTTTTGGTACAATAGCTGATATTGTACCGTTAGATAAGAATAATCGGATATTAGTTCACCAAGGGTTACAACGCATTCGATCTGGTCAAGCTCATGAAGGAATTTTGGCATTACTGAAAGTTTCCAGACGTAAACGAGAAAAATTACAGGCTACGGATCTTGGCTTCGCTATTGGTCCGCGATTAAATGCAGCAGGACGCTTAGATGATATGAGTTTAGGTGTCGCTTGTTTATTGTCAGATAACAAAGATATGGCTCTAGCTATTGCTTATCGATTAGATAGTTTAAATAAAGAGCGACGCGTTATTGAATCCCGGATGCAAAAAGAGGCATTTAACGCCATTAATCAGCTTAATTTAACCAGGCAGTTTCCATCTGGCATCTGTCTATATAATGAAGAATGGCATCAAGGTGTTATTGGACTAGTAGCTTCTCGTGTGAAAGAACAGGTGCATCGACCCACGATTGCTTTTGCAAAAATGAATGACAATACGCTGAAAGGATCTGCCCGGTCTATTTCTGAATTGCATATTCGCAATGTGTTGGAAGCTATCGCTACTAAATATCCAGGGTTGGTAACTAAATTTGGGGGGCATGCTATGGCGGCTGGTCTCATCCTCCCATTAGATCGATATGAAGATTTTCAACAGGCATTTTCTGCAGAAGTGGGAAGAAATTGTGATGAGAAAGACCTTCGGCCAAAACTAATATCTGATGGTGAATTAACTGCGGAGGAGTTAACTCTCGAGCTTGCTGAGTTAGTAAATCAAGCAGGCCCATGGGGACAGGGCTTTCCTGAACCTGTTTTTGATGGGTATTTTAAATTGATTAATCAACGAATTGTAGGGCAGCAGCATTTAAAATTGATTTTGCAAGTTCCAGAAAGTGATTACCATCTGGATGGTATTGCTTTTCATGTTAATCTTAAAGAATGGCCTAATTTCCATTGTAAATACGTACAATTAGTCTACCGGTTGGAGATTAATACATTTCAAGGACGTAGGAAATTACAACTTTTGGTTGATCACATTCAAGCTCAAAGTGCTCCTTAAAAGGCTGCGTTTTTGCATTGCATTACTGCCTAAAGCGATCGTTGGGCTTTTTCGATATTTTTGCCTGTTATCTAAATTCTTCGATGATGTCATTAATTACAAAAATTGCTGAGTTGAGAGTTCATTGGCGCAGCAGTTGAAAAGGACGTATGCTGATAAGCTAAAGGATTTACTAAAGTTAATCCGGTTACTTAATGAGCTATTCAAAAGATATAGAATCGCATTTTTTGGAATTCACCAGTAGCTGAGCGTTCGGAGGGTTTCAGAATGCTCTTTAGCTTCGGAAATTAAATCCATCAAGCAGAGGAAAAGAGAAAAAGTAAGAACATCCTAATTAAGATTGACCTAAAGATTTTCAATTTTTAATTAAGTAAGCTACAAATTGATCTTCAATCATACTTTCGCACAAGTTTCTTTTACCAGAAAGCTGTCTAAATATTAAGGATAGAATATTGGGTAAGGGTATAAGACAAAACCAATAATAACAAAATCGGTTTCCGAAAAAAGAATGGCTTTTAATCGAAGAAGTGAAGTGATAAATAGACTAAATTAAAGTCCGAATAATTGACCAAAATAAAGTTATAAAGTTATTAGTACATTATTCAAACCCATTTCAGAGGTCCAAGTCATAGTTGTGGCTGTTCAGATATTAATATTTTAAATCTTACTCCCACATTTTGTCCTAAAGCGGTGATTCTCTTAAAAAGAAAAGAAATTCGTGCAATCAAATGTGCTTGTATTGATGCATATGTGATTAGAGTCGTAGCTAATATTCCTTCGCTGCACAAAAAATAAGTGTGGATTTTGACGTTTTACAATATCCAAGAAAGCTCCTATAAAGAGGCACCCGACTGTGAAACTGAACCAAGTAATGGGGAATCACGTCGGCAGCCAGTGTTTAGTAAAGAAAAACTAACTGAAACTCACCCTTATGAACGCTAATAAATGTCTACACACTTTTTTATTGACTTCTCTCTTACCTTACTCTGAAAAGATGGAATGCTCTTTGGAGCTTGCACTAAACTATTCGTGAAAATAGGTAACGCAGACAAAATTTATAGAAGAAGCTAACTTCAAAGTCTCAGTAAACGCACGAAAATGTCCCTCACTCAGTATAAATATGGCTAATCGGAATTCATTTGATAACCAAACTATATAAGCTAATTTACTTGCATTAGCATCGGTAGAAACATAAGTCAGGTTAATAGAGTCTTTCCTAAAATTAAAGAAAGATAATTATGTATGAATTGAGTGCTACTTTATTAAGCAAAAGTTTTCCTTCAATCTAATAAATTGAAGTTCACTGAGAAATATTTGGAAACAAGTCTCATTATATATAATCTTGGGTTAATGTTTGCCCAATAAAAATAAAATAAAAATAAGATTTCTTAAAGATGGATGATATTATCAGTGAATGACATTATCCGAATTTTCAATTATTGACACTTATTTTCGGCGAAAAAGTAAATCAAAACGAGTTATAGCAGGTATTGGAGATGATGCAGCCGTAATAGAAATACCGACTGATAAACAAATAGTGACCTCAATAGATACTCTTGTAAAAGGTATTCATTTTTCAGAAGATAGTTTACCTCGCGATGTAGGTTATAAAGTGTTGGCAGTTGGTCTTAGTGATCTTTCAGCAATGGGAGCAACACCTGATACCGCGTTATTGGCATTGACTCTAGAAAAAGCTAATAAAACATGGCTTAAAGATTTTTCAGAAGGATTTTTTTCTTTAGCAGAAGAATATGGAGTTACTTTGGTAGGAGGGAACATGACAGCAGGAGCACTGTGTATATCCGTTGTGGTTAATGGAATAGTACCAAGGGGAAAAGCTATTTATCAAAGCGGGGCAGGAGTTGGTGATTTAATTTATGTAACAGGAACAATAGGAGATGCTGGCCTGGCGTTAGATTTATTAAATCAAAAATACAAAAAAGTTGACCCCTTTTTATTAAAACGATTACATCGTCCCTCACCACGTATCAAAGCGGCTTTGGCTTTGCGGGAAATTGCAAGTGCAGCTACTGATATTTCAGACGGGTTAATAGCCGACCTCGGAAAAATTACCAATGCCAGCAAAGTGGGGGCTAAAATTCATGCAAATCAACTTCCCTTGTCTGAAAATTTAAAACAGCATTGTAAACTAAAAAAAGGGTGGAACTACGCCCTGACATCGGGAGATGATTATGAGCTTTGTTTTACGATACCGGACATAAAAGTTTCTCAATTAGAAAAACATTATAAGGATTTAGATTGCGAATATCAATGTATTGGTAAAATTGTAGAGGGAACAGCAGTTTCAATAGTGGATGAGCAAAACCAACAAATAAAGATAGAAAAAAAAGGTTATGAGCATTTTTGGTAAAAAAAATAATGTCCCTCAAAGTATATGGGCAAATCCTATAGAATTTATTGCTTGTGGATTTGGCGTGGGTGCAATACCCTGGATACCAGGTACGTGTGGCACGATGTTAGGCGTGCTTTTTTATCTTTTCCTGAGTCAGTTCTCTTTACTTACTTATAGCATTATTGCACTTGTTCTTTTTATTTTCGGGGTAATTATTTGTGATATTACAAACCGTCACTTTGGCACTTTCGACCATCCAGCGATTGTATGGGATGAAATAGTCGGATTTTTATTTGTCATGATTACTATCCCAAAAATTTGGTACTTCATTTTAACGGGTTTTATTTTATTCCGCATATTTGACATTTGGAAACCCTGGCCTATTAATTGACTTGAAAAAAATATTGGAGGTGGTTTTGGTGTTATGATTGACGATATAATGGCCGTTTTGTACGCATGGGTCATTTTAATCATTATTGTCAAGGTTTTGAATACTTATCTGTGATTGAGTAGCATTTGAAGTTAGTCGTTAAAGAGAGTTAAATCGATAAGCTTATTAGGGAGTGCGAAATTTATTTACAGCAGAGCTATTTTCTTTTTTGCTATTTTTCTTATTGTAACCCGTTTAATTAGTACCTATGTAAACTCAGGCAAAATTTATATTAAATAAACTGCTACTCTAGTTTCACTGTTCACTGCTCCAATTGCGCAACACACAATACCCGCATTATTGTGAGGCTATGTGGTTGTCTTGGAAATTTCTGAAGATATTGGCTCGTTGCGCAAGTCTCTTTATGGAATATTATTATTTAGTTATGATTGTATGAGTAAAAGAATTTACCTAGATTAACGGGTATTACCAATTCTCCAGTGGGTTAGTCACCTTTTTAACTAAAGGTATTGATAGGTTCTGTACAATTCGCCTGAATTTGATTGTTGGTTTGGCCTTTAATTTTTAGATTGAGATTGAGTAGTTATACTGGTAAAAGGAATTAGGTTCATGAAGATACGACGACAAGTAACTGTTTGATTTATAGTCTTGGCCGAGCGGGTTTTCACGGATAATACCGCTGGTAGGGCCGCCAGGGGCTGAGGTTCCCTCTTTTCTCGCCTTGATAGATGTTGAGTTACGGCCCTATGTCAGTAGAAAATAATTCCTATCATCAGAATAGTCACTCAGCTGGCGGTCAAGTAGGAGTCTGATATCAATGTATGATCCATACTTCCTAGGGCCGAGTTTGTTGCGATGGATAATTCCGAGATTACCCACACAGCCTTTATTCTTTCGCCAGTAATTGACGATTTAATTTTTGTTTAGATCATAAATTTCGAGTCCGTCTATAACTTAAGATTTCATGGAGTTAGAGCTAACATTACTCCTAAATAAGGACAAAGATTTATTTAAAAGAGGTCGATTTCTAAGAGCATTCGATTAGTAACACTTGCTTCTTTAGCTTTTTCTATTTTTAAGTGGGAAAACGTTTCTGTATTGCTTATAAAAATACAATCTTGATCTCGCTGGGGTGTTTAGAATTGTCTTACACGCGCTACATAACATATATTCATGCCAAGGCATGAATATATGACTTTTATTATGAGATTAAAGCGGTAGTTAATCTCCTTCATAGTATTTTCGACACAACAGACCTTCTAGAAAACTTCTCGGTACAACCTTTTTGGAAATTGCACTCAGTTTAGTGCTTTACAGCGGATCTTGGGGCAATAGATCTTGTAGTGGTACTAGTTTTATCGGTGCTAACGCGTAAGATTGCACCGTAAAATTTATGTAATAAAAACCAGATTAACTTACGTTAATTTAAGAGAATTACGTCTGTTTTTTCATCTATATATAACTGACGAGGATAAAAGATAGAATAATTCCAACTTATCATTTCCATCCAGTGAGAAATCTAGAGAATGCTTCTTGATAAGGAAAAGATCATCATAAACACCTTTTGAAAGAATTCTAATAGAATTTGGAGTGAGGCCGAAATAAAAATCCACTTTTGGATAAAGCTCTTTTTAGAATAGCCATCCTCTAATATAATTTTTCGGGCTTTCTTTCTATTGTAGAATATAACATCTCATCTTATTCGCTTAACACATTCAAAACTTCAGATAGGTTTTCTGCATTAATTTTGCTTATAAATCGGATTATAGTTTTTTGTAAACGCGATGCCGGAAATCATTAAACGAAAAGAATTATCTTTGTCTTTTGCTTTTTTTGAGTTACTTATTGATATTCTTTTCACAGCCTATTGCTTTTAGTATATTTAACAAAAACTTCATTAGATCTTCCATATGCAGCTCAACATAGGGCACTGGTTCTACTAGAAATACACGGTGTAAAAAGATGGGCGTCTGTAGAAGCTCTGGCTAAACGGAAACCCCATAGTATTTAGGAGGGGTGGCTTTTGTGTTCATAGTCGACGTGCGAAGAAAGTTCTTAGCACAGGATATGTTCCAGTCGGCTGTCCCATTGAATATTTATAATTCATTGCAGCAAGAGCGAGCATTTTGTTACAGGCGAATAGTTAATCATCCCCGATCTCGAGATTTTGAATATAAGAGCATCATTTAGTGTCTATGAGCAATTACCATACAGGGTTGTAAATGGTAAACCTTTGCATAATTGTACACGATTCAACTAGTTGGTCAATGGATAACCTCGATAGAGTAAATACCTTTTTCGCCATCAATACACTATCAAAAAAAGTAATTTGGGTTGACGAGTAAGTTGAATAAAAACCGTACATATTTTCAGAGCTTTTTTATAGCATCTTTACATAAAAGAGGAGATTAAATGGGAAATTCAGAAAATTAATTACCGAAAGATAGCTTCTCTATAAACATTTTCATGAATGCTCCTCGTAGAAAATAAGGATCGATAGATAGTTAATCTTATGTTTGTTTCAACAATTGGCTAATTGTAAGAAAATTTAGAATTGATAATCAAGGCTGTTTGAATCACCTACTTCCTTTAATCACACTAAATCTTAGTTTGTGTTCTTTTGATATTATCGTTATAATTAATGTGCACGAACAGCGTAAATGTTGTAGCATTATCCCGTTGATTAAAAACAAGTTCTAAATGATGGGTGATACGAATGCGTACCGAACGGCCCGTTAACCTTGATCTGACTAAATTTCATTTCCCACCGATGGCTATTGTGTCTATTTGTCATCGAATTTCCGGTTTTATTCTTTTCTTATGTATGCCTTTATTGTTTTATCTCCTGCATCAAACCACCTTATCGGAAATCTCATTTTGGGATGTGCAACAGTTACTCATACATAGCTACTGGTTAAAAGTGGTCATTTGGATCACATTCTCTGCGACTTTGTTTCATTTATTCGCTGGCATACGCCACTTAATAATGGATCTCGGTTTTGGGGAAACAGTTCGTGAAGCCCGTATTACAGCCTATATGGTTTTTGTGGTTTCATTTATAAGCATTGTGTTAGTGGGGGTATGGATATGGTAGACCGGACGAACCGGCGCGGTTATCGCGACTGGTTCACACAGCGAATCACTGCCCTTTTAAGCGGTATTTACGCTACTTTTCTCATTATTTTCCTGATTACACAACATCCAGTTTCATATGCGCAATGGCATGCTTTATTTACCCATTTAGCTATGAAAATTTTTACCCTACTGGTGTTTTTTAGTGTCTTATGGCATGCATGGATCGGCATGTGGACGATTTTTACCGATTATGTAAAAAATAAGCCAATCCGATTAACGTTAGAGACAATCATCTGTTTGCTATTAATTGCCTATTTTATATGGGCCATTGAATTTTTATGGATAGCACGATGAGGTAAAGCATGAATTCCATCCAAGTTAAAGAGTACGATATCTTAATTGTGGGTGCCGGGGGCACGGGATTGCGTGCTGCGTTAGAAACGGCGCAGTCACAAGAGTATACAGTAGCTGTTATTTCAAAAGTTTTTCCTACTCGATCTCACACTGTTTCTGCGCAAGGAGGTATTGCAGCAGCTTTAGGTAATGTAATGCCAGATAAACCAATATGGCACATGTATGATACTGTGAAGGGCTCCGATTATTTGGGTGATCAGGATGCCATCCAATACATGTGTGAACAAGCTCCCTCTTCGGTGTATGAATTGGAGCGTTATGGCCTGCCTTTTTCCCGCTTAGATGATGGTAGAATCTATCAGCGTGCTTTTGGTGGACATACCAGCGATTTTGGAAAAGAAATGACGCGCCGCACTTGTGCTTGTGCTGATCGAACGGGTCATGCGATGTTGTATGTGCTCCATCAAAAAAATATTGAAGCTGGAACTCACTTTTATAATGAGTGGTACGGTATTGATTTAGTTCGGGGAATCAAAGGCGGAATTGTGGGCCTAGTTGCTCTAAATATAACAACGAGCGATTTAGTCTTTTTTAAATCGCGAGCAACAATTTTTGCGACTGGTGGTGCGGGTCGTATTTATGAAACCACCAGTAATGCTTATACAAACACCGGAGACGGAATTGGTATGGTGCTTCGAGCTGGCTTACCTGTTCAGGATATGGAATTTTGGCAATTCCATCCAACAGGTATTTATGGAGTAGGATGTTTGATTACTGAAGGCGCTCGTGGTGAAGGTGGATATCTTATTAACAAGGATGGTGAACGCTTCATGGAACGTTATTCACCGCACTTGAAAGACCTTGATTGTCGAGATGTTGTTTCACGTTCTATTTTACAAGAGATCATTTCGGGGAACGGAGTAGGTCCGAAAAAGGATCATGTTTTATTAAAACTAGACCATTTAGACGAAAAAGTATTGCGAGGGCGTTTACCTGGTATTATTGAGCTCTCTGAAAAATTTGCTAACGTCGACATAACTAAAGAACCTGTTCCTATTTTACCTACCTGTCATTACATAATGGGTGGCATTCCTACAACCATTTATGGACAAGCTTTAACGGTGGATGAAAATGGTAATGACCAAGTAGTCGAAGGTATGTTTGCTGCCGGCGAGTGCGCTTGTGTATCCGTCCATGGAGCCAATCGCCTAGGAACAAATTCCCTATTAGATTTACTTGTTTTTGGCCGAGCGATCGGTTTGTATTTGAAAGAAGTGTTAAAAACGGAATTAAAGCACCGTGCTGAAAACCCAGATGATGTCGATGCGGCTCTGGCTCATCTCAAACGTTGGGAAAAGTCGGACAATACGGAAAATCCAGTGACCATTCGTCAGGAAATGACGAAAACTATGTCAGAAGATTTTGGTGTTTTCCGAGATGATGAACAAATGGATCAAGGATTAAGGCGTTTAGAAAAATTGCAAGAGCGATTACAACGAGCAAAATTAATGGATACCAGTCAGACATTTAATAATGCACGAGTGGAGGCGCTAGAGCTTGATAATTTAATCGAAGTATCTCGCGCAACGGCTGTTTGTGCTAAGCAGCGCACGGAAAGCCGCGGTGCTCATTCTCGTTATGATTATAAAGAACGCGATGACGTCAATTGGTTAAAGCATACAGTTTTTTTCCGAGATGGGCGTATTGTTTATCGTCCTGTTAATATGAAACCTAAGGGAATAGAGCCATTTTCACCTAAAGCGAGAGATTAAGGTATGAATAAAAAATCGCGAGTGATGACGTTTTCAATAATGCGTTTTAATCCTGAAACGGATAAAAAGCCTTATATAAAGGACTATCGATTAGATGTTTTTATGATCTCTGGGAAAATGTTACTCAACGCTTTAGAAGCAATTCGGGATAAACACCCTGACATCGGCTTGCGTCGCTCATGCGGTGAAGGAGTGTGTGGATCAGATGGAATGAATATTAATGGTAAAAATGGTTTGGCTTGCGTAACGCAATTGAAAAACTTACCGGATCGGGTTGTGGTAAGACCTTTACCAGGGTTTCCTATTATTCGTGATTTAATTGTCGATATGAAACAATTCTATGCTCAGTACAAAAAAGCAAAGCCCTATCTTCTCAACGATCAAGAAATTCCAGAAAAGGAGCGGTTACAATCCCCTGATGATCGTGCAAAATTAGATGGGCTCTATGAATGTATTTTATGTGCCTGCTGTTCATCTTCTTGTCCTTCTTATTGGTGGAATCCTGATAAATTCATTGGACCTGCAGGATTATTATGGTCTTATCGATTTATTGCTGATAGCCGTGATACTCAGAAGAAAGAACGCTTAGATGCAATGAAAGATCCTTATAGTGTTTTTCGTTGCCGTACCATTATGAATTGTGTAACCGTATGTCCAAAAAATCTTAATCCAGCGAAAGCAATCCGGAAGATTCGTACGGAGATGCTGTGTGAAACAGAAAGTAGTGGCAAGTAAGTTGAACGTCTGTCCTATCAGGAGAAAGTCAGAAAATTGAATAGATGGCGGTAGGAGAAAACAAAAGATTATGCGAAAAGAAACATTAATGGAACGATTTCAAAAGAGTTCATATTTGGCTGATAACAACGCCGGTTACATTGAAGCGCTTTATGAAAACTTTCTCAAAGATCCCAATAGTATTAATAAAGAGTGGCGCCATTATTTTCAATCCTTATCACAAGATGCTGCTGTATCCGATATTTCAGATGCTAGCTTTCAAAAAGAATTTTGTGAGTTTTTGACACGGAAAGCTCATATTGCTTCTGCTTCAAGTCAAACACTTGTTTCCAAGCAAGCAGCTGTTGATTTATTAATAGAAGCCTATCGGCGATTTGGGCATCTCAATGCAAAAATTAATCCTCTTGGAGACGACCGACCAGCGGATCCTCGCTTAGAATTAAATTACTACGCTTTAACAGAAGCTGATTTTAAGGAAACATTTTTAACACACGGATTTTTGGATAAGCCCCAAGCGACCTTAGAAGAAATATATAACCGCTTAAGTAAAGTTTATTGTGATTCTATTGGTGTGCAATTCGCTACGGTCTCAGATGAGCAAGAGCGGCATTGGTTGCAGGATTATGTAGAACATCGGCTAAACCGCATTGATTTTAATAAAGAAATTAAAAGAAATATTTTGCAACAATTGGTGGCAGCAGAGACTCTCGAAAAATATTTGGATACGAAATATGTAGGCCAAGTCCGATATTCTTTGGAGGGTGGTGAAAGTTTAATTCCACTGTTAGACGAACTGGTCACACAAGCACGGGGGAAGAAATTAGATGAAGTAGTAATTTGCATGGCGCATCGCGGTCGAGTCAATGTTTTATTGAATATCATGGGTCAATCGGCTTCTGAATTATTTCAAGAGTTTGAAGGTAAGAGGGATTATGGCTTAACGTCTGGCGATGTAAAATATCACCGTGGTTATTCGCGAGATGTGAAAACAGACGAAGGTCCGATTCATTTATCGTTAGCTTTTAATCCTTCGCATTTGGAGTTTATATGTCCTGTTGTTATGGGATCTGTGCGTGCCCGGCAAGAAAGGCAAAATGGACAAAATCCCGATTATGCGATGGCCGTAATGATTCATGGAGACGCTTCATTTTCAGGGGAAGGTATTATTATGGAAGCGCTTAACATGTCACAAACCCGAGCCCATTATGTAGGTGGTTCTATCCATATCATTTTGAATAATCAATTGGGCTTCACTACCAGTAATCCGAAGGATGCGCGATCTTCTCTGTATTGTACAGATATAGCTAAAACGCTAGACGCACCTGTATTTCATGTTAATGGGGATGATCCTGAAGCTGTGATTGCAGTTACCCAATTAGCCTTGAACTATCGAATGGAATTCCATAAAGACGTCTTTATTGATCTTGTGTGTTATCGCCGGTACGGTCATCAAGAGGTGGATGATCCAGTGCCCACTCAACCCATGATGTATAAGATCATTCGAAAGCACGCCACCACCCGGGTGCTTTATGCGCAAAAACTTATTAACCAAAAGATTTGTACTTTTCAGGAAATTGACGAGTGGATAGAAAAATATCGTGCTTGTCTCGATGAAGGACGACAAGTAGTAGAGACTCTCCCAGATAGTTTATCAGGACGTTGTAAAGCTAATTGGACTCCCTACCTTGACCAAGAGTGGACTACTATATTTGACACCAACGTTCCATTGGAAAAGTTAAAAGCACTTGGAAAAAGGTTCGCCACTTTGCCTGATACACTTAAACTTCATCGCAAAGTGGCTTCTATTTATAAGACAAGAATTGAAATGGCCGAAGATAAAATTCCAATGAATTGGGGTTTCGGTGAAATGATTGCTTATGCCTCTTTGTTGGAGGAAGGATATTCAGTTCGATTAGTGGGACAAGATTCTCGACGGGGTGCTTTTTTCCATCGCCACGCTGCTATTTTTGATCAAAATACTGAAAAAGAATATGAGCCTTTGAAGCATTTAAATGCCAAACAAGCAAAGGTGTATATTTACGATTCTTTATTATGTGAAACTGGTGCATTAGGATTTGAATATGGTTATTCCACTGCTGATCCAGAGTCATTAATTATTTGGGAAGCACAGTTTGGTGATTTTGCCAATGTGGCTCAAGTGATTATTGATCAATTTATAAGTTCAGGGTGGCAAAAATGGAGTCGCCTTTCCGGTTTGGTGATGTTTTTACCCCACGGCTATGAAGGTAAAGGTCCCGAACATTCTTCGGCTCGGTTGGAGCGTTATTTACAACTGTGTGCTCAGAATAATATGCAAATATGCGTTCCTACCACGCCAGCACAAATTTTCCATTTATTACGACGCCAAGTATTACGTTCCTATCGGAAACCTTTAATTGTTATGACGCCGAAGAGTTTATTACGTCATCAATTAGCGGTTTCTTCGTTAGAAGATTTAGCTCATGGTCAATGGAAGTTGATCATTCCTGAAATTGATAAACAGGATCCGAAAAAAATAAAACAAGTTGTGCTTTGCAGCGGTAAAGTTTATTACGATTTGTTGACTAAGCGGCGTGAGAATGAATTAAATAATATTGCTTTGATTCGAATTGAACAATTATATCCATTTCCTTATGATGAATTAAAAGCAGAGCTTAAAAGGTATTCCAACGCGGAGCAGATAATTTGGTGTCAAGAAGAACCTAAAAATCAAGGTGCTTGGTTCTGTACCCGCCATCGACTCACAAAATGCCTGCGAGATAATCAGAGATTAGATTATGTGGGTAGACCTTCTTCCGCTGCTCCGGCTTCTGGTTATCCAGCACTTTATCTAAAATCGCAAAATAAATTGATTAACCAAGCTTTAGAGCTCGAAGAGGAAATTTAAATGTCTAGAATTGAAATCAGAGTTCCCATGCTCCCAGAATCCGTTACTGATGCCACGGTAGCAAAATGGTATAAAAAAGAGGGTGAGTCTATTTCTCGGGATGAAAACTTAGTCGACTTAGAAACTGATAAAATAATGTTAGAAGTTCCAGCACCACAAGATGGCATTATCAAAAAGATAAAAGTTAAAGAGGGAGATGTTGTCAAAGCCAGCGAAATTCTTGCAATATTAGAAGAAGCCAATGAGAAGGGTGGAGTTAAGAAGGAAGAAAGAGAGGAAAAAGAGAAAGAAGAAAAAACCAAAGAAAACGAGAGTGACTTGAGCCCAGCTGTCCGCCGATTAATCGCTGAAAAAAGTCTTGATGTTAACGAGATTGAAGGGAGTGGGAAAGAAGGGCGAATTACGAAAAAAGATGTGAAAGATTATTTAGAAAATCAACAAGTAAAATTTGCTAAAAAGAAAATTGAAGCTGAAAAAGAAGTTGAAAAAGGGGGGCGAACGGAAAGACGCCTTCCTCTTTCTCGCATTCGCCAACGAATCGCGGAACGCTTAGTTCAAGTACAGAAAGAAGCTGCATTATTAACCACTTTTAATGAAATTAATATGAAATCAGTAATAGACTTACGAAAAAAATACCGCGATGAATTTGAGAAAAGACATGAAGTTCGTTTGGGTTTCATGTCATTTTTTACCAAAGTCTCAGTTGAAGCACTGAGAAGATTTCCAATGGTGAATGCCTCGATTGATGAGAAAAAAATTATTTATCACAATTACTACGACATTGGAATCGCTGTAGGTACGGAACGGGGCTTAGTAGTCCCAGTTCTCAGAAATGCAGAGAATATGAGCATGGCCGATATTGAGAGGCAAATCCGGGAATATGCTTCTCGAGCTCAAGAAGGGCGTTTGGGAATTGAGGAATTAACGGGAGGAACTTTTACAATTACCAATGGGGGAGTTTACGGATCTCTCTTATCTACGCCAATCATTAATCCTCCTCAAACTGCTATCTTGGCAATGCATAAAATTGAGGACCGATCTATTGTAGAAAATGGTGAAATTGTAATTCGACCTATAATGTTAGTGGCCTTATCTTATGATCACCGCGTTATCGACGGTCGCGAAGCAGTGTTATTTTTAGTAACTATTAAAGAACTGCTCGAAGATCCAGCACGGATGGTTTTGGAAATATGATAACGACCTTCTTTCACCTCAACTCTGGATGAGGAAAAATTATTCTAACTAAGTGGGAAAATTTATTCCCTCTCCATTCTTAATGGAGGGAGGGTTAAGGCAAGAAATAACAAAGAGAAATAAATATGAATTTGCACGAATATCAATCAAAATATCTATTAAAAGAATACAATATTCCCGTACCTCTAGGCGAAGTAGTTTTGAATCCAGAAGCAGCTGTCGATGCAGCTAGTAAAATTGGTGGTAATCGATGGGTGGTTAAAGCTCAAGTACACGCAGGTGGTCGTGGAAAAGCAGGTGGTGTTCGTTTGGTCAATGGTAAAGAAGAACTAAAAGCTGCGGTAAAAGCCTTACTAGGGACGCGCTTGGTTACTTATCAAACCGATGAATGCGGGCAGCCAGTAAATCAAGTTTTAATTGAAGAAGCATCAAATATTGCTCGAGAATTATATTTAGGTGCAGCAATTGATCGTTCTTTCCAACGGATTGTTTTTATAGCTTCCACTGAAGGCGGTGTTGAAATTGAAAAAGTGGCGGAAAAGTCTCCGGAAAAGATTTTAAAAAAAATCATTGATCCTACTGTTGGATTGCAACCTTTTCAGTGTCGGCAATTATCCTTTGATTTAAATTTAGATCCCACCCAAATGCGATTGTTTACGGATATTGTTATTGGCCTATATCGATTATTTATCGAGCGCGACCTAAGTTTATTGGAAATTAATCCTCTTGTAGTCACTGATTTAGGTGGGCTTCTTTGTTTAGATGCAAAATTAAATGTTGATGATAATGCGCTTTATCGTCAGCCTAAACTTCGTAAAAAGCGTGATACAACCCAAAAAGATGAACGCGAAACCTTGGCACAAAAATATGAATTAAATTATATCAAATTGAATGGCAATATTGGGTGCATGGTAAACGGGGCAGGACTCGCAATGGCTACAATGGATCTTATTAAGTTGGTGGGCGGTGAACCAGCCAATTTTTTGGACGTAGGTGGGAATGCTACTAAAGAGCAGGTAACTGAAGCTTTCAAAATTATTATCTCAGATAAAAATGTTAAAGGAATTTTCGTGAATATATTTGGCGGCATTGTTCGATGCGATTTAATTTCTGAAGGCATTATTAGTGCAGTGAAAGAAGTAGGAGTTCATGTCCCAGTGGTCGTTCGTTTAGAAGGAAATAATGCTCACTTGGGAGCGAAAAAACTCTCAGAAAGTGGTGTAAACGTTATTACTGTAAAAGGTTTTGCAGATGCTGCGAAAAAAATCGTCGAACAAGTAAAGGGTTAGCATGAGTATTTTAGTTAATTCAGAAACAAAAGTAATTTGCCAGGGGTTTACGGGAAAGAACGGTACCTTTCATTCCAAGCAAGCATTACAATATGGAACTAAAATGGTAGGAGGTGTGACACCTGGGAAGGGGGGGCAAGAACATTTAGAACTCCCTGTTTTTAACAGTGTGCATGAAGCTATACAAAAAACAGGTGCTAATGCCACTATGATTTTTGTCCCCGCACCTTTTTGCAAAGATTCCATTATCGAAGCAATCGATGCTGGCATAAGTTTGATAATTTGCATTACTGAGGGAGTTCCTGTTCTCGATATGTTGACAGTTAAAGCCTATCTCACACAGCATCCAGATGTACGTTTGATTGGGCCAAATTGCCCTGGGGTTATTACACCAGGAGAGTGCAAAATTGGAATTATGCCAGGGTATATCCATAAGCCTGGAAAAGTCGGTATTGTTTCCCGATCAGGCACTTTAACTTATGAAACTGTAAGTCAAACCACACAATTAGGCTTTGGCCAAAGCACTTGTGTTGGTATTGGGGGTGATCCTATCCCTGGCAGTAGCTTTATTGATGTTTTAGAGTTATTTGAAAAGGATTCTCAAACTGAAGCCATAGTGATGGTGGGTGAAATTGGTGGTACAGCAGAAGAGGAAAGCGCTGAGTTTATTAAATCTAATGTAAAAAAACCAGTAATTTCCTATATTGCTGGAGTTACTGCGCCGTCAGGCAAACGAATGGGCCATGCAGGAGCTATTATTTCTGGAGGAAAAGGGACTGCAGCAAATAAATATGCTGCTTTAGAAGCAGCTAATGTTTTTACGGTTAAATCACCTTCTGAAATTGCTCAAGGGATTGCTGAAGCAACAGGATGGTCAGGTTTACGCTTTTAATCAAGCAAGGTAGGAACCCTAAGCAATAATACAGCTACAAATAATAAAGCTAGAACTGCAAATAATAAAGCTAGAACTGCTTCGAAGAGCCAATTGTTAAATTATGATTGTCATGGGACTTTGAATTCTCTCTCTAAACCCGCCCGACACAAAACAACAAAGATTGCAAGAAATAAGTGGAAAATGTTGCTAAGGCTTAATAAGGACTAGACCAAGGACTAGACCAACCGGTATTTTATCTTTAACAATTTAGATCAAGCAATTGGTATTGGTATGTAAGTCAGGAGCGTCGCGGTGCGACGCTCCTGACTTTCTCTTTCCCCTGTTCGAGACCCTAATTAATTATTCCCTTTACTTGAAATCTAGTAGCACAGGGGATCATTGTCCTTACCAAATGTATTCTCATGTTCAGGAGCTACTCGATAAATACCCGGGGCGTTGCGAAGATACCCTTTATAATCCATACCGTAGCCGAATACATAACGATTTCCCACTTTTAAGCCGCTAAAATCTGCGGAGGTCAGGCTACCTGGTAGACGCGCATCGCATTTATCTACTAAAACAGCAGAATAAACCGATTGCACTCCTTGTTCTCTACAAAAATTAATAATAGCCTCTAAAGTGATTCCAGCATCTAAAATGTCATCGACAACAAGCACCATACGATCTTTCATATTACAAGTCGGTTTGGCTTTCCACTCCAAATTTTTACCCTTTATATCGCCTCGATAACGTGTAATATGGATGTAATCCACTTCTAAAGGGAAATCTAGACGGGGTAATAAATTTCCAAGCGGGACAATTCCACCTACTACTACACATAAAAAAATAGGATTAGAAGAAGAGAGAGCTGAGCTAATTTCTAAAGCCATCGTATCCAAAGCAGCCTCAACTTCCGCTTTAGAATAAAGACAAGTAGCTTTTGCAAATATTTCGCAAATATGCTCAGGCAGAATCACCGAAGTGTCCCTCTTTCAATCGTGTTTATTATCAATATTAATTTCTCCCTTCGCTATTTTTAAACATATCCCTTCTGGGAAATAAACTGTTTGAGATAGTTTAAACTCCACCCATTCCGTCGTTTTTTTGAACGCATAAACCAGTATATTCAGCGAGAAAGGCCGCATTCAAAGAGATTTACAAATAAAGTTTGAGTAGTATCAAATAGGATCCTTACGTAAGATATCTTCAATAGCTTTCACTAAATTGAAGGATTTTTACAGCATCTGAATAACAGGACACGCATGCTAACTCTAAAGCATCGATTGTCATTCAAG
Source organism: Coxiella endosymbiont of Haemaphysalis japonica (assembly GCA_048491795.1). Classification (GTDB taxonomy): domain Bacteria; phylum Pseudomonadota; class Gammaproteobacteria; order Coxiellales; family Coxiellaceae; genus Coxiella. The sequence continues at coordinate 18,342 of JBGDGR010000002.1, forward strand.
ATGTTTTCAATTACAATGTTTAAAAAATGTTATCAGGCATATATAAAGTGAACTCTTATCAAAGGTTCGGGTGCATGGTTAAACGCCAACCGATATATTTCGTCTTACCTTCAATTTGACGATCTGGAGAACGAACCCAATCACCCAGCGAAAGAGGCCGATCCAGGAAATCATTATATCAGAAAATTGTACCAGAAAAAATTACTTAAGGTGTCCTTAGAAGAGAAATCAATTTCGTCACCTCTACCCCACCAAACGCCAAAAAAAATACTTTAACTCCAATCTCTTGGAGAAACATTAATAAAATAAAAATATAATAATGATGAGACGCATCAATTGTTTCAAGGCATGTATGCTTGTTTCATTATTCACTTTACCAACACCTTGGCATCCTTGATAGGAAACGCATTACAAACTAAAAAACAATAATTAGAATAAAATGAAGCGCACTGAAGATTAAGTATTAAAGTCATTATTGAAAGCAAATGCTTGAGCTATTGTAGGAGCAATAAAACTTAAGATGATTGCCCAAATATAAATCTGTAGAGGTTATGGATGCAATGTTTGCAAAAACCAATTCCATCAATGCGCTTTTTTATTTTCCAGTCGGGTTATTTTTAGAGGTGAGTAATCGCTTTTCAATCACACCGCTTAGTGACTAAGGGAAGCCCGTAACGACAGAAGACGCCTGGGTCGGCAGTAATTGCTCTAGCGTCCAACTAATTTTCATCTTTTGAACGTATTCTCTTATCCTTTTTTCTCTTCCTTTTTCTTCCCTTACTGCCTTTTTACGGTTTTTATCTTACGAATCGCTAGAAGCCTATTATTCTGACAGTAATTGTTATGAGGCTGCTTATGCTTCTAAGCTGAATAAGGGGTTTGTCTTCAAAAAATAGGATCAGATTTAAAAACTGCATTATTAAAAAAATTAAGTTGGGATGAAAAAGCGCACGAAATTAAATTTTCCTTTCAGCACTAGGATCTTTCCAAATAAATTTGTTCTACTTATTACTGAAGAAAAACCTTACATTAGACTTATTCTAAATCAATATGTTATCCTAAATTGGGTAACACGCTGGATCTTAAAGAGCATGAATCTGGGTTTTAAAAATTAAAAAGTCATCTCAGATAGCCTGTGATTTGGTAGCCATAGTAAGATGAAATAGGACTATAGTGAGAAACCGAAGTTTTCTTTGTCATTCGCCATAATGCTAAATTGCTAAATCTTCTACTAGGGTGCAAAGCGAGGAGAAAATTAATGAAGTCACGTTGGTCAATCAGAATAGATACACTACGATCTATGAATATTAAAAGTAAAATGATATTTGCGGGATCATTTTTTGGTTTTAGCTTGAGCTTTTTAACATCCATCGTTCCTGTTCCTCATCCGTTGTTACCAACCATAACACCCAAGCGAATTGAAAATCAGAACGATGAATTATCAAAAAAGGATGTTCAACGCTTCGTTACCGCTATAGCCCTCATTCACCGTTATTATATTAAGAATGTTAACAATGATAAATTGTTCAATAGCGCTATTAGTGGCATGATCGCTAGCCTTGATCCTCATTCCAGTTACCTTGATGCTATCGATTTAAAAGAGCTTAAAACGACCATATCAGGAGAACTAGTAGGCGTTGGCATTGAACTTACTCTTTCAAAAGATGGGCTTTTAAAGGTTGTTAGTCCGATAGACGATTCTCCTGCAGCCCTTGCTGGAATTAAGCCTAATGATTTTATTATAAAGATTAATAATCAACTCGTTCAAAATATGAGTTTACCGGAAGCAGTTAGTAGGATAAAAGGCAAGAAAGGCACCAATGTTAAGTTAACGGTTTTACGAAAATCTACCGATAGACCTCTTATTTTCACGATCGCTCGCAAGCCAATTCATTTAATTAGTGTAAAAAGCAAGATGTTGGAACCCTACTACGGTTACGTTCGGATTACCTTTTTCCAAGGTCCTGTGGCTACACAATTACATGAAGCAATTTCTACATTAAAAACGGACTCCAATAGTCATTTGAAAGGTTTAGTCCTTGATTTGCGAAATAATCCCGGTGGACTTTTAGATGTTAGTGCTGAAGTAGCTGATAGTTTTCTCGATTCTAGTAAAATACATCAATATAAAGATTATATTGTTTACACTAAAGGTCGTGTTCTTGGTGCCGATATTCATATCAAAGCTACCAAAGGAGATTTAATTCCTGATACCCCGATTGTGGTGTTGATTAATGGCGGCTCTGCTTCAGCTGCAGAAATTGTAGCAGGCGCCCTTCAAGATTATAAACGCGCTATCATTATGGGTACACCAAGCTTTGGAAAAGGGTCTGTTCAAACCGTTTTACCTGTTGGTCAAGATGATGCTATTAAATTAACAACAGCTTTTTATTACACTCCATCCGGTCGAGAAATCCAGGCAAAAGGAATTATTCCGAATGTTACCGTACCTGAACTTAGCATTAAGCCTTCTGAAATAGGCTTAAACCTCTATGAAGAAAATTTTCAAAATCATTTACCGAATGATATAACTAAAAGCCCAAAAACGGGTACTGAACAAACAAAGAAACTGTTACAAGCTCAATTGAGATTAGCAAAAACGGATTATCAATTATACGAAGCACTTCTTATGCTACACGGATTAAATGCTTGTTCTTAAATATAAAAAATCCCAAGTGTACGTCGTTGTAGATTTATCAAACATGCGTTATTGTGGTCAAACCTATCGTTATGATCCTAATGAAGCAAGCGGAAATAAGAAGAAGCAACGACAGAGCTTTTTTTAAGGATTAAGATTTGTCTTTCCGTCTAATTTTTTAAAATCTAAAGATCACGTTCATATAAAATTTCATCATAAGCTGCGCATCCGTTTCTTTTACAAGTAAATAGCTACTGACAGTGATATCTTAACAATTGCTGGCAGTAAGGGAAGAAAAAGGAAGAGAAAAAAGGATAAGAGAATACGTTCAAAAGATGAAAATTAGTTGGACGCTAGAGCAATTACTGCCGACCCAGGCGTCTTCTGTCGTTACGGGCTTCCCTTAGTCACTAAGCGGTGTGATTGAAGACTGAAAATACACATGGACTCAATTCATCTGTTTTTCCATAAAAAAAAGGGATTTGGCTCAGTTCTCACAGAAACAGCTTGACTACTCTAAGTTAGAATAATCAGAAAGCTCCAAGCCATCCCTAGGAAAAATTTGAACCTCACCGATTCTAATTTTTATAAGATTAACACATTAAATATATTAATATTAAAATATTAAAATATTAAAATTGTTAACTTCATATAAATAAATATCTAAATAAACATCGTTGTGATTTTCTATAAAACATTCATAGACACATAAGGATTAAAACCACTTTCGCTCCTTCCAAAAATAGCTAAACAATTCCCGATGGGATTACTTCTTGGTGGAAATTCCGCAATTATTATTGAAAATGGTAATTTACCCCTTGTAATCTAATATGATAGTGATAGCTGCTTATCATAGTTTTCTTGTTTCACTACACATTCTTCTGTTACAGGATTTAGCATAGTTAAAGCTTATATAACTGATATAAAAAAATCAGACTGATTGCTTTTTATAAGTACATTTTTTGTTATAAAGAAGCTATTAAGTATGGTTTTTCTTGAAAGTTAAGATAATAATAGCCTAATCAAAACCCTCTGTTACTATTGCCGATAGGATGCTGTTTTTTCTAAAACAAAAATGATTTTGTCAAAAATGCGGTCTCCTATAAATTTTAACACCAGCAGAAGTTCCCACAACTAAAGTATCTGCAGGACGATTGGCGAAAAGTCCATTACTAACAACACCTGGGATATTGTTCAGCGTTTTTTCTAGTTCTATTGGATTAAGAATATTTAAATTATGGACATCTAAAATAACATTGCCGTTATCTGTAATGAATCCTTGACGATAAACAGGATCGCCTTTTAATTTTACAATTTCTCGCGCGACGAAACTTCGGGCCATCGGAATCACTTCGATAGACAAGGGAAATTCACCCAAGACATCAACTTGTTTGCTTTCATCCGCTATGCAAACAAAATGTTTGGAAGCAGCAGCGATAATTTTTTCATGTGTAAGTGCGCCTCCACCACCCTTAATAAGATAAAAATGTTTATTGAATTCATCCGTGCCGTCCACGTACACTTCTAAATTCGAAACAGAATTAAGATCAACTAAGGGAATTCTATTTTCTTTTAGGCGATTTCTCGTAGTAACAGAACTGGCTATCACCCCCTCGATTTGTTGTTTCATCTCAGCAAGTGCATCAATGAAATAATTCACGGTGGAGCCGGTTCCAACGCCGATGATATCAATATTTTTAATATATCGGAGGGCCTGAAGTGCTGCTATTTTTTTAAAATTATCTCTTGACATGCTCTCTTACTTCTAATTAATAATAAATTCTGACTTTCCCATCACCGATATCAACGCAAATAATATTTTCGACTACTTCTAACATTACCAATGATACTGGCTACTACATTCGCTGCACCTTCTGACTTTGGTTGGGGTGCCTAAGGAATTCTATTTCGCAATTATCTTGAATTACTACTAGGGATTAAATACGATTTTGGTCTACTTCAAAAAATTGCGTCTATTCCTCCTTTTTCAATATTTTCTTTTTCTTTCTTTTTTTCATCTCCAAAGCTCTCTGGGAGAGGGATTCTGATTACTATTTCGGGCGCCGCCACCCAGGGATGGTTTGTTGCTTTTTACGAGCTAAGGTCAACTGATGAGGAGGAGTGTCTTGCGTGATTGTGGAACCAGCCCCAATAGTGGCCTTTTCTCCTACGGTTAATGGAGCAACGAGAGAAGTATTTGAACCGATGAAAGCACCGTCTTTAATTTCTGTCTGCCACTTATTAACCCCATCGTAATTACAAGTGATCGTCCCCGCACCAATATTGACGTTTTTACCAATAGAAGCATCACCGAGATAAGTTAAATGGTTGGCTGTACTATTGGAGCCCAAGATTGTTTTTTTAATTTCTACGAAGTTTCCTACTTTAGCACCTTTTTCCAAAACGCTTTTAGGCCGAATACGAGCAAATGGACCTACGCTACAGAAGGCTGCAATGCTTGCATCTTCGATGATACTATTTGCATGAATTTCTGTATTATTACCAATAGTAACGTTCTTCAAAAGGACGTTAGGGCCAATTTTAACATTGGTTCCCAGCTGAATTTTTCCTTCTAAAACCACATTAATATCAATAAAAACATCGCGACCGACTTGAATATTTTCTCCCCGAATATCAATTCGGTCCGGATCGGCAATCGTCGCTCCAGACAAGGCTAACTTCTGAGCCATTAAAAACTGATAGTAACGTTCCAGACGAATCAATTCCCAACGATCATTAACACCCTGCACCTCTTCATGAAAGGAGGGCCTAACACTTTTCACGGGGCAACCGTTAGCGACTGCTAAAGCTACCATATCGGTTAAATAATATTCTTTCTGGCAATTATTGTTGGTTAGACAAGGTAGCCAGTTTTTTAAACTTTTCGCCGAAGCGCTCATAATACCGGTATTAATTTCACATATTTTTCGCTGTTGGTCATCTGCATCTTGATGCTCAACGATGCTAATGATATTTCCGCATTCATCTCGAATAATTCGTCCAAAGCTATTAGGATTCGGTAATTCAGTAACAACTAATCCTAACCCATTAGTAGGTGTTTTTTGTAATAAACCCATGAGTGTGTTAGAAGAAATAAGTGGAACGTCTCCGTACAAAACAAGAACTTGATCTTCATCGCGACAAAAAGGGGCGGCTTGCAACAGAGCATGAGCTGTGCCTAATTGTTCTTCTTGTTTGATCCAATTAACTGGCAAATGACCCAATTGTTCTCGAACCTGATTTCCAGCATTGGCATAGACCACATGAATCATATCAGCATTTAAAGTTTGTGCCGTCTTTACCACGCGTTCTAAAAGAGGAATACCGCCCAAGAGATGTAAGACCTTGTGAATATTTGAAGCCATCCGCTTTCCTTTTCCAGCTGCTAAAATGACTACGCTTAACCCCATCCGAAATCCCTCACCGTGAGTACTTTACCCCTTTGCGCATTCGTTTACGAATCATATGAATAGCTCGCAACTGAGCAACTGCTTCTGCTAGCTCAGTCATTGCGCGTGAATATTCAATTCCTGACTTTTTTTTACCCAATCGCTGCTCTGCTTCTTCTTTGGCGGTGATCGCAGCAGCCTCATCCAAATCAGCGGCTCGTAAAGCTGTGTCTGCCAACACGATTACGACCTCCGGCTGAACTTCTAACATTCCTCCAGAAATATAAAATATTTCTTCTTTGCTATGTTCCAGTATTGCGCTAATTTGTCCTGGCTTCAAAGAAGTTAAGAGCTGACGGTGACCAGGATAGATACCCAGCTCACCCATACTGCCCGTGACAATAATTTTCTCAACTTTTCCGCTAAATATAGCTGCTTCAGCTGAGACTATCTCTAATTGCATTGTCCCACCATAGTTTTTTACGAATCAACTAATTTAGCTAGAAAGTTGTTCTAATTTCCTTGAAATAATTATATTAATTATAATGACCTCGCCTTTTCAACTGCCTCTTCGATGGTTCCCACCATATAGAAGGCCTGCTCAGGTAGCTCGTCATATTCTCCATTGATGATACGCTTGAAGGCACAAATGGTGTTCTGAAGCGAGACGTATTTACCCGGAGCCCCCGTAAACACCTCGGCTACAAAGAAAGGTTGAGACAAAAAGCGTTGGATCTTACGAGCTCGACTTACAGAAAGCTTGTCTTCTTCGGAAAGTTCATCCATTCCTAAAATAGCTATAATGTCTTTTAACTCCTCGTACCTCTGGAGTGTCTCTTGGACGCTTCGAGCAACTCGATAATGTTCTTCGTCAATGATCAATGGATCAAGTTGGCGGCTAGTGGAATCGAGGGGATCAATTGCTGGATAAATGCCTTGTTCAGCTATCTGACGGGAAAGCACCACCGTAGCATCCAAATGAGCAAAAGTAGTTGCCGGAGAAGGATCCGTTAAATCATCAGCAGGTACATATACCGCTTGGATAGAGGTAATGGAACCTGTTTTAGTAGAGGTAATTCGCTCTTGAAGCGTACCCATTTCTTCAGCCAATGTCGGCTGGTAACCCACGGCGGATGGCATCCGTCCAAGAAGAGCGGAAACTTCGACACCTGCTAATGTATAGCGAAAAATATTATCAATAAACAACAAGACGTCGCGGCCTTCATCCCGAAAAGCTTCTGCTAAAGTAAGCCCAGTCAAACCGACGCGTAGTCGGTTACCTGGAGGCTCATTCATTTGGCCATATACTAGGACTACTTTATCCAAGACTTGAGATTCTTTCATTTCATGATAGAAATCATTTCCTTCCCGAGTTCGTTCTCCTACACCAGCAAAAACAGAATAACCACTATGTTCAATAGCAATATTACGAATTAACTCCATCATATTAACGGTTTTTCCCACACCCGCACCACCAAAGAGCCCTACCTTACCCCCTTTAGCAAAGGGGCACAGGAGATCAATCACTTTAATTCCGGTTTCTAATAATTCTGTGGTGCCTGACTGTTCAATGAAGGAGGGTGCAGATCGATGAATGGGAAGCCGTTGTTTCGTATTGATAGGCCCAGCCTCATCGATGGGATCCCCAAGAACATTCATAATGCGTCCTAACGTTTTTTCCCCTACTGGAACCTCAATTGGCCTTCCTGTATTTACTACAGCAATACCTCGTTTTAGTCCCTCAGTGGTTCCCATAGCAATGGTACGGACTACACGATCACCAAGCTGCTGCTGGACTTCTAATGTCAATTGGTTATTACTGACTCGAAGAGCATCATAAACCTTGGGAATAGCCTTGTGTGGAAACTCCACATCAACTACAGCGCCGATGATTTCAGTGATAGTGCCACTCATTGTCATTCGATTTACCTCATTGTTCAATTTATTCTACTGCTGCGGCACCTGCAATAATCTCCGCAATTTCCTGTGTTATCCCAGCCTGGCGTACTTTATTATAAATGAGCTGCAACTCATAAATTAATTGATCAGCATTTTCCGTCGCATTTTTCATAGCCACCCTACGTGCACTTTGTTCACAAGCGATGTTCTGAATGACGGCTTGATACACCTGCGATTCAATATACCGAATTAATAACATTTCTAATAAATCTTTAGAGGCATCTGGCTCATAAATATAGTCCCAATAACCTTCTTTAACTTCTTTTTTATCTACCTTCAAAGGAAGTAACTGGCGAATAATAGGTTTTTGAATCATTGTATTCACAAATTCATTGGTCACAACATAAATGGTATCAATTCTTTTATCATTAAAACGATCTAGCATCACTTTCACCAATCCGATGATATCTTGTACTTCTGGTTTGTCCCCTAAATGATTCGCTACGGCTATAACATTCCCTCCGTAGCGTCTGAAAAAAGCCTCGCCTTTACGGCCAATCACACATAAATCAATTTCAATATTCCGTTCATTCCATTGCCTCATCTCTGCCATTGTGATACGAAACAAATTAATATTTAATCCACCGCATAAGCCTCGATCCGTACTCACTATGATATAACCTACGCGCTGGGTTATTTCCCGCTGCTCTAAATAAGGATGAACATATTCAGCATGACTTGCAGCTACATGACTGATAACTTTGCGAATCTTATCAGCATAAGGGCGAGACATCACCATATAATCCTGCGCTTTCCGCATCTTGCTCCCCGCTACAAGCTCCATTGCCTGCGTAATTTTTTGCGTATTTTTAATACTGACAATCTTCTTTCGTATTTCTCGTGCTTTAGACATAATCTTAAACTAATTTTTTAATCTTGGTATTTTAATAAGCCTACGTTTTCTTAAGTTTCTCAACAACAGCCTTAATTTTTCCAATTATCCGATCGGAATAATCTGGATTCTTATTAATTTCGTCTAATAAATCTTGATGCTGATCGTGAAGAAAACTTAGTGCAAATTTTTGGAAATCTAATACTTGTTTTAATTCCACATCATCCAAATAATTATTATTTACGATATACCATAAAATAGCCATTTCTGCGACGCTTAAGGGCTGGTATTGAGGTTGTTTCAGTATTTCCATTACTCGTTGGCCATGCTTCAATTGTTTTCGAGTAGTTTCATCCAAATCAGACGAGAATTGAGAAAAAGCTTCTAACTCACGGTATTGCGCCAACGCAATCCGCAAACCACCAATTAATTTTTTAATAATTTTAGTTTGCGCAGCACCACCCACCCGCGAGACAGATAGGCCAGTATTAATGGCAGGACGAATACCAGCATTAAATAAATTAACATCCAAATAAATTTGTCCGTCTGTAATTGATATTACATTTGTTGGAATAAATGCTGAAACATCACCTGCCTGGGTTTCAATAATCGGTAGTGCGGTAAGAGAGCCGGTTTTGCCTTTTACTTTACCATCAGTAAATTGTTCTACATAGTGTTCATTAACATGAGCCGCTCTTTCTAATAAACGGGAATGTAAATAAAAGACATCACCAGGGTATGCTTCACGTCCCGGTGGACGACGCAATAAAAGAGATATTTGACGATACGCCCAGGCCTGTTTAGTTAAATCATCATAAATAATTAACGCATCTTGCCCGTGATCTCTAAAATATTCTCCCATGGAGCATCCTGCATAAGGAGCTAAATACTGTAAAGCAGCTGCTTCCGAAGCGCTTGCATTCACAACAATAGTATATCCTATTGCTCCGTGTTCTTCTAACTTGCGCACTACGGCTGCAACAAAGGATTGTTTTTGCCCAATTGCAACGTAAATACATTTTACACCAGTATTTTTTTGATTAATGATTGCATCGATAGCGATAGCAGTTTTTCCCGTTTGACGATCACCAATGATTAATTCACGCTGACCACGACCAATAGGAACCATCATGTCAATCGATTTAATCCCAGTTTGCAAAGGCATATCTACAGATTTTCGAGTAATTACTCCAGGTGCAACTTTTTCAATCGGGGAAGCAAAGGTAGTTTCAATAGGGCGCTTACCATCGATGGGTTCACCGAGAGCATTTACTACTCGTCCTAATAGAGCTTCGCCTACTGGAACTTCCAAAATTCGCCCGGTACAACGAACTGTCATCCCTTCTTCTAAATGTTCATATGAACCCATTACGACCACACCGACCGAATCACGCTCGAGATTAAATACCAAACCAAAAGTATCTTCTGAAAGTTCTATCATCTCTCCAAACATGACGTCACGAAGCCCATAAACCCAAACAATTCCATCTTTGAGATTAAGGATAGTGCCTTCAGTACGTTCTTCTGCTGTAATACCAAATTTTTCAATACGCGACTTAATAATGTTACTAATTTCGGCTGCTCGTAATTGCCTTATCATAAAATATTACCCCTTTAAATTTCTTGCCAATCGGGTTAGCCTGCCTTTAATGGAACCATCTAGAACCCAACTACCGGCGTAAATAATGGCGCCTCCTATCAAAGATTTATCGATTTTAACTTTTAATTTAATTTCAACACTAAATCGTCTTTCCAGTTTCTTTTTAATTTGTTCCATCTGGTTATCGCTTAAAGGAAAAGCTGATATAACTTTAGCTTCTGTTACACTTTGATCGTCATTTAAAAGTTTATAATAGAACAAAACGATATCGGGTAAAGCAGTTAATCTTTTTTCATTCATCAGCAATTGAAGGAAATTCTCCAACTTGTTTTTTGGAATGTTATTAGTCTCTGGTTCAATTTCGCGGAGTAGTTCAAGCAACACACTTTTAATTTTTTCATCTGAAATATTAGGACTATTGATTGTTGGAACTATCGATTTATTTTTAATAATTTTCGAAAGGGAGCGTAATACTCCCAACCAGGAAGTTAATTGATTTGTCTCTTTAGCTTCCGAAAAGAGCGCTTTGGCATAGGGTCTTGCAGATGTTAAATATAAAACCATCCTTAAATCTCACTAAGCAAGTGATCAACCAAATGATCATTACTGGCTTTATCCATCTCACGCTGCAAAATTTTTTGTGCGCCTGATACAGCAATATCGGATACTTGCTTAAGTAATTCAGTCCTTGCCGTATTGTATTCTTGTTCAATATCATTTTTTGCCAACTTTAAAAGCCGCACTCCTTCTTCGCGCGCTTTATTTTTAGCAGCTTTAATTATGTGATTCGCGCGTTGGTTTGCTTGTTCAATTATTTGAGCTGCCTGTACTTTCGTTTCCATCAATGATTCTTTCGCTTTGATCTCGGCGAGCTCAAGTTCCCTATATCCCTTTCCTGCGGCAGCTAATCCATCCGCGATATTTTTACGACGAGTTTCAAGCGCTTTTATAATCGGCGGCCATATGAACTTCACCGTTAGCCCAATAAAGACTACAAAAACTAGCATTTGCACAATCAAAGATGCATTAACGTCCACTCTAATTACCTCTTGTCACTTCCATTTGCGCACCACACACGGTCAAGCTCAATTTATTGACCAACGGCTCTACCTACAGCTTCTACTACAGCATTTAAAAATGGATTTCGAGCAAAAATCAAAATTAAACCTATCACTAGTGAGATAGCAGCAAATGCATCCACTAACCCCGCCATTAAAAACATACGAATCATCAACATGGTTGATAATTCGGGTTGCCGAGCCACGCCTTCCAAAAATTTCCCACCGAGTATACCAAAACCAATGGCTGTTCCCATCGCTGCAAGTCCAATAAATAAACCTGCTGCAATCGCCGAAAGCCCTTGCACACTTGCGATTAACTGAGCAATACTCATTAACTTCTCCTCTTTTTATATTTAATGTAATTCTGCTGCGAGGCTGATATACACAACCGTCAGCATCATAAAAATAAATGCTTGAACCGTGATAACCAACAAGTGGAACAAGGTCCAAATTATGCCCAATGTAAACTGACTCCACCAGGGTAACAATGCAATTAATATAAAAATTAATTCTCCCGCAAAAAGATTCCCAAAAAGCCGTAATGCCAAGGAAATTGGTTTAACTCCTTCATCAATCAAGCGAAAAACCACGTTAATGGGTATAAGATACCAACCAAATGGTCGACTTAAAACTTCCTTTCCTAAACCGATAACACCTTTCATTTTGAAATTGTAAAAAATAACCAAAATAAAAACGGTAATTGACATAGCAAAGGTCAAAGTAGGATCTGCTGTTGGAACCGCCTTAAAATGGTCCACATTAGCAAAATAAAATAGGCGGGGCATTAAATCAACAGGCATAAGATCCATAAAATTCATTAAAAATACCCAAATGAAAACGGTCAGTCCTAGTGGGGCTACCAGGTTTCGATCACCGTGAAAAGAATCCTTAACTGTATTATCAACCTCCTCTACAGCCATTTCTAAAAAATTTTGCCATTTCCCAGGGGTCTCTGCTGTTGCGTGTCGTGCTATTATATAAAAGAGAGTAAGAAATAAGAGACCGAGTACTACAGAAATAATAAGAGTGTCGAGATTAAGTGTCCAAAAGCCACCACCAGTGAATGTAAAATTATGCAGGTTCAGTGTCCAATGGATCATATGATCCTGAATATATTTGGTTGATGTTAAGTTAGCCTGTGTGCTCATTTACATCCTATCTAATTTAATGACCAACGGTGCGAGCCAAAATCCAAATTGGGCTCCCATAAACCCCATGATAAACAATATAATAGAAACTGGGATGTATAAGATAATTACAATCACCAGTACAGCACTAAATGCCAATTTGATTACTTCTCCTAAATAGAAATTGATCATAATTCGTTTAACTGCTCGAGGGCTTGTGGTAGAAAATAAACGATGAGCAAAAAAAAGGCTAGGTAATAGAGAAGCTGTACCTCCTAAAAGCACAGAAAAACCTTCTATCATCCCCTTAATCCACCACCCCAAGGCAATGACAAAAACGATCATTGCTTGCAGTCCAACTAACCGGTAAGCAATCACGCGAGCTGATCGTGTCACCTTATTGGGAGGAGGCTTCCGACGCACAAACAACCCTGCCATCAAAAAACGGTTAGAACTCTCAGAATCTCGCGAGTATATAGATTTTTAGTAGGAGTGGCAAGGTTAACCAAAAGAACCCCGTAGAGGTGCGATTGCTCAACTAACATTAATGCAGTCGGTTAATGCATAGGTATCCCGTATCCTTCTTCGCGTCCTTGAAGGAGATAAAGTATCGAAAAAATAAAAAAGTATCGTGATAAATACAACAATAAGAAATATCAGTACCCAAATCAGCAGATCAATTTACTTTTATTTGACTGAACGACCTAATCTTCTTCATGTTTACTTTGATCCATAATTAAATTTATAGGACCAAAAACTCAAACTGTTATTGCTTCGAAATATGCTTCGGGCCGATAAATTTCTACTCGTAATTCTACCATACTCATGTTGGTTAGCTTAAAGCGAGTCGCCACTTGAAGTAAAAAGCGATTTTTTTTGATTGACTATCGAGCAGAATAAAATATTTATCTGGACAAGCCAATGCTAATGGCAACCTGGGAAACCAGCTCCGCTCCCAATGTCTAAAATATTTTGTCCTCTTATATAAGGAGCATTGATAAGCTATCCAAGAGATGATAGATTACCTTGACCCCAAGATCAGCAATCCCATTGGGGTTATAGGCTTGATTCCATTTTTGGAGAAAAATAAGAAAATCGAGCATCGTTTCCTGCGCTTCTTCTAGGATATTAATACACAGAACCTGAATATTTGTCTTTAATTTTTCTCTCTTTATTTTTAAAGCAGGGGTATTAAATTATAGAAAACGTTACATAGGAAAAAGAGTGGGATTTCACAAAATTCCTCTTTTTTTAAAATGAACAAGCAACAAGGAAACTGCTGCAGGAGTCATTCCTGGGATACGACTAGCCTGCCCCACTGTGGTAGGGCTAATTTCCAGTAACTTTTGGCGCGCCTCATTGGATAAACCAGTAATTTTCTTATAATCTATTACTGATGGAATTTTTACGCTTTCATATTTTTTCTGGCGAGCAATTTCCTTCCACTGATGAGTTAAATAGCCTTGGTATTTTGCTTGAATTTCGATTTGTTCAGCCACAGCAGCATCTTTAACTCCTGGACCTAAACTCTCAATATCCATCAGTTGAGAATAGGTAATTTTGTGTTGGCGTAAGAGATCTAATAAAGAATATTCTCTTTCTAAAGTTTTTTGAAAACGTGTTTCAATAGCTTGTGCAGCGACTGTGTTTGGTCTAATCCAGCGTTTTTTTAATCGTTGTTGTTCCTTCTCAATCATTTCCTTTTTACGGATAAAAAATTCCCAACGGGTATTGTCTATACATCCCAATCCTCGTCCTTTTTCAGTCAGTCGTAAATCCGCATTATCTTGTCGTAACAATAATCGGTATTCCGAACGACTCGTGAACATACGATAGGGCTCTTTAGTGCCTCGGGTAATGAGATCATCAATTAAAACTCCAATATACGCTTCGTCACGCCCCGGCGTCCAAGGTTCACGCTCCTGAATTTGTAAAGCGGCATTAATTCCGGCAATAAGACCTTGCGCTGCCGCCTCTTCATAACCGGTGGTTCCGTTAATTTGCCCTGCAAAGTAAAGCCCGCGCAAATATTTCGTTTCTAAAGAAGGCCTTAAGTCGCGAGGATCAAAGTAATCATACTCGATAGCATAACCTGGGCGAGTAATATGGCACTTTTCTAACCCTTTTATGCTATGGATAAAATCTAATTGAACGTCAAAATCTAAACTAGTAGAAATGCCGCTGGGATAGACTTCATGGGTATTTAATCCTTCTGGCTCTAAAAAGATTTGATGCGAGAGACGATCCTGGAAGCGCACTACTTTATCTTCAATGGAAGGACAGTAACTGGGCCCTACACCTTGAATGACGCCGGAAAAGAGCGGTGAAGTTTTTAACCCTGAACGAATAATATCATGGGTTTTTTCGTTGGTGTGAGTGATAAAACATGAAACTTGCTTTGGATGTTCGCTAACCTCCCCCCAATAAGACATCATAGGTATGGGTTGTTCACTAGCTTGTTCTTCCAGTTGAAAGTAATCAATGGTCCGCCCATCGATCCTCGGAGGCGTTCCAGTTTTTAGCCGTTCTACTTGAAAAGGCATAGCACGTAATCGCTCAGCGAGGGCAATAGCAGGGGGATCACCCATACGGCCACCGCTATAATTGTTCATACCAATGTAAATCTTGCCGCTTAAAAAGGTTCCCACAGTTAATATAACAGCGGGAGCATAAAAGCAAAGGCCTGTTTGAGTGACGATACCTTCTACTTGATTATGCTTCTCGATTACATCAATTACTGCTTGTTGAAATAGCCAGAGATTCAACTGATTTTCCAGTGCTTGGCGAATAGCTGCTTTATAGAGAACACGGTCAGCTTGCGCTCGGGTCGCGCGAACTGCAGGGCCCTTCCGTAAATTAAGAGTGCGAAAGTGAATCCCAGCTAAATCTGCCGAATAAGCCATAATACCTCCAAGAGCATCGATTTCTTTAACTAATTGAGTTTTACCAATTCCACCAACTGCGGGGTTGCAAGACATTTGACCAAGCGTTTCGATATTATGTGTGAGTAATAAAGTCCGGGCGCCCATACGCGCAGCTGATAGAGCTGCTTCAGTGCCAGCATGCCCTCCTCCGACTACGATAACATCGAATTGCTGGGTGGTATTTTTCATTTGGTGATTTTAGTGTAATTCCTCACTTTTTATAAAGTGATCATTCTTTATTTTCCGATACAAAATTCGGAAAATATTTTTTTGAGTAAATTATCACAACTAAACTGACCGGTAATTTCTGATAAGGCTTGCTGTGCGCGAAAGAGGTCTTCTGCTACGAGTTCATCAACTCTTTTCTGAATCAATTTCTTGTAAGCACTCTGAATAAACATCTTACTTCTTCTAATAGCATCACAGTGACGGCTTCTCGCAATAAAATTGCTCTCATTTGTCATTTCGAATCTTACAGTTTCTTTTAAATATTCTTTTAAAATTTCCATACCGGCGCCAGTTTTAACTGAAAGTTTAATCCGCGTATAATCGCTCTTTTCCTTGGAAGGCTGCTCCCCCGTCAAGTCAATTTTGTTCTCAACAATAATGATTTGGGCTTGGCTTTCTTTTTCTGAAAAAAGTTCAGCTAATATTTTTTCGACCATCCTTGATGAAACTCGGGTGGCATCTACTATTAACAAAATAAGGTCGGCTTCTTCAATAGCTTTTTTAGTTCGACGAACACCTTCTTTTTCTACAATATCCTCAGTAACCTGCAATCCCGCCGTATCCAATAGGTTAATTGGTATTTCATCAATATGAATCGATTCCCGCAAAATATCTCGAGTAGTACCTGCAATATCCGTAACAATTGCTGTCTCTTGACCACTTAATAAATTCAGTAGACTGGATTTACCCACGTTGGGTTCACCTGCAATAAGGACTGTGACACCCTCCCGTAACAAGGCTCCTTGTTTTGCTGTTTTTTCAATTGCTTCAACATTTCTTAATAATTTTTTTAGCTTTTTCTTAAGGATCTCGCCTTCCAAAAAATCAATTTCTTCTTCGGAAAAATCAATAGCGACTTCAATATACGTACGCAACTCAACTAGGCCGTTAACCAATTCGTTAATCTGCTTCGAAAATTCACCTTGAAGTGAGCGAATTGCTGAACGCGCTGCTTGCTCTGAGGTAGAATTAATTAAATCAGCAACAGCCTCTGCTTGGACTAAATCTATTTTACTGTTTAAAAAAGCCCTTTCGGAAAA
Organism: Coxiella endosymbiont of Haemaphysalis japonica; assembly: GCA_048491795.1. GTDB lineage: Bacteria > Pseudomonadota > Gammaproteobacteria > Coxiellales > Coxiellaceae > Coxiella. The sequence goes on from JBGDGR010000002.1 coordinate 35,140, forward strand.
TTCACCGGGCCTTGCTAATCGAGCCCCCGTCTTTATAACGTTCTTTAAAAGCTGATCCATAATTACTGGCCCACCATGTCCCTGTAATTCCAAGATATCTTCACCCGTAAAAGAACGAGGTTTCGGAAAATACAAAGCAACTCCTTGATCGAGAAAGAAACCATTAGAGTCTTTAAATACAGCCAATGTAGCATACCGCGGTTTTGGAACAAATCCTATGATTTTTTCAGAAATGAAGGGTGCGCTGGGGCCTGAAACACGGATAACACCTATTCCTCCCCGGCCCACTGGAGTAGCTAGCGCGACAATAGTTTCATTAAGCACTTCAGTCATAACTGTAAAAAGCGAAAGGTGAATTATAGCAGAATCAAACTCCGTAACCCAGACCTTACTGACTTAATTTATCCTCAAAAATTTAGCCGTAAGAAGAAAGAGCCGGAAGTCTAGCGGAACAAGATAAAATCCTTCAAGGACTAAACCTCGGCCTTCCAAGGCTTTTGTTTAATTAAGTAATGGCCCAAAGAAATTTATGATTAGATTAGGGCGTATTAACACTTTATAGAATTTTATTTTTTCTTCTTTTCGCATCGAATTTTTAATTTAGCTTCACGATTTTCATAAGTTTTATTAACATACCACTGCTGTAAAGTTTGTACAACATTGTTAATTAACCAATATAATACTAGACCAGCAGGAAAATTGATGAAAAATACAGTAAAAACTACAGGTAAAATCCACATCATTTTTTGTTGAGCAGGATCTAGGGGGGTTGGTGATAGCCATTGCTGAGCTAACATACTCAATCCCATTAAAATGGGCAAAATATAATGGGGATCTTTAACAGACAAGTCATGAATCCAAAGAATAAATGGCGCTTGGCGCAATTCAACACTTTCAATAATCACGTAATAAAATGCAATAAAAACTGGAATCTGAATTAACATAGGTAAACAGCCGCCTAATGGATTAATTTTTTCTTTACGATAGAGCTCCATTGTAGCTCGGCTTAATGCCTTCTGGTCACCAGCGTATCGCTCTTTTAAAGTTTCTAGGCGAGGCTGCACTTCACGCATTCGAGCCATAGATCGAAAACTTTTCGCGGAAAACCAATAAAAAACAATTTTAATGAGGATTGTTGTTAGAACAATGGTCCATCCCCAATTTTTAACTACGGCATGGATAGCGCTCATAACCCAAAATAACAGAGTGGAAATTGGCCATAACCATCCGTAATCAATAACTCGATCTAAGTCCGATGCTAACGCTTTTAACCGCTTTACTGCTTCTGGGCCGACATAAAAAGTCGCATGACTTGTGGCAACCCCACCGGATGCTAGATTCATTTGAGGACTCACAAAGCCAATAACATAGAAATTAGGGCCGGTGGTTCTAGAGGGAATTACATGGCTATAATAGCGATACATAAAATCCGGATTGCCTGGAATCCAAGCGCTCAAAAAGTAATGCTGTTGCATAGAAACCCAACCATCTTTTGAGGTGCGATCAATGTTTTGCTTATCCATCGCTTCATAAGTGACCTTTTTGTAAGGAATTCTTGGACTTGAGATAGCTGCACCATTATAACTCCGTGCATAAAAATGTCGGTGTTCAAACGAAGGTTCTCTTCGAATAATTTGAGCATAGAGGCTGCCTTTCCAAGGCTTTACTCTAGTATTATGCACTTGATATGCAACCTGAACTGCATAATCATCGCGATGGAAAATATAGGTTTTCGTAATATGCAAACCATCAAGCGCTTGAGCCGTTAACTGAATAGTAAGTTCATTTCGATTATCTGCTAATTCGTATTGTTTTTTTTTTGCTGTATAATGGACAGGAACTTTCCCATGCAAGTTGGTCAGCCCACTTTGGGCAACGTAAAGGTGTTCAGTGTCATCACTCAAAATTTGGATCGGTATCCGTTTTTCTTCTAAAGAGACTGGATATTTAGGTAATTTAGCTGAGACGATATCTCCTCCTTGAGTGTTGATAGTTAATTCCAAAACATCGGTTTTAACCTTAACCAGCTGCCCTCCAGAGACCCGTCCTCGATGTAGGGCAGAGAGGGGAACTTCGTTTCTAGCTTTTCTGACCACACCTGGAGTGAACGTGGAGGGGCTATAGTCTGCGGGCGTTTTTCCGTTTGATTCTGTACTGACCGATTTAGAGTGCTTCTGGAGAATGACCGGATAATCCCGCATCCAATCGTTAAAAAGCGTAATACCTAAAAGAGCAACAATAATATACAAGATCGCTTTTTTAATATCCACCATCACTAGATCAACTTTTTATAGTTTTTAGGGACCAGATCCACCCCTCCCAAATGGAAAGGATGACATTTTAAGAGTCGCAAAATAGTTAAATAAATTGCTTTCACTGTATTGAATCGTCTAAAGGCGGTTTCAGCATAACGAGAACAATTTGGGTAAAATCGACAAGAGTTTCCTACATAAGGACCTATAACGTATTGATAAATTTTAATCATTCCGAGGAAGAGCCTTCGGATTGCATAATCAATTGATCTAATAATTGGCTTATACATTCATTTAACTCTTTTTTACTTGCCCCCCCTGATTGAGATTTTGCTATAAAAATAATATCCATTGGGTATAGAAGATCTTTTTTTAATCGAAAATTTTCTTTCACTATTCGTCTAGCACGATTTCGTATTATCGCCTTTTTTAGGCTTTTTCGACTAGCCACAACCCCTAAACGAGGATAATCGAAACTATTGTTTCGATAATAAAGTAGATAGTAATGCCCAGACAAACGCCAACCCCTTGAGTAAACCCGATAAAATTCAGTTGTGGTATGGATTCGCCAATGCATTGAAAAGTTATAGTTCATCAACTTTTCATTAACCTAATAATAAGCACTTTCTCCCTTTTGCTCGGCGCCTACTTAATACTCGACGACCATTCTTAGTAGTCATGCGTGCCCGAAACCCATGTGTGCGGATCCGTTTCAGTTTACTGGGCTGATAGGTTCGTTTCATAACCGCTCACTTATATTAAAATACAAGATCTATAATAAATGATAAATCAGGGCATGTCGATCTGTCAAATAAACGGAGTGCACTACTAATAGTTTTTAGTAACTTTATCACTCTGAGGATTTGCAAATAAATATTAAAACTAAACTAATTTCATTTAAAATTAGTTTAGTTATGTTTTAACATCTGTTGATATTGTTTTGTAAAACTGGTAGCTTTTAAAAATTAATTAGTTATTAGCGTCGCCTTCTGTGGATCTATAGAGTAGTTAAGTTGGAATAACCTGTGGAAATTTGTGGATAAGTAAAAGCAGACCTAATCTGTAAATCTTTAATTACAAGTTACCCACAGTTTCGATTCTTGAAGAGTTGTCTTAACAGCGCTACAGCAGTTTTTCCTTTTACAAAAAGGGGTTTAATATGGGTTATAAAAAAATTCTCCTTGCTTTGTCTCTAGACTCGAACGCTTATCAATTACTTATCAAAAAGGCTAAGGAGTTAGTGGGAGAGAAGGGAGTCGAATTTTATTTAATTCATGCCATAGAACATATGAGTGGCTACGGTTTTACCTATGGCATTTCTGCTGGAGTGGATGTAGAGGATATATTATTTGAAGAAGCCAAGCAATCGTTAAAAAGGTTGTTTCCAGTTTGGCTGCCCTTTGGATTACCAGATTGTAAAAATTAGCCCAGAAAAATTTCTTATTTTAGATCAACGGGGCTTGGAAGTTGATTTAATTTTATTTATTAGGTAGTCATGGCCGTCGCGGCATTCAATTGCTTTTAGGGTCCACAGCCCCCATGCTGTTTTACATGATGCGAAATGTGATGTGTTAGTTGTACGCCTTAAAGAGTAATTTAAGCGCACCCAGAAAATCCGTTATCTCTATTTTGGACAGAGCAAGTTGCGTTGCGTGGATTGATGAAGATAAAAGAGCCTTTGGACGCCTGTTTTTGTGTAGATCTTTGTAAGTCTTGAGCAACCCCAACAGTTTTTGGAACAATTATGTGACACTTAGGATCTTAAGGTGATTATCAATAAAATATGACTCCAGTAACTCTAGCTTAAAGTACTAAAGAGTTCAATAACATAATTTTTTGCGCTACTAAACTAAGAGTATTTATCAGCAGTTTCTTTTTAAATTACTTCGCTTAGGATAAGTGCTGCTTTCATGACAAGTATTTATGCTAATAAAGAAATGTCGGCAATTTTCATAAATAACTGTCTTAGAGAAGTTAATAACGCTAATCGATTGTCACGCTTTTTTTTATCATCTACCATTACCATAACTTTATCGAAGAACATATCAATGGGATCTTTTAATGTCGCTAATTCACTTAATACTTTCATGTAATCCGCTTTTTCATACAACTTATTGATGGACTTGGCATGAATTCTAAGTTCTTCGGCCAGCCTATGTTCTGCGTCCGAATCAAATAGAGAAGAATTAATGCAATTAACCTCTATTTCAACCGATTGTTTTTTTAAAATATTACTTACCCGTTTATTGGCAGCCGTTAGAGCATTAGCTTCAGAAAAAGTCTGAAAATACTGCACTGCCTTGATACGCCGATCAAAATCAAGAGGTTCTGTAGGATGGGCAGCAAGAACCGCTATGAAAACTGTAGGTGGTACGCTTTTTTCAAGATACCAAGCGCGAAGTCGTTCTATAATAAAATTGAAAGATTGATTGACCACATTCTGGTTTGGTAGTTGGCTAACATAATTTTTTTCCGCTTCTTTCAAGAGTACTAACAAATCAAGTGGGAGTTCTTTTTCAATTAAAAGACGTAAAATTGCAAGAGCTGCGCGGCGCAAGGCAAATGGATCTTTGTCACCCGTTGGTAATTTATTAATACCGATAATACCAATGAGAGTGTCTAAGCGATCTGCTAGAGCAATGCAGGTACTTTCTAAATTTTGAGGGAGATTATCTCCAGAGAAGCGTGGTAAATAATGATCTTTAATAGCTTTGGCGATGATTTCAGATTCTTTGTCATGCAAAGCATAATAATAACCCATAGTTCCCTGTAGGCTAGGAAACTCATAAACCATTTCGCTAACTAAATCACATTTGGCTAATAAAGCCGCCCTTTTTGTTAGCTTTTTGTCAGCTTTAACTTGTTTGGCAATAAAAGTGGCCAGTTTAAATATACGTGTAGTTTTGTCCAACAAAGTCCCCAATTGTTGTTGAAAAATAATTCCTACCAGTTTTGTTAGTCGACTCTCGAGCGATACTTTAAGATCGTTGTGATAGAAAAAAGAAGCGTCTGCTAACCTTGCATTTATGACTCGCTCATTTCCTTCAATAACGCATTTAGGATCTTTACTTACAATATTGCTGATGAGGATAAAATAAGGTAGCAAATCACTCTGATTATTTTTTACGGGAAAACAGCGTTGATGAACTTTCATTGTGGTAATTAATACTTCAGGGGGGAGCTTTAGAAATTCAGGTTTAAAGCGGCCTAAAAGCGCTACCGGCCATTCCACCATGCCCGTTACTTCTTTTAACAGTTCCTCATCAATTATTACCTCTCCTTTTGAGAGCGCTATTTTTTTAATTAATTCGCGGATTTTTTCACGTCGCTTATCAAAATCAGCAATAACCATTCCATGGGTTAACAGTAATTGCTGGTAGTCGCTAGGTTCGTTGATGGCAATAGCTTTAGGGTGATGGAAACGATGCCCAAATGTTTTACGATCAGCAGTATGGCCTAAAATAGTTGCTGGTATGACTTCTTTATCAAACAACATCGTTATCCAATGAATAGGGCGAACAAAGGATTCGGAATGATTCCCCCAGCGCATCGCTTTAGGAATAGATAGGTTTTTAATGACAGACTGTATAATTTCAGGTAATAATTTATAGGTAGGTTGGACTGGTTGTTTAATATGGCAATAAACAAATACTCCTTTTTTTGTTTCTTTTATGTGAAGCTGATCCGTTGAAACTCCGCAGGAACGAGCAAATCCTAAGCAAGCTGTTGTTGGTGTACCATCTTTAGCGAAGGCCACTTTCACACTAGGGCCCTGACGTTCTACAGTACGGGATGATTGTTCCGATATTAAATTTTTTATTAACACTGCTAGCCGACGAGGAGTTGCATAATGGTGACTTGACTCGAATGAGAGCTTAGATTTTTTAAGTCCTCTTTTAATATTTTGAGATAAGGTGTGTGATAATTTATCCAAGGTAAGTGAAGGTAATTCTTCACACCCAATTTCCAACAAAAAATCTTGAGTAGCCACTACACTATCTCTGCTTTTAACATCGGGAAACCAAGCTTTTCTCTCGTTGAGTAATACGCTTTTGCTAACATATATGCTAATTTTCTGATACGTAAGATATAACACTGACGTTCAGTAACCGAAATAGCTTGCCGAGCCTCTAGAAGATTAAACGTATGAGAAGCTTTTAGTATCATTTCATAAGCTGGTAGAGGGATTTTAGCTTCAATTAATCGTTTACCCTCTTTTTCGTAAAAATCAAAATGCTTAAACAGTGAATCTATATCAGCATGCCTAAAGTTATAAGTCGACATTTCAACTTCGTTTTGATGAAAAATTTGACCATAGGTAACAGGCCCAGTAGGCCCTTCTGTCCAAATTAAATCAAATATATTGTCTACTCCTTGGAGAAACATGGCTAATCGTTCTAGACCATAAGTAATTTCTCCTGTGACGGGTTCGCATAAAAGACCACCTACTTGTTGAAAGTAAGTGAATTGAGCCACTTCCATTCCATTTTGACAAACTTCCCATCCAACCCCCCAGGAACCTAATGTAGGGGCTTCCCAGTTGTCTTCTATGAATCGAATATCATGAGTTAAAAGATCGATGCCCAATGCTCTTAACGAGTCGAGATAAAGTTCTTGGATATTGTCTGGAGAAGGTTTTAAGAAGACTTGATATTGATAATAATGTTGGACACGATGTGGATTTTTTCCATATCGACCATCAGTAGGTCGTCGAGAAGATTGAACATAAGCAGCTCTCCAAGGTTCAGGACCAATTGCCCGCAAAAAAGTAGCAGGGTGGAAGGTGCCTGCTCCTACTTCAATGTCTAGAGGCTGAAGCAAAACACAACCTTGCTGATCCCAGTATTTATGCAATGTGAATATGGTTTTCTGAAAATTGATCATTGTGATGATTTCATTTATATGACTTTTTATCACGATTTGCGACGGAAATCCAGCCAAGGCTCCTATGAGCTGATTAATTAAATAAAACTTCAATAAAAACGCATTTCCCTCTTCTTCCTTTTGGAAAGTCTCAGAAGCTCTCCCCAATACGCCTGGGGCGTACTGATAATTTTTCTATTTAGTGCGAAAGCCACGGGTGCTTCTGTGGAGCGGTGACGGCAGTGAGATGGCATGGGGTGGCGGCGGCCAGTGGGTAAATTTAATGGAAGAAACTATGCAAATTGGCGCTTAGAATTACAGTTAAAAACTGGAGTTCAAGTTAAGACATTGTTTCATAATCATCCTCTCTTTTAAAATCAAATAATTTAAGTAGTTATTGCCTCTCGAATTTTTTGCATAGCGTTTTTTTCAATTTGACGAATGCGTTCTGCCGAGACTGCATACTTTTTTGCTAATTCATTCAGAGTTAACTTTTCTTCATTTAACCAACGTTGATGGAGAATATCTCGACTGCGCTCATCTAAGATTTGAAGTACTTCATGGAGCCGTTGTTCTTGATCTTCAGACCAATCAGTTCGCTCTAATTGTATAGCGGGATTATAACGCTTATCTTCCAAATAATGGGCTGGCGCGCTCCAGCCTACATTTCTGCTATCATTCTCATCATCAATACCATCAAAAGCTTCATCGTGACTGTTTAGTCTTTCCTCCATTTGCCGCACGTCCTTGGCATGTACATTAAGCTCTTCAGCCAAAGAGGTCACTTCTTGGTCACTAAACCAGACTCGTTTTTTTGCGTGTTTGCGTAGATTAAAAAAGAGTTTTCGCTGTGCTTTGGTGGTGGCAATTTTAACAATACGCCAATTTTTAAGGATGAATTCATGGATTTCAGCACGGATCCAATGAACAGCAAAAGAAACTAAACGGACGCCCACTTTAGGGTTAAATCGTTTAACCGCCTTCATTAAGCCAATGCTCCCTTCTTGAATTAGGTCTGCTTGAGGTAGACCATAACCTGAGTACCCCCGCGCAATTCGGACAACAAATCGCAAATGGGAGAGGACGAGTTTTCTAGCTGCCTCAAGATCATTATTTTGTCGAAATTTGGTAGCTAGTTCATGCTCTTCTTCGGCGTTTAGTATTGGAATATGATTGACCCAGCTAATGTAGCTGCCTAAACTTCCAATCGCCAACGATCGCTCTTCCACTTGTGTCAGGAATTGACCCATAGATCGCCTTATCGAATATGTAAATGAATTGACATTGAAAATACTCATTCTAACATCGTTTCTGCAGAAACGCTACGGTTTTCAGCCCTGTTGAAATCTCGTTGACCTACATTTAGATCATTGAATTAAGAAAATTTGATGAGATTAATATTCAGACTATCTACCCTTATCAAGAATAATTGCTCAAACAATACGTAACTAATTGGGGTGTTTCGCAATAAGAACTTAGTGATGCTATAAGTAGTGAAAGCTAGTTTGGTGAGATGTGGGAAGAACGCAATTAGTCTTAGCATTCTAATTTCGTTACAAGAGTAGTGTGAGGCGCTAGTAAAAGATTATAAATTTTCGTGAGGAGGGAAGTGCGCCTCTGAAGCCATGTTGTATACAATGAGGAAATATTGGTTGGGGAGGGTAGTTCAAGAAACAGGCCAAAAAATCGCATTGAGAGAAGCTTATCACTCAGTAAGCCCGAAAGTTGAATTACTTCAAAAATATATGATACTTCTTAAGTCAAGTTAAGTCAGATTCTCGAGAGGAAGTCAATCTTCTTAAGGAATAATTCTTTCAGTCTTGTTGTGGAAGGCAACAATCTAAAACTATTTTAGGAATTTGTCGACAATCATTGAGAAACAGAGCGACGACATGAGAAGAAAATCCGGTGAATGATTAAACATTGTTAAGCGCTTGCTGTCTCCTTCGCTCAAATAGTTTTGGTGACGCTAGTAAATGAATCATACAATATAACAACTCCTTAAAATAAGGCGTCGACAAATTCCTTTGCGTTAAACGGTCTTAAATCATCGATTTGTTCGCCAATACCAATAAAACGCATAGGCAATTGTATTTTTTTGACAATGGCAAAAATTATCCCTCCTTTTGCTGTTCCATCTAGTTTTGTGAGAGCAATACCTGTTAATCCAATATGTTCATTAAATTGGTTAGCTTGATTGAGCGCATTTTGTCCTGTTCCTGCATCAATCACGAGCAAGGTTTCATGAGATGTTTCAGGATTGATCTTTTTTATAACGTGCTTAATTTTTTTTAACTCATTCATAAGATGTAATTGAGTGTGCAAACGGCCAGCTGTGTCGGCGATTAAAATATCATAATTTCTTGCGATGGTTGCTTCCATGGCATCATAGATAACGGAAGCGCTATCTGCCCCTGGATGTTGAGCAATTACCGGCACATTGCTGCGTCTTCCCCATGTTCGAATTTGCTCGATGGCAGCCGCCCTGACAGTATCTCCAGCCGCTAGCAGAATTCGCTTTCCTTGAGATTTGTAGAAATAGGCAAGCTTAGCGACAGTGGTTGTTTTTCCTACGCCATTTACTCCCACAGTTAAAATAACAAAAGGTGATCGGTTAATCTCTAGAGGTTTTTGAAAAGGTTCAAGGATTGAAAACAATTCATTTTTTAGGGCATTAATTAGCGCTGTTGAGTCGGCTAATGACTTTCGAGCAATTTGTTGAGAGAGATTACTGAGAATAGATTGGCTAGCTTCTATACCCACATCTGCTGAGATTAGAATCTTTTCTAATTCTTCTAGTAAAGCAGTATGGATTCCTTTTTCCCCTAAGACCAGGTTATTTAGCCTATCGGTAAATCGATGGCTGGTGCGTTTTAAGATTTCACTGAGGCGGACGAGCCATTTCTTCTTCAGCGGTGAAGTAAACTTTTCATCGTTAGCTTCTTCTGCATGGCCTTTTGATTTTGAAAAACGAAATACCATAGGCGGAATTCCCATTGAAAACTGATACAGTTTGAATTGTAACATAGCATTGAATAATTAGTTGTGTAGATATGAGGAATAGAATAACGGAACGATGTGATCAGGTTATTATTGTTAATTATCGTATGGTCTGGAGAAACCACCTAGCAGCTTCTATTTATGAACTTTAATTGAAGAAGACTGTCGCGTCAATCGCATTTTTTCTGTCTAGTGAAAGTCGGAGGAAGTTATGGGCTCTATGGTATTTCGGAGGATTTCTTATGTATTGGAACGTATCATGTTTCATGATGCAAGAATAATTCCGAAAATATTTTTTGAAAAACTATCAGCGTTTTGATGCTGAGCAAAATGTTATGACAGCAGATCATTTACTGTTTTTTAATCTGTAAGTGTCGGTCAATTGCCTATTTGCATTTATCTAGAAGCAAATCTTATGCAAATAGTCCGGCTGTTCCGGTTTTTATTAGCAAAGGAATTCGTGTGCTCATAGAAGAAGTACATGCCCTTATCATCTCCAATCTATTGGCTAGATCACAGATCTTCGACATATGATGGTGTGTAAGACGTTCAAGGTTAGCACCATGTTTGGTATGTACTTGAATAATGCTATCGTTGTAAAGTGGGTAGGGTGTATTACCAGAAAATGATTGACAGTGTCTTAAATTACCCAAATTAAGTCACATTTTATTCCTATACTAATATAAAATCATAAACAGAAATTTCTTCATCTGACGCGAAGTATAATTATTTATTTTGCTTCCAGATAAATTACTCATAGTGTAGTTATGCTGTTTTAGCCGCTTTGTTAGCTGGAAGCGATGGTTTCCGATTTTCTCTTAATTTAATTCGGAGACATTAAATCGCCAGTATGGCTCAGCGGGTTATGACACCTATCAACTCCATAATAGATTAATCCACAATAATGAAAATTTTCCTGTGGAAGGCCACATAAAACAAACGAACAGCTGCGAATAAGGTCTTATATTAGAAATGGGTAAATAGGACTGCGCGGTCTTTGTTAAAAGACGTTGAATGTATCACAATTAGAAGCTGTAAAGAAAATGTTGCCGGTGTTTTTCTACTCCAATTATCTACGAGTAAACTTATTAACCAATATAACAGACATTATCTTTTATTATGTACCTTATCTTTTAAATTACCTCAGTACTTATCACAAAAATATAAACGGTGACTACGGAACCAGTAAAATCTCACTTAAATTATTCGTCCTAAAAGACGGCTATTATAGATTATAGCTGTAGGTTAGAAAGCGCACTAAACTAGTCATCTTAGACGGTGAGGAAAGAGACGAAAGGAGAACAAGCTAAAGCAATATTGTACAATATTGCATACAAAGAAGAGAAGAAAGTTTTAGTGGCACGACTTATTAATACGGATCAAAAAATTCAGGAGGATGGGTTGTTATGCTTGGATATTTACCGGGAAAATTGCGAATCATTGGTGGAAAATGGCGGGGAAGAAAAATCGCTTTTCCTTCTTCGTTGGGATTACGTCCTACCATTGGTCGTATTCGGGAAACTCTATTTAATTGGTTATCTAATTATATCGAAGATACTTATTGTTTAGATTTATTTGCAGGCAGTGGGGCATTGGGATTTGAAGCCTTATCTCGAGGATGTGCCCACGTTACCTTTATTGATCGCTCAAATGATGTTATTAAAGCCCTGAAGCAGAGTGCTGTATTTTTAAATACAGCAAATACTGAGTTTATTTGTCAAACATTTCCTTTTGGTATCCCCTCGCTAAAAAATTCTCCTTTTGATGTTGTTTTTCTTGATCCGCCCTTTTGCAAAGGGCTTATTAACCAAGCTGCACTATGGTTAGAGGAGGTAAATATTCTTGCTCCAGAAGCCTGTATTTATATTGAAGCTGAAAAGAACATATCATTAATTCTTCCTAATAATTGGGAAATTTATCGCGAAAAAAGAACGGCTAGCTTGTTTTACGGGTTGTTTTTGCGCTTTAAAAAGGGGAAATAAATAATTGATAATTTTAGAATCAATTGAACTGTGTTCCCATTATCTATTCCGAAATTGTTGGTGCGTTTCTTAAAATTGCAACGGAATTCCTTGTTTTTTCGCCCGGCCTATTACTCTGATTATCCATATTAATCATCATTTTTTATTGAGATCAAGTTCACGACGATACTTTTATACAATATTAGGTCGGATTGCTTATGTGACAGTGCTTCCAATTGGTATATTAACGCTTTTAGAAGTTACAGGACACGCCGGTACGGCCGTTTAAACGTTTCTAAACGTCTAAATTTTCAACGGCTAACGCATTTTGTTCGATAAAGATACGGCGGGGTTCGACCTGATCGCCCATTAAAGTAGTAAAAACTTCATCTGCCATTACAGCATCTTCGATCTTAACAGATAAGAGGCGACGAGTTTCCATATCCATCGTAGTTTCCCACAACTGTTCAGGGTTCATTTCACCTAAACCTTTATAGCGCTGGATGGTCAACCCATTTTTCCCTTCTTCAATAAGCCATTTTAAAGCTTCTCCAAAAGAGCTCACTTCTCGTTGTTTATCATTACGTCTCACATAGGCTCCAGCCTTAATCAATCCGGATATTTCATTATATAAATTAACAATATGACGATAATCAGTGCAGCCAAAAAAGTCTTGATTCAAAAGGTATTTTTGAGTGATTCCGTGGCTTGTAATCGAAATAAGTGGAAAATACACTTCCCATTTTTCATCCTTTTTCAGAGAAAAATGGTAGCGAGTACCTGTTTCCATTTTTTGCCCAGCAAATTTTTTTTCTAATTCTTCTATCCAAGCGCTTACTCGTGACTCATCATTAAGCTGTTCCATCGTTAACGGTGGGATTTCTAATAACTGCTCTAAAATAACAGGTAGGTAACGTTTGCTTAAGCGCTTGATACTTCTCGTAGTAATCCGATACTGAGAGGCTAAGCGTTCTAATGTGGATCCACTGATGATAGGGGCATGAGGATTCACGTACAGTTCAGCACCTTCCAAGGCCAATTGAAGTAATAAAGCATCGAGTGCCGGGTCATCTTTAACATATTGTTCCTGTTTGTTTTTTTTCACTTTGTAGAGAGGCGGTTGGGCAATGTAAATGTGGCCTCGCTCAATTAGTTCTGGCATTTGTCGATAAAAAAAGGTGAGCAAAAGAGTGCGGATATGGGAACCATCGACGTCTGCATCGGTCATCATAATGATGCGGTGATAACGGAGTTTATTGGGGTTATATTCTTCCCGACCAATCCCGCAACCGAGGGCTGTGATTAATGTGCCAACTTCGACAGAAGCTAGCATTTTAGTAAATCGAGATTTCTCCACATTAAGAATCTTACCCTTTAAAGGTAAAATAGCCTGATAACGGCGATCACGAGCTTGTTTAGCTGAGCCACCAGCTGAATCTCCCTCAACCAAAAATAATTCACATAGGGCAGGGTTTTTTTCTTGGCAATCGGCTAATTTTCCAGGCAGTCTACCCAGATCAAGTACGTTTTTCCGTCGTGTCATATCACGCGCTTTGCGTGCTGCTTCTCTCGCTCGAGCTGCATCGATGATTTTTAATCCAATAGTGCGCGCTTGCTTGGGATTTTCTAACAGATAATCACGAAATTTTTCAGACACCGTGCTTTCGACTATGGGCTTAACTTCAGAAGAGACTAGTTTATCTTTTGTTTGCGATGAAAACTTTGGATCAGACATTTTCACCGAAAGAACAGCTGTCAATCCTTCGCGAGTATCATCACCGCTTATAGAGACTTTGCTTTTTTTGGAAAGTCCTTCATTTTCAATATAATTATTGAATGTTCGGGTTAAGGCAGTTCGAAATCCAGCTAAATGGGTTCCGCCATCATTTTGAGGAATGTTATTAGTGAAACAGAAGACAGTTTCTTGAAATCCATCATTCCATTGCATCGCCACTTCAACGACAATATCTTTTTCTTCAGTAGCAAAATTGAAAACATCTGGATGAATAGGAGTTTTTTTCTTATTGAGATGCTCAACGAAAGCTTTGATACCTCCCTTATATTCGAAGACATCTCTTTTTCCGCTTTGTTCATCAAGAAGTTCTATGCAGACGCCGGAATTTAGAAAGGAAAGCTCACGGAGTCGTTTAGCTAAAATATCGTAATGAAACTCCGTATCGCTAAAAATATCGCCGCTTGGTTTAAAGCGAATTTCTGTTCCGCTCTTATTACTTTTTCCTATTACTGCCAAAGGAGCTTGAGGAGCTCCCATTTTGTAGAGTTGATAGTAAACATTTCCATTCTGATGGATGGTCATATGAAGTCTTTCTGAAAGGGCATTGACTACCGAAACCCCTAACCCATGAAGTCCTCCGGATATTTTGTAAGCATTTTTATCAAATTTTCCACCTGCATGGAGCACGGTCATGATAACTTCTGCAGCCGAGCGACCTTCTTCCAGATGAATTCCGGTGGGAATTCCACGCCCATTATCACGGACGGTAGCAGACCTATCAGCATGAATAATTACCAAAATGTGATTACAAAAGCCAGCAAGTGCTTCGTCAATGGAGTTATCGACAACTTCGAATACCATATGGTGAAGTCCAGATCCATCGTCCGTATCTCCAATATACATGCCAGGTCTCTTACGAACCGCATCGAGGCCTTTAAGAACTCTAATCGTCGAAGAATCGTATTTTTTTGGGGCACTCGCGTTCATTGATACTCCGTATCAAGTTGAAATAGATTTTTTACTGCTCTCTCTAAACAAAAGAGCTTAATTATATCATAAAAGAAGGCAGCTATTATGTTTAATATGAAGCAGAGTTATAATCTAAAGTGAATTTTTTTGATAATAAGCTGCGAATTCTTCATAGATTGAGTCAGGCAATTGCTTTCTTGCTCGCAGCGATCTTAGCTAGATTGATGGAGTGCAATTGATAAGGGAGGGAGTGGGATCAGGTAAGGAGAGCTCGATGGAGGGAAATCACACGCTCCTAGCCCGTAGTCGAAACTTGTATTTTTGCTTATAACTCCAGTAAAGTTTGTGCAGCTTAATGGTTTTTGAAATTACCATTAGCCAACGATTTTTAATTGATCTTTTGGAAAGAAAAATGAGAAATCCCATGTCTCGTATAAAACATGGGATTACCCAGAACCCACTTTATTAAGTCCCAGAAAAGAGGCTTGTAGAAGTAATTTGTGTTGGAAGAGGTTTACCTGCATTTATTTAATAAAAATTTTGAATGCTGAATTACTTTTAAGAGAAAACACATTCTTTCCTTGAGGTGAAATAAGATTCAAAAGTTTGAATCGCCTAGGTCGCAATGAAAAACCAAAAGCAGTATTCACAGTATCTTTATTAATCCTTCAGATAAACCATGGAATTATGACAATACAACTATTGCAGTAGTTAAAGAAGGGAGGGCGGAACTGTGAGATGAAGTTAATAAAATGAACAAGTACCACGTTCCAGGTGGAACATAGCACTCTGAGCAGGTATTTCAATTTCATCAGATTTTGTGCTGGTTATAAATACTTGAGATTTAAGCTGAGTAAGCAGATCTATTACGCAACGTCTCTTGTAAGGGTCTAATTCAGCTGAGAGATCATCAATTAAATAAACAGGAGTAATGCCAGTTTTTTCTTTCAATAGAAGACCTTGAGCAATGTGCAAGGCATAAGTGACTAATTTTTGCTGACCTTGGGAAAGAATATCTTGAGCAGACAATCCGTCAATTAAGACTCGAAAATCGGCCCGGTGAGGACCAACTTGAGTATATCCGCGTTGTAAATCTTGGTCTGAATAGGCCTGTAGCTGTTGAGATAGCGAACTTTTTTCACTCCAACCTCGATAATAATTAGTTATTAGGGGCTGGTCGGGTAAAAAGTGATGGAGGACTTGATGAAAATAAGGATTAAATTCCCAGGAAAGACCTTCACGCAGCTTGTGTACATATTCGGCTTCTTCAGTAAAGATGCTTTCCCAATAGGAAATTTCATCCAATGGACGATGTGTTTTTAGGGCTGCATTGCGTTGTTTCAAAGATCGTTGAATGCGTCGCCAAGCAGGGAAAAAAGAGGGCTCCACGTGAAACAATAACCAATCAAGAAATTGGCGACGAATCTTGGGACCGTCTAGCAAAAAGCGGTGACTCATAGCACTTATTAAACAAAGAGGCAGTCGCTTTGCTAAGTGAGACCAATTGGAGACTGTCTCTCTATCGAGCTTCAAATGACGGTCGCCTGATTGGTGTCGCTTAACTCCTACGGGAATAAGTTGTTCTTTTTCTTGAATAGTAAGAAATATGGAGAAATGATCAGCCGTATTTTGGATGAGTCGTTGAGCGAGATGCGTGCGGAAGGACCGCCCGACTCCCAAAAAATAAATCGATTCGAGTAAACTTGTTTTTCCTGCTCCATTAGGACCAAAGAGGAAATTAAACTTTGAAGTGGGTAAAATGACCACTTCTTTTAGATTTCTAAATTGATTAACCTTTAAGGATGCAATTTTTGGCATCCATTAAAGCCGCATTGGCATTACGACGAAAGCACTATCTATTTGATTTTCTGCCTCAGTAACTAATATACTGCTGTTTGCATCAGAGAAAGTTAATATTACGTTCCCACGCTTAACGACGTTTAAAATATCAAGCAAATAGTTAACGTTAAATCCAATATCTAAAGCTTCTTTATCGTACTCAATTTCAATTTCTTCTTCTGCTGCTTCTTGTTGAGGATTATTAGATAAAATGCGCAATAATCCCACACGCAGCTCGAAACGGATGCCTTTAAATTTTTCATTACATAAAATAGCTGTTCGACTAAGAGCTTGCTTTAGAAGATCTCGATCAAGAGTAACTTTTTTATTACCGCCTTTTGGGATAACTCGTTCATAATCTGGAAAACGGCCTTCGATTAATTTGGAAGTAAAGGTAAAGTCCGTAGTGAAAACACACACATGATTGCTCCCGATCATCAACGTGAGAGGGTCTTCATTGTCTGCCAGAAGTCGTAACAATTCAATAACTCCTTTTCGAGGAATAATAACTTGCAACCGATTCTTAATAGCGGCTTCAATTCCTATGGTGTTGGTAGCAAGACGATGGCCATCAGTGGCAACAACACATAATTTACTAGGATGTATCTCGAGAAATAAACCGTTCAAATAATAGCGAACGTCTTGTTGGGCCATGGCAAAATAAGTTCTTTGTAATAAGCAATAAAGTTGATATTGGGGTAGGGTCAATTTGAGATGACATTCTAGCTTTTCCACGGTTGGAAAATCGTCAGCAGGTAAGGTGGATAATATGAAACGACTTTGGCCTGAACGCAATATAATTTTTCCTTTATCACGATCTAATTTGATGAGGGCATTTTCTGGCAGAGCACGACATATGTCCATCAATTTTCGGCCCGGCAAGGTCAAGCGGGAAGCCTCTAAAGTTTCATCCTCCAACTTTGTTTGTCCTATTAGTTCAAGCTCCAAGTCCGTTCCCGTGATGGAAAGCTGGTTATTTTCTGTGGATATCAATACATTAGAGAGAATTGGTAAGGTTTGTTTGCGTTCTACGACTCCAATGACTTGTTGTAAAGGTTTTAAGAGAGTTTCACGGATTAGGTTCAGTTTCATAGGCACTCCTAATTAATTATGCAAATTAACCGGATAAAATTCGCATCAAATTTTTGTGATCTTCTAAAATATTCAACGATGTGGCAAGTAGTTCTTTTACTTTACGACAAGCATGTAATACAGTCGTATGATCTCTACCGTTAAATGCATCACCAATTTCGGGAAGACTATGATTCGTAAGTTCTTTAGCAAGAGCCATTGCCATTTGACGTGGTCGAGCAATAGAGCGGCTTCGTCGTTTGGCTAATAAATCAGACACCTTGATCTTGTAATACTCAGCTACTGTCCTCTGGATGTTTTCAATTGTGATCATGCGGGCTTGCAGAGTAAGCAAATCTCTAAGTGCATCTCGAGTAAATACAACCGTTATGGGTTGCCCTGTGAAATGAGCATTAGCAACAACTCTTTTTAAAGCACCTTCTAGTTCTCGCACATTAGACTGGATATGCTTCGCTATAAAGAACGCCACTTCGTGAGGAAGATGCATCTTCAATCGTTCTGCTTTTGTCATTAAGATGGCCGCCCGCATTTCTAATTCTGGCGGTTCAATGGCGACTGTCAATCCACAGCCAAATCGTGACTGCAGTCTCTCTTCTAATCCATTAATTTTTTTTGGATAGCGATCGCAGGTTAATATAATTTGTTGCTGACTATCGAGTAGGGAATTAAAAGTATGGAAGAACTCTTCCTGCGATCGATCTTTACCAGAAAAAAATTGAATATCGTCGATCAACAACGCGTTTACCGAACGATAAAAACGCTTAAAATCATTCATCGCATTGTGTTGCAAAGCTTTGATCATATCAGCAACAAAACGCTCTGAATGGAGATACAGTACTTTCATCTCAGGATTTTCCTGTAAAATAGCGTTACCAATAGCATGCATTAAATGGGTTTTTCCTAAACCTACTCCTCCATAAATAAATAATGGGTTATATGCCTGGCCCGGATTTTCCGCTACTTGGGTGGCGGCTGCTCGGGCGAGCTGATTGGATTTACCTTCTACAAACGTTTCAAAAGTGAAATTGGTGTTGATATTGGCATGTGTGTGAGCGACTGGAGCTCCAACAATCTCTTTATGAAAAGATGTGCTAATCCAATTTTTTGGATCTACTTCTGTGGAAGATTTACTACCAATTTGTAATTCTATTTTTGGGGGTGTATCAGTTAATTCGTCGAGAACTTCTCGAATTCGTGTCAAAAACCTTTCATTAATCCAATCAAGTACGAATCGATTAGGCGCAAGCAATAGTAAACTATTTTTTCTAGATTCTATGGCATGTAAAGGTCGAATCCAAGTATTGTACTGTTGTAGTGGAATTTCGTCGCGCAAATGACTAAGACACTTGTTCCATAAAGATGTTGGAATTGACATAAGGTTATGTTTACAAATTTAAAAGAAGTTTATTGTAACTTGCTGTAGACGAGTTATCCATAGTCAAATAAATTAAGAAAGCGAACTGTTTAATTTTTGAAAAAATTTATTTGTGAATAATTTTATTCTAAAAGAATAGTGACTATATGGAAAAGCCATGGATTCCATTCTTAGTTGTGAGAAAGACGAACAGCAGGTTCGAAGTTGCAATTGATCTATCTATGTGATAGATCAACAGGTCTGATCGCGGACGCAATGGATACAAGTAAGGCCATTTACATACATGAAACGGCTAAGTAATTTTCCTAAGCTGACGTGCCCGTTCTAGTAACGGACGTTAAAGAGGAGATTTAGCCCTTATTGTTGAGCACCTCTAGCTTTGAGGAGTTGTTGTTCCACTTCTTTTAGGCTTTTAATAAGCGATCATGATATTTTTTCAAACCATGGTCAGAAGAAGTGCAGGATTGTTTTTAATGGGACGTTTTTAGGTGCAAATTAGGTGCGAATTTCAAGTTTTAAGTTGGCATGGTCGATGCTACTTTAATTGTAGATGAACATGGATCAATAAGATAAAATATATGGATTTCAACGAGTTCTATCAGTCCATTATAACCCACTTTATTAAGCCCCAGAAAAGAAGCTTGTAGAAGCGATTTTTGAGATCCAGTGGTTAAATTGGGAGATTGTTTAACTGGGTAAATAAGGGAATAATCAATTTGGATGCTACATTAATTATTTAATGATCTCGGCCATATACGACTTTTCTTTTATAGATTTTACCAGTGGTTGTTCAAGTAATTACCTGAACCGGTGGTATTCCCCAATTTGTACTACTTATTACTATATACCTATATCTATTAGGATTTAAATTTATTTCGAGCAGCTTTTCTAGAGTAAATCAGTAAATTTTCTGTTATTCGCTGTAATTTGCTACTTATAACATGAAGGCTGAGAGTGAAGGAAGGGTATTGCATTCAATAAATCTTTCTTGATAGTCTTTAAAGATGCTCACCATTCTTGCTGACGATCGCATTCCATTTGTTTCTGAATTATTTGAAGGCTATGGTGAATTGATTTTAAAGCCGGGTGCCGCTATACAAAAAAGCGATTTAACGACAGCCAATGTTCTATTAACACGATCGATAACTCAAGTTAACCCCGCTTTATTAAAAGGAACCGCCATCGAATTTATAGGCAGTGCAACCGCAGGATTTGATCATATTGATCACGAAGTCGACAGGGCTCAAAATAGGAAAGATTTGTGATGAATTAGTGAATCTTGGAACTAAATGAATCTGCTAGGCTTCATGGCGGCTGTAATAGCAAGTGGCTGACCACTCCTGTTCACTCTTTCTCCTTTTTACAAGTACCAAAGCATATTAATATGAGCAGAAGCTTCCGTTTAATAAAAATTGATTTTACTATCAATACCTCACTATCTCCCATTTATCTAATGATTACTCCTAAAAAATATGATGGGCTTCCAGCCCTGCGATTATTAACTTGAACGCTGAATTTTGCCAATTGTAAAAAGTGAATGAAATTATCGGAATTAGATTGCCAAGTTGGCATCTTCGGACAAAGCTCTATAATCATTGATTAAGACCGCTACTATCCGTAGCCACACTTTAAGTTTATAGAAAGCACTCTAAAATAGGTGGTCTCAAGCAAGCTAAAATTTTTGTGACGTGTTAGGTTCGATCCTGGGCGGCAAGGAATAGTAGTTCCAAGATAGCCATACGAACAGCTACCCCGTTTTGCACTTGTTCTAGAATGACTGATTGTTTACTGTCAACCACTTCGGAAGTCATTTCAATTTCTCGATTGACAGGACCAGGATGCATAATAATTGCGTCAGGTTTCACTAATGCTAATTTTTCAGCCGTCAAACTATAGAGCCGTCGGAAAGTATTTAAATTTATGAGACTGCTGTGCCGTTCTTTTTGCAAGCGAAGGATAACAACAACGTCGCTATTAATTAACCCCGCTTCCAATTCAGAAAATTTTTTAATTCGAGGACTCTTAATCGTTTCTGGTAATAATTGAGGAGGACCAGTAAGTCGAATTTCAGGAACCCCCATTATCAATAATCCATCTATTAAGGAGTTTGCTACTCGAGAATAATAAATATCACCAACAATAGTAACGCATAATTTTGTCCAATTGGATTTATGTTGTTGGATGGTCATTAAATCAATGAGTCCTTGGGTAGGATGCTGATGATTTCCATCTCCCGCGTTAATGACGACACTGTGTTCTAATTGTTCTGCTAAAACTCTTGGTTGGTTGTTTTCAGTGTGACGAATGATAAAAAAGCGCGTTCCCATGGCCTGTAAATTTCGAACCATGTCTAAAATTGATTCACCTTTATTTAAAGCAGAGGCTTTAAGATTAGGATTCAAGATGATAGCTCCTAATCGTTCTGTTGCAATTTCAAAAGAATTACGCGTACGGGTACTGGCTTCAAAGAATAAATTAGCAACTACCTGTCCCTTTAGAATATCAAAAATTCGATTTTCTTTGACACTACCGAGAAAAGTATTCGCTCGTTGCAGAATCAGATTAATTTGATTTCGGTTGAGCGACTGCATGCTTAATAAATGATAAGGAAAATCTTTCTTGACCATTGCAGATTCAATCCACGTTTTGTTGTAACCACTGTTCTAAAATGAGCGTGGCGGCGTAACTATCAAATTGTCGAGGAAGCTTAACATTTTTTTGAAATTTCTGCCCGAACCAGAACCTTTTAGCTTCAATAGTTGTGAGACGTTCATCTACTGTGTGAACAGGAAGCCCCGGTTTCAATTTCAATTTTTTTGCAAATTTACTCGCAGCGTAAGTAATGGGCTGCTCTGAACCATCCATGTTATAGGGAATTCCAACGACAAGGACATTTACCTCCCACGTCTCAATAAGTTCTTTTATTTTTTCCCAATTGGGAATGCCATTTTCAGCTTTTAAAATGGTAAGGGGATTTGCTGACCGTGTTAATCTTTGGCCTACCGCTACACCGATACGCTTTAGACCAAAATCAAACCCTAATGCTGTAAGATAGGAGAATCTAGTGGCTAGGTTAGTTGGGTCGTTGGGTACAGTCATTCTTAAGCATGACCTACTTGGTTGGAAAGTCTTTTCATATCAATGCCAATTAGCGATGCTGCTTTTTGCCATCGCTGTTTTAAGGGTGTTTCAAACAAAATGATTCGATCATAGGGTACAATCAACCAATCATTCCGAGAAATTTCCTGCTCTAACTGACCAGCGTCCCAACCGGAATAACCTAAGGCAATCAAAAAATTGTCAGGGCCTTTATTATTAGCAATATCCTCTAGCGTTTCTTTAGAGGTGGATATAGAAAGTTGAGTTTGTTCGTTTTTAGCTCGTTTTTCATAAATAATAAACCCATTTTCCTGACCGATCGTCCCCCCCATTAAAACAGGGTGTTCCCCAATATTGGAAATGTTGAGTTTAATATTTAAGTATTCTAAGACGTTATCTAACGTTACTTGTTGTAGAGGCTTGTTAACAATTATTCCTAGCGCTCCTTTATTGTCATGTTCTGAAATATACACAACGGATTTGGTAAAATTAAAATCATTTAATTGTGGCATGGCCACTAAAAAATAATTCGATAAAAAATTTGTTTTTAACATGTTAGCGCGAGTATGCGGGGATATTTCTTAAACCGCAACTCTCTATTCAATACATCAAGAATTTGCCATAATGTTCTATTTTAGCATGATTGGGGGGGGGAAAGTATATGGACCAAATCGCTTCGCGAACTGTTTACACAGATCTTTCCGTTGACGAGCTTATCCAGCACGCCCTTAAAAAGGGTGAGGGTAAATTAAGCTTGACGGGGGCTTTGGCTGTTACAACAGGTAAGCGGACTGGACGCTCTCCTAAAGATCGATTTATTGTTAAAGATGCTGAAACGGCTAATCAAGTTCAATGGGGAAATGTTAATCAGCCCATCGAACAAGCCGTATTCGAGCAGTTGTGGGATCGAGTAAACGCCTATCTTTCTCAGCGTCCTATGTATATTTCTCATTTGCAAGTAGGCACAGACGAGAATTATTTTCTTCCAGTACAAGTGATTACTGAATTGGCCTGGCATAATTTGTTTGCTTGTGATCTTTTTATCCGGCCGCCTGATGGTGATTACGCTAAGGGAAAGCCCGGGTGGATTATTTTAAGTGTGCCCGGATTAAAAACGGATCCTGAACGAGATAAAGTAAATAGTGATGGTGCTGTCATCATTAACCTATCGAAACGTCGTGTTCTTTTAGTGGGCATGCCCTATGCGGGTGAAATAAAGAAGGCGATGTTTACGGTACTAAATTATATCTTGCCCTCTCACGACATTTTACCTATGCATTGTGCGGCAAATGCTGGAAAATCCGGTGATGTTGCCTTATTTTTTGGTTTATCGGGGACAGGTAAAACAACTTTGTCTGCGGATCCTAATCGGTTTTTAATTGGTGACGACGAGCACGGCTGGAGCCGTACAGGTGTTTTTAATTTTGAAGGTGGTTGCTACGCCAAGTGTATCGATTTATCCAAAGAACGAGAGCCTATGATTTGGGAAGCTATCCGATACGGTGCTATTATGGAAAATGTGGTTTTACAAGCGGATGGTCAGCCTGATTATGGTGACGCGAGCTTAACCCAAAATACACGTGTTGCTTATCCTAGAGAACATGTTTCCTTGCGTGTCGAAGAAAATCGAGGAAGGTCTCCTGATGCTGTGATTTTTTTGACTTGTGACTTGTACGGCGTGTTGCCCCCCGTTGCCTTACTCACAAAAGAACAAGCCGCGTATTATTTTTTAAGTGGTTATACGGCCTTAGTTGGCAGTACGGAGGTGGGGGGCGCCAAAGGTGTCACGCCTACTTTCAGCGCCTGCTTTGGAGCACCTTTTTTTCCTCGTCCTCCTACGATATACGCAGAGTTGCTTGTGAAGCGAATTGAAGAAACGGAGTGCCAAGTCTATCTGGTTAATACGGGTTGGACAGGTGGTGCCTATGGAGAAGGAGGTGTTCGGTTTTCAATTCCCACAACTCGTGCCATCATTGATGCGATACTTACAGGGAAATTGAAAAGTCAGCCCACGGAAAATTTAAAAGGATTTAATTTAGCAATTCCCAAGTCGGCCCCTGGTATGGAGGACAAAGTCTTAAACCCTCGAGAGGCGTGGACAGATGTTAAAGCATATGATATTAAGGCCATCATATTAATGGAAAAATTTCGAGAAAACTTCGTGAAATTTCAAGTAAAAGATGTTATTCAAAAAGCAGGGCCGGTAATTGAATAATTGCATATATATTATGAAATCTGCTATAAAAATGCTTACCATAGCCATAAAATTAAAAATATTGGACAGAAACTTCCTGAAGCAGAAAAATAGGGTGAGAGCCTAATTTCTTTATTTTATTAGCTATTAGAAAATCGAAAAATATCAATAAATTGAAGTTAGAAATTGCTATAGGTAAACGCATTTTGATGCGAGTTATGCGTGAAGTCCTTACCAAAATGGCAGCTCTAAAAAATTATCATTTATAGTGGTATTTTTTAGATCATTTAAGCTAACAAAACGAATCTTATCGTGATCTATTTATAGTATTTCGCAATAAAAATTGCGGAATAGTTATTTGTATTCAGATCAATGCCAATGAGGGAAAAATAACAGTAGAATTGCCCTTTTGGTTTATCAAAATTCTCTGCTGAAATGCTATTTTCGGAAATTGCGATTACGCAGTTCAACGATAATTCTGGATTAAAAGGATTATAATACACTAAGAAATAGTCGATAGAAACAACGTGTGCTTTTAACAGCCATTGCATTGGGGGAACAAGGTGATGCGAATTTGGATTAGAATTGATATTTTTAGTTCGAGAGAGTAGGGAGGTCTGTTTAGGCTTTTTTAAAAAGTAATTATAAAGTCATTCTGCGGAGATGAAGACATGAATACAACTAACTTACGTCCATTGCTAATAGCAACATGGCAAATAATATTGTTATTGGTTTACTTGCTAATGGATATGACCCAAAGTGTTTGTGTTACACACCGTACTTCGAATAAGCTCTTTTTTTTGAAGAAAATGCAAAGTTTATACAACGCAGAATAATCACAAGGGCTTAATTGACGCTGATAAATTAATGCTGATATTATAATTGTTGCCGCGAAACTCAATCATGTTGAAGGAGTATTAAAAGAACTAAAGGATCTCATTAAGGCGTTTTATTCGATGTGTTTTTTGATTTAATTTCGGAGTTTTTTTAAGTAATCCAGAATACATTGACCGTAAGCAGTATGAGAAGTAATAGCTGATTTGTATCCGGTGTAATAATAAAAATAGGCTTCAATCTTTGAGTTTCATTAGAGCATGAAATTATTGAAATGTTTCGGAAGATGATCTGGAAAAATACATACATAAGGTTTTTATACGTTAGTCATTGATCTTTTGATTGGCTGCTATTATCTCCTGAGATAGGAGATGAAGATGGATAGGGGTTGAGGGCCTCCTTTTTTCTAGCTCCTATTTCATTAATTTTCTCTTCTTTTCGCAAGGTAAAAACCTCACAGCCATCTTCAGTCACTGCGAGCGTGTGTTCCCATTGAGCTGATAAACGACGATCCTTTGTAACCACTGTCCAGCCGTCATTGAGTAGCTTAACATAGCGTCTACCAGCATTAATCATAGGTTCGATTGTAAACGTCATTCCTGGCTCTAAAATAATTCCAGTTCCAGGCTTTCCATAATGAAGAACTTGTAATTCAGGCTCATGAAATATGCTGCCTATGCCATGACCGCAATATTCTCGAACAACGGAATAGCGATTTTTTTCCGCATGTGCTTGAATAGCAGCGCCCAAGTCGCCCAACTGTGTCCCCGGCTTGACCATCGAAATTCCAATGTAAAGACATTCTTGCGTAACTCGGATGAGTCGCTCTGCATGGGCTGGAATTTTGCCCACTGTGAACATTTTGCTTGTGTCGCCGTAGTAGCCATCTTTCAGAACAGTCACATCAATATTGATGATATCGCCTTCTTTTAATTTTTTATCACTGGGAATTCCATGACACACGACATAGTTGACTGATGTACAAATAGATTTTGGAAACCCTAAATAATTTAAAGGGGCAGGGATGGCTTTCTGGACATTCGTGATGTAGTCGTGACAAATCGTATTAAGCTTATCCGTAGTAATCCCAGCTTTTACATAAGGTTCGATCATTTCAAGCACTTCGACTGCTAAGCGCCCAGCAACGCGAATTTTTTCTAATTCTTCATGTGTTTTAATGGATATTGGCATTTCAGAAGTATAAAGGTATCACTTAAAAAGATGCAAGCTCCATTCAAACCTCCAAGCACGCAGCTTAAGCTTCCATCCTTTTATCCTTTGTGATATAAATAGTATAGTAAATACACACATCTACCGACACATAATTTTGGGTGCCGGTTAAGTCAGGTTGGGTTATGGGGTAGATGGAGGTTCTAAACCCGGAGTAAAATATGGTTGATATAACCATGCATCGAATGCTGGAAGCTGGTGTTCATTTCGGCCATCAGACTCGTTATTGGAATCCCAAAATGGCTCCCTATATTTATGGAACTCGCCAGAAAATCCATATTATTAACCTTGAAAAAACATTACTTCTTTTTCGAGAAGCATTATTATTTATTAGGGATGTGGCTTCGAAGCGCGGCAAGCTTTTATTTGTAGCAACTAAATGTGCAGCTCGCGAGATTGTGAAAGAAGAGGCTATTCGTTGTGGCATGCCTTATGTTGACTATCGTTGGCTAGGTGGCATGCTGACCAATTACAAAACCATCCGTCAATCAATTAAACGTTTAAAAGAGCTCGAAGAGCGTTTAGAAAATGAAGATGATCTTGTAGGTATGACTAAAAAAGAAATTTTGAATCTGATGCGTGAAAAAGATAAATTAGCAGCTAATTTATCCGGCATTAAAAATATGGGTGGTTTGCCAGATGCTTTATTCGTAATTGATGTAGGCCACGAAAAAATTGCGATTCGAGAAGCTAAGCGCTTGGGTATTTCGGTCGTAGGTGTAGTTGATACGAATGAAAGCCCTAACGATATCGATTATGTTATCCCTGGTAATGATGACGCCATTCGTGCTATTTCCTTGTATTGCAAAGCGGTGGCTGACACTATTATTGCTACTCGTAGCGCTTTGGAGTTGACGAAAGAAGAAGAACCTGAAAAAGGTGTAGTAAAAACCATAGTGAAAAAAGTAGTAACTAAAAAGGCAAAAATAGCTGAAAAAGCTTCTTCAGAAGGAGAAGAAATCGAACAGTTCTCGGCCGCGAAAAAAGTAGAAATGTGATCTTCAGAAAGAAAAATTACAGTCCCTCAAGCCAAGCACTGAATCACTAAAACTGAAGCAAAGCAAATAAGGGGAACAATAATGACGAAAATTACCGCAGCCATGGTCAAAGAATTACGAGAGATCACCGGCGCGGGGGTGATGGTGTGCAAAAAAGCCCTGAAAACCACTAACGGTAATATGAAAGTTGCTCTTAAAGAATTACGTAAGGCGGGTGAAGCAATAGCAGCTAAACTATCTGATAAAAAGACAGCGGAAGGAGTGGTTGTTATTGCTATAAGTGATGATGGGAAGAAGGGCTTTATGGCTGAAATAAATTGTCAAACTGACTTTGTAGCACGAGATGAGGGATTTGCAGCATTTGCTCAGAACGTTGCTAAGCGCGGCTTAGTAGAAGAAATTACTAATGTTACCGATATCTTCGATCTCGCTATTCAGCCTGGTTCATCGATCACCCTAGAGCAAGCTAGAAAGGAATTGGTCACTAGAGTTGGAGAGAACATCCAAGTTCGTCGTGTGGTATTGCTATCTACCGATGGTATCGTTGGTCATTACTCACATAGGAGCCGAATTGGGGTCTTAGTGGCACTTGATTCGAATGATTTAGTCTTGGCTAAAGATGTTGCCATGCATATCGCTGCTTTTAGTCCGAGAGCGGTTCGATCAGACGATGTTCCTATCGATCTAGTAGAAAAGGAAAAAGAAATTTTGATAACACAAGCGAAAAAAAGCGGTAAATCACAAGATATTATTAATAAAATAGTAGATGGCCGTTTGAATAAATTTTTAAAAGAAATAAGCTTAGAAGGGCAAGCTTTTGTAAAAGATCCGGAAATCTTAGTAGGTGATTTGTTAAAATTTGGAAAAGCAGTTGTGTCGGCATTTGTGCGATTTGAAGTGGGTGAAGGCATAAAGAAAGATTTACAAAATTTCTCTGATGAGGTAATAGGACAAATACAAGGAAATCGTTGATGACAAATGAGCTACAGCCGCTGTATCGAAGGGTACTCTTAAAGATAAGTGGTGAAGCGCTTATGGGAGAAAGCACTTATGCTATTGATCCTGCAGTTTTGGATCGTATGGCAAGAGATGTTACTCAAGTTTATCAGCTAGATGTGCAGCTGGCCATTGTTATTGGAGGAGGGAATTTCTTTCGTGGAGTCACATTGCAAAAAGTGGGTATCAATCGTATAACAGGCGACTATATGGGTATGCTAGCAACGTTAATGAATGCGTTGGCTTTACGGGATGCCTTTGAGCGATCTAACTTACCGGTCCGTATTTTATCTGCTATCCATATGACAGGAGTGGCTGATGCTTTTCATCGACGTAAAGCAATCCATCATTTACAGCGAGGTCGCGTCGTAATTTTTGCTGCTGGCACTGGAAACCCTTTGGTAACCACTGATTCTGCGGCAAGTTTACGAGGGATTGAAATTAGTGCTGACGTGGTTTTAAAAGCCACTAACGTAGATGGTGTTTATTCAGAAGATCCAGAAAAAAATCCGAGGGCGAAACTCTATAAGCACTTAACTTATCAAGAGGCCTTAGAAAAAGAATTAGCAATTATGGATCTTGCTGCGTTTTGTCAATGTCGAGATCACAATATGCCGCTTCGAGTCTTTAATATTAATAAATCGGGAACCATACTTCGGGTTATTATGGACATAGAAGAAGGAACCTTAGTGGATCGAGGCTAAGTGCAATTAAATTTCTCCTCTCTGCTTTATGGGGAAAGTAAAATTCTTCCCACCCGTGTGGGTGAGGGTAAGCTACGTTACTATGATGAAAGATATTATCGGCGATACAAAAGCACGAATGGAAAAAAGCATCGCGGCTTTAGAAACAGAATTAGCGAAATTAAGGACTGGACGTGCACGTCCGAGCTTGTTGGAACATGTTAAGGTGAGTTATTATAACACGGACATGCCTCTTAACCAGGTAGCAACTATTGCTATTGAAAATCCTCATATGCTTACAGTTACCCCTTGGGAAAAAAGCATGGTTGGTCCGATCGAAAAAGCTATCCGAACTGCTGATTTGGGGCTAAATCCATCAACAGCGGGAATGATAATTCGAGTTCCCTTGCCTCCTTTAACAGAAGAACGCCGTAAAGAGCTTTCTCGTGTGGTGCGTGATGAGGCCGAAAAAGCGCGAGTTGCGATACGAAATATTCGTCGAGAAGCAAACAACGACTTAAAACAGTTATTAAAAGAAAAAGAAATCGGCGAAGACGAGGAACGACGGGCACAAGCTAATATTCAAAAGCTCACTGATAAACAAATCTTAGAAGTAGATAAAATTGTCTCCAAGAGGAAGCAGATTTAGTGGCTGTGTAATCAATGAGAACTCATTTCAGGACAACTTCTGGGAAGTTAGGAATATTTTTTTAAGCAAGAGAAGGTTTTTGAAATGAGTTTAAATTCCTTGCCTCGTCATATTGCGATCGTGATGGATGGTAACGGTCGATGGGCCAGGCATCGCGGATTGCCAAGAATAGCGGGTCATCGAGCAGGGGCCAAAACTGTCAGTGAGGTAATTGAATATGCGAGCAAAAAGGGGATTGAAGTTTTGACTCTTTTTGCTTTTAGCTTGGAAAATCGAGCGCGTCCTCAGACAGAAGTTGATTTTTTAATGTCTTTGTTTTTAGACGCTCTGAAGCGTAACACAGACGAGCTTCATAGAAACAATGTTTACCTTCGGATTATTGGTGATCACCAAGAATTTGATAGAAAATTATTGGCGAGAATCAATGCCTCTCAGGAGCTTACAAAAAATAATACGGGTTTAAAATTAATTATTGCCTTAAACTACAGCGGTCGTTGGGATATTATACAAGCAACCCAACGGTTAGGTGCGAAGATCCAGAATGGGGAAATAAATCCCGAATCAGTGACGGCTAAATTATTCCAAGAATATATATGTTTAAGCGATTTACCCGATCCCGATTTATTAATTCGTACCAGTGGTGAACAGCGTTTGAGTAATTTTGTATTATGGCAGGCCGCTTATACGGAAATTTATTTCATCCCAACTTATTGGCCTGATTTTAATTCAAACACTTTTGAGCAAGCCTTAGTGTTTTATCGAACGCGTCAACGTCGTTTTGGGTTAACGCCAGAACAGATTGAAGAACAGTATGCTTAAGCATCGTGTACTTACGTCGTTAGTCTTAGTTCCTCTTTTACTCTTAGCGATCTGGTACTTGCCAATGCCATGGTTTGGTTTTTTAATTGGTTCTGTAATGGCCTGGGCAGCATGGGAATGGTCCGCTTTAGCAAGAATAAAAAATTATTGTTTTCGTGCTCTCTATTTGATTTCTGCCCTATTGATCCTTATAGGCACTTACTATCTTCCTATTTTTTGGGTGTCAATTATATCCTCTGTAGTTTGGTTATGGGCGGCAGCGGCTGTTATTTGTTATGCAAAAGGGTTCCTTCCCTTAGGATTCCAATATAACGTAACAAAAATTGTTGTAAGCTTTTTTGTGTTAACATCCTTTTGGATGGCAGGAGTTACGTTGCGTGAAGACATAGGTGGACCTGGTTGGCTATTATTTGGCTTAGTGTTGGTTTGGGCTATGGATATAGGAGCTTACGCAGCAGGCCGATGGTGGGGGAAGAGAGCCTTGATTGCGCGTGTAAGTCCCAATAAAACATGGGAAGGGTTATGGGGTGGGGTTGTTTTGACATTAGCAGTCGCAGTTATTGTTTCGTTCATTTTCCATCAACCTTTTTTTCGATTAATATTAATAAGCCTCTTAGCGCTGGTTACAGCTATTTTTGCAATTATAGGTGATTTGTTCGAAAGTATGTTGAAGCGACAAGCCGGAGTGAAAGATACAGGTCAATTGCTTCCAGGTCATGGTGGTATCCTTGATTGTGTTGATAGTATCCTTGCTGCACTTCCTATTTTTCTCTTAGGTTCTTTATGGATCTGGCTGATTTAATCTTACATCTCCAGTTAGGGTTTTTGAAGAGAGAGTCTAAAATCGGGAAGTTACACTTTTTCTGAAACGTTTGATATGCTTTTTAAAGCAATTTCCAACGCACGGCCAAGCCAAGGTGTAAAATTTTGAGGATTCTTATTGAATTCTTCTTTTAAAGCAGGGATACCGGTCCAACGAACGGCGCTATTTTCATTTTTATTAAAATGAATCTTTTCATTAGTCAAAAAACCCACCAATACATGATCGTATTCATTTTCGATTAAATTATTGCTCACCTTAGCAGTATAACGAAACTCCCCTATTTTCTTCAACGGGATTTTAAATCCCATTTCCTCAAAAAGTCGTCTCCCACCTGCCTCAATAATATTTTCTCCGGGGCGGGGGTGGCTGCAACAGGTATTTGTCCATAACCCGCCACTATGATATTTGTCGAAATGACGCTGCTGAAGAAGTAATTGCCATTCGTTGTTTCTCCAAGAAAAAACAAAAATTGAAAAAGCGCGATGTAATTTTCCTTCACGATGGGCTTTCATTTTTTCTTCGTTTCCTAGAGTCTGATCTTTTTCATCGACGAGTATGACTTTTTGAGTAAGAGTGTCTTTAAAAGGTGAAATTACTTCGAGATTAGGGAAATGGCAATTTACTTTTTCCTTATCTCGCGCTAAAAATAATAATTTAATGTTCGGTCCCGCATCTTGGGTAAAGTAAATTTCTAATTCCTTTTCCCGAAGCCTCCATATTTTTTGGATAAGTTGGATAGTTTCTGGAGAAGAATACATCAGGGGTGGCCAGGCAGTAAGCATTGTTGCATGCATTGCTAATGCATTAGATTCGGTGGTTCGACCTAAGAGGGAGAAGTCTTTTTGAGCGATTGCTTTTCTTAAGGAAAGAAGATCCTTATTTACTTTTTGAGGCCATGCGGCATAAAGCGCAGAAGTTGCCACAGTGCGTTTCATTCCTTCACGTGAGCTGATGGTTTTTTTTTGAGAACTTAGAATGTAAAGCCCGATGCATAATTCTGGCCAACTTTCGTCAAGCGATTCTGCATAACTATCCATTCCATCGTGATCGGTTCCGCAATACCATTGCACAAAACCCTCAAAAATTGAGCGGCACGCACTTCCGCTTCCTAGCCGAGCAAGAATTGATGAAATCTTTCCATCTAAATGCCAACCAAAGAAATCATTCATTGCCTTTACATTAGCGGCATAACCACAGGCGGATGAAGCAAGACCGGCAGCAAAAGGGATATTGAAATTGAGTTGTAAGCGATAACTTTTTACATCGAGAAACGTAAACTCATCTAAAAAGGCCAATAAGGGTTGGGCACAGTTACTTTCTAAACTTAATAAATCGTTATTAATAATTAATTCGTGATACCGATTTGACGAGGAAGAAATTTTAGCATTAGCACCTTTATTACCGAGTGATATTGATAAGCTTGAAGTCAAAGGCAAGTTGAGCTCTAAATTACGCTTACCCCAATATTTGCATAAAGCGATATTCGAGGGCGCAAAAGCTTCTCCAAAAGATTTGACGGGTACTTTGTTTTTTTTGGCAAGTAATTTTTGAAAAATTTCATTACGATTCATCAAAACTTGCTCCTTCAGAAGTAATAACAAGTGGGATTTGTTTAACCCCAAGTCTTTTTTCCTCTTCGTTTCGTGGAAAAAAATTCGGAATGAGTTTTCCCACACCAATGACACAGTCACCTAGACCAGATCCTGATATTTTAGCGCCTAAAATGTAGGGTTGTTCACGTAAGCCTTGGATCAAATTTTCTAAAATTCCATTACTGACTCCCATAGTTTTCATGAGTTCTTGACCTGAATTGAATAAATTACCTAGAGAAATCCAATTTTTGGTATCGATGGCTTGGACTGCTTTTATTGAGAGCTCATTCATTTGCTCGTCTATTTTTTGGTAATCAGTTGGCTGTTGTTGACGTCGGCTATTAACGATGTTGATTGCTCGAGCTGTTGTAAGTTTTTTCCCCGAGTAGACTGCTGCTAAAGGAGATATCCCTTTTAAAGATGTGACGGAAAATGGTGGATTACTAAAAGCAATCACTCCACCGAAAATACTTGCTGCGCAATCAGCACCAGACCCGCTGCCTTGTACTGCACGCATTACCTGTAAAGCTTCCTGCCATAGCTTTAACTTATTTGACGATTTTTCAAGCCAGCGATTCAGCGTGGTTAATAATGCCACAGTCATCGCCGCTGAACTTCCTAATCCGATGGAAGCAGGTAAATCGGAACTAATTTTAATATTACATCCGGAAGGGAGCTTTTTGATAGCTAATGTCGCTAATACAAATTCAAAA
This sequence comes from Coxiella endosymbiont of Haemaphysalis japonica, assembly GCA_048491795.1. GTDB lineage: Bacteria > Pseudomonadota > Gammaproteobacteria > Coxiellales > Coxiellaceae > Coxiella. The sequence goes on from JBGDGR010000002.1 coordinate 68,856, forward strand.
GGTGCTTGTAAAGTAATCTGCTGACGGTTAAGGCTTAACGTTCCCAGAGCAGAATCGATAAAAATTCGATCGTCGTTACGAGGCTCAAGAGTTACGGAAATAAATTTATCGATAGCAGCCACTAACCCGGTTTTACCTTGTAATACAGCGTATTCGCCAAGCAGCATTAAACTGCCAGAAGCTTTTGCTCTATACAACACGAGTCCCCTGATTATCGGTCTGGATGGGCATAATGGAATAGCCGTATTGCTGTACGAGGTTATTGATAGGGTTATCAGAAACAACTAAAATAGCACCACCATTATCCCCATGCACACTTCCTGAACCGCAGATTTTCGCGGCACCACCAAGTTTTTCTATATCCACAATAAAACGATTGATTTTATCAGGTACTACACCGATAGTTCTCAGTAATCGATGATTTTGGTGAATGCACTTTTTTACACTATTTAAGCTATGATTTTGTAGTGCTTGATCAAGTTCGTTGGTGACTGCTGAAAAATCCTCACCAATATGGCTCTTTTTAAAATAAGATGAAGCTTGTGAGATGCATTCTCCACTACTGCTTTGAGGTTGTCCTGTCTGTACTAATTGGATTAGAAAGTCTGGAATAGAACGCTTTTCAAATTGCCCTTTTTCATAACGTAAGCATCCACCGTGATAAACAGTGCTCACATCTAGCCCACTGGAATAACCATGCTGTAAATTTTCCAATTCTACCCCTAATTTGAGGTAATCTTCTAAATTAAAATTTATATCCAGAAAGTGCGTGAGTGCGTAAATTAAACTTATTACGCTGGCGGCTGAAGAGCCCATGCCACAACCAAGGGGAATATTAGAGTTGGTGACGATATCAATACCTGTAGGTAATTTTCTTTTTAAAAGATCTAGCACATTTATAAACGTGAAAAGCGAAAGTTCAAAGGGTTTCTGTAAAACTTCCCGAATATTTAAATGGCCTAGACAATATTTTTGATATTGATCTTTAAGTTTTCTTTTTAACTTTTGTAGTGTTTGGAATGTGATCTTTCGTCTGAAATCAATACCCATAAAGTGAAAGGAAAAATGTAGTGGTAACGTCCATCGAACGGTAGCTTCTGTATACCGATTGATAGCCACTGCTAGTGCCGGGTAGCCGTAAACCACAGCATGCTCACCTGATAAAATGAGTTTGGCAGGCGCCCTTGTTTTCAAAAAATCTTTTTTCATCGCCCAGTTCTCAGGAATTTTCTGGTGCGTGATCTCCATGTTAATTAGCGTTGTTTTTCTTACGCTCAAATTTTTCGTGTGCACGCATGAGTTCGCCCGGATTCGTTTGTGCTGCAAGTAAGGATAATTCTCCACACCATACGGCAGCAGCAACAATAATAGCCAATCGTCGAGCGTTTTGACCGGGTTTTTTAAAATTATCTAAACAGCCTAAAAGGCGTAAATGGTTTTGAACAAACGCATGATGTTTTCCATTCCCTACAGTCCCTACAATAATATTTGGCAATGTAACAGAAAAGTAGAGGTTGTCATTGCGCACCTCAGCGTGAGTAAACCCTTGAGAACCTTCGACGATATTAGCCACGTCCTGCCCTGTAGCGAGATAAATGGCGTACAGTAAATTAGCAAAGTGAGCATTTGCAGTACGCAAACTACCTGAAACAATTGAGCCCATTAAATTCTTTTTAATATGGAGATTTACGATGGCTTCTGGTGTCGTTTTCAAGCGCTCTTGACAAACGGCGCGGGGGATTACCATATCAGCGACAACGTATTTGCCTCGACCTAGTAAGCCGTTAATAGCAGATACCTTCTTATCTACGCAGATATTACCCGAAATGGATACATATTTAAGAGTCTGGTAGTTTTTTAATAGCCAATCAATTACCGAATCTGCTGCTTTAGTCAGCATGTTGTGTCCCGAAGCGTCACCTGTTGTGGCTTCAAGACGTAGGAATAAAAGGTTGCCTATCACCTGAGTATGCCAGCTTACGTTTTTGCAAAAACGACTAGTACGAATAACTTGCGCGATCACTTCATGCTTATTGAGCTCATCTAATACGAGCATTATTGAATGTGCATCCTCACCTTCCAGCAGGATGGAGCGAGTCATCCGATCATCGAGTATGATACAATGGAGACCCACACATCGTCGGGTAACGCTCGCTCCGCGATTAGCTGAAGGCCACATAGGGGTTTCGAAGGTAGCGAGAGGAACTTCAATTTCGGTACTTACTTCAGAGCCGATAATTTTAATAGGCCCGATGGTTCTAACAGGAATAGGTATCGTTTCTTGCATGCCCGCATGATACACAAAGCGAGAAAACAATACTACTTATATAACAGTAGTAGGTAGATTATGGCCTGAAAGCACTAATCCCCTTTCCTTTTAGTTAGATTAAAGACCAAATCATGAAAGTAAGGTTTACGTTTACTTATAGAAACAAAAATTAGAATCATTGGTACTGCTTATTGGATTAATGGGAAGAAAATTTATGAGAAAGAAAATTAGATATACAGTTTAGTTAAATTAATATGCCTATTTACATAGGGAAAGGAAGAAAAAAAGGATAGTTTCTAGGAACATTAGAATATCCAACCTATTAAGAGTAAGAATGAGCCCAATCCCAAAGCAATCCATTGCCAGGAAAAAGCTAGATTTGCAACTGTGAAGAAGTTGGCGAAGGCGCTTACTAGAAAAGCGAAGCCTGCTCCGAGAAAAAAGCTGCACTTTTGCTTTTTAGAGTTTAGTGGAGCTGGGTCTTTTTGTTTTAGACGTTGGCGAAAATTAATTTCATCTAAAACATTATGAAACAGGAGTGGTAGTTTTGCTAAAGCTTCACTACCTGCCGGAAGTTCTTTAGTGATCGTTTCAATTAGATGCCTTGGTCCGTGTTGTTTGCGCATCCATCTCTCAATAAAAGGTTTCGCTGTTTGCCAAAGGTCAAGGTCTGGATAAAGCTGGCGACCAAGACTTTCAATACTGAAAAGCGTTTTTTGTAATAAAAATAATTGAGGTTGAATTTCCATATTAAATTGACCAGCAGTTTGAAATAATCGCAGTAGCAATTTACCAAAAGAGATATCTTTTAAAGGCCTCTCAAAAATAGGTTCGCAAACCCTACGGATGGCTGCTTCAAATTGATCAATTCGTGAGTCAGCAGAAATCCAGCCAGACTCAACGTGCAAAACAGCTACCTGTCGATAATCCCGTTTAAAAAAGGCTAGTAGATTTTCAGCGATATAGCGTTGATCTTGAGGAGCAAGAGAACCCATAATACCGAAATCCACACCTAGATATTTTGGATTTTCGGGATCATTAACGTCCACAAATAAATTACCAGGATGCATGTCCGCATGAAAAAAACTATCGCGCAATACTTGAGTGAAAAAGATTTCAACGCCGTATTCTGCTAATTTTTTTAAATTAGCATTTGCTGCTTTTAATTCCGAAATATTAGAAATACGAATTCCGTGAATTCGTTCTATTACCATCACATCGCGATGGACATAGTCCCAGTAAATTTTAGGAACATACATTTTTTTGGAATTTAAAAAATTACGACGTAATTGGGAGGCGTTAGCTGCCTCGTACATTAGATCCAATTCATGATAAATAGTTTGTTCAAATTCAGCGACGATTTCTACCGGTTTTAATCGCTTACCGTGCTTCCATAATTCACGTGTCATTTTAGCTCCGAGATACATTAAGGCAATATCATGCCGAATAGTTCGGGCGATATGCGGTCGGAGCACTTTAATAATAACTTCGCTTCCATCATGTAGCGTGGCTGCGTGTACTTGAGCAATTGAAGCAGAAGCTAAAGGATTTTCATCAAAATTAGAAAATATGTCGTTAATTGATTTACCGTAAGCGGCTTCTATTAATGATTTTGCTATTCTTCCTGGAAAAGGCGGGACTCTATCTTGCAATTTTTCTAATTCGTCAGCAATATCATCAGATAAAAAATCTCGTCGAGTGGAAAGAAGCTGACCGAATTTAACAAAAATGGGGCCAAGTTCTTCCAGCATGATACGCAAAGATTCTCCACGAGACTTACCTCTTTTAGTAAAACTCCAAGGATTGAGATAACTCAAGATTCGAAGCCACGGAGACAATTTCCAAACTACGGGACGGGTGAGGCCGTAACGCATAAGAATAAAATTAATTTGAATGAATCGAATTAATTGTAAGAGCCGCTTCATGCTGCCGAGCTCCTTTTTATCATTAAGCGTTGAATTCGTGCTTCTGTGTAATCGACACTCTGTTTCAAATCAGTAACAGATTGAATGAATGATTCAACCTCTTCTGAAGACAAAATGACTTGGGATTCATTTTGTAAATAATCCTGGATGTTTATTCTAAGGGTTTCAAAAACAAACTTTCCAAAATTTGCAACATGCTTAACTTGGACTCTCACTTGATGGGCTAAAATATCGCCAGTGATTTGAGATAAATGTTCTTCCCAATCGATATTAATACCAGTTAGAATGCTCCGAATTTGTTCGCCTATACTGTTATCCCCAATAATTTTTACTTGGTTTTGGGATAATGTAGAACTTGAACCCTTTGTACAAATAATTTTAAAGAGATCTAGTAATGTGCTGGAAATAATAGTGTCAGGCTCTTTTTTGCTTATGGATGCTAATTGTAATCCCTTTTTATTAGATAGAATAAAAAATTCAATATTCCAGTCGGTGATTTGAACTTTAATAATTTTATTTTCTAAATGGGAAAGTCTTTGAATACTCTCTGAGTCCAACTGTAAATAAGCATTTATTATTTTTTCTAAGCTGAAAAGCGCTAGTTTAAACATTAAAATTTATAGCCTCTATGGACAGCAACGATACCGCCACTTAAGTTGTGGTAATCACAATCCTCCCAACCTGCCTCGGCCATCATTTTAATAAGAGTTTCTTGGTCTGGGTGCATGCGAATCGATTCCACCAAATAGCGGTAGCTTACTTCATCATTAGCAACTTTTTTCCCTAACCAAGGCAATAATTTGAAAGAATAAAGATCATAAAGGCTTCGCAATGGGAAATGAGGTTTCGAGAACTCTAAAATAATAACAAGGCCCCCTGGTTTTAAAACTCGATTCATAGAGCGGAGTGCTGCCATTTTATCCGTTACATTACGCAAGCCAAAAGCGATGATAATCCGATCGAATACATCATCTAAAAATGGGAGAACTTCCGCATTAGCTTGAATAAATTGAATATTACGAAAAATACCTTGATCCAAAAGCCGGTCTCGTCCTATTGACAACATTACGTCATTAATATCCGTCAAGACTACCATTCCTGTGTCCCCAATTATTGGGCTGATGCGTTTAGCTAGGTCGCCCGTTCCTCCTGCAAGATCGAGAACTTTATGGCCGGAGTGTAATTGACACAGTTTTATTGTAAAACCTTTCCAAAACCGATGAATCCCCAATGACATAAGGTCATTCATTAAATCGTATTTGCTCGCAACCGATTCAAAGACATTTTTAACTTTATCTGTCTTTTGATCTGCAGAAATGGTCTGATAACCAAAATGGGTCGTTTTTTCAATCTTATTCATATAAGACTAATCATAACTTGCTAACAAAGGAGCGACAAGATAGTGCGGTGGATTGCATAATAGTGCGGTGGATTGCATATTAAGAGCATTAACTAAATAAGCACTGATCGTGCTACATTTCCTTTCTAGAAAATTTCTTTTAGATTTCTTTAATTAATTATATTTAATTAAATAATAAATTTTGAAATAACAGCTTTTATCGACAATCACCCTATATTTCTGTAGATTATTGGGATGGGATTGTTGGAACCTACTAGACGATCAATACATAATTTAGGCAGTAATTACAGCCATTGTAAAACGAATTCAAATTGACAGCTAAACAGAATGGTATTGCAACTTGTGCCATCTTATTCTTGTTCATCGATCGATAGAGAGTCTTTATTGTGGGAGAGTTGCTCTCGCTAATTGGAACAACACACAGGCACACTGGTAACGCCTTCTCTGCCCTAATATGCTTTCGTGGAATTTTATCAATTTGATAATGACCACATGTGGGAATTGAGTAGTTCCTATAACACTCCATAGGCTCTTACTTGCCTTTTGTAGACAAATATATTTTTTTTCAACCCCCTCATGTGAGGCAGTTAGGTGAGTTAGGAAAAGAGAGCTGTTAATTAATCCTTTCTATTTAAGATAAGAAATCTTTCATGAAAGGGGATATAATGCGTCTATCTAGAGTTATCGTGGGAATGTTTAATAGCAACAATGCAAAGGATATTAAATCCTCAACAAGTAAATTTGCATAGTAGCCTTACGAACAAGTGATTTTATGTACAATCATGATATGGTGATTCAGGCAGCTAATAAAAGCTTTAAATGAAAAGACCACGGCGAACTTACTCTGCCTTTTCTCTAGATTTTTGGCGAGTTTCATAGAAATTCATAAACCACAGTTGAACAGCGAAAAATCTCAAGCTCTTATCCCTGACTATAACTAAGGTTAATTACTAGAAGCAATAATAAAATGAGTCGGCTATGATTTTTACCTCTCCAAAAATTAGCACTTTGTTAAGTATTAACACCACTGCTTCTATTAGCGCTATGTTTTTAATTTTCAATTTTTTATTTTTTTCCCATTGAATTAATTCTCTTTGTTCAATTAATCTATGAATTTGGTTATTTAAGGTGATAAATTCAAAATCAAATAGATAGAGAAATTTTTAATGCATGATTCTTCAAGAAATCCTTCCGTCGGAAAACAAGCTGTTTCTATGGGCTCTTTAATCCGCAGTGTGACAGATAAAGCTATGTCTCGCTATTGCCGAATCAAGAGCCATGTAACCCCAGCTCCTAATCTATTAGCTGTTGCTCAAGAGAATGCGGCGAAATGAAGAAGTATAGATAAAGAAGATCATGGTTCGCAATTAGTGGTACGTTCATTATATAAAAAATGCAGTTGATTTGTAAATCCGAGAAATAGAAAATAGTAATTGTGTAAAAAATCCATATTAAAAACTATAAAAAATTATACAGCCACGGGGGCTTTAATAGCTGGATGGGGATCGTAATTAATAATTTCAAAATCAGAAAATTTGTAATTGAATAATGATCCGGGTTTTCGTCTGATTTTTAATTGCGGTAATTCGTGAGGGGGGCGAGATAATTGTTCAAGAACTTGATGAAAATGATTATTGTAGATGTGACAATCTCCCCCAGACCAAATAAATTCTCCTACTTTTAAGTCGCACTGCTCAGTAACCATATGCGTTAACAATGAATAGGAAGCAATATTAAAGGGTACCCCTAAAAAAGCATCGCCTGACCGTTGGGTTAATTTACAGGAAACCGTACCATCAACCACGTAAAATTGAAAAAGCAAATGGCATGGCGGCAAGGCCATTTGCTTTAATTCACCTACATTCCAAGCACTGACGATCAATCGTCGTGAATCAGGCTTGGTTTTTATAGTATTAATGAGTTGTCTTATTTGATCAATGGTACGTCCATCAGAGCACTGCCAATGACGCCATTGTTTTCCGTAAATAGGACCCAATTCCCCATTTTTATCTGCCCACTCGTCCCATATTGTAACACTATTACTATTTAAATAATTGATATTAGTATTACCTTTTAAAAACCATAACATTTCATAAATAACACTTTTTATATGGATTTTTTTTGTCGTGACTAAAGGGAATCCTTTTTGTAAATTAAAACGCATTTCGTAGCTAAAAATACTACGCGTCCCAATGCCGGTTCGATCTTTCTTATCAATACCGTTCTTAAGAATAAAATTTAAAAATTCGAGATACTGCTTCATTATCCATTACTGTGCTAAATTTGTTTTTTCGAAGCTGGCCCTCGCCACATGAGCCAGAATACCCATACGAGAGACGGCTATGGTGCTTGATATAGTTCCGCTTATTAAATAAAATACGCTTGCAACGATAAAAACAGTAGCAAAAAAGGGGGGGGGCGGGTAACTAAGAAGGATATCATATCTTGAACGTTCTTCATAATATATCATAAGAAAAAATCATAATGGAAGAATATAATATGATGAATTGTTTAATCACTTTAGTTTTCCCTATGCCGGTATGCCCACCATAAACCTAACCCACCGCTAATAATCATCGGCAACGATAGAAATTGACCCATGGTCAACCAGTTGAACGCAATATACCCTAATCGTAGATCTGGTTGGCGAAAAAATTCCGCCGTAAAACGAAACAATCCATAAAAGAACAAAAATAGCGAGGTTACCGAAAAACGCGGTCGAAGTTTAGCAGAAAACCACCATATAATTATGAAGAGTAAAATTCCTTCTAAGAAAAATTCATAAAGTTGTGAGGGGTGGCGCGGGAAAGGCCCTGCATCAGGGAAGACCATCCCCCAAGGGACAGTTGTAACCCTTCCCCATAGTTCACTATTGATAAAATTCCCAATTCTTCCAGAGGCCAGGCCCAAAGGTACCAGCGGCGCATTAAAATCGGTTACATCCATCCACTGCTTTTTAGTACGGCGGCTGAAAATCCACATAGATATTCCCACTCCAATAAGTCCACCATGAAATGACATCCCCCCATGCCATACTTCAAAAATTCTTAAAGGGCTGGAAATAAAGTTAAAAAAATCATAAAAAATCATGTATCCTAGCCGACCACCAATAATAACTCCCAACGCACTATAAAAAATTAAATCGCCAACTTGCGCAGTATTCCACTCTCGCTGTGATTGACGAGCACGATATAAGGCTAGTCTCCAAGCAGACGCAAACCCCACTAAATACATGATCCCGTACCAATGCACTTTAATTAGCCCTAGTTTAAAGGCTATCGGATTAATATCTGGATAATGCAGCATTATAAACTCCTCAGAATCTAAGTTAATATAAGCAGGAGGGCTTAAAATAGAAATTAGAATAGAATATTGTGAGAAAGATTTATTTTCATCTTATCTTCCTGCACGAATCAAGCCGACTAAACCTGCTTCTTCTAGAGTATTTTTCATGTGAAGACGAATATCTTTGGGATCATCCATTTTTAAAACTTCTTCTAATATTTTTTTAGCCTTTTCTAATGAAAAATTACGAATAACCCATTTTACACGTGGTAATATTCGAGCATTCATGCTCAACGTATCAAACCCCATTGCCAATAATAAAACTACGGCCAAAGGATCACTCGCCATTTCTCCACAAATACTGACTGGCTTTCCTGCTCTATGCCCTGCTTCTACTACAACTTTTAGGGCTTTTAAAACCGCTGGATGCAGGCCATCGTAAAGACTCGCCACTCGTGGATTATTACGATCGACAGCTAATAAATATTGAATCAAATCATTACTTCCAACAGAAAGAAAATCCACCCGTTTTGCTAATTCGTAGGCTTGATAAACCGTTGCCGGTACCTCAATCATTAACCCAATTTTCGGAAATTCAATTTTCACATTTTCTTCAATTAGTTCTTTGTACACTTGATCGATCATACGAATAGCCATTTCTACTTCGCTCACGGAGGTGATCATCGGCAACAACAGAGACAAATTATTTAACCCTTCGCTAGCATGCAACATGGCTCGAACTTGCTGTAAGAAAATCTCTGGATGATCTAAGGTGACTCGAATACCCCGCCATCCTAGAAAAGGATTTTCTTCTTCCACAAAGAAATAAGGTAAGGTTTTGTCGCCCCCAATGTCTAACGTACGCATAATCACTGGACGAGGGGCAAACGTATTTAACAATTGTCGATACATAATGCGTTGTTCTTTTTCACTGGGAAATCGATCGCGAATCATAAATGGCATTTCGGTCCGATATAATCCCACTCCTTCAGCGCCTACGCTTAATGAAAATCCTCCCTCAATAGCCAAACCTGTGTTAACATAAAGCGCTAACGTGTGTCCATCAGTTGTTTTAGCCGGTAAATCTCGCAATGATTTTAATTCTTCGTCTAGTTGTTGCTCTTCTTGGGAAAGTGCTTTAAATTCTTTTTTAATTTCAGCTGAGGGCGACAAATAAATTTGGCCATTATAGCCATCCACAATGAGTTCTTGTGAAGATAATTTAAAAAGCGGAGTTTCACGAACCCCCATCACGGCTGGAAGTCCAAGAGCGCGCGCTAAAATAGCTACATGAGAGTTACTCGACCCCGTCCCAGATATAACGCCTTTTAAACGATCGCGAGGAACCTCCATAAGGGAGGTAGGCGTTACTTCATCACTCACTAAGATTGTATTTTTTGGATATTCCAATTCTTCTTGTTTACTCAATTGTAAATGACCCAGAATTCGGAGTCCTAAATCTCGAAAATCCGCAGCGCGCCCTTGTAAATAAGGGTCCTCTAGAGATTCAAAATGAAGTACATGTTTTTTGATAACACGTTTTAACGCCCCTTGCCCCCATTGTCCTTCTTTGATTTCAGAAATAACTTCATTAATAAAAGTTCTGCTATCAAGTAAACGAAGATAAGCGTCGAATAGCGCGTTTTCTTCTACACTGAGAGAATGCTTAGCCCTCACCTGTAGCCGATAAATTTCATCACGTGCTGCAGCAAGAGCCGTTTCAAAATTAGAAATTTCTGCCTCAATATCTGTAATTTCCTGATCAGGAACTGCATCCAAATCTGCCGGCGGATAAACAATCATAGCGGTTCCAATAGCCACACCTGAAGAGCCAGGTACACCAGATAAAATCGTTTCTATTTTTTTACGCCGTCGTTTCTGAGTTCCCAGTTTGTCCAATGCTCTTTCCAATGCTTTCTTAGCTCGAGCGTAAGCAATTTTAGCGGCTAAGTGAATAGCGACAGTGGCGCAGCAGGCCTCTTCTTCTTCAGAAAAAGGACGGCTTCCCCGCTGCTGGACCATTAATACACCAAGTAATTCTTCTTGTTCAATAATGGGAATCCCTAAAAAACCATGATATTTTTCCTCGTTTAATTCAGAATGGCGTTTAAAACTTGGATGAAGAGATGCATCCGCCAAGTTAATGGGTTTTTTTCGATCACCAATCAATCCAATTAATCCTTCCCCAAATTTGAGACGTGCTTTACCAATTTGTTTATTGTTTAAGCCTTGGGTTGCCATCAAAATATATTCTCCATGTACATCATCATAAATAAAAATACTACAAACATCGGCTGGTAAAGCTTCACATAATCGTTTAACCACAAGCGTTAACGCTTCTTCTAAATTTGGAACAGCGTTTACTTCTTGCGTAATATGGCGAAGAGTTTTTAACATCGTGGTCAAACAAACTCGAAAAATTCTTTCAAAACTCTAAGATAAATCAGACGTTTAAATTTCACCACGTTATTAATAGAATGCTAATATTCCCAAAACCATTGAATTATATTTAAGTTGCGATTAATGAATCAAAGATATGCGTTCATCATCCCGACAAAACGCAACAAAAATCATTTTGCCGCTGCCTAGTGATGCATATAAGGCCTATTTTATTGTGTAACAACGGAATCATTTGAGTAAGTGATAACGATATCAACTCCGGGTTTCAGCCTGCGGATAATATCGCTAACACTCAAACCTATTTCTTCCGTCAGATTCCGGAGTATCACTTCACAAGGCGTTTTACTAGGAAATATAACCTTCCAACCACTTGAGAAAATGCCGGACATTTAATTTTCTTACCCGACACCTTCAAAATATTTCCTTTTCTGGTTTAGAAGAAGCATTCCGACGTTTAATCGAAATCTGGCTTGTCAATAACCGTTTGGTTCACTACACTATCTTAACTCATTGTTTCCTTACTAACGACTTTCTGTAAGCTTTTTTATAAGAAAATTTTTCTAAATAACATTAACTTCAACACTAACTCCTAAGAGGTAATCATTGTGAATTCTTAAATGACCCACAGCTTTCTTTCGTGTTGTGCTACTTGCAATCCACACTAAAACACATTATATTGTGTACAACGAGAGGGAGAATACCCATATATTGTGGGTTCAAGGAAATGAGCTAATTTGGTGGGCTGTTGCGAACCAAAGATCGAAAACTTATTCCCAATTTAATTAATCGTGTGTGTAAACCCGATTTTTATCGGCCCAGGGGATCTTATGGAAATAGATACAAAACAAAACGATCAATCGACTCTTGATTCTCAATCTACTATTCCATTAGATGCTACTCAGCCTGGTCGATTACGTGTGATAAAACGCGACGGTCGGATTGTAAAATACGATATCAGTCGTATTGCTATCGCTATGAAAAAAGCCTTCTTGGCTATAGATGGAGAAATGGCTCAAGATTCTAGTCGAGTTCAAAAAATCGTTACCCAGCTTACTGATCAAGTTACCACCATGTTTCGGAAGCGTTGGCCATCCGGCGGTACTATTCATATCGAAGCAATTCAAGATAAGGTAGAGCTTGCACTAATGCACGCGGGATTACAAAAAGTCGCCCATGCCTACGTCTTATACCGAGAAGAACACCGAAAACAACGAGGAGCACAAAAAGCATACGACCTAGAAAGTGTAGTTCATGTAACACTCGATAATGGTGCTAAAGTTCCCATGGATGAGGTATGGCTAACTCGTACTCTTTATTTAGCTTGTAGTGATCTGGAAGACGTAGATGTTAAAAGAATTTTGGAGGAAACAAAGAATAACTTATTTGATGGTATTGCTTTGAAAGATGTTTATAAAGCATTAGTGATGACTGCGCGGACGCTGGTAGAAAACGAACCGAATTACACCTATGTAACTGCACGATTGCTCTTGTATGACCTCTATAGCGAAGTGCTAAACGGTTTAAACATGTCTCATGATTTAATGCATAAAGGAATTGCCTGTTATTATCATGAAGTCTTTGAAACATTTATTCAAAAAGGAATTGAAACGGAACATTTAGACCCAAGTCTAAATAATTTTGACTTACGTCGCTTAGCTCAAGCTTTAAACCATGAGCGTGATCAAAAATTCACTTACTTAAGCCTGCAGACGTTATATGATCGTTATTTGATTCACCACGATCAAGTGCGTATTGAGCTACCCCAAGTTTTCTTCATGCGCGTAGCGATGGGATTAGCTCAAGCTGAAAAAGGAAATTGCACTGAACGAGCGATTGAATTTTACGATACCCTTTCCTCTTTTGATTTTGTGAGTTCAACGCCAACATTATTTAATTCAGGCACGCCCTTCCCGCAACTTTCTAGCTGCTTTTTAACTATGGTACCTGACAGCTTAGAAGGCATTTACAGCGCTCTTAAAGATAACGCCTTATTATCCAAATATGCAGGTGGTTTAGGTAATGATTGGACTCCGGTACGAGCGATGGGAGCTTATATCAAAGGTACTAATGGAAGATCATTAGGAGTCGTTCCTTTTTTAAACGTGGCTGACGCTACTGCTATCGCAGTGAATCAAGGAGGCAAACGCAAGGGTGCCGTTTGTGCTTATTTAGAAACTTGGCATATGGATATTGAAGAATTCTTGGATTTGCGTAAAAATACAGGTGATGATCGCCGCCGTACCCACGATATGAATACTGCCAATTGGATTCCAGATTTGTTTATGAAGCGAGTCTTTGAAAACGGGTCGTGGACTTTGCTTTCCCCTGATGAAGTGCCGGATCTACATAATAAATTTGGTGAGTCTTTTGAAAAGGCGTATGTCGAATACGAAAAAAAGGCTCGTCAAGGTGAAATTCACTCAAAAACCATTTCAGCTCTTTCATTATGGCGTAAAATTCTCAGTATGCTATTTGAAACTGGCCATCCTTGGATAACGTTCAAGGATGCTTGCAATTTACGATCACCCCAACAACATGTTGGCGTTGTTCATAGTTCCAATTTATGTACAGAAATAACTTTAAATACCTCAATAGATGAAATTGCTGTTTGTAATTTAGGCAGCATTAATCTCGTCAACCATATGAAAGAAGGTAAATTAGACGTTGAAAAATTGGTCTGTACTATTAGAACGGCGATTAGGATGCTAGATAATGTTATAGACATTAATTATTACAGTGTGCCACAAGCTCGTAATTCTAATCTTAAGCATAGGCCTATTGGACTGGGTTTGATGGGCTTCCAAAATGCCTTATATATACAAAAAATTCCTTATGCTTCTGAGGCAGCTGTGCAATTTGCAGATCAAAGCATGGAAATAATTAGCTATTACGCTATTCAAGCCTCAATGGAATTGGCTAAGGAACGCGGCGCTTATGAAACTTTCTCAGGCTCATTATGGAGTCAAGGCATTTTACCGATCGATTCTGTTCAATTGTTGAAGAAGAATCGCGGCAAATATTTGGAACAAGATACTAATCAAACTTTGAATTGGGAGCAGTTACGTCAGCAAGTCAAGAGTTATGGAATGCGTAATTCCAATGTCCTAGCAATTGCACCAACAGCAACGATTTCCAATATTTGTGGAGTTTCTCAATCCATTGAGCCCACTTATCAGAACTTATTTGTTAAATCCAATTTGTCGGGCGAGTTTACAGTGATAAATCCATATTTAGTTAATGAGCTTAAAAGTCGTCATTTATGGGATAACGTTATGATTCACGACCTTAAATATTATAACGGTAGTGTGCAAAAAATAGATCGGATTCCTTCAGAACTCAAAATGATATATGCAACAGCATTTGAGGTTGAACCGCGATGGCTGGTTGAAGCGGCATCGCGGCGACAAAAATGGATTGATCAAGCACAATCGCTTAACTTGTATGTGGCAGAACCGTCTGGAAAAAAACTCGATATCCTGTATCGTATGGCTTGGTTGCGTGGATTAAAAACAACCTATTATTTACGTAGCATGGGGGCGACCGGAATAGAAAAGGCGACTATTCGTGATGCGACACTAAATGCGGTCATTGACCAAACTATTCCTAATGCATGCTCAATTGATAACCCTGATTGTGAGGTATGCCAGTGAAAAGTGGATTTCAATCCACTAATATTTTTGCGAGAGCGGGAGTTCGAGGGAGAGAGAACGACAATTTTGTATAGGATACATCCGAAATTCCCGTTTTCCAATTCCAAGAGTGACAGCAGCTATTCGGAGTTAAAAAGGAGAAGAACAAATGTCGAATCATCAAGAAACAAGCAGTCTACTCGACTGGGATGATTACTATGATTTAAACGCCTTGAGCGGTGCTCTAAGAAAACCAGTGGAAAATAAAAAAGCTTCTATTCTCGAAGGCACATCTGACCTGGAAGACGAAGGAGGCGCAGATGAATCATCGAACAACAGTGTCCCTTATAGTGGGATAATAGGACTAGAACAGCTCAAAATGGGAGCTGCACGGATTCAAGTCGACGACAAAAAAATTATTAATTGCCGCGCTGATCTCAATCAATTGGTCCCCTTCAAATACAAGTGGGCATGGCAAAAATACTTATCTGGCTGTGCTAACCAATGGATGCCAAATGAGATTAATATGACAGCAGATATCGTTCTGTGGAAGGACCCTAAGGGGCTAGCTGCAGACGAACGAATGATTGTGAAACGAAGTCTTGGCTTTTTCTCCACCGCAGATTCTTTAGTAGCCAATAATTTGGTATTGGCAATATATCGACATATCACTAACCCTGAGTGTCGCCAATATTTATTACGTCAAGCATTTGAAGAAGCGTTACATACGCATGCTTACCAACATATCATTGAAAGTTTAGGATTAGATGAAGCGGAAGTTTTTAATATGTATCGAGAACTACCAGTAGTCGCTAAAAAAGCTGTGTGGGCATTATCTTTCACACAAAGTCTCACAGATCCCGCTTTTAAAACCGGAACCCTAGAAGATGATCAGCGGCTACTACGAGATTTAATTGCGTTTTATGTAGTTTTTGAAGGACTTTTCTTCTATGTGGGCTTTACTCAAATTCTTGCAATGGGACGACGCGGTAAAATGACTGGCACGTCGGAGCAATTTCAATATATTTTACGTGATGAATCGATGCATGTAAATTTTGGAATCGATTTGATTAATCAAATTAAAATTGAGAACCCTCATTTATGGACAAAAAACTTCCAAGAAGAAGTTACTACAATGATCCTCGACGGGGTAGAGCTTGAATATCAGTATGCTAAGGATACCATGCCACGAGGTATTTTGGGATTAAACACCGAAATGTTTAAAAACTATCTGCAATACATTGCTAATCGTCGTTTTATTCAAATTGGCTTATTTGAACAGTTTCCTGGGACTAAAAATACTTTTCCTTGGATGAGTGAAATGATAGATCTTCAAAAAGAGAAGAACTTTTTCGAAACCCGCGTGATTGAATATCAAGCTGGTGGTGCGTTAAGATGGGATGAATAAAACCTTAGAAAAGCTATTCACCTTTAAAATTAAAAGACGCTATGTTTTTTTAGCTCGCTCTTTTCTTACGATAAATAGGCTTTGTGATGATAGGGTGCATTTCTGGTTCGCTTAACGGCTACAAGCCTTCGCTGCTTAAAAGCCATCGTCATCCTGCCTTTTTGCTCCCAAAAAAGCACTTTTAAATCAACGTAAATCGCTTTAGATACCCCACATTTTCTATCCACTGGCTTTAATAGTTCAGTAAAATGGGTGGTCCATCATGCCTCTCACGATAAAGAGGGTATTTCTTTTTACTCAAAACTCTTTCTCTTTTTATATAGCTAGCCGCATGTATAGTAATTGAAATAATGAGTTGGTTGCATAGTAGATATGCTTCCCGCTGATCAAAGAGATTATTTACGAAATTTCTTAATTTTATATTTTCTTGGTGCTTTTGGTACTTTCTAATAAAAAACTTTCTAGTTTAAAAATGTTGTTTAAATAATGTTAAATGAGTAAATGATCTTCTGATTAAAGATGCACTTTACGAAATTTATTTTATTTATCATACGTTAGTGATGCTAATTTTAGTTCGAGTTCATGAAGTTGTGTTTTATGACGGGCTTGAAAGAAAGTGAGTGCGCGTAATTCTTGTTGACATTACTTACAAGGTGCGTAAAATGAACCATCCATTTTTAATGGATTTGCTCTTTAACAATTAGTAACAAACGGAAGCAGTTTTTGTGGGTACTATGTGATGATCGAATCACGAAAATTATTCGATGCACATAGCCTGCTTAATTGCAGCGTTTTGTGTCGAGCCTTATCTACCCTTAGAGGGTGGATTTATTTAATTGAAGAGTTTGATTCTGGCTCAGATTGAACGCTAGCGGCATGCCTAACACATGCAAGTCGAACGGCAGCGCGGGGAGCTTGCTCCCTGGCGGCGAGTGGCGGACGGGTGAGTAACACGTAGGAATCTACCTTATAGTGGAGGACAACCCGGGGAAACCCGGGCTAATATTGCATAATCTCTAATCTCTTTGGAGCAAAGCGGGGGATCTTCGGACCTCGTGCTATAAGATGAGCCTGCGTCGGATTAGCTAGTTGGTGGGGTAATGGCCTACCAAGGCGACGATCCGTAGCTGGTCTGAGAGGACGATCAGCCACACTGGGACTGAGACACGGCCCAGACTCCTACGGGAGGCAGCAGTGGGGAATATTGGACAATGGGGGCAACCCTGATCCAGCAATGCCGCGTGTGTGAAGAAGGCTTTCGGGTTGTAAAGCACTTTCAGTGGGGAAGAAATTCTCAAGGCTAATACCCTTGAGCGTTGACGTTACCTAAAGAAGAAGCACTGGCTAACTCTGTGCCAGCAGCCGCGGTAATACAGAGAGTGCAAGCGTTAATCGGAATTACTGGGCGTAAAGCGCGCGTAGGTGGATATTTAAGTCGGATGTGAAAGCCCTAGGCTCAACTTAGGAATTGCATCCGATACTGGGTATCTCGAGTATAGTAGAGGGAAGTGGAATTTCCGGTGTAGCGGTGAAATGCGTAGATATCGGAAAGAACATCAGTGGCGAAGGCGGCTTCCTGGACCAATACTGACACTGAGGCGCGAAAGCGTGGGGAGCAAACAGGATTAGATACCCTGGTAGTCCACGCCGTCAACGATGAGAACTAGCTGTTGGAAAGTTTACTTTCTAGTAGCGAAGCTAACGCGTTAAGTTCTCCGCCTGGGGAGTACGGCCGCAAGGTTAAAACTCAAAGAAATTGACGGGGGCCCGCACAAGCGGTGGAGCATGTGGTTTAATTCGATGCAACGCGAAGAACCTTACCTACCCTTGACATCCTTGGAACTTGTCAGAGATGACTTGGTGCCTTTGGGAACCAAGTGACAGGTGCTGCATGGCTGTCGTCAGCTCGTGTCGTGAGATGTTGGGTTAAGTCCCGTAACGAGCGCAACCCTTATCCTTAGTTGCCAGCGGTTCGGCCGGGAACTCTAAGGAGACTGCCAGTGATAAACTGGAGGAAGGTGGGGATGATGTCAAGTCATCATGGCCCTTATGGGTAGGGCTACACACGTGCTACAATGGGCATTACAAAGGGTTGCCAAGCCGCGAGGTGGAGCTAATCCCAAAAAGTTGCTCGTAGTCCGGATTGGAGTCTGCAACTCGACTCCATGAAGCTGGAATCGCTAGTAATCGCAAATCAGAATGTTGCGGTGAATACGTTCTCGGGCCTTGTACACACCGCCCGTCACACCATGGGAGTGAATTGTACCAGAAGCGGGTAGGTTAACCTTCGGGAGGCCGCTCACCACGGTATGATTCATGACTGGGGTGAAGTCGTAACAAGGTAGCCGTAGGGGAACCTGCGGCTGGATCACCTCCTTAACTTTATAGTGGCGAGATTATCATATTTGTGCCCACAAAAACTGCTTTCTAACAATTTAGGATCTAGAATCTGAGTATATGCAAAATTAGGTATTAAAGAAAATCCCCGAAATTTCTGATCATCTGATCGACGGATTCGGGTCTGTAGCTCAGTTGGTTAGAGCACACCCCTGATAAGGGTGAGGTCGGAAGTTCAAATCTTCCCGGACCCACCAATTTCGGGGCCATAGCTCAGTTGGGAGAGCATCTGCCTTGCAAGCAGAGGGTCGGCGGTTCGACTCCGCCTGGCTCCATATGCTTTGACAAAGTTGTGAGTAGCGAGCTAATTTCTGAATTATTGTATTTTATATTTGATGTTAGCTTTAAATTTTGACTTTAAACTTCCGTTTGTTTCTCTTGCCATTTATATTTTATTTAGGTATGATGGCCGATCCTGCAGAGCTTCAGCGAAGCAGGAGCTCTTTAACAATTCGATAAAAAAGTAAAGGCGCCAATTTAGGTGTTCTATGTCGTTGTTGACATGGCAACCGTGAAATCATTTAGGGTTGCGTAGTCAAGTAAATAAGTGCGTATGGTGGATGCCTTGGCAGTAAGAGGCGACGAAGGACGTAGTAGCCTGCGATAAGCTTCGGGGAGCTGGCAAACAAGCGATGATCCGGAGATTTCCGAATGAGGAAAATTCAACCTTTTGAGGTTATTGTGTGCTGAATCCATAGGCATACAAGGCAAACCTGGGGAACTGAAACATCTAAGTACCCAGAGGAAAAGAAATCAACCGAGATTCCGTCAGTAGCGGCGAGCGAAAGCGGAACAGCCCAGTTACTAAATTATTGTTTGTTTTAGCAGAATATTCTGGAAAGTTTAGCCATAGTGGGTGATAGCCCCGTATGCGAAAGAATAGATAATATGGGTAACGATGAGTAGGTCGGGACACGTGAAATCTTGACTGAATATGGGGGGACCGTCCTCCAAGGCTAAATACTCCTTACTGACCGATAGTGAACTAGTACCGTGAGGGAAAGGTGAAAAGAACCCCGGCGAGGGGAGTGAAATAGAACCTGAAACCGTATGCATACAAGCAGTCAGAGCATTTTTTCGAAAGTGTGATGGCGTACCTTTTGTATAATGGGTCAGCGACTTACTTGTTGTAGCGAGCTTAACCGTCTAGGGGAGGCGTAGGGAAACCGAGTCTGAAATGGGCATTTAGTTGCAACGAGTAGACCCGAAACCGGGCGATCTATCCATGGCCAGGGTGAAGGTCAGATAACACTGACTGGAGGCCCGAACCCACTACTGTTGAAAAAGTAGGGGATGAGTTGTGGATAGGAGTGAAAGGCTAATCAAGCTCGGAGATAGCTGGTTCTCCTCGAAAGCTATTTAGGTAGCGCCTCGTGTATGACTCTTGGGGGTAGAGCACTGTTTCGGTTAGGGGGCCTTGCGGCCTGCCAGACCGAGACAAACTCCGAATACCAAGAAGTTTTAGCACGGGAGACACACTACGGGTGATAAGGTCCGTGGTGGAAAGGGAAACAGCCCAGACCGCCAGCTAAGGTCCCAAAATCGCAGTTAAGTGGAGAACGATGTGGGAAGGCTTAGACAGCCAGGAGGTTGGCTTAGAAGCAGCCATCCTTTAAAGAAAGCGTAATAGCTCACTGGTCGAGTCGTCCTGCGCGGAAGATTTAACGGGGCTCAAACTGCGTACCGAAGCTGCGGAGTTCTTTTTTGGAACTGGTAGAGGAGCGTTCTGTAAGCCTACGAAGGTAAATCGAGAGGTTTTCTGGAGGTATCAGAAGTGCGAATGCTGACATGAGTAACGATAATGTGGGTGAGAAACCTACACGCCGAAAGTCCAAGGTTTCCTGCGTAATGTTAATCAGCGCAGGGTGAGTCGGCCCCTAAGGTGAGGCAGAAGTGCGTAGTCGATGGGAAACAGGTTAATATTCCTGTACTTTACAATACTGCGATGGGAGGACGAAGAAGGCTAGGTCAGCCACCCGATGGTTGTGGTGGTTTAAGTGCGTAGGAAGGGTTCTTTGGCAAATCCGGGAACTTAATTCTGAGGCATGATGATGAAGCATGACTCGTTCATGCGAAGTGGCTAATGCCATACTTCCAGGAAAAGTCTCTAAGCTTCAGGTGTTGTAGAACCGTACCCAAAACCGACACAGGTGGACAGGTAGAGAATACTAAGGCGTTTGAGAGAACTTGGGTGAAGGAACTAGGCAAAATGACACCGTAACTTCGGGAGAAGGTGTGCCCTTAGTAAGTGAAGGTCTTCGCGACTGGAGCTGAAGAGGGTTGCAGATATCCGGTGGCTGCGACTGTTTACTAAAAACACAGCACTCTGCAAACTCGTAAGAGGACGTATAGGGTGTGACGCCTGCCCGGTGCCGGAAGGTTAAGTGATGAAGTTAGCCATTAGGCGAAGCTTCGGATCGAAGCCCCGGTAAACGGCGGCCGTAACTATAACGGTCCTAAGGTAGCGAAATTCCTTGTCGGGTAAGTTCCGACCTGCACGAATGGCGTAACGATGGCCACGCTGTCTCCACCCAAGGCTCAGTGAAATTGAAATCGCTGTGAAGATGCAGTGTACCCGCGGCTAGACAGAAAGACCCCGTGAACCTTTACTACAGCTTTACACTGAATTTTGAATATGCCTGTGTAGCATAGGTGGGAGGCTTTGAAGCCAGAGCGCTAGCTCTGGTGGAGCCATCCTTGAAATACCACCCTAGTGTGTTTGAGGTTCTAACCTTGGCCCGTTACCCGGGTTGGGGACAGTGTATGGTGGGTAGTTTGACTGGGGCGGTCTCCTCCAAAAGAGTAACGGAGGAGCACAAAGGTACCCTCAGCACGGTCGGAAATCGTGCATTGTGTGTAAAGGCATAAGGGTGCTTGACTGCGAGACTGACAAGTCGAGCAGGTACGAAAGTAGGTCTTAGTGATCCGGTGGTCCTTTATGGAAGGGCCATCGCTCAACGGATAAAAGGTACTCCGGGGATAACAGGCTGATACCACCCAAGAGTTCATATCGACGGTGGTGTTTGGCACCTCGATGTCGGCTCATCACATCCTGGGGCTGTAGTCGGTCCCAAGGGTATGGCTGTTCGCCATTTAAAGTGGTACGTGAGCTGGGTTTAGAACGTCGTGAGACAGTTCGGTCCCTATCTACCGTGGGCGTTGGAGATTTGAGAGGAGCTGCTCCTAGTACGAGAGGACCGGAGTGGACGTACCTCTGGTGTTCCGGTTGTCACGCCAGTGGCACTGCCGGGTAGCTAAGTTCGGACGGGATAACCGCTGAAAGCATTTAAGCGGGAAGCCCCCCTCAAGATGAGATCTCCCGGACCCTAGAGGTCCCTGAAGATTCGTTGAAGACTACAACGTTGATAGGCAGGATGTGGAAGCTCAGTAATGAGTGAAGCTAACCTGTACTAATTAATCGTGTGGCTTGGCTATGCACCCTAAATGGTTCCATAAGCCTTTACTAAATAAAAATAAACTTACTAAATAAAAATAAACTTATAAACTAAAACTTAAATTTACTGATTTCCTGGCGGCTATAGCAAGCGGGTCCCACCTGATTCCATTTCGAACTCAGAAGTGAAAACGCTTAGCGCCGATGATAGTGTGGTTATTTCCATGTGAAAGTAGGTATCCGCCAGGGTTTTTAAGGTGTTTCAATAAGTAAGATTGTTTAAGTGATCGATAACATTTTCCGTAATACAAATCGCAAAATACCTCCGTGGTGGTAGTAAGCTAGTTCGTTTTCGGTATCGATTCGACAGCGCAACAAAATTTTTTCAGTGGTTCCGTTTTTGCGCTTAACTATCATGATAACATCATTACCGGGGCGTAAATTGTTCTCTATCCCCGTAATGTCAATTATTTCGTTACCTTCTAATTTTAAGCTTTTACGGTTAGCGCCATTTTTAAATTCGAGAGGTAGAACACCCATGCCGACTAAATTAGAACGATGAATGCGTTCAAAACTTTCCGCAATAATAGCTTTAACACCCAATAATTGTGGGCCCTTAGCAGCCCAATCGCGTGAAGAGCCTGTACCATATTCCTTTCCAGCGATTACTACTAGCGGGATGTTTTCATCACGGTATTTTATTGCTGCATCGTAAATGGATAATTGAGCGCCATCGGGAAAATGCTTGCTGAATCCACCTTCTACACTTGGCAGCATTTCGTTTCTAATTCGGATATTGGCAAAGGTGCCTCGCATCATTACTTCATGGTTTCCTCGACGAGAACCGTAGGAATTAAAATCTTTAATGTCAACGCCCTTTCCAATTAAATATTTACCAGCGGCGCTGCCTGATTTAATAGTGCCTGCTGGAGAGATGTGATCCGTTGTTACACTGTCGCCGAAAATTGCTAAAATACGTGCCCCTTTTATTTCTTTTAAAGGTTCGAGATGTCTTCTTATGTTTTTAAAAAATGGAGGTTTTTTTACATAAGTGGAATCTCCTCGCCACTTAAATGTACTGCCTGCAGATACAGCAATACGTTGCCATTCAGAATCACCTTTAAAGACATCTACATATTCTTTGCGAAATATCTCACTGCGTACTTCTTGGACTGCTTCGGCAATTTCTGCATTTGATGGCCAAATGTCATGTAAATAAACAGGCTTACCCCGATTATTTATTCCGATATGATCTTTACTAAGATCAATTCGAGTGGTCCCTGTTAAGGCAAAAGCTACAACTAAAGGTGGTGAGGCTAACCAATTGGCTTTAACTAAAGGATGAATCCGGCCTTCGAAGTTACGATTGCCTGACAAAACAGCTGACACAATTAAATTATTTTCCGTAATGATCTTAGCAATCGTTTCGGGCAATGGCCCAGAGTTACCGATACAGGTTGTACATCCATAGCCTACTAAATAAAAACCAAGTTGTTCTAAGTAATTAATTAATTTCGTTTTTTTCAAATAATTTGTTACCACTTTGGATCCGGGAGCAAGTGATGATTTTACCCAAGGTTTTCTTTGGAGGCCTTGTCTCACAGCTTTTTTTGCAAGTAAGCCTGCCGCAAGCATTACACTGGGATTGGAAGTGTTAGTGCAACTGGTAATTGCTGCAATAACCACATCTCCATGACGGAGATCGAAATCATCAGTGCTCTTAAATGTTTGGCCTAATTCTCGGTCTCGTTCGGCCACCGTAATAAGATTTTCGGTGGCTTTCTTTAAATCAGCTAGTTCAACGCGATCTTGTGGTCGTTTTGGACCCGCCAGGCTTGGTTCGATCGTAGAAAGATCTAGCGAGAGTGTATCGCTAAAAAAAGGTTCCTGTGTGTTCTCGTCGTACCAGATACCTTGTATTTGAGAATAAACCTTTACTAGTTCAATGAGTTCAGGAGGACGACCGGTTAATTCCATATACTTAATAGTTTCTATATCGATAGGAAACAAACCACAAGTGGCTCCATATTCGGGGGCCATATTACCAATAGTTGCGCGATCAGCTAGAGAAAGCTCAGTGAGACTAGGGCCATAAAACTCCACGAATTTTCCGACCACTCCTTTGTGCCGTAACGTTTGTGTTATCGTTAAAACAAGATCAGTTGCAGTCACACCTTCTCGTAATTTACCTGACATACGAAAGCCGACTACTTCAGGAATTAACATAGAAATTGGTTGGCCTAACATGACTGCTTCTGCTTCGATACCCCCCACACCCCACCCGAGAACACCTAAACCATTAATCATAGTGGTATGACTATCCGTACCGACGAGGGTGTCTGGGTAGGCAAACAATTTATCTCCTATTTGAGTGGACCATACTCCACGTCCTAAATATTCCAAATTCACTTGATGGCAGATTCCAGTTCCTGGAGGGACTAATTGAAAACGATGCAACGATTGTTGCCCCCATTTTAAAAATGTATACCGCTCATAATTTCGCTGCATCTCTATATGAACATTATCGTGGAAGGCTTTTTCGTTTCCGAATTCATCTACTTGAACCGAATGGTCGATAACCAGATCTACAGGGCAATGTGGATTGATTTTAGCTGGATCGCCTTTTACGGATGCCATGGCGTCCCGCATGGCGGCTAGGTCCACAATAGCAGGAACTCCTGTAAAATCTTGCATTAATACTCTAGCGGGACGGTAGGTAATTTCTTGATCAGAGTGCTGTTCTCGCAGCCAATGCGCAAAGGCTTCGATGTGCTTATGAGTAACCGTTTGGCCGTCTTCATGACGTAATTGATTTTCTAGAAGAATTTTTAGAGAATAAGGTAAGGAATGAATATTTGAGAGCCCTGCTTCCTCTGCTGCTGTGAGACTATAGTAGTAATAAGTTCTTCCGTTAACGGTCAACGTACGTAATGTTTTAAATGAGTCCAATTCTAGATACCTCATGGAAAAGGGTCTCCTTTGGACTAAGTCTATCATAATCTCTCCCTTTACCCAAGCCCATTTAGCATTTGAATCACTATGCTTTCATTTTTGTTTCTTTCACCCTTGAATTTTTACTCGATGCCCCTATATGGTCTAGTGATTGCGGCTCACACTTGATGAGCTCATTGAGCGAAAAAAATTTAGATAATTATGGAGAGGTAAACATGAATATACGTCCATTACATGATCGAGTGGTGATCCATCGCCTTGAAGAAAAAGAACGTACTTCGGCGGGTGGTATCGTCATTCCGGACTCTGCTGCTGAAAAACCTTCTGAAGGGAAAGTCGTTGCGGTTGGCCCTGGTAAATTTGAGAATGGTGAAATTCGTCCCTTAAGTCTCAAAGTGGGTGATCGTATTTTGTTTGGCAAATATGCTGGTACTGAGGTCAAAGTTAGTGGTAAGGAGTATGTCGTCATGCGAGAAGATGACGTTATGGGTGTAATCGAAGAATAACCGACATTAAAATAAAAGAGGTAAAAAAAATGGCTGCAAAAGTTTTAAAGTTTTCTCATGAAGCGTTACATGTAATGAGCCGTGGTGTAGACGTTTTAGCAAACGCCGTGAAGGTGACCTTAGGTCCTAAAGGTCGTAATGTGGTATTAGATAAATCATTTGGTGCCCCTACCGTTACTAAAGATGGTGTAAGTGTTGCTAAAGAAATTGAGTTAAGAGATAAATTTGAAAATATGGGTGCTCAAATGGTTAAAGAAGTGGCTTCCCGTACTTCGGATGATGCTGGTGATGGTACAACAACCGCCACTGTGTTAGCGCAAGCTATTTTGGTGGAGGGTATTAAGGCCGTTATAGCTGGCATGAATCCGATGGATCTAAAACGCGGTATTGACAAAGCAGTAACCGCTGCCGTTGCGGAATTAAAACGAATCTCTAAACCCTGTGAAGATAAGACCGCCATTGCCCAAGTGGGGACTATTTCGGCTAACTCGGATGAATCTATTGGTCAAATCATTGCTGATGCAATGGAAAAAGTGGGTAAAGAAGGTGTTATTACCGTGGAAGATGGTTCTGGACTGGAAAATGAGTTGGAAGTGGTTGAAGGAATGCAGTTCGATCGCGGTTACTTATCGCCTTACTTCGTCAACAACCAACAAAACATGAGTACAGAGCTTGAAAATCCCTTTATTTTATTAGTAGACAAGAAGATTTCTAATATTCGTGACTTAATTCCGTTATTGGAAAACGTTGCAAAATCAAGTCGGCCGCTCTTGGTAGTGGCAGAAGATATTGAAGGCGAAGCCTTAGCAACTTTGGTGGTGAATAACATCCGTGGGGTTGTGAAAGTAGCCGCTGTTAAGGCGCCAGGTTTTGGTGACCGTCGCAAAGCAATGCTACAAGATATTGCTATTTTAACCAGTAGTAAAGTAATTTCTGAAGAAGTAGGGTTATCATTGGAATCGACAACGCTGGATGATTTAGGTTCTGCTAAACGTATAGTGGTTACTAAAGAAGACACCACTATTATTGATGGAGCAGGTGAAGCTGGAGATATCAAAGATCGCGTGAAACAGATTCGCGCGGAAATTGAAGCAAGCACTTCTGATTATGATAAAGAGAAATTGCAAGAACGTTTGGCTAAATTAGCTGGTGGTGTTGCGGTCATTAAAGTGGGCGCTGCGACAGAAGTTGAAATGAAGGAGAAAAAGGCACGGGTGGAAGATGCATTGCATGCAACTCGCGCTGCCGTGGAAGAGGGCGTAGTGCCTGGTGGTGGTGTGGCGTTGATTCGTGTCGTAAAAGCTTTGGAAAATATTAATGTGGATAATGAAGATCAACGTATGGGTGTTGAAATTGCACGCCGCGCTATGGCCTATCCGCTTTCTCAAATTGTAAAAAATGCGGGAGAACAGGCCGCCGTTATCGTCAATAAGGTATTAAATCATAAAGAGGTGAATTATGGTTATAATGCTGCAAAAGGCGAATATGGCAACATGATTGAGATGGGTATTCTTGATCCCACGAAGGTTACCCGTACCGCTTTGCAAAATGCAGCTTCTATTGCGGGACTTATGGTTACCACAGAATGTATGGTAACCGAGGCTCCGAAAGAGAAAGAGGAATCCATGGCTGGTGGTGGTGATATGGGAGGAATGGGCGGTATGGGTGGTATGGGTGGTATGATGTAATTACCTCTCTCAAACTTTATCGCTAGATAAACCCCACTTTAAGTGGGGTTTATCCTTTCAAGAACACTGCTTATAATATTGCTCTTCCATAATATTGCTCTTCCTTAGTTTGGTATACCTGGTATAATACTTACCATATGCTCCGACGTACGCCCCTCTACGAAGAACATTTTCAAGCAAAGGCTCGATTTGTTGATTTTGCTGGTTGGATAATGCCTCTCCATTATGGTTCTCAAGTTGATGAGCATCATCAAGTACGACAGCATGTCGGTATTTTTGATGTTTCTCATATGGGTGTTGTTGATATAAAAGGCGAAGACACTAAGTCCTTTTTGCGTTCTCTATTGGCTAACGATGTTGCGAAACTTAAAGAGCCTGGTTACGCGCTGTACAGCTGTATGTTAAATGAAGTTGGAGGAGTGAGCGATGATCTTATTGTTTATTACTTATCCTTTTCCCATTATCGACTTGTGATTAATGCTGTAACACGAGAAAAAGATATTGCATGGATGAATGAGCAAAGTCGGCTTTATCAGGTAACGATTAAGGATCGACCTCAAATGTGTATTATTGCTATTCAAGGCCCGGAGGTATTTTATATCATCCAAAGGATTTTTGATAATGACACCAGTGCAAAAGTGATGCACCTCAAACCTTTTCAATTTGTATTAACAGGTGACTTTTTGATAGCTCGCACAGGATATACTGGGGAAGATGGGCTCGAGATAATTGTCCCAGATTTGCGAGTACATGAATTATGGCAAAAAGCAGTGTCTTCTGGGGCTAAACCTTGCGGGTTAGGAGCTCGAGATACCCTGCGTTTGGAAGCGGGATTAAATTTATACGGCGTTGACATGGATGAAACAACGTCTCCTCTTTCTTCTAATCTAGCTTGGACTGTATCTTGGGACGATCCCAATCGAAATTTTATTGGCCGTGCTGCCCTAGAAAACCAATTAGACCGAGGCATTGAAGAACAGCTGGTCGGGTTAATTATGAAAGAGCCTGGGATTTTGCGGAATCATCAAAAGGTTTTCTTACATGATCAGAAAAAAGGAGAAATTACCAGTGCTAGTTTTTCTCCTACTTTGAAGCATGCTATTGCCTTTGCTCGAATTCCTAGCGAGTCTTTTAAGGGTGCTTTTATCGAACGGCGAGGTAAGAAAATTCCAGTTAAGATAATCAAGCCGCCTTTTGTGCGTCGAGGTAAACCTTTTGAAGGAGGATAAAATGACAGAATTTCATGCGGGACTACGCTACAGCAGAAGTCATGAATGGGTAAGAAAGGAATCCGACGGTACTTTTACGGTAGGGGTTACGGATCATGCCCAGAAGCAACTGGGTGACCTGGTATTTGTTGAACTACCAGATGTCGATAGTCAAGTAGATGCCAATGATGAAGTAGCTGTGGTGGAATCTGTAAAAACTGCTACCAATATTTATTCCCCCTTGACAGGGGAAGTGGTGGAGGTTAATGAAGCCCTCCAAACGGACCCCGCCTTGGTAAATCGTGACCCTTACGGCGATGGCTGGCTTTATCGCATCAAAGCTGATAATGAAAGTGAACTCGATGAGCTATTAAACGCTGGCGATTATAAAACCTTAACGCAGGAAGAGTGATGCCTTTTATTCCACATACTCCGAATGAACAAAAGGAAATGTTAGCCGTTATCGGCACTGATGGGGTTGAACAATTGTTTGATGAGATTCCTTCGAATTTAACTCATGCGACCATTAAAAAAGTTCCAAAAGGATTAAATGAGGCAGCTATTACTCGCCTTATGGAGCAGCGCGAGCCTCAAAAATTACTGTGTTTTATTGGCGCCGGTGCTTATGAGCACCACATTCCGGCGGTAGTATGGGAAATTACTACTCGGGGAGAATTTTATACAGCCTATACCCCTTATCAAGCTGAAGCTAGTCAAGGCAGTTTACAATTAATCTACGAATATCAAACTATGATGACTGAATTGCTTGCTATGGATGTTTCTAATGCTTCATTATACGATGGTGCTAGTGCATTAGCTGAAGCTGTTCTGATGGCGGTCCGACTAAAAAGAGGTAAAGCGCGGCGCATTTTAGTTCCGGCTACTGTCCATCCAGCTTATCGGCAAGTTTTGACATCTATTGTCCAACAACAAAAAATTAGCGTAGAGAATATTCCTTATGATTTTAAACAAGGAATAGTGGGGTGCTTGCAGCTAAACACTAGGGATACGGTAGATGTTGCTGCTCTTGTTATTCCGCAACCCAATTTTTTTGGTGCTCTTGAGGCTGTGGATGCGTTAACAGATTGGGCCCATGCTCAGGCTATTTTGGTTATCGCCAGCGTAAATCCAATGGCAATGGCTTTATTAAAGCCGCCCGGGCAGTGGGGACAACGAGGAGCAGATATCGCTTGTGGCGAAGGACAACCATTTGGGATCCCTTTAGCCTCTGGTGGGCCCTATTTTGGATTTATGTGTTGTAAAAAAGAGTATGTACGACAACTTCCTGGGCGAATAGTAGCGAGGACTATTGATGGGGAGGGGCGTGAAGGATTTACTTTAACTCTTCAAGCACGCGAACAACATATTCGTCGTTCTAAAGCTACATCGAATATTTGTACTAATCAGGGCCTTGCAGTAACAGCGGCAACTATTTATTTAAGTTTAGTAGGAGTAAAAGGATTGCGTGAAGTGGCGTTAGAATCGCATAGAAAAGCGTGCGATTTGCTTCAGTGTTTATCAGCTTTAAAAGCGGTTACGCCAATATTTCCAAAGCCTATTTTTCATGAATTCGTGGTTCGACTAGAAAAACCTGTAGAAAGATTAATTACTCAAATGGCTGAACAAGGGGTCTTAGCTGGTTATCCTTTAAACAATGATTATCCAGAACTAGGGAATTGTTTATTGGTTTGTGTGACAGAAACGAAGACCAACGAGGATATAGCTTACTATGAAAAAATCTTCCGTGAAATAATTCAATCATGAGTAATTGTTCGATTACAATAGAAAACGAGTAAATAAAATGTTAATTTTTGAAAAATCGCAAGAAAATCGACGTGTAGGATCACAAAAAATTCCGGGAAAAACAGAGTCTCAGGATATTCCTCATGATTTATTGCGTCGCGATTTACCGCGTCTTCCTGAATTATCTGAGCTCGAAGTAGTTCGACATTTTACTCAATTATCGACAAAAAATTTTTCGATTGATACGCACTTTTATCCACTAGGTTCTTGTACTATGAAATATAACCCCCGAGCAGCTAATCACTTGGCTTCACTCCCAGGGTATTTAAAACGCCATCCTTTAACGCCTGAGTTACAAAGCCAGTTTTTTTTACAGTGTCTTTATGAATTGCAAATTATGTTAGTAGACATCACGGGGATGGAAAAAGTTTCGTTAACTTCCATGGCAGGCGCTCAAGGTGAATTTGCTGGGGTGGCAATGATAAAAGCGTATCATGAAAATCGCAGTGATTATGAACGGACAGAAATGCTTGTACCCGAGGCTGCTCATGGCACAAATTCTGCTTCTGCCGCCATGTGCGGTTACACTGTTAAAGAAGTGGCCACGACAGCGGAGGGAGATATCAATCTTGAGAAATTGAAAAAAATGGTGGGGCCAAAAACGGCTAGTATTATGCTAACGAATCCTTCGACGTTGGGTGTATTTGAAAGACAAATTATGGAGGTTTCGAAAATTATTCATGATGTAGGAGGTTTGCTTTATTATGATGGAGCGAATTTGAATGCTATTTTGGGAAAATATCGACCTGGCGATATGGGGTTTGATGTCATGCATTTAAATTTGCATAAAACCTTTGCGACACCACACGGTGGAGGAGGTCCTGGCGCTGGTCCAGTTGCGGCTAACAAAAGACTTTCGGAATATTTACCAATACCGATGGTGGGAAAAAATGAAGAGGGCTATTATTGGCTCACTCAAAAACACTGTCCAAAAACTATTGGACGATTGTCAGCTTTTATGGGTAATGCAGGCGTATTATTGCGGGCGTATATTTATTTACGTATGTTAGGCAAGGAAGGAATTGTTAGGGCCGCTGAATTTTCTACTTTAAATGCTAATTATTTAATGAAACGATTAGCCCACTTAGGATTTACTTTGGCTTTCCCTAATCGAAGAGCTTCTCATGAATTTATTGTGACAGCAAAACCTTTAACTCGTCAATATGGAATAACCGCGTTAGATATTGCTAAGCGGCTGTTAGATTATGGATTTCATGCCCCAACGATTTATTTTCCTTTATTAATTTCTGAATGTTTATTAATTGAGCCCACTGAGACGGAAAGCAAACAAACTTTAGATCTTTTTATAAAGGCTTTACAGAAAATTTTAGCTGAAATAAAGCATAATTCTGAAATAGTACGGAAAGCACCGCATCATCAGCCTGTTGGACGATTGGATGAAGTTAAAGCTGCTCGTGATTTAGACCTCCGTTGGTATCCTCCGATTCCGGAAACTTCGTTTCCCAAAACTGATTTTAGTTAAGGGACAAGTAAGAAGAAAGACAAGGGCAGAAATATGTTTGTTGTAACACGCGATTAGAGGGTTTTCGGAAAGCTTTTACGTTTCTATCTCGTTGGTGTATCTCTAATGTTGGAAAAAGACCAGAACAGTAAAATTGAATGAAGGGTATTCACCTCTAAGCTATAAACTATAAATAATCAAATAAGCGAGGTATCAGTGAGCGGAGTTAATCTTGCAATTTTTCTTCCTTTGAAAATATTTTTAAATATTCAGAGCTTTTTACAAAATATTTTCTAAACCATACACTAAATGATCTAGCTCCATCACTTTTTGACATGCAAAAAAAATGCCTGGCATTGCAGAACCACGATCTATTCCATCGTGGCGGATCGTTAAGGTTTCACCATGCCCACCAAAAATTACAGATTGGTGGGAGAATAAACCCGGAAGACGAATAGAATGGATAAGTACATTATTTTTTAATAGTCCACGAGCAAGATTTCTAGAAGCCCCATCTTTAACAACCCTCTTAGTAGTAGAGAAGTATGCTTCCGCCATCATTTGAGCGGTTTTAATTGCAGTACCTGAAGGAGCATCAACTTTACAAGGATGATGCATTTCAATAATTTCAGCGTCTGGGAAATAGCGGGCAGCGTCCTTGGCATATTTCATCATTAAGACTGCGCCTAAAAAAAAATTTGGGGCAATTATCCCACCCAATTTTTTTACCTGACATCGTTTCATTAAAATATTAATCTCTTCTAAAGTTAATCCTGTGGTGCCAACCACTGGGTGGGCGCCTGCGTTAATAATCGCTTCTATGTTGGTATACACAGCCTGGGGAGTGGTAAAGTCGATTACGACGTCTGCTCCTGTCGTTTTAATAACTTCCGTTAAATTATCCTGCCGGTTAGTTCCTGTAACTAGGTTAAGGTGAGGTTGAGCCGTAATGCTCTCTTTAATTATACGGCCCATTTTACCATTAATTCCATTAATAATAACGTTTATCATTTAGATTGAAAATTTTTTGTTACAAAATTCCAATTAACTATATGCCAAAAATTATCGATGTATTTGGGACGGTCATTGCGTGTATCGATGTAATAAGCGTGTTCCCATACATCACATGTTAGCAACGGTTTCTTAGCATCTGTTGTCATAGGATTGTGCGCGTTTACTGTACTCAAGACTTCTAGCTGTCCATTTCTATCCTTTACTAACCAAACCCACCCAGAACCGAAATGATTATTAGCTGAATTGGCAAATTCTTCTTTAAATTTTTCTAAGGACCCAAAATGCTCTTTTATTGCTGAAGTTAAATCTCCACTCGGATCGCCTCCGCCTTCCGGGCTCACGCAGTGCCAATAAAAGGTATGGTTCCAGCTTTGGGCTGCGTTGTTGAAGATACCACCTTCAGATTGCATCATAATTTCTTCAAGAGGTTTTTCTTCAAAGGGAGTTCCTTTAATGAGCTTGTTTAATTTATCTACATAGGCACGATGATGTCTGCCATGGTGGTATTTCAGCGTTTCTTGAGAAATATAGGGTTCAAGAGCGTTTAACTTATAAGGCAGATCTGGTAGTTCACATGACATTTCTAAGTCTCCTTTCGATAAACTTTTAGGTTTCATGACTTTCATACGATATCGCATTATGGCTGTAATTTCTAGCGGCATTTGTACAGTTTTAGAATGAATCCCTTTCCCTCTTGATATAAAACTTTGACAAACAACTAATATAGTACTACATTGACTGAATTTAAATGTAGAGGTAGCATTATGGCAGTTTTAGTGGGTCGCGAAGCTCCTGATTTTACAGCCCCCGCAGTTTTGGCAAATGGTGATATCATAGAAAACTTTAACTTGACTGAAGCCATTCAGGACAAATACGGGTTGGTTTTCTTTTAT
The DNA here is from genome assembly GCA_048491795.1 of Coxiella endosymbiont of Haemaphysalis japonica. Taxonomy (GTDB): domain Bacteria; phylum Pseudomonadota; class Gammaproteobacteria; order Coxiellales; family Coxiellaceae; genus Coxiella. The sequence continues at coordinate 102,449 of JBGDGR010000002.1, forward strand.
CCGCTTGATTTTACGTTTGTATGTCCTTCTGAGCTGATTGCTTTGGATCATGCGATTGATGAATTTCGTAAGCGCAATGTAGAGGTAATTGCTGTTTCAGTGGATTCACAGTTTGCCCATCATGCTTGGCGTAATACTCCCGTAGAAAAAGGTGGAATTGGATGTGTTCGTTATACCTTAGCTGCAGACGTTTCCCATAGTATCTGTCGAAGTTATGGAGTGGAACATTCTAAAGCCGCTGTTGCTTTACGCGGCGCTTTTTTAATTGATAAGCAAGGGATTGTCCGCTCACAGATTGTAAATGATTTACCATTGGGACGAAGCATTCCGGAAATCCTTCGTATAGCGGATGCCCTTCACTTTACTGAAAGAAATGGAGAAGTTTGTCCAGCGAACTGGAAAAAAGGTGACGTCGGCATGGAAGCTTCACCCGCTGGTGTTTCCAAATATTTGGCCAAAAATGCCGATAGTTTATAACTTAGTTAATGTTCCCCCATATTATAATGATGGGGATAGTGTCAGTGTTTTTTTCTGACCGCTTAGATTTCATGTGTTTTTAAACTGAAAAAAATGGTATGCTGAGCCTTAAAAATTAAGATAAAAAGTCGGTGGCTTTGAAAAAGAATTGACTAATTATCAAAATGAATTTAGCATTGTTTAGGAGCTTGGGAGAGAAGTGTATTGCATGGAAGCAGTTTTCGTTGCTAAGCTCAAAAGATAACATGTGGTGGCCCTTCCTCCATTTCCTTATTTGGAAGATTGAGGTGGTGGGTTCTGGTCTCTTCGCCTCTCTATCTTCGTCCAATCTTATTGAGAATATGACAAAATAGTTCAGCTGCGCATTTGGCATCATAAATGGCGGAGTGCGCTTCATTTTTATCAAAGGGAATACGAGCCTCTCGTAAAGCTTTAGCGAGCACGGGCTCGCCAAATACGGTAGCTGCTAAAGTGGCGGTATCAAAACAGGTAAATGCGTGAAAAGGAGATTTTTTTATTTTGCAGCGCTTCATAGCTGCTTGTATGAAAGACAAATCAAAATGGGCATTGTGCCCTACGAGCACCGCTCGGCGACAGCCATGGGCAATTATGGCTTTTTCCACAAATGCAAATAGATCCTGCAACGTTTTTTTTTCTTCAATAGCAAAGCGGAATGGGTGATAAGGATCAATTCGCGTAATTTCTAACGACACCGGGTCTAAAGTAGCGCCTTTGAATGGTAATACATGAGAGGCAAATAATTCTCCGAGATATAGTTTTTTTTCCTGACTAATTTCAATTAAAAGAGCGGCTATTTCCAGTATAGGATTTTTAAGAGGCTCCAGTCCTCCAGTTTCGATATCAATAACCACTGGGAGATAACCGCTAAATCGCTTCTTTAAAAGGTCGGCCTGATGGGAATGGTTTTCGGTCATAGGTTTTATTAAATTTTAAGTAATCTTTACTGGGAAATACGCGTGTCAATCCGCCAGTTCAATATTTCACCTGTTAACAAGGGTATCACAGTATCTGGACCGAAGGATAAGGATTGAGCGACTTTCCAAGGTTGTTTAACTAAAGTAATTTTTTTGGCATTAAGTGGTAAACCATAGAATTGAGCGCCAAAGCGACTGCTAAACCCTTCTAACTTGTCTAGCGCGTTATAACGATCAAATAGTTCCGTATAAATTTCGATAGCAGTAGGAGCGCTGTAGATTCCTGCAGCTCCATAAGTTGATTCTTTTTTTGTTTTTGGATGCGGAGCACTGTCTGTGCCTAAAAAGAATTTTGGATTGCCGCTAGTAGCTGCTTCAATAAGTGCGGCTCGATCTATGTTCGTTTTTAAAAGCGGTAAACAATAATAATGAGGGCGAAGAAACCCTTTTAATAAATGATTTCGAGTGAGCCGAAGATGGTGAGGGGTAATAGTCGCTGCAAGTGTCATCATTTCTGTTTCAGTGATAAAATCTACTGCTACTTTAGTGGAGATATGTTCTAAAACTGTTCGTAGATTGGGGAAATGTTTCAGTAAAGGAATTAATTCTCGTTCGATAAAAATAGCTTCTCGATCAAAAATGTCGATAGTGGGGTCGATAACTTCTCCATGGATCAATAAAGGCAGATCCACGGATTGCAACACTTCCAAAATAGGATAAATTTTCTGTAGACTTTTTATACCTATTTGGGAATGCGTTGTTACTCCTGCAGGATAAAGTTTAAAAGCAACTATAACTTTCGATTGCTTGGCCGCTTTGATTTCTTTTTGCGATAAAGTATCGGTGAGGTAGAGTGTCATTAATGGGGTAAATTTGGAATTGGCTGGAACATATTGTTTAATTCTTTTGTAATATTCTTTAGCTTGCGTCACTGTTGTAATCGGTGGAAGTAAATTCGGCATAACAATTGCTCGCCCAAACCCAAGAGCGATGTCCGTAACTGTTCGTTCAAGATAGGGGTGATCACGTAAATGACAGTGCCAATCATCTGGCTGAATTATTGTGATTTCATTCATTTCACATCGCGCCTAAATATCAAATCTGATTTAGTGACTTTATAACGGCTACCACACTGTAAGCGTGTTTCTTACCGCTTTACTGCTTACTTTTCCTGTTAGATGCTTAAAAATCCCAAATCAAGAAGCGTAAACATAGACTTCAGCAAGTCATACGTCAAGTCTAAAAGCAACGAGAGAACAATTCCTCCATACTACAACACCCCACCACACACACGCTGAAAAAAATGAAATTAGCTAGCTCTCCTTCGAATCTTATGGTTATTTTTTGCTTATTTTGTGTTTCACTATAGGGTTATTGTAACAATTTCGCCTTAATCATTTAAGTCTTAATGAGAATATTGAATGCTACTGATTTTGTTCTATACGATATTCCAGATGAATAGAAGATATTCTCTTATTTCAGTAGCTCCATATGTTACTCACATTTCGGATCCGAAAGGCATGTAAGATGAGCATATCAATAAGGAAATATTCGGTAAGCTCACATTAGCGGGTTTGAAGATGAATTCGGAGAGAGCGACGCCTAGTATGGTAATCAATTACAACGCTCGGTTCCTTCTTGGGCCTAGATAGAGAGATGGGGAGTGGAAGTATGAAAGACCCCTTTAATTTAATTCTAGAATATCTTTCATGACAGGGGTTTTTGCACCGCAAGATGTGACTTTCAATGGCGCGATGGACGCTACTTATTCGCTAGAGGCGACGCAAGGGCGCAATTTATTTAGCAGAGACGATCCATATTCAATAGCTTTCAATACAAACGTTTAAAAAGGGTTTTACCATGGTATAGTCTTAAACCAGTGACTTTCGCAGGGGAAAGCAGTTCCTTTTTATCATGTTTTTCTGCATGTCAAAAAATATTTTTCGTACGTGGTCGCGTTTGTTTATCATTTTTTAATAGTTTATTTTGTTAGGGTACTCACATAAATCACTAATAAAACACTCGAGGCATTTAGGGCGGCGTGCAGTGCAGATATAGCGGCCATGTAAAACAAGCCAATGATGAACACTAGCTAGATATTTTTTAGAAACCACCTTCGTTAATTTATTTTCAACTGCTAAAGGTGTCTTTCCAGGAGCTAAGCCAGTACGATTAGCTACGCGAAAAACATGAGTATCAACTGCAATAGCAGGATAGCCAAAGACGGTATTTAAAATAATATTTGCTGTTTTACGGCCAACACCTGGCAGTGCTTCAATTTCTATTCGCGTTTTAGGTATTTGCGAATGGTATTCTTCTACCAATATTTTGCAGGTATGGATTATGTTTTTAGCTTTGGTGTTATACAAGCCAATTGATTTGATATAGTTCTTTAAACCTTCCTCACCGAGATTCAACATTTTCAAAGGTGAATTTGCTACTTTGAATAGTTCTTTAGTGCTTTTGTTCACACCCGCATCGGTAGCTTTGGCAGATAATATTACTGCCATTAGTAATTCAAATTCAGAGTGATACATTAATTCTGAGGTGGGCTTAGCATTACGAGCTTTGAAACGGCGAAAAATTTCTTCGTGTTCATTTTGGTTCATGACACTTTTTTTGATTGACGCGAGCTACGGCAGCACGAATAGCTTCTTGACGAGCTTCTAATGTTTTTTTAGATACACTAGCTAATTTTAGTGCCTGATGTTTGCGTTGTTGCGTAATTCTATGACGCTCGAGCCTTTTTTGACGTTTTTCATAACGTGAGCGCCATTCATGCGCGTGGTATTTTTGTTCTTCCGAAGTAATAGAGGGGAGCGTTTTTATTTCAATACAATCCATAGGGCAAGGTGGTAAGCACTGCTCACATCCTGTACATGCATTAGTAATTATCGTGTGCATCAACTTTGAAGCACCGACAATAGCGTCGGTTGGACAAGCTTGAATGCATTTAGTGCAACCGATACATTCCTCTTCTCGAATGATTGCTACGGCCAAAGGCCTTGCTTTTTTCTGCATTTCGGTAATATCATAGGGGGCAAGGTCTTGACCTAAGAAAGCGGCTATATTAATAAGTGTCTCGATCCCACCCGGTAAACAACGGTTTATTGTAGCTTTATTATTTATAATTGCTGCGGCGTAGGGACGGCACGCCTCGTAGTTGCACAGACCGCATTGTGTTTGAGGCAATAAGTCGTCTAGTCTATTAATTAATTCTTCTTTTGTACTCATTGAATTAACTGGGTTGTGGCTTCACCTGTTATTCGTTGCATTAAGGGCTTAAACGGATTGATAAAATGGTCTAGTAAAGGTTCTTTTAAATTTTCAAAATTTAACTTATCGCAATTGAGAAACGTCTCTACCTTTTCCGATACGTCCGGCAAAATAGGTTTCAAATAAGTTGTGAGCACTCTAAATAAATTTAGCCCTTGCGTACATACGGATTGAATATGTTTTTTTTGTCCGGCCTTTGTTATCAATGCCCACGGCTTTTTTCCATCGATATATTGGTTGGCATAATCAGCAAGAGTCATAATTGTGCGTACGGCTTTATTATAATTTAAAGTTTCATAACATTCTATGATAGTTTTTTCAGCCTTTATAAAAGATTCATATAGTAAAGGTTCTGGCAATTCGTAAGATAATCTGCCATCGTGATTTTTAGTGATGAAACCGGCGCATCGACTAGCCAGGTTAATATATTTACCGATTAAATCAGCGTTAACGCGTTGGGTAAAGTCTTCAAAATTAAAATCGATATCTTCCAGTTGAGACCCCAGCTTAGCAGCAAAATAATATCTTAAATATTCTGGATTCAATCGTTCCAAGTATTGACGAGCAGTGATGAAAGTCCCTCGGGATTTTGACATTTTCCGGCCGTTAATGGTTAGAAATCCGTGTACATGAATGCCTGTGGGCAAACGAAAACCCGCACCGGCAAGCATAGCTGGCCAAAAAAGGGCATGGAAATAAACGATGTCTTTTCCTATGAAGTGATACAGTTCCGCTGAACTTTCTTTTTGCCAGTAGAAATCAAAATTAATTTCAGGCCGTTGCTTAGTAAGATTTTTTAAACTAGCCATGTAACCAATAGGCGCATCCAACCATACATAGAAATATTTATTAACCGTCCCAGGAATCTCGAAACCGAAATAGGGAGCATCGCGAGAAATATCCCAAGCTTTAAGATTATTCGGAAACCATTCTTTCAATTTATTTACCACTTGAGGTTGTAAATGACCACCATTAACCCATTTTTCTAATAAATCCCTATACCGATTTAAAGAAAAAAATAAATGTTCCGAACGCTTTTGGATAGGTTTAGCGCCCGACAAATCTGAAATAAGGTCAATTAGTTCTGTCGGGCTGTAGGTGGCACTGCACGATTCGCAAACATCTCCGTATTGATCAGGTGATCCACAACGAGGGCACGTTCCATGGATGAAACGATCAGAGAGAAATATATTCTGTACAGGATCGTAAGCTTGGGAAATAATTTCTGTAAAGATATCGCCGTTATTTTTTAATTTTTGATAAATGAATTCTGATAATTTACAGTTTTCAAGGGAATGTGTTGTGTAAAAATTATCAAAATTAATTAAGAAATCGGAAAAATCTTTAGCATGCTCTTTATGCATGTTAGCTACTACAGCTTCGGGAGGAATGCCGAGCTTCTGGGCGGTAATCATAATAGCTGTTCCGTGAGCATCTTCACCAGAAATATAAAGACACGAATTACCCAAGAGACGTTGGAAACGAACCCAAATGTCCGCCTGGATATTCTCAGCCATGTGTCCCAGATGAATAGGTCCGTTAGCATAAGGAAAGGCAGAGGTAACTAGGATATGTCGTTTTTTTATGTTCATGAATCAAACACTATACCTATTTTCTTGAGGATTTTCATCTGAAAGTTATTTTTGTATTAACTCCTGGCCTAATTCACACCGCTCTTTCTTGAGAGAGGGTATGAGATGAAGGACGGAATCATCTATGATAGAATTCTTTCATGAGACAACTTATTTGTGATAAATTAAAACAACGTTCCGTCTCGACGCATGTGGTACAAGCAGGGCAAAAAGGAATACCTGCGATTAAAAATATAATTGCCATTGCTTCTGGAAAAGGTGGCGTGGGGAAGTCGACTACCGCTGTCAACCTTGCCTTAGCTCTTTGCAAAGCGGGGGCTGAAGTGGGCCTATTGGACGCTGACATTCATGGACCTAATCAGCCTATTATGCTAGGAGTTCATGATAAAGCTCAAATGAGCCCTGACAAAAAATTTATTCCTATTCGCCAGTATGGCATCCAATCGATTTCGATAGGATACTTAATCGATGCGCAGACGCCAATGATATGGCGTGGACCAATGGTGAGCCAAGCCTTACAACAGTTAGTCTATGAAACTCTTTGGGAAGATCTTGATTTTCTTATTCTTGATTTACCACCAGGCACAGGTGATATCCCATTAACTTTAGCTAAAAAAGTTCCTCTCTCAGGGGCAGTCATCGTTACTACCCCTCAAGAAGTAGCCTTATCTGATGCAGGCAAAGCACTGATAATGTTTAAAAGATTGGGTATTACGGTTTTAGGTATTATTGAGAATATGGCCATTTATCGATGTCCTCATTGCAGCCATGAAGAAGCGATTTTTGGTCATGGGGGTGGAAAAAGAATGGCTGAGAACAATGGTCTCCCTCTACTAGGACAAATACCTCTTAATATTGCTATTCGTAAAAATGCAGATGGAGGAAAGCCTCTGATGATTGCAGAGCAAGACAGCTTTATAGCAGAAATTTATAAAGATATTGCCTTTATGTTGGCAGAACAATTATCGTTACAGCCCGTTAATTATGGCGTAAAATTTCCCAATATCGTCGTGAAAGGAACGAAGTAGTGCCAATTAAATCAGATAAATGGATTCGCCGCATGACTGAATCCTATGGGATGATTAGCCCCTTTGAACCAAGTCAAGTTCGACAAACACCATCTGGAAAGATTATCTCTTATGGAACTTCAAGTTACGGTTATGATGTTCGTTGCGCGGACGAATTTAAAATTTTTACCAACATTAATACTTTGATTGTTGATCCAAAAAATTTCGATCGAAATGGTTTTGTAGATTTGAAAGTGGAGGTTTGCATTATTCCACCTAATTCTTTCGCTTTAGCTCGTACAGTGGAATATTTTAAAATTCCACGAAATATATTGACGATTTGTTTAGGAAAATCTACATATGCACGATGTGGAATTATCGTCAATGTCACACCATTAGAACCTGAATGGGAAGGGCATGTCACCTTAGAATTTTCTAATACGACTAATTTGCCTGCTAAAATCTACGCCAATGAAGGAGTTGCACAAATGTTGTTTTTAGCATCCGATGAAGTCTGCGAAGTTTCCTATAAAGATCGTGGAGGAAAGTATCAGGGTCAGAGAGGGGTAACCCTTCCGATAGCTTAAGGTTTAGGCGTTTAGTTCTAGCTTAATGGATTAAGCTGTGGATACATAATTCACCAGACCCGTTGCGATAACCTAGTTTCCAGTTGAGCACACTTTTGGTAAAATGATTTCCCGTTTTGTAGAAACGGGCGAGTCGCATGACACGATATATTTTTATTACCGGTGGAGTAGTTTCTTCCTTGGGGAAGGGTATTACTTCGGCATCTCTTGGTGCGATTCTTGAAGCACAAGGCCTTAAAATTACCCTTCTTAAACTCGACCCTTATATTAACGTCGATCCGGGAACCATAAGCCCTTTCCAGCATGGTGAAGTATTTGTAACAGAAGACGGGGCGGAAACTGATTTAGATTTAGGACATTATGAACGCTTCGTTAATGCTACCATGACACGGAAGAACAATTTTACAACTGGTCGAGTTTATGAGGATGTAATTCGAAAAGAAAGACGAGGTGATTATTTAGGGGGGACAATCCAAGTTATCCCCCATATTACCGATGAAATTAAAAAGAAAATTCGTGAAGGTGCTGGTGAAGTTGATGTCGCTTTGGTGGAAATTGGCGGGACTGTCGGGGATATCGAGTCCTTACCTTTCCTAGAAGCCATTCGTCAAATGCGTATCGAATTAGGAGAAGAACAGACGTTATTTATTCATTTAACCTTGGTACCTTATGTTACTGTTGCAGGAGAGATTAAAACTAAACCCACCCAGCACTCAGTAAAAGAGTTGCGTTCCATTGGTATTCAGCCTGATATTTTAGTATGTCGTTCCAAAAAGCCTTTGCCTGAAGCTAAGCGATCAAAAATTGCCTTGTTTACCAATGTCTCTGTCCCGAGTGTCATTTCTTTATCGGATGTGGAATCTATTTATGAAATTCCTTTAATTTTACGCGACCAAGGATTAGGAGATCGGGTTTGTGAAAAATTCAAAATTGAGGCCACACTAGCTGACCTGAGTGATTGGAAAAAAGTAATAGCGACACAAAAAAGTCCTCTTCATATGGTGACTATTGCAATGGTTGGGAAATATGTGAACCTTTCAGATTCTTACAAATCGCTAAGTGAAGCGCTTATTCATGCTGGTATTCATACGAACACACAGGTCAACATCGAATATATTGATGCTGAAGCAATTGAATTACATGGAACTGATTTATTAAAAAATAATGTAGATGCTATTTTGGTACCGGGTGGATTTGGTTCAAGAGGAATTGGAGGGAAAATTTTGGCGGCACGTTATGCACGGGAGAATAATATTCCTTATTTAGGAATTTGTTTGGGAATGCAGGTTGCAGTAATTGAATTTGCTCGTCATAAAACTGATATGCAAAATGCCAATAGCACGGAATTCGATTCTGATAGCCCCTATCCGGTCGTAGCATTAGTGAATGAATGGCTAGAAAAAGATGGTATAATTGAAAAACGTAAACGCGGAGGAGATTTTGGTGGAACGATGCGATTGGGTGGGCAAGCTTGCCAGCTCAAGCCTCAGACTCTAGTAAGAAAGCTTTATGGAAAAGATATCATTATGGAACGGCATCGCCATCGCTATGAAATTAATAATGATTGGATTGGCGAGTTAGAAAAAAAAGGATTGATTGTATCGGGGCGTTCAATTGATAATCGCCTCGTAGAGATAATCGAGCTTTCCGATCATCCTTGGTTTGTTGGTTGTCAGTTCCATCCTGAGTTCACTTCAAGCCCCCGCGAAGGACATCCACTTTTTATTGGTTTTATTAAGGCTGCATTGAAAAAACAGAAGAGAAAAGAATTGGCATCTAAGATGCCTTTAGATGAAACGAGATAACACGTGTAGCATATCTTAACTTTTTATGGAAATGAATTACCAGATTACTCAATTAAAAACTAGCAGTGAAGTCTTATTTAAAGAAAGCGACCATCCATAGTGGTTATACTATGCATAGGATTCTTTGCCTCGACTTTGACGGATGTCTATGAAAGTGATCTCTCTGAATCTTCTTGAATTTTCCTCTCTTCCGGGCGCGTTCTTCTCTTCTACTCCCATTCAATCGTTGCTGGTGGCTTATTCGTAATATCGTAAACTACGCGCGAAATTTCCTTAATTTCATTTATAAGTCGTTGACCAACTCTCGCCAAAAATTCATATGGCAGTTCTGCCCATTGTGCCGTCATAAAATCCACAGTTTTCACAGCCCGCAAAGCTACTACGTAACCATAATGACGCGTATCCCCTTTAACACCAACCGATTTTTCTGGCATAAAAACAGCGAATGCTTGACTCACCGCGCAATAATAATTGTGTTTTTTTAATTCCTCAACAAAAATTGCATCAGCACGTTGCAATATATCAACGTATTCAGCCTTAATTTCTCCCAGAATACGAATAGCCAACCCAGGCCCTGGGAAGGGGTGACGATAAACTAAATCGTAAGGCAAGCCTAATTCTAAACCCAATTTCTGAACCTCGTCTTTAAATAACTCCCACAATGGCTCAATGAGTTGCAAATCCATTTTAAGCGGTAATCCTCCCACATTATGATGTGTTTTAATGACTTGGCCTTTCCCAGTTTTTGTTTTTGCGGATTCGATTACATCGGGATAGATTGTTCCTTGACCTAACCAATTGACATCTAATTTTTTAGCTTCTGCTTCAAAAACTCGAATAAACTGTTCACCAGCAATTTTACGTTTTTCTTCTGGATCCAAGACGCCCTCTAAGGCTTTCATGAAACGTTCTTTCGCATTGACACAAATAACCTTTGCACACATATGTTTTTTGAATACACGTAACACCTCGTCTGCTTCATTCAAACGAAGTAAACCAGTATCCACTAGCACGCATACCAGTTGATCGCCAATCGCTTTATGCACAATAGCTGCTGTTACAGCGGAATCCACACCACCTGATAATCCTACCATTACTTTCCCATTCCCAACTTTATTGCGAATCTCATGAACGCTTTCTTCAATAATATTCTTCGTTGTCCACGTTGCTTGACATTGACAAATATCTTTAACGAATTGAGTTAAGATACGATGTCCCTGAGGGGTGTGCGTGACTTCTGGATGAAATTGCAAGCTAAAAAATCGTCGTTTAAAGTCACTCATCGCTGCATAATAAGAATTATCGGTACTAGCAGTCGCTTCAAATCCTGGAGGTAATTCCGTAACAACATCACCATGACTCATCCAAACATCTAATAAGGGCGCACCTTCCGCAGAGATACGGTCTTCGATATTTTCAAATAACAAGTCGGGCTTTAATATTCGCAATTCCGCGTGACCAAACTCAGCCTTAGCAGTCATATCTACTTTGCCACCTAATTGGTAGGCCATGGTTTGCATTCCATAGCAAATCCCTAATACTGGGCATCCGATTTCAAAAACGATGTATGGGGCACGCAAAGCGCTACTCAGGGTGACCGTTTCTGGACCTCCTGAAAGGATAATACCGTGAGGATTAAAATTTCCAATGGTTTGCTCATCCACATCGCAAGACATTAACTCGCAATATACGCCAATCTCACGCACACGGCGAGCGATTAATTGTGTATACTGCGAACCAAAATCAAGGATCAAAATTCGATGGTAGTGGATGTCTTTTAGCATATGTCGTTAACTGTTATTCCCGTTACTCCTTTCCTTTGAAATAGGATGAGTGGAAATAAGAAATAATTTATTCTATTTTTAATTTTCTAATGAATAATTAGGTGGTTCCTTTGTTACAGTTACATCGTGAACATGGCTCTCCCGAACCCCTGAATTCGTTACCCGAACAAACTGAGTTTTTGTTCGCATTTCCTCGACCGTCTTACAACCTGTATAACCCATTCCAGAGCGCAAACCACCAATCAACTGATGAATAACTCCTCGTAAAGGACCCTTATAAGGGACACGACCCTCGATACCTTCAGGTACGTATTTTTCTTGCTTCTTTTGTACTTCTTGAAAATACCGATCGGATGAACCATAGGTTTCAAACATGGCCCCCGCAGAACCCATTCCTCGATAAGATTTATAGGAACGCCCTTGATATAAAACTTCTTCTCCTGGCGCTTCTTCAGTACCCGCAAATAACCCCCCAATCATCACAGAATGTGCACCAGCTGCAATGGCTTTACAAATATCGCCTGAAAATCGAATTCCACCATCCGCAATAATAAAAATATCATCATTTTTTAACTCAGAAGCTACCTGTGTAATGGCAGTAATTTGCGGAACTCCTATTCCCGCCACAATACGAGTAATACAAATGGATCCGGGCCCCATTCCTACCTTAACCCCATCAACACAAGCATCAGCTAACGCTCTTGCTGCCGAAGCAGTGGCTATATTACCAGCAATAACGGGCACATCTGGGTAATACTTTTTAACCCATTTGACTCGATCAATGACTCCCTTCGAATGACCATGGGCAGTATCCACTACTAAAATATCAACACCTTCAGCTACTAAAGCAGCCACCCGATCAGGGGTCTCATCTCTCGCACCGATGGCTGCACCCACTCGCAATTGTCCAGAGGCAGTTTTACAAGAATTAGGGTTTTGTTCTGAACGCAGAATGTCTTTCACCGTAATTAACCCACGTAACTCAAAACAATCATTGACAACCAGTAATTTTTCTACGCGATGTTGACGAAAAAAATTAATAATTTTTTCACGTGTAGCGCCTTCTTTAATAGTAATGAGGCGTTCTTTTGAAGTCATTAAATTAGCAACTTTTTGCTCCATATCCGATTCAAAACGAATATCGCGATTAGTAATAATTCCAACGAGCCGCTCACCCTCTACAACAGGGAGTCCTGAAATATTATATTCACTCGTAACTTTTTTGAGTTCTCCAATAGTACTAGCTGGCGAAACAGTGATAGGGTTAAATACGACACCGCTTTCAAATTTTTTTACTTTTCGAACTTCGCTCACTTGACGTTCCGGGCTCATATTTTTGTGCAAAATTCCTATACCGCCTGCTTCAGCTAATGCGATGGCCAATCGTGCTTCTGTCACAGTATCCATAGCAGCGGATAATAGGGGAATATTAAGAGTTATGTTGCGAGTCAGGCGAGTGACGAGCGAGACATCTTTTGGTAAGACTTCTGAATAGCCGGGTAGTAACAAGACGTCATCAAATGTCAGAGCTTCCTCGTTAATTCGCATCATAATTACGCGCCCTTCAATTAATAAGCATGGCAGTGTATCCGCTTCTTGGTGATTTGTCGAGTAGAAGTGATGTAACGAATATGGTATACCCAAACTAAAGCTTGAATAATTTTTCTAAGAACTAAGGCAACATCAGACACATACACTCTCTAAATAAACGGAGCCTCATTCTCCTTCAGTATAAGGGTTTAACCTGAAAAGTACCCAACTCTACTCTCACCAGCTTATTACAATCTAATCCTTTTTTAACCTAATTATTTATAGATCAAACCTCTTAGATCCCTAATCTTCTAGACTCAGTGAGTCTATTGACTCCGGCATCACCGGTAAACTTGCTTAGTTTGAGAGTTGAAGTAGGCATAATAATATCCGTTAAAGAGCTACTCCCCTAATCCGTGGTTGAGTGGAAACCAACTGACACAGAGATCCGATCTCCCTCGATAATTTCTGTAATATCATTCGGGCATACTTAGAATGGCCAAGTTATTCATAATCTAAATACTCCAGAATAAGGCTTTCTGCTCTCTTCCACATGCTAAAAATAATTGAACTCATTCAACTCATTCATTTTTGAGTTAAAAAGGCTACTAATGAATCATTTCCATTTTCAAACATGAGAAAGAGGCATGTATTAACGACTTTCAATACAAATGCGTTTTTCTATTCTTGATACAAGTATCTACCTTAGTTAAAGAGATTAGACTTATGACTTTAGACTTATGACTCGCGCTATGAGCTTTTTAAAATGATTAAGCTCTTATCCGAAAACAACTTTCTTACGCTTACATAAATTACCAGAGCCTACATTAGCGGTACTGATCGATTTTACCGATGAAAGTCTATGTGTGGATTTATAGTTGGTATAATTAAAAAACAACGATAATTCTATTGGAGCAGCAAGATTTGAAGATATCTTAGGTAAGCTGCCAACTAAAATTACTCAAGAACAACGTATTGAACGTTCTTAAATTCTCATAAAAATGATAATAGTATCAACAAGTGCATATAGATATTTCTGATGCTATAGCTAAAGTTGAATCTATTTCAGAATTACAAAGATAACAAAGAAAATTTTAATTCCGTTCTTGCTAAATGAAGAATATTTAGCTATTTTGGGCCTCTCAATGAATGAGTAATTCTTCTCTTGTTCATCCTTCAAATTGGATGTCTCCAATAGAAGTTATGTTCGATCCTAAATCCGATTAAATTAGCCACTTCTTATGAGATTGCTTTACGGTCAATTTATTGGTTAGTTTTTGCTGTGCCGTAATATAAGTATTTAATTCTTTATGATATGAATGGGACCGGCCTTATAGTTCGACTTTGATTCGTAATAGCTCATTCAATGTTTGTCGAACCCGTCCCACATTTGTTTTTTTGAAATTAAATGCGGTATTACTTATTTCACGGTCAGTAATCGGAGCGGATTTACTGGTTTTCCATTACAACGAATCTGAAAATGAAGCACAACACGCCCTGTGCTACTACGCCCCATCTCAGCGATCTTCTGACCGGCACGAACCCTACTACATTCTTTGACAAAGATCCGTTTATTGAATGCATAAGCGCTGAGATAACTGTTACTGTGCTTTATAATTATAAGATTACCATAACCTCGTACTTCTGCACCACTATAAACGACAACACCGTCAGCAGCTGCTCGAACAGGCTCCCCATAACGGCCAGCAATATCAAGGCCTTGATTCCCATTCATTCCAACAGAATAACGCCTAACGATTTGGCCATCTACAGGCCACCGCCAATGAAAAACGGGTCGTACCAAATGGGACGGTTGCCAATACTCAATTCGAGTTCCTGAAGAAGATACCTGCCGAGTACCGTACCTAGCTGAAGAAGTAAATTTTTTCCATCGTGGGGTAGTCGTCATTCGTAAAAACTCACCAGCCTGAATCGAATAGGGGAAGTTCAAATTATTTACTGCAGCTAAAGCCTGATAATCCAAACCGAAGGCCCACGCAATGGAATAAATCGTGTCGCCAGCTTTGACCCGATAAAAACTTAATGTTGCATCTGGCTGTAACCAACCGTTTATTACGGGAGCTAGGCCTGTACTTCTCATACAGCCAACTATTGTTACTGCTATTATCAGCATGAACATCAGCATCAACCCTACCTTAACTCGCCTACTTTTCAAGCCGTTTCACCCAATTATCTAATTGATCAAAAACTTCGTAGCAAGTAAGGTCTACACGCAGCGGGGTAATCGAAACACGTTGATTATTAACAGCAAAAAAATCAGTCCCAGGCCCTGCATCTTGTTCAACTCCTGCCGCCCCTACCCAATAGATGGGATGCCCGCGGGGATCAATTTGTCGAATTATCGGTTCAGCTCGGTGCCGAGTGCCTAACCGAGTAACTTCAAAACCCTTTAGTTTATTATAAGGCAGGTCCGGCACATTGATATTTAATATCATACTTTTGGGTAAGAAATCTTTTATAATATGTTTAATCAATTGCCGGGCTACTTTAGCCGCTGTTTTGTAATAATGAAATTGCTCTCCCGCCAATGAAATTGCTAGTGCAGGCAAACCCAAAAACCGCCCCTCCATGGCAGCGGCTACTGTTCCTGAATACCAGACGTCATCACCTAAATTGGGGCCATCATTAATTCCAGCTACTACCATATCTGGAATTTCTGGAAGTGCTCCTGTAATGGCTAAATGAACACAATCGGTAGGCGTCCCTTCTACACTGATCATTCCATTTTCTAAATTTTTAATGTGTAATGGAGCATGCAAAGTCAAAGAATTGCTCGCGCCACTACGATTACGATCCGGTGCTACGACGTCCACGCGGCCAAGCTCTCTTAGAGTTTTAGCCAAAATTGATAACCCTTTAGCATAAACACCATCGTCATTTGAAAGCAATAAGTGTAATTTTTTATCTGAGGTATTTTTCATTGAGGAAACTTAATATTCTATATTTAATTATGCAATTCATGGTAAATTTTCGTAGTAAATAAAGGTTTTTTCTCGTTTGATATCTTTCGAAATTAGATTAAACAAAAAACATCAGCAATATTCTCGTAACTATTAATTAGCTACACTTAGAGATGAGATCCAAGGCCATCTGACAACTGCTCAAAGTTTCTAATATGGGATTTCCTTAAAGTGCAGTATAAATTTTCAATCTCTCGGTTTGCAGTATAAATTCTCTCGGTTTCTGGAACTTCTAGAACTGCTGAGGTGGATTAGGAATTTGATAAAATACTTCGCCCTTTTTAATCATTCCTAAATCGTTCCGAGCACGTTCCTCGATGGCCTGATTACCGTGCTTTAAATCAAAAATATCAGCCATCAATACTGCGTTACGCTCTGCTAATT
Organism: Coxiella endosymbiont of Haemaphysalis japonica; assembly: GCA_048491795.1. Lineage (GTDB taxonomy): Bacteria > Pseudomonadota > Gammaproteobacteria > Coxiellales > Coxiellaceae > Coxiella. The sequence continues at coordinate 118,807 of JBGDGR010000002.1, forward strand.
TTTTGTTCTCGGCTACTTGATAGTGAAGGTTCTTACGGAGGCGATAGACCGACAAAATACCACCTGTTTCAAACCATAGTTGGTATTGCAATAAAAAGAACAAAGCAACAAAAATTGAAAGTATGAATCGCATTTCCGACCTGTTTTCTCTTAAAAAGGAAACGCTTTCCTATCAATATAGGGCGCTTGTACACCAAGTTCACGCTCAATTTTTAGAAGACGATTGTATTTTGCTACCCGATCGGATTGGCACAATGAACCTGTTTTTATTTGCCCCACAGTAGTTGCTACCGCTAAATCAGCAATTGTGGTATCTTCGGTTTCACCGGAACGATGAGAAATAATAACACCGTAATCGGCACTCTTAGCTAAGCCCACAGTGGTTAGCGTTTCCGTTAAAGTGCCAATTTGATTAAGCTTAATTAAAACAGCATTTCCTACATCTTTTTTAATACCTTCCCTAAGGATTTTAGGGTTTGTGACAAAAATATCGTCACCTACCAATTGCACTTTTTTTCCAAGACATTTAGTTAATAGTTCCCAACCCGTCCAATCATTTTCAGAGAGTCCATCCTCAATAGAAATAATGGGATATTTTTTAGTCCATTCGATATATCGATTGATTAATGCTTCACTTGTAAATTTATTATTTGCAAAGAGATAATACCCTTCTTGATAGAGTTTTGAGCTCGCTGCATCAAGAGCTAAATAAATATCCTTTCCTGGAATATAATGAGCATCTTCAATAGCTTCTAAAATTAATTCAAACCCTGCCTCAGAGTGCGGTAAGTCTGGTGCAAAGCCACCTTCATCACCTAAGGTTGTTATCAATCCTCGGGATATTAAACGACGTTTTAATGAATGAAAAACCTCAGCTCCATAACGTAAAGCCTCAGAAAAAGTCGACGCTCCTAGAGGAACAATCATAAATTCTTGAAAATCCAAATTATTATTCGCATGAACCCCACCATTTATGACGTTTATCATGGGGACAGGCATCCTAAAAGGACCTTCGCCTCCTAAATAGCGATATAAAGGCAAATTGGCATCATTGGCTGCCGCGTAAGCTACTGCTAACGAAACACCGAGAATTGCGTTAGCACCTAAATTAGCTTTATTTTCCGTTCCATCCAATTCAATCATAATGCGATCAATATCTCCCTGAAACCTTGGATCTTGACCTAACAAGACATCCCGAATAGGACCATTTACATTTTGCACCGCTTGCAAAACACCCTTGCCTCCATAACGATCTGGGTCATTGTCGCGCAATTCTATGGCTTCGCGCGCCCCGGTTGAAGCCCCGGAGGGTACAGCGGCAAAACCTCGCATACGTGAAGATAATGTAACTTCCACAGCAATGGTAGGATTGCCACGAGAATCTAAAATTTCACGAGCATCAATGTCGGTAATGGTGGTTTTCATCGTGATTATCACAGCATCAAATGTTTAATTAGTACACTTTATATCTCTACTCTTAATTTTAATGTCTAATTTTTTTATTAGTTTTCAATTTATTTAGAATCTCTAACAACTAGAGTATTTTCTATAAATGTTGATTTTTTAACAACTTCGTCAACAGCCTTTAACGTCTCTAATAAAGGCTGCATCTTCGCTAATGGCCATGAATTAGGTCCATCACTTAATGCTTGATCAGGATTCGGATGAGTTTCCATAAAAATTCCAGAAATTCCGGTTGCAACAGCTGCACGCGCTAAAATAGGAATAAATTCACGCTGCCCCCCTGTACTAACCCCCCCCTCCTGACATCCAGGTAATTGAACGGAATGCGTAGCATCAAACACTACTGGACAAATGGTCTCACGCATGATAGCCAAAGCACGCATATCAGAGATTAAATTATTATAACCAAAAGTGTATCCACGCTCGCAAACCATAATCTTTTTATTTCCTGTCGTCCATGCTTTAGCCACAATTTGTTTCATATCCCAGGGAGCTAAAAATTGCCCCTTTTTGATGTTAACGGGTTTACCATATGATGCAACGTTGCGAATAAAATTACTTTGTCGACACAAAAAAGCAGGAGTTTGCAATACATCCACGACAGCAGCCACTTCATTCAATGGCGTGTCTTCATGGACATCTGTTAAAATCGAGACATTAGTTGTTTTTTTAACTTTTTCAAGTATAGCTAATCCTTTTTCAATGCCAGGACCTCGATAGCTTAAATGGGAAGAACGATTAGCTTTATCAAAAGAAGTCTTAAAAATGAAGGGTATTCCAAGTTTCTGTGTAATTAATTTAAGCTCACTTGCCACGTCTAGGACAAGTTGCTCACTTTCAATCACGCAAGGCCCCGCAATTAAAAATAAGGGCTTATCTAAACCTACTTCAAAATCAGCGATTTTCATGTCGATACTTTAAAGAAATTCATAAGAAATAACAAGTAAGGTCTTTTAGTCATCAGCATGGTTTCTACTTCTCCTTATTGAATAAACTGTATTCTTAATTATTAACTTAGGTTTTATTTCTATCCTCTTTGAAATCAATGTTAATCAACGCATCGGCTCACTGATGACCATATTAATATTTTCCGAGGCTATACTTGTTTCAATGGCGTGAATGATGAATTCTCGTTTAGTTTTTATTTATTTTATTTATTATACATACAATCAAAATGACAAGGACAAGTTCCGCAACAGAAAAACATTTTGAAATTATTTTAATAATTATTTTTAGTTTCTTTAGGCCTGAATGCCCTATTAGTTGGAGAAGGTTGGAGCAAACGATGTTAAAAATGCCTTAGTAGCCCTATTGGGATTTTCAAAGGGCAGTACTAGCGAAGCTCGTATACCTTTATCTTTACTTTAAGCGACGCAGGAATTGCGAATAAGTATTGCTATATATTGCTATGGGGTAATTGTAAGAGTTGGCGCCATTACCTAAAGTTAACGTCGAGATTGCCTAAAGTTAAAACGCCGAATCGGCGCTGCTCTCAGCTAATTAGCTGTTTCAGGGTCGCCTATTTCGACTATCCAGACTTTAGTAGGGGGGGCCGGTATTGGGGTCGAATTTACGCGAGATCTCGGAGCTTTGAATCTTTCTTTCACTTAGAAATACTTAGAAATATTTTTATATTTTGGATTATTCAGCTCTATGCAGGTGCCTTACGAAATCGTTTATTTCCATTTATTAATTTATTAATTATGCCTATATACATTGTTGAGAAAGAACTCCAGACATGAGTGAATTTCTCAATTTAAGAGACATGCTTCAAAGCATTCGAAATAAACCTTACTTGCCTTTAACAAAAATTACTAAAAGTAGCGGATAGTTAAAGTATAAGAAGGGAAAGTAGATTTTCAAACCGCTGAATGAGTAAACACTTTTAATAATACCTATTCAAAATGTTTGTCCCTTTGTTTATTAGAGTCGAACGCACGTCATTAACTAATTGGCTTTAATCCTTTTTTTGTACTCTTTTAAAAAGATGAAGGATGACTCATCCAACGAAGTAATTATAGAAATACTCAAGGTGATTTACCTGAAGGAGTTGTAACAAGCTTAATCATTTTTAATAGTTATGCACAAGCGCTTAGCCTACTAGTTATGCACAAGCGCTTAGCCTACAATCGCAGGTAATTGTCGAGGAAATCCAAATTGATACATCAAACAGCAGCTGAATCTTGGGTTCATGTATGTTCTCACCTAATGCTAAATATTTGGTTAAAGCCGCTTTTGTTTTCCAGTCGGGTTTTAAAGCGAGTCGCTCTTTAATCACATTATAAACGAATCGAGATTGATCTGATTTGCGCAATTGGATTCCGGTGCCAAACTTCCCATACTTTTACTGCAGTAATAATGATTAATTGGCAATATCTTTTACGTTGATTTCCTTAGTTAATAATATTCACTCTTTTAAGAGTTGAAGTAGTAACAATGCACGGGCATCCTCGGAATAGAGACTTTTGCTCCAAAACAACATTACATTAATGAGACGTCCAAAGCGAAACAAAATAATATTAATGGAGTAAGAAAGTGATTTTCAGTAAATTACGCAGAATAAGATAATTACCTTTCGTTTTGAAACGATTGATTAATACTGTACTACTGTACGTGCTGTAGTAGTGCTGTCAAAATGACGGTCTACAAAATGGGAGCAAAAAATCCGACGTAAAATAAGAGACACCCTAATATCAAACCGAAGAGGCTGAACAAGACGGGAACTTTGTTCAGATGTTTTTCTATTAAGCTTTTCCAAGTATTCACGAAGATCACCCGAAAAAGGCCGATAGCTAACATGAAAAGACCGATAATGGTTACTACAATTTGCCAACTGAGTTCAAAACTGTTATTTTGCATAAACGCCAAAGAGCCAAATACAATCGGTAGCACACCACCCATGATGTAACCCGACTCGTTATGTATCATATTTCTTGCCATATTTTTGGCATCATCCATGTTGAATAGAATTCCAAGAGATAAAAGAGTAGAAACTAAAGCAAACCAGCGAGCGAAGATTAGGTATGACAATTTTTAGCCTCCATTGGTCTTTATGTGTTGTCTCCAGACGATATTAACAATATATTATGGCAGAAAAAAGTACCCAAACCAGAAAAACTGGTTAAATAACCATCTATCGAAGTTATGATGATAGACAAGATAAGCTTAAAAATTTGTAGCTATTTGAAAAAAATATTAAAGTTTTTATTGTGTAGCATGATTATTCTAAGTGCCATTACTTTATTGGGTTGTCGTACGATGATGACTGGTATTCTAAATCCTAAAGGGGTTATTACCTGCGAAGAAAGGCAGCTATTTTTTGAGTCGCTTGCCTTGATGCTAATCGTAATCATACCAGTGTTCATTATGAGCTTTACCTTTATCGTTCGGTATCATGCAAATAATAAAATCTCAGATTACCAGCCGAATTTTGGTCATAGTGTTCTACTAGAAGCAATTTGGTGGGGCGTTCCGATGGCTATTATCTTCGTTCTTGGCATTATAACCTGGACGATGAGCCACAAATTGGATCCTTATCGCCCCATAGATGGTTCGGGAAAACCGATGGTGATACAAGTGGTAGCTTTGCCTTGGAAATGGCTCTTCATTTATCCAAAACAAAATATTTCTACAGTCAACTACTTAGAAATTGCTAAAGGACAGCAAGTTGAATTTATATTCACTAACGATAATGTTCCAATGAGCGCTTTTTTTATTCCGCAGTTAGGAAGTCAAATTTATACCATGGCGGGAATGCGGACACACTTGCATTTAATTGCTTCAAAAAAAGGTACCTATGAAGGGCTCGATAGCCAATATAACGGGGATGGATTTTCGAGTATGCGCTTTGATGTGAAAGTAGTAGAACCGAATGAATTGAAACGTTGGTTTTCTAAAGTTAAGCAGTCAGAAAAGAAATTAACACCCATCGTCTACCAAAAGCTTGTTCAACCTTCCATTAAAGAACCAGTGCACTATTATTCTTCAGTAGTGCCTAATTTATTTTCACGAATAATTGTGAATTATATGCGAACAACCGGAATACCTACGCAATGGGAACATAAACAGTCTCATTATTAATTTTAATGACAAAAGGATCAGGAATGTTAAGAACACTTTTTTTAGGTAAATTGACGCTTGATGCTATCCCTCTTCATACTCCGATTATTATGGGCGCCGGTATTTTCATGGTCGTAGTTTTTTTCGGGGCTTTAGCGCTTATCACCGTTACTAAAAAGTGGTCCTACATCTGGCGTGAGTGGGTAACCTCCGTAGATCACAAAAAAATCGGCATCATGTATGTTCTTTTAGCTGGTGTCATGCTACTTCGGGGATTTTCTGACGTTGTATTAATGCGTTCGCAGCAAGCTATCGCAGCGGGCTCCAACATGGGTTTCTTACCTCCTGAGCATTACGACCAAATTTTTACGGCTCACGGCGTCATTATGATTTTCTTTGTGGCTATGCCATTAGTATTTGGCCTTGCCAATATTGCTTTGCCGTTGCAGATTGGCGCCCGAGACGTTGCTTTTCCTTATCTTAATTCCTTTAGCTTTTGGATGACTTTCTTTGGAGCAATGCTATGTAACACTTCTCTCATTGTAGGTGATTTTGCAGCAACAGGTTGGTTAGCTTACCCTCCACTTTCTGAATTGTATTATAGCCCCACAGTTGGAGTGGATTATTTCATTTGGTCACTACAAATTGCAGGGGTAGGGACCCTTTTAGGAGGCATTAATTTCATTGTCACTGTGTTTAAGATGCGTGCCCCGGGCATGACTTTCATGAAAATGCCTATTTTCGTTTGGACGACATTTAGCTCGATGATCTTAATTTCTCTTGCATTTCCCATTTTAACAGTCAATTTGGCTTTGTTAACGCTCGACCGGATTTTAGGAATGCACTTTTTCAGCCAGTACGCTGGTGGAAATATGATGATGTATATTAATTTAATTTGGGCTTGGGGACATCCCGAAGTTTACATATTAATTTTGCCTGCCTTTGGCGTGTTTTCAGAAGTTGTGGCTACCTTTAGTCAAAAGAAATTATTTGGCTATGTAACGATGGTATATGCCACTCTTGTTATTACATTTTTGTCGTTTGTCGTTTGGTTGCATCACTTTTTTACTATGGGCAGTGGTGGGGATGTGAATGCCGTTTTTGGTATTGCAACAATGATTATTGCCGTTCCTACAGGGGTAAAGATTTTCAATTGGCTCTTTACCATGTATAAAGGCAAAATTATTATGCGTACTCCCATGCTGTGGGTATTTGCTTTCTTTATTACTTTTTCTATTGGGGGAATTACGGGTGTATTAATGGCCGTGCCGCCCATCGATTTTCAAATCCACAATAGCCTATTTTTAGTCGCGCATTTCCATAATGTGATTATTGGTGGCGTTCTTTTTGGATTTTTCTCCGGATTAATCTACTGGTTCCCGAAAGCGTTTGGTTTTCGACTCGATGAACGCTTAGGGAAGTGGTCTTTCGTTTTTTGGGTGACAGGTTTCTATACTGCATTTATGCCACTTTATCTCTTAGGGCTGATGGGAGTAATGCGCCGGATTAATCATTATGCGGATGTCACTTTGCAGCCTTATTTCGTTGTTGCAGCTAGTGGTGCGGCGCTGATTATGATTGGTATCTTATTGCAAATTACTCAAATTTTCGTAAGCATCAAGAATCGTCATAAGTTGCGTGACAATACAGGAGATCCCTGGAATGGTCGAACTTTGGAATGGTCGGTGGCTTCACCCGCGCCTTTGTATAATTTTGCTTTTATTCCAAAAGTGGAAGAAAGGGATCAATTTTGGATCGATAAACAAAAATCTAAAAAGCAAGGTCGTCTTTGGTACGTTAATCCAGAAGAAATTGAATATAAAGATAACCATGTTCCGAAAAATACTTCGGCTGGTTTCTTTATTGCTATGTTTTCTGGAGTTTTTGGATTTTCTATTATTTGGTATATGTGGATCCCTGCCATTATTGGATTAATCGGCGTGATCGTTACAGTAATTGCTCGGACTTTTAGTAAAGATACTGATTATTATATTAAAGCCGAAACAGTACAACAAACCGAATTACGTCATTATAAGGAGGCGTTGTCATGAATGTGCACGCGTTGACTACTAATCATGACCATCATCACAATTCAGACGCAACAGATATTTTTGGTTTTTGGCTTTATATTATGACTGACTGCATTTTATTTGCTTCGTTGTTTGCTACCTTTTTGGTGTTACACCATCCCGGAGCGGTCGGTCCTCCATTAAAACCATTGATTGATTTACCTTATGTTCTGCTTGAAACCTTATTTTTATTAGCAAGCAATTTTACTTACTGCTTAGCTATCTTTGGAATTAATAATAATAAATTATCTGCTGTCATCTTCTGGTTGATATTAACTTTTATGTTGGGTTCCGGATTTGTCATTATGGAAGCTAAAGAATTTATTCATTTAAGTGTTGCAGGCTATGCCTGGAACTTGAGTGGTGCTGCTTCTACCTTTTTTACCCTTGTCGGAACGCACGGTTTTCACGTAACGATAGGCTTACTATGGATATTGATTATGATTATTCAATTACCAATTTTTAAAATTGATCGAGACGTGGTAAGACGAATGGTTTATCTCGGTCTGTTTTGGAATTTCTTAGATATCGTTTGGATTTTTCTCTTCACAATTGTTTACTTAATGGGGACTATCTTATGAATGAAACACTCCCAGAACAGATGTACGGCACTGGTAAGAAAAAGTTAAGTATTTATATCACTGGAATGGTCTTGTGCATCATCCTTACCTTAATCTCATTTATGACAGTAATGTACACAATGCTTTCTAAAAAAGTGATGTTAGCCGTTATCTTTTTATCTGCTTTTATCCAATTTATAGTTCAGGTCATTTTCTTTTTACGATTAAATACAAAAAATGAACAAAGCCGAATGAATTTAATGTCTCTCATATTTACCATGGTAATATTAATCGTATTAATTGGTGCTTCCTTGTGGATTTTGTGGACCTTGCGTTATCGAATGATGCATTAATTTTCTGCTCCAGGATTTCATCTGAAGCTAATGAGTCTTGAGTCACTCAGTTTATCTCGAGTTGATCGATTTTTTCTGCAAGAGGAAAATTTGGTTTTCTTAGCTTCCAAAGAAAAATCCGCCGTTATAATTGCATTTTTGCATTAAATCAAAAAGCGTAATAAACCGACAAAACTAAAAAAATACTTAATTTATAATGAAATACGAGAAGTGAAAGTAATGCTTCAAAATAGAAAAGAGTATAAATATTCATACACAATAGTGTATGTCATGTAGATCACAAGAACAGTAAAAATAATAACAAGAACGAATAGTGAGAGTGATTGTTGAGATTTTTGAGTGGTTTCCATAAAAGAATCCTGAAACAACATTAGAAGGTAATACTTATTTGGCTAAAATGCTAATTTTCGTGCTAGTATCGAAGTAAATAAGACAGGGGTTAAGTCAACTGAAAGCGTGATCTGGATATTAATGTCTAACTAGACAATAGCCTACGATTCTATTTTTTAACTAGAGTACTTAACGGAACTATTTGGTTCATCACCGGATGAGCGTAAATTTAATGAATCAATATCATGGTGTCCATGATAAATTATAATCGCCGCTCGCGTGTCTCGTAATACTACTCACTTTTCCTCCTTTATAAGCAGAACATAAGGTTGTTGCGATTTGTGAAGGTGTAATGTCCAAAGCTACTGATCTTGTCCATTAATATATAAAATTTCAGTTCGGGATTTTCTAATTATAAATCTGAATATATCATGAACACCTTTAAGTTAGGCTATTTGCGATTGCAATTTTTAAGCAATAGTATCTAGTGAGTCTCCTAATCTGTATCTTGAAAATAAGTATTAATAATTGCTATTACTTATCATCTTACCTTGAATTTTGATAAAATGAAGATTAGTTAGAAAAACCTTTAATCCAGGAATGGATGGTAATTTTTGACGTAGTTCCGACGTAGTGATTTTAATGACCTATATAGAATCCTTATGAAGGAGATATGGTTATAGATGATTTTAATCTCCTTTGATGCCTGGGTGCCTTTCGGTAAATTTTTTGTGAGTTTTGTGAGTATGGAGAGCTCTTTTAGAATGTTTTGTACAACAATACGATATTGCAGTTGAGTTGGCGCTGTATGGCAAAGAACAGTAGATGGAATGTTTCCGTTATAATATGTGCTTGATTTATCAATTAGCAACGCTGTTTTTACGATTGTAATATGTTATTATCTGAAGTAATAATAGCGTTGAAGAACGCTTTGGTATTTTAATTGGTCATCATTGAATCACGCAGTGATATCGTTTTGTTCTTAAAATTCCTGAAGTTTGGTTGGTATTTAAACTTTTCTTGTATTAGAAAATCGTTAATATTTAAATTGCGGTTATCTCATAGCCATGGGATTTAAGTAAATACCAACGGCATACTATTTGCCTCGAAAACATCAACCTGTGCTATGCCACATTGATAGTTCACAAGCTTGGCGCAATGTAACTTTCTGCATAATCATTAAAATCCGTCTTGGTAAATATTCGTGGTTAAAGCTAAATAAAATATAGGAGAATCAGCTGAATTCGTTCTCTTTATGCGCGGCGGAAAGGTTACTTATTTGTGAAGTAGACGTTGATTTGCAAAAGTGCGGATTGAACATCAGCGGAGTGGACTTATTGAATTAAAAAATGAAATTCTGATTAGCTTATTTTCAATCGCGATCGCTACTGACATAACCATACTTTTGAAGATCGATACCTGGTAAATTTTTAGAAACCATAATTATTGGGAAATCTATGTTCGATAATTTTTGATAACAGTGAGTTGCGAATAACCCAACCATCCGACATAAACAGGGCTAAAATAAATAAAATGACAGTAGTAATGACAGTAGTTACGACCAATCAAGGTAAACTTTACAAGTGTTTTCATAATACACTAGTATTTTTATAATAAGCCTTTGTTGATGAAAATATTTGAATATGTCTTCGGGTTATAATCCCGCTTCGATAGCAGCGAACGACCCACTTTCATCTATCGATTTTAATTCTTTTAATCGAAACCTTTCCCATTGCTTTTAGTGTAAATAAATGGACCTAGCTATCTTTTTCTTGTTAGTGGGGTTTTTTTATTTTGTTTGTGTAATTAAGCTGAATTTTATTTTAAAAAACTATGTTTGACTTAGAATAAATTAATTTTTTTAAAAAACCAGTGATCCGTGTGATATAATTATCATGGATCGAGTAGGTTCAATATTCCCTTTTAAAGAGGCGAGCCGATTGCTGACGTTTCTCCATTCAATAGGTGTCGCGTTGATAACGTTTCTAGAGCAGAAACGGGTAATAGGTAAAAGGAGTAAGTAACCAGTTTCGTTCAAGCCTTGAATTTTATTGATGCATACCTTTGAAATTGATAGGATAATAACTATACACGTAGTTTTTCTACTAGTTTTGATCATTATGGACTCATAGCTTCTTTTGATAACTCTTGTTTAAGCCGTGCGTGCTTGACGTCGAGCTTTAGACAAGCGTCTAAGTCCGCAAAAAGAGAATCACATAGCTATATTAACGTTTTAGGATTTATAAAAAACTTCTTCAAGACTTGACCAATGGATGTCATAGTCTTAATCAAAAGAGTGCATGATCTTAGGAGTTTATAAGCTTTGACAGGGTAGGTATACCAAACTTAAGAAAAGTCGTTCATTCTAAGAAATTAGGTTCCAGGCGGACCTCTCACTTCTGTCAAATTACGCGCCCGTAGCTCAGTTGGATAGAGTACCTGGCTACGAACCAGGCGGTCGGCGGTTCGAATCCGTCCGGGCGCGCTATTTTTCAAGGTCCATTTCAAAGAAGAGATTTATAAAGCGGTCAAAAATAGCTGAGACTGAATGTCAAACTGTTCCAATTATAATAAGTTAAGTTTTAGGTTAGAATTTAGGTTAGAATTAATAGATGCAGATTTGATAATCGAGATTTACCAACAGGTATTTGGAATCTATTGATCTCAAAAGAGAGTGTCGTTTACAAAAGCATCTAGTTTTAAAGGAGCAAAACTACTACTGTCAAGTAAGCGCCCAAATTTAAGTGCACTATTTCTTTATCTTTATTAATAGATTGTATCACTTAGGTCGCATCCTTCATCAATACACTCCGATAACGCCATAATAGACAAAAGGTACTAAAAATTAGTAAAACTTCAAATATATACATCCACTGGACAGAAATGTAATAACTACCGATATTCACAAATAAATAGATCAATAAAATCAGGATACCACTCAAACTATTAAATATAGACTGCATACGAGCTTGAAAGCGAAATTCTGTTAAGTGTTGCGCTTTTGTTACCATCAATGGCCATACCGCTAAACATAGGCCAATGAAAAAATATAATATTTCAGCCCCTGCGATGGCGCGATTTGCCCCGAACCAAGCAAAGAAAATAGGTAACAAGAAACAAAATAGCATCAAAGTTTTTGTAAGACCCCATCGATCGGCTATCCAGGGCATAAAAATCCCCCCTATGACGACACCTACTGACAAAGCGGCATCAATTTGCCCAAATTGAGAAACACTACCATGTAATACGTTTTTGACGAATGGTGCTAGTAAAACTGGAGTGGTCATAAACGAGACTAGAATAAGCAGTTGCACGGAATAAATAACAATTAATTTTGGATGATTACGTAAATAAACGAGTCCTAACCTGAAATCATCAGCAATAAAGCGGTAAGAAATTTTTGCTTTCTTAGTTTTTTGTAACGTCGGTTTAACTCGCATCAGTGTTAATGTCGAGAAAATAAAAATAATCCCCGTCACCAATATTGTCGGTGCTGGGGATAACCAAGCTACAAAAAATCCTGCCAAACCCATTCCCGCCACATTTCCAATTTCATAAGCAATATCGATGGTTGAGTTGGCATAGACCAGGTCATCTGAAACAACTACTTCACGGATTAGTGCGATCGCTGCAGGTAAATAAACACTGAAACCTATTCCTAGTAATACCATAAGAAAATAAATTAAATAAGCAGAGATATGTTGATTAAAATGACTACTAAAAAAAATTAATGCTATCCCACGAATGGCATTACCGCCTACCGTTAACCATTTGTGCGAATAGCGATCAGCGACAACTCCTAAAAAAGGCCCCAGTAATACAGTTGGCACCCAAAAGCAGAGCATCAAAATCGAAACTGCCGCAACCGAATTATCGGCCTGCAAAACCAACCAACTTAACGTAACATAGATTAAGCCAGAACCAAAGGTAGCCAAAAGGCAGCTCGTAAAATACCACCGAAAGGCGGGTTGAGATAATAACTGCAACCGCTTACTGACAAACGCCATTACAACACCAAATAAAGAAAAATTATTAAGGAAATCGATCTTTGTATCATAATTTGCCATTTTTGTCACTTGGAACCTAATTCTGTCCAATAAGATAATCTATTTATGTCATCTCAATGTACATAAAATTTTAAATTAGGGGACTTCACCGGGTAGATTTAACATAATAGTAAGAAGGCCATTCAAAACACGAGGAATGAAAAGAAAGAAGAGGACGGAGAGAAATAAATTTCAATGGGGATCAGAGAACTCATACAGTATCTGATCATACAGTTCATTTACCAGTCTCATGTTCCTTCTCCTATTTCAAAATTTACGGTATTAAGTATTAATATTATTATGGAATTATGGAATCGGTGACGGCTTGAAACTTATTCTATGGCTCTGGAAGAAGACAAAGAAATAATAAATGAAGAAAAGATTTAACTGCGGTAGTTTATTTTTAGAAACAATTGTTTCTCTTCGCTAATGAAATTATGTGCTATAATTCAGATAATTAAAACGATACTGCGATCTTAATTTGGTTAATTACACTTCCCCCTATTAAACCATGGAATTTCTCTCCTAGGGGTGTAAAAAGCACCTTATTGATAATTTTAATGACTTTTATTAAAAGGGTGTGAAAATTGAAATTTTAATGTGACTTCCATTTCTGGATTAATGTAAGTTGTTAATCTAGTCAGTTTTGATTACCTCTTATAAGAGATTAATTAACAACAATCTAGAAACCAAGTAGTGATAGAAAACCAAGTTAATTGCTAATATTTAACCATGCTGATTCTTTACCTTTTCTAGTCTTCTCTGGCTCTAATGGAAATTTAACATCATATATATTATAGTGAGGAGGCATGTGTAGCACCTTGTGTATGATTAGTATGCTATTTCCAACATCATAGTAGGTTTTTTCCTGCGAATGCTTGGTATATGGTATCCCATTAGCTCTATTTAATCAGTCGTTTTAATCATCTCTTCGTTAACCAACGTATCGATAATTATCGAGAAGCTGAGTTATTCATCTTATTTATTCTGACATTAACTTTACATGTGATTTCGATTGGAAATCTATGCCGCTTGATTACGATCCCTATCATTTTAAATGATAATCGAATTATTATTAACCGTTATTAGGCTTAGTCTAAATTAGACCGTCTATACCTGTTCAGATCTTAATAACCTCAAACTTAAAATCTCTAGGATTCAAGAGTTTTGTGCGTCATGTAAAATAACGTTAACGTCGGCTTAGTCGTAAGTAATGTAATAACTGGACATATTCTTTTAAAGATCCAGAATCAAAATACTGATATAATGATCGGTAAGCTAATTAAGATAACGATAATAGTAGTACTGATCAAAAAAGTAGCGATCAATCTGATAGTACTAATGTTAGTAACGATTAGTTCCGATATGGAAGTCAATAGGCATTCATACATATCTATTTGCATACCATTTTGGCTTCTTACACGATGTTCTGGTTTTTACCCCATACACACCTAATTTTCATACCTGAAAAAATCTATTTAAAGACCCTTTTTTTGGGTGATCAAGAAATTAAACATCAAGTATCTACTGCCTTAAAGGAGTAGTGGAGCTTAAGGATAGTCAAATAGTCAAAAACTCTATGATTGGGAATACCTTGTTCATTCAGGCAATAATATCCGTTGAGTTTGCTTTCTAAAGGCTTGAAAAATAATAGGTGACAAACTATGATCGACAGGATTTCCGATAATCGCATATTTATACATATTTTTGTCCAAAGGGATGCATGAGATATTCGCATATGTGATCCCCGATAGTTTGGGATATCCGGTATTCTTCTTCCGGTATTCTTCTGTAGAACAACTCCTTTCCTAGAGGAGGAATTTATAATCCCGCACTCAGTTTTGCCGTCCTAAAATTCGTCATCCTATAAGCGATATAAGAAAATTGGGTTTTTTCAAATCCATGGTTGCCGGGCGCCTGGAAGTGAGCAAGAATTATAGGAAATAAGAGATGCTATGAGGAGTTGCATATACTCTTCGCGGGGACCACCGAGAGGATATCATGGGCAAATCTAGGCCGCGTAGTAGGTGGGGGCGTAGTTCCCGCGCGCCGCGCATTCAGATATATAATCACGATATCATAGAATTGTTCGACGCCATTTCTTTGTTAGGAGAGAGCGTGTACATATCAGAACATAGGCGAAGGAATGATGAGAGAAGGAAATCATGATATAAAGGGCGCCTCTATGGGCCACATTGATGGAATTCTAAAATTTTAGGAGGGAAAGACGATTGTTTCTTGGAAAAATCTTGGGCGTTTTTAGTTTAAAGAAAGTCCTACGTGGATATGGTGTTTTGGGTATATGCGTTAATGGTATTGAGCACCAAGGAGACCATAAACTAAGTCTCATCGAACGAGTATTGTTTCTCGTTATTACATTAGGAAAATTTACATTATCAGGAGATCTCTATGCTTAGGCGTCTCATTAATGTAACACTGTTTTGGAACAAGAGTCTCTATCCCAGATGAGATGAAATGGTTTTTGAGGTAACAATGGAAGAAAAAAAAAGAATTTATAGAGTTATCTTTAGTCAAGACGAGAAAATTTACGAAATTTACGCTAGATATATTTCTGAAGAAAGTTTAATGGGCTTTATTGAAATGGAAGAGTTAATTTTTAATGATAATTTCTCCGTGGTTGTTGATCCCTCCGAGGAAAAACTAAAAACTGAATTCCAAGGGGTAAAACGAACTTACGTACCAATGCATATGATTTTGCGAATTGACGAAATGGAAAAACAAGGCTCTGCTAAGATTAAAAGTCCTGCAACAAAGGGGAACGTACATCATTTTCCAGGCGTCTTTAATAAACCATTAAAAGACAAAGAATAAAAAATTTAGTATTTGCCGTTATTGATTTTAAAGGTAAGTATAGAGCTCTTTTTGAAGAAGATCAGGAATTACTCCTTAATATTTTGCTATCGCTGATGTGATTCTTTTTGTTATGATCTTTCTTATGGAAAGATCGCCTTACCATTTTTACAATGGGC
>JBGDGR010000003.1:0-105246 GCA_048491795.1 Coxiella endosymbiont of Haemaphysalis japonica
GTTTAAATGAGGCTTCTCTCTTACAAATTTTTCCTTAGACATAAAAACAACCTCTCCAAAAATACCTCTTAAATCACCTCCAGACACTCAGTCTGGAGCCCACAACCGGACTTGAACCGGTGACCTCTTCCTTACCAAGGAAGTGCTCTACCGCCTGAGCTATGCGGGCAGAGCGGGTGATGGGAGTCGAACCCACGCCATCAGCTTGGAAGGCTGAAGTTCTACCATTGAACTACACCCGCTTACAGAGAGAACAGATGTTAGTTTTCCAACGTGGATGGAGGGGGTAGGATTCGAACCTACGAAGGCATAGCCGTCAGATTTACAGTCTGATCCCTTTGTCCGCTCGGGAACCCCTCCAAACGCTCTCTTACCATTCGAACATCCTTACTCTAAGTTCTTAACTCAACTTTTTTTCTAAAAGTTTGAAACTACATATTCGACCAGGACTTAATTTAAGTCATTACTCAAGTATTTAGCTTCAAGAACCGCAAATTACTTAAAAATTAAGCGTGATATTGTGTGTAACAAAGCATCAGATGTCAACCAGCCTGATAAAGAAATTTATCCCTGATAACCCATTACCAATTAATACTCAATTTATAGGCGACCAAGAAAAATAACAAATTTTTTTAATGGAACCTTCTATAGCTAAAGCCGCCATATAGCCTGGTGGACTGGATATCGAACATAACGTCCACCACCTAGCCAGGTTAGAATCCCCTTCAACCGTAAGAAGTCCATCCATTTTAATAGAATCAACGTTAATATTTGTGGTAAACTGATCGAGACCAAATGATAAGCCCCGGCCAATAACTTTAATATAGGCTTCTTTCATAGTCCAAATTCGGTAAAAGCCTTCTAAATGTTGGCCTTTAGGAAGCGTTCTAAACGCTGCGATCTCATTAGGGGAAAAAAAACGCTCAGCGATATCTTTAGCATGAATATTGCTTCTCATCGATTCAATATCGACACCTACTTCCACATTCGTCGTAATTGCGTAAAGAGCAACTCTATGAGAATCTGAAAGATTAAAATATAAAGAAGGCTCGTTTATTAAGTAAGGCTTTCCATGCTTATTATAACGAAACTGCAGAGGAGCTGGGTCAGATAGGTATAAAGTTAAAATAGAACGTAACGCTGCATGCGAAGCTATATAATAGCATCGATGCAGGCTATTCACTAAACGTTGCGCACATGCTTTTTCTTTCGAAGATAAATTGGCTAATCTTTTCCCAATTTCCTCCAAGGGCCAATCTAAAAATACCTTCCAAACATGCACTTCTCCCTCTTTTAGAGAAGGTCTTGCGACATCTTTCCAAGAATAATGTTTATTCATCTAAAAATCGCTCGTTTCATTAGTAATTCCATGCCTACTCAATTTATTAACCCACCCATAAAAAGTCAAATAGAAAAAAAGCCATAGCTAATAACAACCAATAACAGCAATCAAGAAGTAATTTACATAAAACATGCATATTATTGACTCGAGGATAAATTCCAGATAGTCAAGCTTTAGTTCGGACTGATCGCAGAAGGTATGATAAAGGGAAATAGCAAAACCCATACGTCCTGATCAGTCCTAAGATAGCCAAGATACTGAACCAAAAATAGAAAGTGTGTCAACGTAAATAATTACGGCATAAAAAAAGAAACATTACTAAACGAGCCAAAACAGGCCGAACGAAATATTTTCAGCCATAACTTTCATAACTTCTGATCCATGCTTCCACAAAATGAGTAACTACATTATCAATGCGTGATGTTCTTAGGTTATAAATCAAGCTGTACCATTTAAAATGTGTAAGGCAATTAAAAGCCCAGTAATTGAAAAGGCAACTGCTACTACTAAATTAAGGGCACTAACACATAGTAGACTTTTCTTCAATTCACACAATTTGCTAAATAAAAAATAAAAATATCCTGAAAATGTAGTATTATAAACAGCTAGCTAAACAACGAACAAACCGGAAAATAATCGATGTTGATAAGCATATTTCGATGACTACAAGTTTGCCGAGAATCCAAGAATAAATCAAAATGCCCAAAAAGCGATAGCGACTTTGGGATAGTACCGCGCCTTCCTATGCTCAATTTGAGTGCACGTCGCATTCGCTAATATGGGATTGCGTTTAAAAAACCCAAAACTTAAGTCTTTACTGTAACGATCACAAATAGCTTGATTTTAAGGGTTCTTTTAGCACTAGATTAGTTTTTCTATGGTACTGAAAGCAGTTTCCATTTTCAATTTTCCGTTTGTATCCCTTCATAAAATCTATGGTGCTTGGAAGCGAACTATTTAAGAATTAGCAGCAATAAGAATTAACGCATTAAAGAAAGAAAAGGAATGAATATGACGAAAATAATTTTTTCTTCTTCTTTTGAACGAAAGCAATAAGATAACATGCTACTGGTAGTTTTTGAGTTTTCCACATCATGCTTCGATAGAAGCAATGTTTCAGACTCATATTCATATTTGGCGACTTACAGGCTACGTATGCTGATCACTAAAAAATTGATAAAGAATAAAACAAGCTCAAATTCTGTTATAACCGCAAAAAACGTTTTGTAAACTCGAAATCTTATCCCAGAAAAAAATAGATAGAAAGCAGCAATTCCTATAATAAGAAAGATAAAACCCGTAAAAATTCACCAAAAACACAACTTTCAAAAGGATTCACGAAATCGAGTGCATCTAAATCACCGGAACGCCTTAATCAGAACGCTTAATAAGCTCTTCTCTAATGAGCTCTCTTTAAAGCGATTTCATATGTCCGGTCTCTAAAGAACTAAAGCCCTTCTTTTCTTGATTGAAAAGCTGGCGATAGGATTCGAACCTACGACCGGCTGATTACAAATCAGCTGCTCTACCTACTGAGCTACGCCAGCGTATAATTTTCTATATACATTAACTAGTTAAAACTTTATGGCTTTCCTCCTGTGTCCTTTGCATTCCGTATACGAAACTCTTTAGAGAATTAACCATAACGTTGCTCTTAATCAACGTCAAGGGGGTGTATTTAGGCGATTTCCATCATCTAAAAAATTGAAAAACCGAAAGATTTTAATTTCTTTCTAAACTGATAATGGGTGGCTATCAGTGGTGATTTATATATCCTAATAAACCTGCTGATCTTATAATCAACGTCGTGTGGCTACAACTAAGTTCAAACGTGTGTCGCAAATCACGTACGTGCAACACATCCGGCCGCTCCCCGTACTCTAGCTCCAGAGGCTTACTAACGATTTGTATTCACGGATCTGTAAGAATGGATAAAAGCCAATAATCTATATACGGTTTGTGTTCGATAATTCTTGCTACACCAATTTAACACCACACGTACCGACGCAAATGGCAGTTAGTATGACTAACTAGAAGAATCATAAGAACACTAGTTTCCACAATGTTCGACAACTCGTTTCAACTGTAAACAATACCGTATCCCGTAGTACTCTGTTTTAATTTCGGAAAAAATATTTTTACTCTTCCCTTATCCTTATCATGTTGTGGAACAGTTTTAAGTTTTATTTTTGGTATTTGCGCTAACTGCGTTTGTTCATGTTTTTCCAACCATGTGCTAACCGCCTAATCTAATAGATAAAGTGCGTAATTAATCGTACGATATTTTAACACCCACTTGTTAGCGATCGTCAATGCATCAAGGCCAATTCGGTCAAAATAAAATACATGTGCCTTACCGACCTTTAGGACAAAAAATTATAATATAAGGGTGCCGGTGCGCAGACTCGAACTGCGGACCTACTGATTACGAATCAGTTGCTCTACCACTTGAGCTACACCGGCAAAAGTTATTGATTTATTTTAGTATTTTCATGTACTGACTTACCATTCTTTTTAACATGTCCTGCCCACCATTCCCTGGAAGGCGTTCAGAGGTGAAAAGCCTTCTGATTCTGGGAATAACAGTCTCACTCACTTGATCTATCCGGACATTAAGTAACCTGATTGCTAAAGGGCGACGTTTATAATCACGTAACTACGGTATCAAGGTCAAGTCGCTTTAAAAAAACTCCCATATTGCAAATTAATATCCTTTTGCCTGTTGTAAGAAATAATCACCTATTATAAAAAGATTATGCAATGCATGGGGCAGAAAACTACTGGGTTTACACTGAGGCACTTCTGGTCGTGATCACCAATAAAATTGAATAACCTCAAGGCTTGATCCTAATCACCTGACAATTGGAGGTAGAAAATAGTTTCACTTACGCAGCGCTTAACAATATCAATTCACTCCAAAAATATTTCTACCTTAGAACATCTAATCGAAATTCAGCCCGCTGATGTCAACTAAGTAACTTTTAAAAACATTAGAACTCAATTTTTCCGCTATTTTTCGTACCTTTTGCGCGTTAAGATTCCGATATTATCATGATCAATGAAATCCGAGACCTTGAAATAGCTTCTATTGCTATTTCGCACTGCTTACACAGTTATACTTATATGCTAATAACATGGCTGAATCCATTGATCGTTGGATAGATACAGGTATTAAACCCTTCAACATTATCAATACCTCAAGCTCCTCATTACTCAGCGATTAACTTAATGCCTTTGTTTGGACCTCCGCCGCGAACTCCTACAACAACACTGTAGCCATTCAAATGACCATCTGGAATGGAATAGGCATCGATGTTTAGCGCAGATTATTGCCAAACAAATCTATAAAAGAAGGCATACAAAAATTAAGATTGTGACAGGGCTGATTTAGCCAAAGTATACAGCTATCCGATCTTAAAGACCTTCATCGTGTTATGCATCAGAAATATTATTTTTATTAATATAAGGTAATATGATACTCGGCTTTCTGAAGAGCCCCTTACTTTCCTTTTTAATACCGAGCATCACTTTGCGTTTTCTCCGTCAATTGATAATAATAATTTTAGAAATTAGTGAAAAAACCGATAGCAGGCGGAGTCTGTCAGAACCCGAAGGGCATATCCTCGTTTTACACGTCCGTTAGGAAATAGTTTGTTGGTGAAGAATCAGTAAAATAACTAGGAAACCTATTAAAATACTCATTCAATATGAAAAAACAACTTTACGCTTAAGAAGAAATTAGCAAAGCTATTCGCTATCCTTATTACTTGTTCTTTGCATTATAATTTTAATTACTGCCGATCCTCTGGGCGGGGATCTATAATTCTTCCTCAATTTCAAAATATCCTCACCAAACTTGGCGCTCGGTACTATTCGATTAGAAACAATAGGATTTCTAGTAAATCATATTCTTCTAATTGAATCTTTAAAAACCCGTCTCGGTAAATTACCTGACTGGATCAATTCTAGTGAAACCTTACGAGCTTCCATCCAAAAAAATCCCTCCTCACCACAGATTATTCATCTTCTTTATATTCTAGAAAATTTAGGCACTTTGAATGAAATACTTCGGATTATTGATAGTATTTATTATGATACGCCCAATGGCAACATGCTTGCTTATTAATTCTTGAACTTCTTGTCATTATATATATTTGACTTTATTCGTTATGGAAGTCTTGGTATTACCATGTATTTACTTTTTATTTCAAGTAGATTCTTTTATAAGAGGTTGTGTTATACGATTTATTTCAAACTTTCAAGCTAGTATCATTATTATAAACTATAACTGCTCTTACTAGATTAATCGTTTTGTTCGCTATCCCACTATTTTGGAAATAAAAGGTATCGCTAAGTCCAGTGTTATCTTAATTAAACTAAAGTTAAGGTTAAATCTGCTCATTCCTTGTTCGCCGCACCGCCCATCATCTAAAAACTTATAAAATTATTCACGATATGCTTACTCTCGATAATTACACAGCATTCTCTAACTATCCTAATTATTCACACAGACATTATCATTCTTTTTTATTTCTGAAAGTAATTATTAACTAATAGCACATCAGTTTAACCATGTTATATTTCATGAAAATATTTTTTAAAAAAACCTATTTCATTTAGCTCTTTATTACTATTGGAGGCTGGGTTATCCTTAGGTATTGCCTATAATAGGCACTACAAGCTTCATTCTTCCTTATTTTAAGGATGGGAGTAATGCTACGAGTTGGTTTGACTGGAGGCATTGGTAGCGGTAAAAGCACCGTTGCAGGTTATTTTTCTAAATTTTGGGTTCCCATCATCGATGCTGATGAAATTACTTATAAGATTACAACCTCAGGCCAAGCAGCATTTAAAAAAATCGTAGCGCATTTTGGAAAGAAAGTTTTAAGTGGAAAAAATTGCTTAAATCGCTCTCGATTACGAAGATTAATCTTTAAATCTCGACAAGAACGACAGTGGCTGGAACACTTACTGCATCCCATTATTATTTCAATAATGCAAGAAATGCTTGAAGAAATAAACTCACCTTATTGTATTTTAGTAATCCCTTTATTAGCGGAGGTTAGGCACTCAATTAATTTTCTTGACCGCATTTTAGTAGTTGATATTCCTGTATCCCTGCAAATTCAACGCACAAAAATACGTGATCAGCTTTCCGGCGAGCAGATTAAATTAATCCTTGAATCTCAAAGCAGCCGAGAAGAACGGCTGGCCTTAGCGAACGATGTAATTGTTAACGATAATACACTTTCGACATTGCGAAGAGCAGTGCTTCAGCTGCACTCCCAATACCTAAAATTGTCTGAAAAAGAATAAAACAGAAAACAGCCGTTCACATATATAGGCTGTTGAGTAAACTTAAGATCCCCATAAGAGGAAGACATTTGAGAAAAGGTTTTCGCCATTACGGCCAAAGAATCTTTTACACAAAAATTTTCTCCAGAAACTATCATCACACCACTCTTTATTTTTATGACCAAAATTTCATGTTATTATGAATAAACGGATTGAGAATCTTAGTAATCATGACCAAAGAGACTATTACTTATGAACACCCACTTAATGAGCTTGTCCGGATTTGTCTGAGGCTCGAGCATCTCTTCCACCAACTTTACACCCATCTCAATGCCTCCACTTCAGGAGGAAGCCATTTGGCCATGCTGGCTTTACTCAAAGCATTAAACGTTATTGACCGTCCTGATTTAAAGAGCAAGCTTACTCAAGCCCTTGCCCAGCAAGTTTCTATTCTTGCTCAATTAAAGCATTTATCCCAAATTGATCGGTATAAACTGCAAAAATTATTGACCACTCTTGATCAGCACATCAATCAATTACATCAGACACCGGGAAAAATAGCTGAAACTCTTCGGAAAAATACTTTCTTAAGCCAAATTCGCGCTCATTTACATAATCCAGCAGGTCCTTGCAACTTCACTGCCCCTGCTTATGCATTATGGTTACGACAACCTAGTGAAGATCGTGTTGCTGACTTACAAAATTGGGCGGGGGAGTTTAAATCCTTGTCCCTAATTATTAACACCATTTTACAAGTCACTCGTGAGAGTACTTCCCCTCAGAATATCGTTACACAAGGAGGTTTTTATCAACAAACACTTAACGCCAATTCACCATGTCAACTCATTCAATTAACTTTGCCTATCAAACAAAATGTTTATCCAGAAATTTCTGCAGGCAAGTACCGCCTTGTCATTCGTTTTTTATCATTACTAAATGTTAAGGGCAATAGCAGTAGTGCTAAGAGCATCTCTGAAAATATTTCTTTTATGTTAAATTGTTGCAAGATTTAATAAACACTTAATGGCCGACTCATTCAGTTAAGAAAGGATCATCTTGCACTTTCTTTAGTGACACTAACTTAATCTCCTGTCCCTATACGCCAAGAGGATATCCAGTAATCCTTGATTTACCATACACGCGGGATGATAAGTCCATATTCATCATAATGAATGATGAATATGGGCAAATGGCTATATTATCAAAACCGTTATATTTATTTCTTCTTTTAATTTCCAACATAACCCTTGCATAACTACACTTTCCTCTGGTTCTAGTTTCCATCTAGGAAATTCTAAAAGACTGTCTTGAATTATATGTAAGCTGCAATGATATAAGAATTTCGTTTTTGGAATTAACAATAACAAGAGCAACCAATAACAAGAGTAACAGCAACATGAATAGAACGTTCGTTCATCAAAATAGATTAGGGTAATTTTCCGTGACAATGTTTATATTTCTGTCCGCTACCACAAGGACAAGCTTCATTTCGTCCGATTTTGGGTTGAGAGCGTACAAAAGGCTGTGCGGATTCAGCCTCAGCAACAGCAACGCCTATCGTACCTTGCAAAGCGATCATTTCGGCACGTTGGTATTGCAATTCGGTAGTCGGTTGATGAAACAACCGTTGCCGTTGCTCAACTACTTGTTCTTTCGTCATGACTTCTAATTTCGACAAAGTAGCAACGACCTCATATTTAATTCGCGCCAGCATTTGTCTAAATAATTCGAAAGATTCACGTTTATACTCTTGTGCGGGATTTTTTTGAACATAACCACGCAAATGAATGCCTTGTCGCAAATGATCCATCGCTGCCAAGTGCTCCTTCCAATGGTGATCCAATAATTGTAGCATAGTTGTTTTTTCCACATCGCGCATAACGCTGGCATCTACTTTTAATTCTTTTTCTTTATAAGCATTAATGATTTCACAAATGATATGTTGACGCAATCTTTCTTCATGAAGGGCTTTACCTTCTTCGAGCCATTTCGTAATGGGAAGCACCAGACCAAAATCTTTACGAATTTGCTTTTCTAACCCAGAAATATCCCATTCTTCCTCTAAGCTTTGAGGTGGAACAAAGATACCAATCATATCACTTACTGTTTCTTCGCGAATTGCCTCAATAGTACTAGCAATATTATCAGTTTGTAATAATTCAAACCGTTGCTGATAAATCACTTTACGTTGGTCATTAGCCACATCATCATATTCTAATAACTGTTTCCGAATATCAAAATTCATTCCTTCCACACGTTTCTGTGCTTTTTCAATAGCACGGCTAACCCACTTATGTTCAATGACGTCTTCTTCTTTAATACCCAAGCGGCGCATCATGTTGGACATTCGCTCAGCGGCGAAAATACGTAACAAATTATCTTCCATCGAAAGATAAAATTGAGAAGACCCTGGATCACCTTGTCGTCCCGAACGACCACGTAATTGATTATCAATACGGCGGGACTCATGACGTTCGGTTCCTAACACGTGCAGTCCCCCCGACGCAATGACCGAATCATGGCGTTTCTGCCATTCTGCTTTGCGTTTTTTGATTGCTTCTGCAGACGGATTATCCAATTCAGTCAACTCGGCTTCCAAATTACCGCCTAAAACAATATCGGTTCCACGTCCGGCCATGTTAGTGGCAATGGTCACCGCTCCTGGGCGCCCTGCTTCAGCAATAATTTTTGCCTCGTGTTCATGATTTTTAGCATTTAAAACCTCGTGTTTAATATTGGCCTTTTTCAAAAATCGTGATACTACCTCAGACGCTTCGATCGAGGCGGTCCCAATTAACAACGGTTGTTCTTTTGCATAACGTTTTTTAACTTCTTCAACAATTGCCCGAAGTTTCGCTTTTACGCTTAAGTAAACCTGATCCGGCTCATCCCGGCGAATCATTAGTTTATTGGTAGGAATAACGACAACCTCTAAACCGTAGATTTTCTGTAACTCAAACGCTTCAGTATCCGCCGTACCCGTCATACCAGATAGCTTTTCATAGAGACGGAAATAATTTTGGAAAGTAATCGTCGCTAAGATTTGATTTTCTAATTGAATAGGAACACCTTCTTTTGCTTCAACTGCTTGATGTAAGCCATCAGACCAATGGCGTCCCGGCATCAAGCGACCCGTATGTTCATCAACAATAATCACCTCATTATTTTTTATAATATAATGAACATCGCGGTGAAACAATGTATGTGCGCGCAAAGCAGCATATACGTAATGCATTAATGATATATTTATCAGATCATACAAGCTTTCTTCGGCCTTCATAATGCCTTCTTTTACAAGCAAAGTTTCAATAGTTCGGTGACCTTGTTCCGTCAAATAGACTTGTCGGTTTTTTTCATCTATGCTGTAATCGCCACGATCTTCTTCCCGAACCTCTTCTTCCTTCTGTCCTTCTTCCATTTTTTGTAACTTCAAGAACGGGAGGAGTTTATTTATTTTGATATAAAGATCCGAGGACTCTTCCGCTTGGCCGGAAATGATTAATGGCGTTCGCGCTTCATCAATTAAAATCGAATCGACTTCATCGATGATGGTATAATACAATGGTCGCTGAACACGTTGGTCTAGTCTAAAGACCATATTGTCACGTAAATAGTCGAAACCAAATTCATTATTGGTACCATAAGTAATATCTGCTGCATAAGCAGCTTTTTTTTCTGCTGATCCCATTCCAGTCACATTAATTCCTACAGTCAAACCCAGAAATTTGTAAATAGGCTTCATCCATTCCGAATCACGTTTAGCTAAATAATCATTTACTGTGACAATGTGGACACCTTTTCTTGTGAGGGCGTTAAGATAAGCAGGCATGGTTGCCACAAGTGTTTTCCCTTCTCCCGTACGCATTTCTGCAATTTTACTATTGTGCAGTGCGATTCCTCCCATTAGCTGCACGTCAAAGTGACGAAGCCCTAGGGTTCGAATGCTTGCCTCTCGCACTACTGCAAATGCTTCAATCAATAGCACACCACCAAGACCTTCACCTTGCCTAATCCGTTCTTGAAATTCACTTGTTTTAGCGCGTAAGGCTTGATCAGACAGAACCTTAATCTTAGGCTCTAAGGCATTAATTTTAAATACTGTCTTGGAATAGCTTCTGAGCAATCGCTCATTGCGAGTACCAACTACTTTCTTAATAAGATTGCCAATCATAAACGGCATTGTATATCATTGACGGATGAAGGAGAATTTTCTCAGTAGTCCAAAATCAATTGCACAGTGTTTTCAAACAAGTTCGCTTAAGTTAATCGTCCAAAAGTCCCATAAAATCCTCGCTGTAGAAAAGTTCTTGAATCAAATTATGCCTCCAGAAATTCCTCCACATTGTCAAATTATGAACCTTACTCAAAGAACATTAATTCTCCAGTTAGAGAGTTCGGCTTGGGCTACACGAGTTCGCTACTTGGTTCCTCACTTATTGAAACAGTTTGCTCAACAAAATCTTGGAATCCAGAGAATCAAATGTCGGGTTCGACCAGATTTATAGGTTGAATTCGAGAAATAAGCTTGGATTCAATCAGAAGCCGTATCAGATCTAATAATTGTTCTAAGAATTGAGCATTATAGGGCATATAAGTTATTCCATTAAGTTATTCCATTGCAGAATGCAAAAATGTTCAACGCGCTACGCGAAGACTCCCGTTAGAGCTCAAAGAGATGCGGACCTTAAGTCAGAGAACTCACTTCATTTAAGCTTTAGGCTACTCTCAATTTGATAGAAAACTCCCACGATACCTTTAACTTGGTATTTCTATGTACTAGAATCGTTGTGGGGATAAAAATCAGTACCGGTAATTGCAACTCCAACCGTTTTTTTCACTGCCCCACTATTTCCTCAATACCCTTGTCTTTGTTTTATCGGAATTAAGCTTATTAAGCTGCCCCAATACTGTATTACCAAAAAAGTTTTCCAAATAAAATAGCCTATGGCTACGAAAATGAATATACGCAGGAGAAAAATTTTCGATATACTACTATTAGAATATCATCAATATTGCCCTTTCTATTTCTTTATACCGATCACTTTCATCAGTATTGTAAATAAATGAATGAAACAGGAAATAGAAGACCACTTACTGTTAAGTTAAGTTAAAATTCTACAGAGAAACAACTCTAAAAATGCTAACATCATATATTTGAATAATCTGAATTCTGGAAGTATTTTCTATTTCTTTTTCAAAGTTATATGTTAAATTAATATTTAAAGTCAATTGAAAAATGTTTCAAACGCATATGATCGCACGAATTTCTTACGGAAAGCGATCTTCTTTACTGAAAGGTTAGGTACTGATTTATTCAATTATTGTGCCATTAAAATGCTTAATTATTGGACGACGACTATCTCGCTTAATCTGAGGTCGATTCAATGGAATCCTCATTAAAATCTACTTTCAAAAACAATATCACTTTAGAGGAGAAAATCTCATGATTGATGGTTTATGAAGTTTCACCTTCGGACAAAAGGGATCCTCCTCCAAAAAAATGAAGTAAAAATCAGACAGACCTTAAAGAACCCAAAATTATCGGGAACTACCTCATCATCAAATACACGTTTAAACGCTATTTATTATATAACTCTATATAAATAAAGAGCTTTAACCCAAAAATTTATTTAGCCTAGCGAGAAATCAAAATCGCTGTTTTACTAATATTAATATACGAAGAAAACCTTATAACGAAGAAAACCTTATAAAGAAATATCGGAGTATTTAACCTTATCTATTTGAACGAATAAAGTTTTACGCTCAAAATATCAAACTAAAATTCAATTGCAATAATAAAATTGAAATCATGCAAAAACTGTAAATTACAAGCCACCGATCAAGAACTATCTTTTTTAAGTAAGTGATTTTTAATGATAGGGTTCCTCAACCCATTGATAAATTTCAGAAAATTTTGATGGGCAAAGCTGACACCTCGTACCACAGCCTATTGGTTTTCCGAGACGGCATATCTTCCCTTTTCGTATCCAGTGCTCCAACATATGGCGCATTACCTGAGGCTCTTTGCAAAAATGTAAAGACAACTCTTGCAAATTAGCCGTCTTTCGTTCTTTTAAAAAAGTTTTTAAAGATAAAAGCACATCACACCCTGCTCACCTTATAGGCCTCTACTTTAAAGGAATAAGCGAATTAACATCGTTTTCATTACTTTATTCAAACTCTTATTTTTTCGTACGAAACATAGCGCCGCAATCCTACGACCATAAAAACCAACACGGTAAGCAACCCGGTACTCCACAGTAGCGTTGTCCAGGGATGTTCAAACACAGTCAGTAACTGATAGCAAATTACAGTTAATGCATATGCTAAGCCGGTACTCCACAGTACGGAAAATAAAGCCCACTCCTTGCCCACTTCACGACGCATCTCTGCTGTTGTAGAGATACACGGGAAATATAATAAAACAAATAAAAGATAAGAAAATGCAGCGGCCTTTCCACCAAATTGTTTGTACATAACTCCATAAGCCGTTTTATTCATCTCATGCGGCGATTCATTAGCTAAAATGGGATTTTTAAAAGCATCGCCTAATTGGCTTAAGTTTTTTGGTACAGATACAATAGCATCACGCAGCCCCCCCCAAAAATTAAATTGCAACACGGTCTGCTCACTTAAATGGCCCTGTTCGCTATATAAAGTACTTAGCGTACCAACAACCACTTCTTTCGCTAATATACCTGTTGTTAAACCTACCGTGGCTGGCCAATTATCTTTTTTTATTCCTAAGGGAGCAAATACTGGGGTAATCATTCGACCAACAGCTGATAACAGCGATTCCTGGGTTGTATCTCGCACTAATTTCCCTGTTGTGGTTACTGAATTTAAAACCCCAATGACAATACAAATGGGAATGATATATCGGCCAGCACGAAATAAAAAGTTTTTTAATCGCTGCCACATATGATTACACAAAGAATTTAATCGAGGTAGATGATAGGGCGGCAATTCCATCATCAGCGGGGCAGGCTTTCCAGGAAGGATCGTTCTTCGTAAGACTAAACCGGATAGAACAGCAATTACAATACCTATTAAATACAAAATAAAAATAATAGTAGCACCTCCTTTTGGAAAAAAGGCACTAGAAAACGTGGTAAAAATAGCTAATCGCGCCCCACAAGACATAAAAGGCATCATCATGACCGTTAGCACCCGATCGCGCCGATTTTCCAATATGCGTGCTCCGATCACTGCAGGCACATTACAGCCAAAACCAACAATCATTGGAACAAACGATTTCCCTGGCAATCCTAATGCTCGCATGAAACGGTCCATTAGAAAAGCGGCTCGTGCCATGTAACCCGAATCTTCTAAGAAAGCGAGGAATAAAAACATTCCTCCAATAATAGGTGCAAATGTAACGGTAGTATTTATACCTTTTCCAACTCCGCTGGCTAGGAGTGCAGTTACCCAAAAGGGGCAATGCCAAGACATTAACAAATGCATTAAACCATCGACAAAAATAGTGGTACTGCTAATGTCAAAGAAATTTTGAAAAGCGCCGCTGATATTAATAGAAAATAAAAACATTAAATACATAACTCCAAAAAATATTGGGATGCCTAAAAATTGGTTTAATACAACAAGATCAATCCATTCTGTTACCGATTGTCGTGGCGTTCTGGTAAGTTGTGTTACTTGTCGTGCTATATGACTAACAAATATATAACGCGCATCAGCAATTAAAATATCGGGCTCCTCATTAAGTTTAGTTTTGATTAAATCAATTTCACGTTTGGCAAATTTCAAAGCAGATTCATCTACGATTTGTTTGACTAAACAATCATCCTCCAATAAACGTAGTGCTAACCATGCTGTCAATGGACCGTCGTTAAAAGATATAACTTGTGTAAGCAAATGCACCGCTTTATTAATTTCGACTGGTAGAGGTAAGAAAAACTTAGAAGGGTTAGGACTTTTTTTTAATTTTAAAATAGCATCTTTTAATGAATCGATACCTTGATTTTGGCAAGCAACTAGACTAACTACGGGAGAACCTAACAATTTACTCAGCTGTTTGAGATCCAATTTTAAACCACGCTGCTTCATAACATCCATCATATTTACAGCTAAAATTAATTGGATATTCATCTCCAATAATTGCAAAGTAAGATATAAATTGCGTTCAAGATTGTTGCCATCAATGACGTTAATAACCGCATCGGCTTCACCCGATAGCAAATATTGGCACGCAATTTTTTCATCAACCGCATCCGATGTTACGCTTGTCGAATACACTCCAGGTAAGTCTACTACTTGCACTCGAAAGCCCTGATGCTGAAAAAAACCGTATTTTTTATCGACAGTAACTCCCGACCAATTACCCACACGCTGACAGCTATCTGTCAACGCATTAAATACCGCAGTTTTCCCGCAATTCGGATTTCCAGCTAAAACAATAGTAAAACCATTACTCATTATTCTCTACCCGCTCAATCTTTAATTGGATAACTTCATCTTTTCGGAGAGTAAGATAAAAATTTCGCACTTGTATTTGAATCGGATCCCCAAGCGGTGCCCGTCGAATCACTTGGAATTGAGTATTTGGTGTGAGACCCATAGCAAGTAATTTTCGCCGATAAGACTTATTATCAGCGGGATGAAATCCACAAACTTTACCAATATCACCAGGATTTAAATCAGAAAAGGTCAATGCCTTCGCTCCTACATGAGAATAAAATGCAATATTAAGGATTTGCTATTATCACCTATCCTTAGTAAATGTGTCAAGATAAATGAGAATAATTCTCGTTAAACTCTAAGGACCCTTCTCTCTTCCTTTAAAGTGGGCTAGTTCTTCCAATCTACATTGTCTAACTACTTAAAAATAGTATTTTAATTTTAATTATCAATAGATTCATCAATAGATTAACTTATCTTAAGACAACTCACGTATCAATGTTTCCCGCAGCTCAATCAGTTTTCCATGAAAAAAATGACTAGCTTCTTCGATTACTATAAAGCGGACTGTGATGGGAGATTGTCCCACAAAAGCTTTTACTTCCTCCAGAGGAACGAGTTCATCCTGAGTACCTACTACTACTAACCAAGGACAAACGATATTTGTAAACACTTTATAATTATAATTATTTACAGCTGGCGCTATAGTAATGAGCCGACTAATATCTGTATCAGTATTCGCTACTTTAGCAGCTACATAGGAGCCAAAAGAAAATCCAGCTAACCAAATTTCATCGTTCGGGCAAGCTTCTTCTTTAACCCATCTAAGAATTGCTTTTAAATCATCTGCTTCACCGGCAGCATTATCATAATGGCCTTCGCTTTTTCCCACACCACGAAAATTGAACCGCACCGTTTTTACACCCAATTGCTCAAATGCTTTGGCGGTGGTTATTACCACCTTATTATTCATCGTCCCACCGTATAGTGGATGCGGATGACAGATGATACCCATAACAGCTTTTTTTGCATATGAGGTCAGCGCAGTTATAACCTCGATCTTACCTGCAGGCCCATTTAGTAAAAATCTCTCATTTTTGCTCAAAAATAATTTCATTTAAGGATTCTCTAAACTTAGAATACCTGAGTTATAATCGTAAGCAAAAATTTCTGCATAGCGACCCCAGTCGATAACGGTAGTTAAAACTTCATCCGCTGCTTGTTCGCTGAGATAATTTTCAAGATTTTTCAAAAAGTGCTCTTCCGAAATTTCATGATCGGAATTCTCATTTAGTTCTTGACGAATTTGACTTGCTATGGGGACATATTCAATTAAGTGCCTCGCAAATATTTTTTTACGTTCTAAAATATCCGCTTCTGCTAACCAACGTCCCGCCGCTGTTAATTCAACGTCTCCCCCGGAGACATGAGCAAAATGTAGTATTTCAAGTACTTCTATAATGGGAAATAACTCATCAATTTCATAATGCAACTCTTCTGTTAATTCGGGTAAATCTATTTTCTTTTGCTCATAAGAGGCCAAAGTTTCTATAAAGCCGATCATTTCAGAAATAGGCACTTGCGGCAACCGATAACCAATATCAATCGCCTTAAATTTAATCGCTTCCGGAATGGCTTCCACTACAGGTTTTGTCATTAATCCATAAATATTATCCACGATTTTACGAAATTTCGAATCTTGGTCGTTCCGAGGATGTGGCAAATCGACTTTCACTTCTGCACGAATAGTTCCCGGGTTAATTGAAAACACCAAAATGCGATCCGCTAAAAATGCGGCTTCCTCAATATTGTGGGTTACAATAATCACATTTTTAATGTTAGTTTTTCCAGAACGCCATATATCGATTAAATCACTACGTAAATTTTCAGCAGTCAATACATCCAACGCTGAAAACGGCTCATCCATTAATAATACTTCGGGGTCTACAACCAACGCTCGTGCTAACCCTGCCCGTTGAGACATCCCGCCGGATAACTCCTTCGGATAAGCTGATTCAAAACCATCAAGACCTACGATGTCGATAGCCTCAAGAGTACGAGTACGACGCTCTTCACGCAGAACGCCCCTTGCCTCTAAACCTAACTCAACGTTTTCTAACACGGTAAGCCATGGCATCAATGCAAAATGTTGAAATACCATACTTAATCCAGGAACAGGTGCAATAATTGGTTCGTCGTGATAAAGCACCACTCCCAATGAAGGCTTAATTAAGCCTGCAATAATTCTCAATAAGGTTGATTTTCCAGACCCTGATTTTCCTAAAATTGCAATGATCTCACCTTCATTTAAATTAAAATTTATACGGTCTAACACTAATAGATCTTGTAAGCCTTGTTTTTTAAACAATTTACTCACATTTCTAACTTCGATAATGGGACGATTGTTTTTTTTCATGATGCGCTCTACCTCTACCTGGTTATTTAACCTGAAAACGCTCTTCCGCCAAGCGATACAGCGGTCGCCACAGGCCGTGATTGAATGCCAACACATATGAAGAGATCAGCATAATCGCTAAAGCGAGACGAGGGAAATCGCCCTGTTGGGAAATCGATGCAATATAGGCACCCAATCCGGTTACATGCAAATGCGTACCCCCCCAGCTTACTGATTCAGCAATAATACTTGTGTTCCAGGCGCCACCTGCTGCCGTAATGGCGCCTGTGATGTAGTAAGGAAATATCCCTGGTAACATAAATCGTTTCGACCAAACCCATCCTTTAACGTTCAATGTACCGACAGCATGATGCAAGTTTTTAGGCAAGGCCGTCGCTCCAGCAATAACGTTAAACAAAATGTACCATTGCGCGCCTAAAACCATCAGAGGTGAAGTCCAAATATTTACATTCAAAGAAAATCGGATAATAAGAATCACCACAATGGGAAATAATAAATTAGCAGGAAATGCCGCTAAAAACTGCACAAGGGGCTGGACTATCCGAGAAACATTAGGTCGTAAGCCAACCCAAACGCCGATTGGCACCCAAATGAGTGAACTGAGAATAAGCAAAACAGTAATACGTAATCCTGTTACAAAACCCAAATAAAAAACATGAAATACCTCAGACCAACTCACTTCCGCTAAAATAAAACGCATTAATAGAAAAAAAGAGGTTGCTAGAGCTAAAATTAAAAGCGCATTCCAACTCACAGTGAAAAATCGACGCAATAAATATCTATATTCAGCCGATTTTCTGGGAGGTTGATAACGAAACAGTTGGCAATTAACGATAGCATTTCCTAATAAAGAGAAATACTCTCCGATAAAATGTAAAAACCGCGTACGCTGAAATAAATTCAATACCCACGATTGGGCTTCATTTTCTCCCACACTCACTTCAGCATTGAATTTTTCTGTCCAAGCAACAAGTGGACGAAATAACAATTGATCATATAATGCGATCATGATAATCATCGTGACAATCACATAAACCACGGCCATTGTATTTGCTTGTTCAATGGCCACTCCGATGTAAGACCCAATACCTGGCAACATGATGTTGTGCCCTGCTACCTTAATAGTTTCTGAAGCTACTAAAAAAATCCAACTGCCAGACATAGACATCATGGTATTCCATAGCAAGCCTGGCATGGCAAACGGAACTTCCACTCGCCAAAAGCGTTGCCATGCAGATAATTGCAACATTGTGGCAGCTTCTTGCAAATCATTTGGCACAGTTCGAAGACTTTGATAAAAGCTTAATGCCATATTCCATGCCTGTGCTGTAAAGATCGCAAATAATGCTGCACACTCAGGACCTAACAAGCTACCGCGAAATAGTGCGACAAAAGCAGTTACTGTGATTGTTAAAAATCCAAGCACAGGCACCGATTGCAAAATATCAATCATAGGAATGATGATGCGTTCGGCATGGTGACTTTTAGCAGCCCATGTACCAAAAGTAAATGTGAATAATAGTGAAAAAAACATTGCAATCAGCATGCGCAACACCGTGCGTAACGCGTAATATGGTAGCATGGTTGGATCTAATGAAATAGGTAGAGGTTGCCCTACATCAAACCTTACCATCATCGCATTAGCACCATAACCTAATAAAACAAGAATGGCTAAAACCAATAAGAGAGCGACTACATCTGAATAATTCGGGATTGGCCATGAAACGACTTCATTTTTTGCATACGTTTTTTTTTGAAATAACAGCACGTCCCGCCCCACTTTATATTATGAAGAAATTTTAGTGGCATCACTTGAAGTTAGGAATACCACGCACAAAATAGATTAAGACTTGATATTTCCACTATACTGCCATTGTTCGTTAACTCTGTACCACCATAACACGCTCAAAAATCAAAAAACTCAAGGTAGAGGGTCTAGCAATTATCGTCAGTCCTAGACTAAGGACTACTTGGAGGTTTTAGTTAGATGTAATATAGCACGGCTCATCTCAATATAAAGAGGTGGGCCATTTACTGCAGGGACTTTACAGAGGTTTTTCAAAAAGGCAATCTTTTAGTCAATTTTCAATTTTATCGATACCAATGATACCAACTATCCAATACTGATCTGATTTCATCCAGACGAGTGCGATCATGAGAAGAAAATAATTGAACGGATATCTTATCGCTGTAAGTGTTCAGCCGGGCTTGTACTTCGCTAAAAACTTTTTTTGCTGCGCTTTGGCCAAGTTTGTCTGATTTCGTGAGAAGTACATGAAGTGAAATATTATACTTCGTTGCCCATTTAATCACATCTTCATCCATTTTTTTTAATGGATGCCGTATATCCATGACTACTACTAATCCCTTTAAGCAAAGCCGTTTTTTTAAATAGCTGTTAACTAACTCCTCCAAACGCTCCTTAACCATACGGGGGACTTTAGCATAGCCGTAGCCCGGCAAGTCCACCAAACGTTCCCTCTCATTTAAAGCGAAAAAATTAATCATTTGCGTTCGACCGGGCGTCTTGCTGGTACGCGCTAATCCTTTAATACCTATGATTACATTTAGCGCGCTGGATTTACCAGCATTGGACCGGCCAATGAAAGCAACTTCAGCTCCCTCATCCGGTGGTAGGTCGCTAAATTTAAAAGCACTGATAAGGTATTTTGCCTCTTGATAGATAGGGGGCACAAATTCGGTCATAAGCTTAATTTAATGCCTCTAATTCCAAGGAAACAAAGTACGACATCATTCTTTGTGATAGAATACGAAACTTACCCGAATCCCGCCTGAAAACTTGAGAACATACCTTGCGCAAAGTAAGAGCTTTGATAAAATCGGAATACGTCAGCCATATTTAACTATTTTTGGTATTTTTTCTGTAAGGATAGACGAGTGTCGCCCCCCAGGTTACAGGCCCATTCGACTTGTCGATTATTCATTTTAACATTAGAAGCATTATCATTATCGTTCCTCTTTCTTATCTCATTGTCTAAAATACCTATTAACTTCCCCTCAATTTTAGAATCTCATCTTTTTCAGTCAATGTAATCAAATTCGTAATATCTTTAGTGGTCGTGTTATCCTAGAAATAATGATCGCTCAAAAAAGCTTATTATTACTTGTACCGAAAATTTCAAGAACAATTGCTAACATTAGTAAATATTTACGTAGAAGGGGGCGTAACTAACACTAAATCCCAAAATTATCTAATTCTCTTGGAGAAACCATGTTCCGATGAGCCGTACGATAATGGATATTCGGTTAAAAGTAAACATCATTCATACCCTTACAGTAACCGATTGCTTATAACTCTTTCTAATTCTAAATCAAGAGTTTTTAGCGTCATCCACGGAATTGGATATTATATACTAAAGCAATAAAAAGTGTGATATCAGACTGACTGGTTCGTTATTTGTACCTAAGCGAAAATATCAATATCACCATGTTTACCGGGATTTAAGTAATGATCAGGGTCCTGGATTGAAAGGGAGTCGCTTCACCAGCTATCACCCTCCTAATCTTTGGGACATAGGTCGGTTTTGATTTTTAATAAGTTAAGTGCCTCAATTCCTTGTAATGGCTGGTACGATTATTAAAGAGTACCCGCTTTCCCATTAATAAAATCATTATTGGTTTAAAAGGATTAATTATGTACTGTATTGGCTCCTGAGTCCTCTAGAATCAAAGTGTTAATAGAAATTATACACACTAATACTTCTCCATTCCTGAATTAAGGGCCGTAAAAGTGTACTAATTGAGAGACAGAAATATTCAGCAATAGAAACGACTCAAACGGTAAATTAATCGCCTGATTCACTACCTAGCTGCGCATGCAACATTCCACCATACTCTTTGGACTTCTGCCATAGCAGGAATCATTTTTGTCCTCCCATAAAGATAGCTGTTCTCCCTTAAACCTGTATCAATTATAAAATTTTCCTGTTTATTGAGAAATTTTTTGAATAGAATAGGTAGAAATATCAGTCCCTTATAAACACTTTATTTTCAGAGATTTTTTAGTTTTTGGACAAGTTCATTATGAAGGGCAGGAACAGCAATAAATGGATTTCCATATGCGATGGTGCTAAAAAGGCAAGAATCTGTATTAAAAACCCAATGAAAAATAACTATTTCATTAAATCATCAAATCGTCCTGCCCTTCCCAAAAAATTAAAAAGTAGCAGCGTATATTGTTCTTGCAAAATATCTTTTACCCAAACTGAAAGTGACACTATCACATGGTCAAGAGCAATGCAAACCATTTTATAACAAAACCCCCCTGGTTACATTCCTCTGCGCTCAGTGGTTTTTTTCGTTCTATGGGCCTAGGGACTTTTCCTATGAACTTGATGAAAACATATCTTCTTGAGTTTTATACGTCACGAATCGAACTCATGCTCGCATAATTGGTACTGTGCTACTTGCATATCTCTCGTCGTTAAAACCACTGAGCGCAGAGGAATGTAACCGAGAACTCCTACTCCCAGAAAACAGTTTACCCTTCCTGAATTCGCGGCTCCAATTCCCCATTTTTATAGCGCCTTGTCATACTTTCAAGTGAAATTATTCTGATTTTATCGGCTTGTCCTACAGTGCAAAACGCTTCATAGCGCATTTTGCATATGGTTTTCATCGCTTTAAGTGCTTCACCTAAGTATCTTCGTGGATCGAATTGAGAAGGGTTTTGAGCAAGGTAACGACGAATAGCCCCAGTAGAAGCTAATCTCAAATCAGTATCGATATTGATTTTTCGAACTCCATAGCGAATACTTTCTTGGATTTCTTCAACAGGTACGCCGTAAGTTTCAGGAATCTCACCCCCATACTCATTAATTACCTTAAGCCATTCTTGAGGTACTGATGAAGAGCCATGAATTACCAAATGAGTATTGGGTAGTCGTTCATGGATAGCTTTAATTCTATTAATTACTAGCACTTCCCCAGTGGGGGGCTTCGAGAATTTATAAGCACCATGACTTGTGCCAATAGCAATAGCCAACGCATCTACTTTTGTTTTTCTAATAAAATCAGCAGCTTGATCTGGGTCTGTTAGCATCTGCTCTCGTGATAATTTCCCTTTAGCACCCGAGCCATCCTCTTCGCTGGCCCTCAGAGTTTCTAGCGAACCCAAGCAGCCAAGCTCACCTTCCACTGAAACACCACAAGCATGAGCCATCTGTGTGGTTAATGCTGTTATAGAGACATTGTATTTATAATTGGACGGTGTTTTTTGATCTTCAAGAAGAGAAGCATCCATCATCACAGACGTGAAGCCCATTTGAATAGACTGTTGACATACTTCTGGTGAGGCACCGTGATCTTGATGCATACAAATGGGAATATGTGGCCACTCTTCTGTTGCCGCGAGAATGAGCGCACGAATAAAGTGAGGACCAGCATATTGGCGGGCACCAGCCGAGCTCTGAACGATAACAGGGCTTCGCGTTTCATCAGCTGCTTCCATAATTGCACGCACTTGCTCTAAGTTATTAACATTAAAAGCGGGAACACCATACCCATGCTCGGCAGCATGATCTAGTAATTGTCGCAATGTAATTAGGGCCATAGAATCTCCTAAGTTTTTTAAACTACTTTCCCAACAGTTAAAATCTTCATAGCGTTTGAACCACCACCGACACCCATATAATCGCCTTTAGTTAATATTACCAAATCTCCATTTTCTAATAAGCCCTGTTTTTCCATAACTCCAATAGCTTTAACATTAACTTCTTCCCTTTTGTGCTTAGTGGGATCAAATTTAATGGGGTAAACCCCGCGATATAATGTCATCCGTCCCAAGGATTTGCAAAAACGACTTAAACCATAAATGGGAATTGCTGTTCGAATTCGTGACATCCATAGAGGGGTAATTCCTGATTCTGTTAAGGCCACAATCGCTTTGATATCTACATGATTGGCTGTATACATTGTTGCCATTGCAATAGCCTCATCAATGCGTCTAAAACGGCACTCTACACGATGACGCGAAATATGTGAACGAGGTTGCATTTCGGAAGCCACGCATGTTCGAGCCATCGCTCCGACTGCTAATATTGGGTAATCACCCACCGCCGTTTCGGCTGAAAGCATAACAGCATCGGTGTTATCCAAGGCAGCATTAGCTATATCAGATACTTCAGCTCGAGTGGGTATAACGGAAGTGTGAATCATCGATTCCATCATTTGGGTGGCAATAATAACGGGCTTATCAAGAGATCTGGCTCGATGAATAATATCTTTTTGAACCAAAGGCACTTGCGCATCACCAATCTCAACAGCCAAGTCACCGCGAGCAACCATAACACCATCACTAGCTTCAATGATAGCATCAATATTTTTCACAGCTTCAGCACGTTCAATTTTAGCAACGACACCAGCCTTCCCTTTATAGCCCTGAATTAAATTCTTAGCCTTAAAGATATCTTCTGCATCTCGGGGAAACGAAATCGCCACATAGTCCACATCAAGATTAACAACAAATTTTAAATCTTTGATATCTTTCTCAGTCATTGACTTCGCTGAAAGGCCGCCTCCAAAACGATTAATTCCCTTGTGGTTAGACAATTCACCACCAACTGCTACCCGACAAATAATTTTTTTTCTTTCAACACATTGGACGATTAATTTGAGACGCCCATCGTCTAACAACAATATATCATGAGCTTTTACATCTTTCGGTAAGTTTTTATAATCAATTCCCACTTTTTCTTGCGTTCCCTCTCTGGCAGGTAAGTCCCCATCTAAAATAAATTGCCCCCCCTGCTCTAATTTTATTTTTCCTAGCTTAAAACTTGATATACGAATTTTAGGTCCCTGTAAGTCCGCCAAGATCCCAATTACTCGTTCTTGCTTTTTACTAGCCTTACGTACCATTTCAATTCGTTTTTTATGGCGCTCATGGGAGTCGTGAGAAAAATTTAAGCGAACAACATCAACGCCTTCGTTAATAATTTCTTCTAAAATTGAAGGATCATCCGTCGCAGGACCTAAAGTCGCGATAATTTTCGTACGACGTAACATATGTTGGTTATTTTTACTCATAAAACTTTGCTCGCTGGATTAAAATTTCAA
The DNA here is from genome assembly GCA_048491795.1 of Coxiella endosymbiont of Haemaphysalis japonica. Lineage (GTDB taxonomy): Bacteria > Pseudomonadota > Gammaproteobacteria > Coxiellales > Coxiellaceae > Coxiella. The sequence goes on from JBGDGR010000003.1 coordinate 24,549, forward strand.
TCGCGGGAAGCATTTTTCCTGCTAAAAATTCTAAAAAAGCCCCCCCGCCTGTACTAATACAGGAAAACTGATCTATTAGACCAAATCGATCTAAAGCAGCCAGGGTGTCTCCACCTCCCGCAATAGAATAAGCGTCACTATCGGCAATTGCTCGTGCTAACGCGCGCGTACCTTGACTAAAGGCTTCGATTTCGAAAACACCAACAGGACCATTCCAAACTATGGTACCAGCCTTAGCCATTAAATGAGCATAGCTTGCTGATGTTTTGGTTCCTATATCAAAAATAGATTCGTTATCTGTAATTGCATTGACAGGTTTTAGTGTCGATTTTACATCTTTAGAAAGCTGAGTCGCAACGAAAACATCAACCGGAAGTGGAATAGAAATATTCTTTTCTGTTGCTTTTTTCGAAAATTGATGCACGTGATCCAACCAGTTGTTCTCACATAACGATTTTCCAATGTTATAACCCTTTGCTTTTAAAAAGGTATTCGCGATCCCACCTCCTACGATTAATTGATCAACTTTATCTAATAAATTTCCTAGGAAATGGATTTTGGAAGAAACTTTAGCGCCGCCTAAAATAGCTACTACAGGTTTTTTTGGATTATGTAATGCACGAGACAAAGCTTCAATTTCAGAAATAAGGAGAGGTCCCGCGCAAGCTATTGGGGCATATTCTGAAATTCCAACCGTGGAAGCTTGCGTGCGATGTGCTGTTGCAAAGGCATCCATAACAAAAACATCACATAGGTTCGCCATACGCCGAGCTAAAGCGGAATCGTTATTATTTTCGCCCACGTTAAATCGAACATTTTCACATAATATAACCATCCCTGGTTCAACGGTAACACCGCCTAGCCAATTTTTAACAAGCGGTACTTCCCAGTTTAACTTTTTACTTAATGCTTCTGCTATGGGAACCAAGGAAAAGGCGAGATCAAATTTTCCTTCTTGTGGTCTTCCTAAGTGAGACAGAATTATCCCTCGCGCATTTGCTTCAAGTGCTTTTTTAATAGTCGGTACTACCCGAATAATTTTTTCGTCATCAATAATTCTACTATTTTCCATTGGCACGTTAAGATCTTCGCGAATAAGAACGTGTTTGTTACTAATGTTAATATCAGACATGGATAGAAAAGGTAACTTTTTCATTCCAAAAAAGCGCCTGCCACATCTAACATACGGTTAGAAAACCCACATTCATTATCATACCAAGCGACAATCTTTACTAATTTATCGATTATTCGCGTTTGCCCCGCATCAAAAACTGACGAATATGACTCATGATTAAAATCAATAGATACAAGCGGCTCGTCATTATAACCAAGTACACTTTTCATTTTACCCTCAGCAGCTTCTTTCATCACAGCGTTGACTTGAGAAACACTTACTGATTTTTTGACATCGAATGTAAAGTCAATGACAGAAACATTAATTGTAGGCACTCGAATAGCATAACCATCTAATTTTCCATCTAACTCTGGTAATACTAACCCTACAGCAGCAACGGCTCCGGTTTTAGTAGGGATCATCGATTGCGTAGCTGCACGCGTTCGATACAAATCTTTGTGATAGCTATCGGTGAGGTTTTGATCGTTAGTATAAGAATGAACGGTTACCATTAATCCACGTTCAACGCCAATTTCATCATTTAATACCTTTAATAGAGGTGCCAAACAGTTTGTTGTGCAAGAGGCATTAGAAATAATTTTATCTTCTTTAGTAATAATATTTTCATTAACACCAAACACAACGGTTTTAACATCGTTACCAGCCGGCGCAGAGATTAAAACTTTTTTTGCCCCAGCTTTTAAATGCGCTTTCGATTTTTCTTTACTTGTAAATAGCCCTGTGCATTCAAGCACCAAATCAATATCAAGTTCTCGCCAAGGTAATTCTTCTGGGTTTTTTACCGAAAATACTTTAATTTTATCACCATCGATCGTTAATCCTGCTTTATTAACACTTACATCAGCAGTAAATCGCCCATGCACCGAGTCATATTTAGTTAAATGAGCATTAGTGTTAACATCTCCTAAATCATTAATAGCGACAATTTTTAAATCACGATACCTCCTTGATTCGTAAAAAGCTCGTAAAATATTTCGACCAATACGGCCATAACCATTAATAGCAACTTTATATACCATACTACTTCTCCTCAGTTTCAAATTCGTTGAAAAATCCTTCTATCGTATTAATAACCCGTTCCGGAGTGAACCCATATTCACGATACATCACGGGGTAGGGTGCTGAAGCGCCGAATTGATTAATTCCAATTACTTTACCTTCGCGCCCAACAAATTGATACCAATAATCTGGATGAGCCGCTTCAATAGCAACACGCTTTATTATGTGTGAAGGTAAAACCGATTCTTGATAATCGATTTCTTGATTTTTAAAAATTTTACAACATGGCATGGAAACGACTCGCACCGGAATATTTTTTTCTAAAGCCTTCGCTGCTTCAACAGCAATCATGACTTCAGAACCTGTAGCTATCAGAATAATTTGGGCCGGTTCTTTTGACTCCCACAATACGTATCCTCCTTTTGCAATTAACTCCATTTGCCTTGAATTACGATTCTGATGCCTAACCTTTTGGCGAGTTAATAAAAGACAGCTAGGTCCAGGATGGTCAATTATCTCTCGCCATGCGACTGCTGTTTCGGTACCGTCACAAGGACGCCACACATACAAGCCTGGAATCATTCGTAATGAGGGTAATTGTTCAATTGGTTGATGCGTAGGGCCATCTTCTCCCAAACCAATTGAATCATGAGAATAAACAAAAACCGTATGCGCCTGGGTAAGCGCTGCTAGACGCACAGCATTTCGCGCATAATCTGAAAAAGTTAAAAAAGTACCGGCGAAAGGAATAAAGCCACCATGCAGGGCAATACCATTAATGATAGCCGTCATTGCGAATTCACGTACCCCATATTCAATATAATTTCCCTGACGATTTTCTTGACTCAAGATAGTCGCGCCCGACCATTTCGTGCAATTCGATTCTGATAAATCGGCCGACCCACCAATTAATTCAGGTAATGAAGACGCAATAGCGTCTAAACATTTAAGAGACAATTTACGTGTAGCATTATCTTCTTTTGAAGCTTCCATATTTAAAATGAACTCCTCCATTTTTTTGGTATAACCCGCGGATAATAATTTCTTTTGTCGTCGTAAAAATTCTTTTGCCAATTCGGAATGATGTTTTTCATAATTCGTCAATAATCGATTCCAGTGAGTTTCGCGTTCCTTTCCTTTTTCTTTCGCATCCCATACAGCATAAATCTCCTTAGGAATTTCAAATGGTGGGTAAGGCCAATTTAAAATTTTACGGACACCGGCTACTTCTTCTTCGCCTAAAGGGGCTCCATGGACCACCGCCTGACCCGCCAAGATGGGTGCTCCATAACCGATAATCGTTTTGCAACAAATAAGGGTTGGTTTGATAACTTCATTTTTTGCCGTGATAATGGCTTGAGAAATGGCCTCGGGATCATGCCCATCTATATGGGTTATGACTTGCCATCCATAGGCTTTGAAGCGCTTTGGAGTATCATCGGTAAACCATCCACCCACATCCCCATCGATGGAAATACCGTTATCATCATAAAAAACAATTAATTTCCCTAAGCCCAAGGTTCCAGCTAACGAACAAGCTTCATGAGAAATGCCTTCCATCAGATCACCATCACCGGCAAAAACATACGTATGATGATCTACGATCGGAAAGTTCTCACGATTGAAAGTTCTAGATAGAATCTGTTCGGCTATCGCCATACCAACACCATTAGCTAATCCTTGTCCAAGTGGCCCAGTCGTCGTTTCAACTCCAGGCGTATGTCCAAATTCGGGATGGCCCGGCGTACGTGAATGAAACTGTCGAAAATTTTCTAGGTCTTTTATCGATAAATCAAAACCAGTCAAATGTAAAAGTGCATATTGCAACATAGCCCCGTGACCATTAGATAAAATAAATCGATCACGATTGACCCAGTGGGGATTATTAGGATTGAATTTTAAAAAATCGCGCCACAGTACTTCAGCAATATCAGCCATCCCCATCGGCATTCCGGGATGACCTGAATTGGCTTTTTCTACGGCATCCATTGCCAACGCACGAACTGCATTGGCACACTCTCGGCGTGATGGCATGGGCTTTCCTGTGACAGCTCCAAATCAAAGTGTAAATGATAACGTGTCTCGAGAGGTTACGCAATTTACAGCGCACATTAAATAGGATATTCTTCATCGGGAAATTGAAGCAACCTGGAGATCCTCTCTGATTTCTTCCATCGTTTTCAACGTAAGCATAAAGGTCTTCCTTCTTTAACGACCACTGAGTGCCCACTATATTTTACTCAATTCTACAACAATGGTTGACTTGAATTAAATTCTATATAGCTCTTAGCCGCAAAGAATCGGGAACTGTGGAGTAGCAACCTATATTACATTGAAAATATCTCAAAAAATGCCGATTTTCTCGTAAATTTAATATCTATCCTCATCTTTTCTCATTATTCTCAAATAGAAGTATAATTACCTTTCTTAAATTTTTTGAGAAAGGAACCAAACATGTGCGGCATTGTAGGAGCTATTGCTCAACGTCATGTAGCAAACATTTTATTGGAAGGTCTGAATCGTTTAGAATATCGTGGTTATGATTCAGCCGGAATTGCCATCCTAAATAAAAAAACATATAAAATTCAACAAGTTCGAGTTAAAGGTAAAGTCCAAGTGCTTGCTGAGAGGTTGGGAAGAAAACCTCTGCAAGGCCATACTGGTATTGCTCACACTCGCTGGGCAACACATGGGAAGCCAACAGAAAAAAATGCTCATCCTCACTGCTCGGAGAATACCATTTCGATTGTTCACAATGGGATTATTGAAAATCACCAGTCGCTTCGACAAAAACTTAAAAAATTAGGCTATGTGTTTAAGACGGAAACGGATACAGAAGTCATCGTTCACTTAATTCATTACCATAGTAAGAGGGAAAAGGAATTATTACAAGCCATCCAACAATCCACTCAAGAATTGAGTGGAACCTATGGATTAGCCATTATTTCAAGCATAGAACCCGAAGCATTATATGCCGTTCGCTACGGTAGTCCTTTGGTCATTGGTTTAGGGATTGGGGAACATTTTATTGCCTCAGACATCAGTGCTTTGTTGCCTGTAACTCAGAAATTTATTTGTTTAGAAGAAGGAGATATTGCCAAAATTGGTATTGATTCTATCTCTATCTACAACCAAGCTGGAAAATTAATTAAGCGACCCTCCTATACCTCAAAAATTGATTACGACACGGTGATAAAGGGGAATTTCCGTCATTTTATGCAAAAAGAAATTTTTGAGCAACCCCAGGGGGTGCTAGATACGATTTCTAGACATTTAATTAATAACACGATAATTCCAAAAAGTCTCGGGCATAAAGCGGAATTCATTTTTAGAAAAACAAAGCGTCTCCAAATTGTTGCTTGTGGGACCAGTTTTCACGCTGCTTTAGTTGGTCGTTATTGGTTGGAATCCTTAGCCGGAATTCCATGCCAAGTGGAGATTGCCAGCGAAAATCGGTATCGCAAAGCAGTAATTGAACCTAATACTTTATTTATTGCTATCTCCCAATCAGGTGAAACAGCTGATACATTAGCAGCACTAGGACAAGCGAAAAACTTAGGGTACACAGCAACCTTAGGTATTTGTAATGTTCCAACTAGTTCGGTAGCCCAAGAGGCTGATCTAGTTTTTCTTACCCACGCAGGAATCGAAATCGGCGTTGCAGCTACCAAAACATTTACCACACAATTAGTCTCTTTATTATTATTGGCCGCCTTATTTCAAAGAAAAAATAATGGAAACTGCGAAATTATTATCAATCATTTGCAAAATTTACCAGATCTTTTACAAAAAACTTTAAACTTAGATGCTTCTATCAAGCAATTATCAAAGCGTTTTATAAATAAAAAAAATGCTTTATTTCTAGGCCGTGGTGCACTTTTCCCAATCGCCTTAGAAGGCGCTTTAAAATTAAAAGAAATTTCCTATATGCATGCAGAAGCTTATCCTGCAGGTGAATTAAAACATGGTCCTTTAGCTTTAGTCGAAAAAGGCATGCCGGTTATCGTCGTTGCACCTAATGACCACTTAATTAAAAAGTTAGAATCAAATATGCAAGAGGTCCAAGCAAGGGGAGGCGAACTATATGTTTTCATGGATGAGAAAATCCCTTGGGAATCAAAAATGGATAATAGTTTTTCTATCCGAATGCCCACTATGTCTGATGTCATAGCTCCGATCGCCTATACTGTACCTTTGCAGTTATTGGCCTATTATGTTGCTGTCTTAAAGGGAACAGATATCGACCAACCGCGCAATTTAGCGAAATCCGTTACGGTGGAATAAAACTTAATTTTTATTTATAGAAATTTTTATTTATAGAATAGAAATTCCCTAGCGACTAGCACCAAGGATACATGAAAGATGGACATGGGGGGCGAATCACCGTACTCAATTCCCATTGATCGAGGATATGGGAGAAGTTCATATTTATAACACATGAAGTAATGTATTCCCGCGTCTGTGGCACTGGACCGTCCGCGGCACTCACCACCAATATCGCCCCGTCCATCTGCGCCGCTCCCGTGATTATGCCGAAAATACCCTACTGTCAACCGATACAAAAATCGGGTTACCAATGAAGTATTGGTAAACAGTATCTGTCAATGTCAATAATGACAGCCTTAATACTATTAGAAAAAAGACTCAACCCATCATCCCATTTTAATTAAAAATTAAAATGCCTTGGATATAAAAGAAAAAGTCTTAAGAAGCAATAAATTCAGGGATCATATTTACCTCATGTTCGGTTTCAAAGGTTTTAGGATCGAGATTGAATTACAATCATACTTCGTGAGATAAAAATTCTCTTTGTCTTTTAAGTTAAGTATATCCTTTCGCTGTTAGCATCCTATTCAGTGCTTAATTTTTTCATTTTTCTATAAAGTTAAAAATATTATAAAAATAATAACTAAAATATTCTAAAAATACTAATTAAGTTAAAATGAAATTCTTAGCAATAATAGATTTCCAACTCACTTAAGTCTGTAGCAGGAGAGAAGGATTTTAAGATAAGGATAAGAAATAATAAATTCACTTAAAAGCAAACCCTATTCCACAAATTCAAAGAGGAAATACACGCCTTGATTTAACGTAAATCTTAGGTATTCAACTGGGGGAATGAACCAAGAGAAAAGGTAGTGTACGAGAGAAGAGAAAAGATCTTTCCTTCATGGGTCGTAAATAAGAAAGTAAGAAAAAGAGTAATAATGTGTCTATCTAAAATAGACTGAATTCTAGTTGATGATATCGAAGATGCGGCAAAAGCGAAATAACGGCTTGCAAATCAATTGACTGGTCTTATTTACTTGATCGGATGCTGCTCAGAAAAGTGGTATTAAGTTTATCGAAGGATAAAAAACGATCCGATTTCCAAACATTCCTATTGTTAGGCTCACCACTAAATCTGAAGAAGGGAACAAAGTTACAGGATTAATAACAGGCACTAATAATTATTATTGCAACCCTCCTCTTTTTTTTCTATTGATATACTAATGTCAAGAAAATAAAAACGATTCTACGTCAATGTCCTTTACTTCTCGCCTTCCCACGAAATTAAACGTCAAGATATTGCTATTAATATTTCCAAGCTTAAATTACTATCAATATAAATCAATACAAACTCCTGCTTCTTTCACCTATCGAATACACAATGCTTTATTCTTTATAAAGCATCCTAATAAAACGTATACTTGAGACCAGCTTATCACTTAGTATTTAGCTAGAAATGTTTATGTTGATAACCGTACAGTTAACGTTCATATTCATTGTCTTTTGAGATAAATTAAAAAGTAAGATCGCCATCACATTAAAACAATTAGGAGGCTGGATATCGATTTGTAACTAATAATTAAGAAAAAAATCCAGAAATTAATCCTGATCAAACAATTTTCAGTCAAATGTATCAATATAGCGCTCGAATGGAAGCGGTCATTGCAGTTGTTGATGATATTTTTATTATTCTTTCGTCTTAAAAGTGATAATCATACTTCTAAAGAGAAGTTTAGCCTGGTTGTTTCTGAAATTCTAAAAATACTTTGCGCCGATGCCAAAAATATTAGCCATGAAAAACGATACAGTATTAAATTCGAGTCAGATGCTAATTTATACACGAGCGGGTTAGAAGAAGAATTAAAAAGAGTCTGTTTTGGATATGATCATTAACGCAGTGAAGTATATGCCGGAAAAACGATTTTATTGCGTAGAAAAGCATATTCTTGTGAGAGCGGCGGGGATAGAGGATGGGCCTCGAGTTAGCAACTGTCAAACACATCCTCGCGCGCCATCAAAGTGATTTATATGCTGAAAGCTATGCTGAAAGCAAGTTTGATAAGAGAAGTACGTCCACTTGCCACTTTTCTCGCTAGAAAAGAACAATTCCTTTCCTTTCAAAGAAAAAGGCAAATTCCAACTCGTTTCGAACGTGAGAAGTTATCATTAAATTGTCATAATCACCCTGCTATGATTCCTTATAGAATCGCAACATGGGGGCATGAATGAATATTGAAAAGGCTGAAAGCCTCGTACTTGAATTAGATGAACAGAAACTTAATCGCCTTCATTGGCGGATGGTTATCACTGCAGGTATGGGATTTTTTACAGATGCTTACGATTTGTTTGTCATCGGAGTGGTCACTACTTTGTTAATGCCTTTGTGGCAGCTTACCTCTAGTCAAATTGCTTTGCTTAATAGCGCTTCCTTAGCTTCAGCGGCCTTCGGCTCTATGATTTTTGGTTGGTTCGCTGACAAATGGGGTCGTAAGAAAATGTACGGTGTCGAAGTATTTATTTTATTTATCGGTGCATTGCTTTCTGCTTTCTCGCCTTCTTTTGTCTGGATTTTAATTTCACGAATTATAGTCGGTATTGGAATTGGCGGGGATTACCCCACAAGCGCTGTAGTAGCCAGCGAATATGCTAATCGAAAAAATCGTGGATTTTTAGTACTGCTCGTTTTTGCTATGCAAGCTGTTGGATTAATTGTAGGGCCACTTTTTGCCTCTCTGCTAATGATTTGCCATATTCCTCATCCCTACGTCTGGCGTATCTTATTGGCTTTCGGTGCGCTTCCGGCGGCCTCTGTATTTTATTTACGGAGGAAAATAGAAGAAACTCCTAGGTTTTTGCTTAGTAAGCAATCTCCCATTCAAGTAAGTCGAGTTGTTAGTGATTTAGCAGGACATAAAGATGAAATTATGACTACCGCTGTTCCTATGCCCGAAAAATTATTTTCTTCTAAATGGCTTAAATGCCTACTTGGAACAGCTGGTGCATGGTTTCTATTGGACGTGGCGCTTTATGGCAATGGCGTATCCTCTGTCCTTATCATAAATGCCATTAGTCCACACGCTTCCCTTTTGAAGCACATCTTGTTGTCGGCACTCATTTTCTTGTGTTTCGCTGTTCCGGGATATTTCTTCGCAGCTACGTACGTGGACAAAATTGGGCGAAAATCGCTACAAATAATCGGTTTTATGATCATGACCCTGTGTTATTTACTCATCGCGAGCATTCCAAGTATCCGGAAAACTTTACTTCTATTTATTGGATTATTTGGTACCAGCTTTTTTTTCATTAACTTTGGGCCTAATGCGACTACGTTTTTAATTCCTTCAGAAATATATCCCACCCGTATACGTGCTAGAGCTCATGGTCTCTCTGCTGCAATTGGCAAGGCCGGCGCCTTTATTGGAGCCTTCTTTTTACCTCTAATTTTAAAAAATATGGGGCTACCTTTTACAATGGTGTTTGCGGCCATTGCCTCTTTGTTTGGCATTTTTTTCACCTTCTTAGTACCTGAAATGAAAGAGATTTCCCTCGAAGCGAAATTTACCCAAAATACTTCTCGTCATCAATAAAGATTCTTCATTTGGATCAATTCCAGAGTTTCCGCGGGTAATTCACATAATCCACACCGTAAAGCCAAACCGAAAATTATTGTACTAAAAAATACAATTACTCCAAAATCTCATCCGAAAAGTAATCTATAAGTTACCGCTAAACGAGCGTAGTAAGAAATGGAAGCAATGCCGATGATATACAACCCAAGATAATGATACTGTCAGTTAAAAGTTTGTATATATAAATAACTCTAAAGCAAATATAGAGCCTATTATGAGCGATAATCGTACTCGAAAACACAACAGCATGGAATAAGTCATCTAGATTACTCATTGATTAATCAATAACTCTAAGCTAGCTGATTTTATTGTTGAGGAGGCTAAGCAATTGTTATTTGAAGATCTGTAGCAAAAACCACATCTCTATTGGATAGAACGACGACATGTAAATGCAACCATCTTCCAATGGATTTAGTAAGTCAGATTACAGAATCGATTTCCATTCTATAGAGCCGAAAAAAATTGACAAGATTTTTCGGACCACTGTTGGAAAAATACTTAAATCTCATTAAAAAATTCATGCTGTAATGGTCTTACGGGTGATATCAGCTCGGGAATTACCAAAAAGAATTGATCAATTTTAGTGAACTAAAAAAATTTCCTACCGCAGTTAGTAACATAGACTTTCAAAGAAAGTTATTGATTCACGATTTAACATAACAGACTTTGGGTTTTAATTTTAATTACGGACGGTTAGGACATTAGTTACCATCCTTTTACAGCTGGGACCCAGAAAATGTTCGCTTGACCATACCCTATAAAAAAAGAATTCAATTATTGCCGCGTCATGGACATTAATCATGAAACTGGACCACATGCTATGAACAGAGGGGGTTCCACGAAAATGAATGCGTTGGCCTATAGATCGAGCCCGAAATACACGAAAGCCAATCTAATAATAGAAATATAAGCATGTCGCGGTCGCGCACTTACGAATGTCCATTTCATTAGCTCAACACCATTTTGACGAACATAAATCACATGCAGCCAATAATGCTTATTTTATATCATAGTTAAATCGGATTATATCCGCGTCGATGCCAATAAAGTGATCTATCCACTGCACATTACTACGCCTAATGAAATAGAAAAAACTGATCGAGAGCGATGTGTGCGTTGCTAATCTGCCTGTTGTATAGAATACTGCTATGAAACTTTACCTTAAGCAATTACAAGGATGAAGTCATGCAAGATACGCATTAGTCAGTCGGCGGGGATTATTTGATTATTTTCCAATCCATATTTTGGGTAGTTTAACCACAGCGCACTCTTCGACACAGAAAATAAAATCCTAACTCTATTTCTTGAATTGACTCAAGCTAACTTTACCTCATTATTTGTCTGGCTAAAAGCAAATTTTCCTTTTCTTAATAAGATAAATGTTCACATTATTTCATTTACCTATTACACTTCTCTCGAGTCTCTCTAATGATGTTGATAACACGCAAATACTTTGCCTCATTACCTCACAGAAATAGTGTAAAAATAATTTTTTTGCGCAAAACAAGAGCCGATGATAAGATGTGAGTATGGAATTTGTTAGCAATTACAGCTTATTTTTAGCTAAATTGATCAGCATCGTGGCTGCTATTCTAATTATTCTTTTTGCCTTTCTAGGTATGCTTACATATGCGAAAGGAAAATCCAAAGGTAAACTCGATGTTCGAAGATTCAATGATAAATATGAACAATACAATCGTATTCTTCTACGTGCCATTAAAAGTAGACATGAGCTTAAATTGCAATTAAAATCTCAAGAAAAAGAGCGCAAACGAAAAGTAAAATCAAAAGAACTGAAAAAACGGATTTTTATTCTCAATTTTAATGGTGATATCCACGCTTCCGCCGTGGAGGCGTTGCGTGAAGAAGTGACCGCCTTACTAACCCTCGCCAATCAAGAGGATGAGGTTCTTGTACGTCTTGAAAGTGTCGGAGGGATAGTCCACAGTTATGGGTTAGCCGCTTCCCAACTACAAAGAATTAAAGAAGCTAATATAAAATTACTAGTGGCCATCGATAAGATAGCAGCGAGTGGCGGTTATTTGATGGCTTGTGTAGCTGATTGGATTATTGCTGCGCCTTTTGCCATCGTAGGGTCTATCGGCGTTCTGGCTCAACTGCCCAATTTTCATCGCTACTTACAAAAAAAATCCATTGACTTTGAACAAATTACAGCTGGCGAATATAAACGTACACTCACGCTCTTCGGTGAAAATACCGAAAAAGGGCGAGCTAAAATACGTCAAGAAGTTGAAGAAATGCACGCACTCTTCAAAAATTTCATTAAGGAGCATCGTAAGGTAGTGGATGTTGAGCAGGTAGCTACAGGCGAGCATTGGTGCGCTTCTCAAGCTATGAATTTAAGACTTATCGATGAACTAAAAACAAGCGACAATTATTTGTTAATAGCCAGCCAAACGTGCAATCTCTATGAGATCCGCTATAGGATTAAGCTTGCTCTAGGTAAGCGCCTTGCCCATGGGCTTAATCAGGCTTATTGCCAACTCCTTAGAACCTGATGGCCACACCTTATTCCACATATAGCTTTTTGTAATATTTTCTTCCTTCTTAACTCCTGGCGTACGAAAGAGGTCAGGTGAGAAGCGTCAGAGAGGGAAGGAACTATTAGATTTAGATGATAAAAACAAGTCCTATGGATAGAGTAATTTTGGAATGGTGAGAAATCCAAAAGGTGTGGAATGCACGTCATACGTCATGATCTTCAATGTTCTTATAGCTCGTCAGCACCTTACTAGATTTTAGTCTTAGTGGTTATTTGTTCTTATTCTTTTGCATTATGGTTATTATGACTATCCAAATCTTGTTAAGCTTTTAGTTGCAAGGCTTTTATTGGTAGCAAAAAAATTCAATATCCGCATCCGCTGAGATATCGTTATTTTCTTTACTATGAATATCAATCGATCACTTACACTTGCTCTCCATCTTCATCAGTGTTTTAATCATGATTTCTAGAGCTTGGGTGTTATGCAAATCTTAGCAAGTACCATAACCTATTGTATTAGTCGATCTGATGGCATAAACGTTACATGACATACATATTTAGACATTGTCTTCCGGAATGATAGCGCTTTCTGCTCATGTAAATATCAAAAACTTGACAGCTCATGTTTAAAGCTGTTTTAAACACATATCACATTAATTATATTAAATTACAACCAAAATAGATTTTAAAGACCTAGCCCTTGCTACAAACTTTAAATTCCAGCTTTAAAAAAGAGCTGCTTAAAATATTTGCTTAGGAAACCGTAATTCTCTACAATCCATTTTGAATTACTGAAGATCCGAATTGATGGAGTCTCTATGCCATTGAAAGAAGAAAGTCATGAAAATGACTAATGATGAAAAAAAGAATATTAACCCCGAAGAAGTTTTCAAATTCTCTAAGCTAGCTGAGGAATGGTGGAATCCAAAAGGTCGCACGAAGCCACTACATTTAATTAACCCTGTGCGAGTCAAATATATTCAACAGCATGCGATCTTAAAGGATAAGTACATCCTTGATGTAGGCTGCGGAGGAGGCTTGTTGAGCGAAGCTTTGGCTAAGCAAGGCGCCCAAGTTACTGCTATTGATATGAGTAATGCTTTAATTGCCACCGCTAAAAACCATGCCCAGCAACAAAAATTAAACATCGATTATCGATGTCAAGATGTAGAAATTTTAACAAAAACTACGGAACGCTTTGATATTGTGACCTGTATGGAATTACTTGAACACATTCCTAACCCTGCACAGATGGTAAAAGCATGCGCCCTGCTTACAAAACCAAACGGTAAACTTTTTTTCTCAACTATTAATCGCAATTTTAAAGCTTATCTCTTTACCATTGTCGGCGCAGAATACCTTTTAAATTGGTTACCAAAAGGTACCCACGACTATGCTCAATTTATCCGCCCTTCAGAATTAACTCGATGGGCGAAGAGGGCTAAATTACAATTAGTGGATATGAGCGGCCTTAATTACCACCCTTTTAAAAATGAATTTGATTTAAGTCAAAATATGTCAGTTAATTATCTCGTTTACTTTTCAAAAAAAATCATGACATAACTCGTTCTCAGCCGTTTTTTGATTTGGGATGGAACTTTTTAGATATGATACCTAATTTGGCAGATGCTTTAAAGCAAATTCTAATGATCCATATTTAATGCACATCTTGGATCTACGAAAAGAATTTCCAATGACCTATTATGGATTGTATCTGGATTATTTCAAGATAGCTCATGGATACTGCTCTACCTCATACCAGACGATCAAATGCAAACCTAATTAACCCTATACCACTACTCTAGTTACCTTATATATGGAGATCTTACTCAGATAGTGAAGCACAAGTGAGTACCGTTTTAATTGGCGCATTTAGTGGTTCAAGTAGTTCAATGTTAGTAATCAGCTCTCACTACATCGCGGTCGAAAAGGTTTAAACAAAATAAAAGCAGATTGTCATTTTACTCTTCATTCCGCTTGGCGCTCAATGTTCGCAACTAAAATTATTCTCGCTGCATTATTTCTTATTAGAATGTCAGGACTTCCGTCTGGATATTATCCCGAGATCAAAATAAAAGCACTATGGATTTACAAAACTTCGTAGCACAAGAGTGAAGGCCGAAAGAGAATTGGAACAAATCGGAATGCTTTACAACAACAAAAGGCAGTTGGAATGCTTTATTTTCAAAAGCAATTTGACTTACTTTTATTAAACTCCTACCCGTAAAATGACAGAATCTGTAACAAGGATGAACATCATTAATATCAAATAATTTGCATAACCTAAATATTCCAATCCAAACTCTTCGTAACAATTTCGTAAACATCAGATGATAATCGTCGTGCTTTTATAATCCGCTTGAGCTCGTCTTTCATTAGTTCCTGGCGTCTTTCATCTATAATCTGCCAACGTGAAAGGGGTTGTAATACCCGTGCAGCTACTTGTGGATTCACCGGATCAATTTTAAGCACGTGATCGGAAATTAAACGGTAACCCTCTCCACTCTTATCATGAAAACAAACGACATTCATACCAAAATTCACTAATAATGCATACACACTATTGGGATTTTTAATATCGAAAGCAGGGTGCTGAATTAATTTTTTCATATTTTCTATTGTGGATGGCAGCTGTGATGATGCTTGTAATGCCATCCATTTATTAATAACTAAAGGCTGATCTTTCCATTGTTGATAGAATTCATTTAATGCATAGCGGCGTTCTTTACACTCGTGATTAATTAAGGCGTACAAAGCACCCACAATATCTGTCATATTATCGCTATTTTTAAACTGTCGGTAAGCCAGAACGTATTGATCTCCCCCATTTTCAGTTAAATAGCTCAAACAACAATTTTTCAATGCACGTTTACCAACATCAGCCAAATTATATTCGTAGAAAGGTATTTGATGATTTTCATAGGTTTTTATTAACTCTGATATCAAAGCTGCTGCCAATTCTTTTTTTATAAATTGACGAATTACATACAGCGCTTCGATGTCGATATGTCTCATGAATTGCATTAAGTACGCTTCTGTAGGCAAAAGCAGGAGGGTAGCTTCATACCTATAATCTTTATAGGGCCCCTGAATAATTTTTCGAAAACTTTCTATGAATCGATGGTCTAGTTTTAATGATTTCTGTTGTTGATAGTCTTTAACCAAATTAAATATTAGACGCTTCGCAAATACTTGACCTGCTTCCCATCGGGCAAAAGGATCGCTTTCATATTGGAAGAGCTGTAAGAGTTCCTCATCACTATATGGATAGTTTAAGTGCACTGGAGCAGAAAAATCCCGTAGAAGCGATAATGTTGGCTTGTGTTTCACGTTGATGAATTTAAATATTTCCTCGGATTTTTTAATCTCTAAAATACGCGTGCCTTGAATAACTACATTCTCTCCAGCTAATTGGGTAGGCATATCTTGGCATACCGGACCTAAAAAACCCAGTGCTAAGGGAATGTGTAATAATAATTTCTCAGATTGCTTCGAAGTGGGAAGATAGGACTGTCTCACCTTCAAAGTTAGAGTTTTTTTATTTTCGTTGTATTCACTTTCTACATCGAGTACCGGCGTACCAGATTGATCGTACCACCGTTTGAATTGATCGAAATTTCTTCCGGAAGCATCTGCCATCGCTTGAATAAAATCTTCAGTTGTTACCGCTTTTCCATCATAACAGCAAAAATAAAGCTCCATCGCCTTACGGAAAATTTTAGGCCCTAATAAAGTCTGTACCATACGAATAACTTCTGCGCCTTTATCATAAACCGTACTCGTATAAAAATTATTAACTTCAATGTATGAGCGTGGTCGAATAGGGTGGGCCATCGGCCCTGCATCTTCTGCAAACTGCAGATTACGCAAATAATTCACGCTTTCAATCCGGGCAACACCTTTTGATGTCACATCTTCCATAAAGGATTGATCTCGAAAAACAGTTAACCCTTCTTTTAAAGTAATTTGAAACCAATCACGGCACGTTACACGATTACCTGACCAATTATGGAAATATTCATGCCCGATTACATTTTCGATACGAATGTAATCTTCGTCAGTAGCCGTTTTTGGGTTAGCTAAAATATTTTTGGTATTAAAAATATTAAGTCCTTTATTTTCCATCGCCCCCATATTAAAATCACTTACTGCAACGATCATATAGATATTAAGATCGTATTCGCGGCCAAACCTTTCCTCATCCCATTTCATTGCTTTTTTTAAAGCTCGCAAAGCAAAAGGCCCGTGATCTTTGAATCCTTTTTCCAAATAAAGTCGCAACACTACTTCCCTACCTGATTGAGTAATAAAAGTATCCTCCAATAAATCAAAATCTCCAGCTACCAAAGCAAATAAATAGGAAGGCTTTTTCCAAGGATCTTCCCAATGCACCCACTGACGATTACTATTACTATCCAACTTTTTTGTTATCAAATTTCCATTTGATAACAAAAAAGGATACTTATCTTTATCAGCTGCAATCGTCGTGGTATAACGCGCCAACACATCAGGACGATCTAGAAAATAAGTGATTCGACGAAATCCATGCGGCTCACATTGAGTGCAAAAATTACCCCGCGATTTATAAAGGCCACTTAGTTGAGTATTTTCTTGCGGTTTAATTGTTACTTCAGTCTCTAAAATAAATTCATCCGGAACAAAGGATATTGTTAATGAAGAACTATTAATTTCAAAATCGGCGGGTGACAATACTTGCCCGTTGAGCGCTATTCGCTTCAAGGCCATCGCTTCGCCATTGAGTATTAATGGTGCTGATGTCTTTATTTTTGAATTACGATGTAAACTTAAAATGGTCTTAACGTGAGTTTCTTCTTCATGAAGATCTATGTGCATATGTACAGTATCAATCAAAAATAAAGGGGGATGATAATCTTTAAGATAGATAGTTTGCGGTTTTTTATCACTCATCTTAACCTCACATTAACCAGTTCTGTATTCTATCTCCGATAAGTACAGCACATCAATAGTTGAATATTTCCCAATAAATTTCTAACACTAACCTTTTGATTAAACAGTACTCACTAAAATAATCCATAAAAATGTGATAATTTTCTACATTTTAGGAAAATTTTCCTTTTGAACTTATAAATTTTGATGTTACGATAGAAATTTTATAGCTTAATGAAAGAATATTTCCATTCTGATTTTTCAATGACAAATAGGAGTATGATCATGAAGGAATTACCACTATGGAAGCCGATATCTTAGTTCAAGAACCCGAGATGAAACCTGTCGCAACCGGTCAATCGTTTGTGTCGAGTGTTCAACAATCGTTGCAAAATTATTTTACGCAACTCGATGGTCAGGATCCTGCTAATCTCTACAGTATGGTTTTATCTGAAATAGAGGCGCCATTACTGAAAATGGTAATGCGCTATACCAATGGTAATCAAAGTAAGGCGGCTAAGATCCTAGGAATTAGTCGAGGAACTTTACGTAAAAAACTCTCTATTTATCATACTAATGACTCACATCGTTGATCTTCAACGAGCAATTAAACATGCATTAATTAGTGTTGCAGACAAAGCTAATATTGTTGGGTTTGCACGGCAGCTGATTAAACGGGGTATTGAGATAATAGCGACTGGCGGAACCGCAAAGCTATTAAGAGAACATCAAATTTCGGTTATTGATGTTCCTACCTACACAGGGTTTCCGGAAATTTTGGACGGTCGTATAAAAACACCACATCCCAAAATTCATGGTGGCCTTCTAGCTAGAAGGGGGCTCGATGATGATGTTCTCAAGCAACATGCCATTACACCAATCGATTTACTTATTGTAAATCTTTATCCCTTCACTCAAACAATAGCCTCTCCCCACTGTACACTTGAAAAGGCAATAGAACAAATCGATGTGGGTGGCCCTAGCATGCTTCGAGCGGGTGCGAAGAACTTTAATGCTGTTACAGTAGTAGTCAATCCCATTGATTATTCATTAGTTTTACAAGAAATGGATACATATCATAATTCAACCACATTATCTACTCGTAAAGTTTTAGCTCAAAAAACTTTTGAGCACCTTTCCTGTTACGATGCGGAGATTGCAGCCTATCTAGCGCAAGAGGCTCTTTCTTCGTTTACTTCAGAACTACCTATAACTTTCAGAAAAAAAATGGATCTTCGCTACGGGGAAAACCCGCATCAAGCCGCCGCACTTTACTGCGCGATCCCAAAACCAATCGACGACTTAACCGAAGCTCAGCAACTACAGGGAAAACCACTTTCATTTAATAATTTGCTTGACAGCGATTGCGCTTACCGTACGGTATGGGAAGGACAACAAATAACCCCTACCTGTGTTATCGTTAAACACGCTACTCCCTGCGGGGCTGCTCAAGGAGAAAATCAATTAATAGCTTATGAAAAGGCCTACACTACAGATCCTCTTTCTGCCTTTGGCGGGATCATTGTTTTTAATTCAATCTTAGAGGTTGAAACTGCAAAAAAGATTTTTGCAACACAATTTGTTGAAGTAATCATTGCTCCAGACTTTGGCGTCGATGCTCTAACTATATTGAAAAGTAAACGTAATTTACGTTTACTAAAAGCCAAACCTTTTAAGAGTAAGAAAACAAGCTATTCTTTCCACTCCATTAGCGGGGGATTACTTGTCCAGCAAACAGACAAAATTGAAATTGATCTTAAAGAACTTACGGTGGTGAGCCAGCGTCAACCTTCAAAAAAAGAGCTGCAAGATTTGTATTTCGCTTGGCAAATTGTGAAACATGTAAAATCTAACGCGATAGTCTGTGTCAAAAATACAGCCACTTTGGGAATCGGCAGCGGCCAAACCAGTCGAGTATTCGCTGCTAAAATTGCTGTAATGAAAGCGCAAGAAGCTGGTCTATCATTAAAAAATGCTGTAATGGCTTCCGATGCATTTTTTCCATTTAGCGACGGAATTGAAGTAGCAGCACAAGCTGGAATTAGCGCTATTATTCAGCCAGGGGGTTCAATAAGAGATGAAGAAGTTATCGAAGTTGCAAATAAAGCAAGCATCGCAATGATCTTTACCCATCAACGTCACTTCAGACACTAAGAATGAAGAGCCAGCTTATGGGTTTTAAGATAAGAGATTTGAGAAATAAAATAACATAGTAACTGAGCAACTTATAAGTCGCGCGCTGTTTTTTAGAGAACGAAGTACTAATTGTAGTACAATGATAATATAACATTGGGTGTTATATGATGTGTTCCCCATTGTGCATCCCGCGTCTTTTAATTCTTTTGTGAGCTTGATAATTTTCATATCGCCCGTAAAAATTCGCATTCGTTTCTAAATTATTTGCTCTGTTCTCGTTCTCTACTAAAGCTAATTTTTAGAATGGTCGCTTTTTGATTACCTCAAATTCGCGTGACCAAATAACTTTTGCTTGATGGGCTATTTTAGAAAACCCATATTATAATTACCTGATTCATTATGGAGAATTATTTCCTTTTTTTTAAAATCTTAAATTTTCAACAGGAGAAAAGAATAGGCATTAAACCTATAAAATTATCATTTTTATTTTAAATAGTAAAAATAGCTTTAATTATTTATCGTTACCTACCGAGGTAACTTTAAAGCCAAGAGGGGCTTGACCGGATAAGTTCTGCTAGTTGCCTTGCTTAATATTTAACACGTGCCGGCATATGTTAAATATGGTTTCTTTTTATCACCTTTAGTATAGCTTAAAACTTACTATCACATATATAAGGATATTCTATGATAACTAGTAGCATTACCCCTGATTGTCCCAGCATAAAGTTATGTTCTGCTATATTGGTGATCTAGGATCACGAGCATAATGGGTTTTCTGAATCAAAAAAGCTAAATCGGATCCAGCTACCCTTTGCTTGTATCCAATCAATTACTAAAATTAGCACATTGGTCAGATTCCCTAGAAAAATAAGCCATCCGAGAGAGAAAGGCAGAAAGCACCTTCGCAGGTTCATCAGCCTTCATTACTGCAGAAATGACGGCTACACTCCTAACTTTTGTCCTCAAAACGGCTTCCAGGCATTCTAAGGTAATACCCCCAATCGCTACAATGGGATAAGGCGAAATTTTCTGCCAATAACGTAAGGCCGCTAACCCTTGCGGTGGAAAAGGCATTTCTTTAGAGGTCGTCTCATAAATAGGCCCAAACGCGATATAAGAAGGTCTAAAGGCGTGAGCGCACGCTAATTCGTAAAGTGAATGAGTGCTAATACCTAAGCGTAAGTTAGCGGTGTGAATAGAAAAAATATCGGCCGTTGTCAAATCCTCTTGTCCTAAATGAACTCCATAAGCACCGGTTTCAATCGCAAGTTTCCAATAATCATTGATGAAGAGTTTTGCTTGATAATTGCGGGCTAAGCATACGCTTTCAATTATGGCTTGTTTAATAAACGATAACTTTTTATTTTTAATTCGTAATTGTATCGTGCGAACACCACAAGTTAATAATTTTCGTACCCATTCAACGCTATCAACAATAGGATAAAAACCCAACTTACCACAACTCAAAAAAGGAAAAGATGAAAAATTGACTTGCTTTGTTACGACAGGAAGATCTAAGGAATATCGAGGAAAACCCAGTCGTCCTAATAATATATTATTTTTAATTTTGAAGTTCTCACGAATTCCTTGTTGGATATACATTTTCCCTAAAATAAGTGAATCTTCTAATGAATATCCTCGAGACAAAGCAGAACTAATCGCTGAGCTTAAACTACAACCTGTCCCACGAGTACGTGTCTCCTTAATTTTGGAATTAATTAACCAAAATTTCTTATCACCATCTGTAAAAAAATCGCAAGCCTTTTCAGAGCTTAAATGACCACCCTTTAGTAATACTGATTTCACTCCTAGCTCTAAAAAAACTGGTGCTGCCATTGCCATATCTTCTAGAGAATGAATTTTTTGCTGAAGGAAAATTTCGGCTTCAGGAATATTAATAGTTAATAAATTTATATAGGGAAAAATAAGCCTTTTTAAATCAAAGGGTTTTGTAAATGAGGCACCAGACGTCGACTTTAGGACCGGATCACAAACGATAAAACCCTTATAATTTTGTAAATAAGAATTGATAGTAATCAGAGTTGATTTTTTACCTAAAAGTCCAAGCTTAACGACAGAAGGCGCAAATGCTTTTTCTAAGCTATTAATCTGCATTTGGATTAGATGAGAATCGCAATAATGGATTTCCAGTACCTCTTGCGCATTCTGTGCCGTAATGGCAGTGATAACAGTAGCTGCATGAACGTTAAAATCACGGCATGTTAGTAAATCTGCCTGACAGCCTGCGCCACCCGAGCAATCAGAACCACAAATTACCCAAACAATTGGTTTTTTCATTTCATTCAGGAAGGCCTGATAGAAATGGTTTATCGATCAATGGTGTCGTAGCTTTAGCAATATTTCGCTTTCCAATCATGCCGGCTTCATAGCCTACCCGGCCGGCTTTAATCGCATGGGCAAATGCCCGCGCCATAGAAACGGGATCATTGGACAAAGCCACCGCTGAATTTAATAAAACGGCGTCAAAACCCATTTCCATAACTCTCACCGCATGTGAGGGCCTTCCAATGCCTGCATCAATAATTAATGTGGTATCTGGAAATCTCTCTCGCAAGAGAGATAATGCATAAGGGTTCATGACTCCTCGTCCGCTTCCAATTGGTGACGCTAAAGGCATTAAAATACGACAACCAACATCGATTAAACGCTGACATAAAATTAGGTCTTCTGTACAATACGGCAATACTTCAAACCCTTCTTTTATTAACGCTTCGGCAGCTTCCAATAGGATGAAAGGATTGGGCTGCAGGGTGTATTCGTCACCAATAATTTCCAGTTTAATCCAATTAGTATTAAATAATTCTCGAGCTAGTTGCGCTGTTACTATAGCTTCTTTAACGCTATAGCATCCCGCTGTGTTCGGTAAGATGTAACAGGAAAGTGATCGTATTAACTCCCAAAAATAATTCTTTTTTTGTGCTGGTGATTGACGACGTAATGACACTGTAATAATTTCGGCTTTGGATGAGTGAATTGCTTCGCAGAGAATCTTTGGAGATGGGTATTGTGCAGTACCTAACAATAACCGTGAATTGATTTGAGTATTAGAGATAGACCACATACTTAACCTCCACACATTGCGGTTATTACCTCAATACGATCACCCGGCTGAAGGATAGTTTTTTCATAATGGACGGGGTTAATTACTAACTCGTTAATCGCTACGACGAAAAATCCTGAAAAATCTTTATCAACTAATAATTTTTTCAATGTAGTTCGCGGCGAGACTACCAGAGCTTCACCATTTAAACAGATATCAAGCACTTGCCCCTCTTTACTTATCCCATCTCTAGGTGGGGAGTGGGAAAATGGTTCGATCATAATTTTTCTAAAATTTTATTAATCAACGCCGGTGCTAATAAAAAACCATGCCGATATAACCCATTAATAGCGATTAAACCGGGCTGCCAATTAATGCGAGGTAAATTATCGGATAAAGCAGGCCGTAAAGCCGTCACTGTTTCTATAATTCGCGCCTCGGCAAATCCTCGATGAACACTGTAAGCTGCTGACAATAATTCCAAACAAGTGCGCACGGAAATAGGCGAGGTGTCTTCCGACTCAATTTCACTCGAACCAATAAGGTAGATCTGGTTGGGTCGCGGCACGATGTAAACTCTATAACGAGGATGAAGTAACCGAATAGGACGACTTAAATTTACATCTGGTGCATGCAAATAAATCAACTCTCCTCGAATAGGACGTAAATCATTAAATTGATCGCCTCCGCCAACCCCTCGACAATCAAATATGCAATCAAATGCATATGATCTCTCTTTCACAAAAACGCAATGGGGAGTTATCTTCTCCACTAACGTATTTTCCCACCAATCCACAGTTAACTTCTTTGACAAAACTATTGCTAATGCTCGTAAAAGCGCGCGTGAATCGAGGTGCGCCTCTTGAGATAAAAAATAACCCTCTCTAAAGTTTAATTCTGGTTCTAATTTTTTAATCTCAAACTGAGATAATGGCTGAATACAAAATTCTTTCAGGTTACATTGCACTTGTTCCAGCCAACGTTCTTTTTCCATTATATCCTCTGGATGTGCAATCACAAGCGTTCCCTTTTTCTGAAAAAAAATCGGCTCAGAAAATGCAGTCAACCATAATGCCCATTTTTTTAATGAATATACACCCCAATCAAAAATCAAACAATTTGATGTTTCGCATTCGGCCACTGGTGATAACATCCCTGCTGCAGCATAAGCAGCACTTTCTTGACCTCCTTTACTATCTTTATCAAATAAAGTTACTTTCCATCCCGCAAGGCTTAATCGCCAAGCTAACAAACGACCTATTAAACCAGCACCCACAATTCCAGCTTGCATTCTTTCACAGCCCTTTTTCTAAGGCGCGCACTTCGTGGCTAATTTTATAAGCACAGAACTTAGGTCCACATAATGAACAAAAACGTGCGTATTTTGCGGATTCCTTCGGCAAGCTTTCATCGTGAAATGCGCGGGCTGTTTCCGGATCTAACGCTAAATTAAATTGATCGTACCACCTAAACTCAAATCGCGCTCGCGACAATAAATCATCACGCTGTCGCGCAGCCGGATGTCCTTTGGCTAAATCTGCCGCATGTGCCGCAATCTTATAAGCGATTAATCCTTCCTTAACGTCTTTTTTATTAGGTAATCCTAAATGCTCTTTTGGCGTAACATAGCACAAAAGAGCACACCCATACCAGGCAATCAACGCCGCACCAATACAACTTGAAATGTGATCGTAACCGGGTGCAATGTCAGTAATTAAGGGGCCAAGCGTATAAAATGGCGCTTCCTGACAATACACTAGTTGTTTAGTCATATTTTCCTGGATCAAATGCAGGGGGATATGACCAGGGCCTTCATTCATCACTTGCACGTTATACTTCCAAGCGATATGATTTAATTCGCCTTGAATTTTTAATTCAGCAAACTGTGCTTTGTCATTAGCATCCGCGATAGAACCGGGCCGCAATCCATCGCCTAATGAAAAACTGATATCATAAGCACACATAATCTCACATATTTCTTCAAAATGCGTGTAAAGAAAATTCTCCTGCCGATGTAAGGTACACCATTTCGCCATAATGGAACCACCACGAGAAACAATTCCAGTCACACGCTTTTCCGTGAGAGGAATAAATCGTCGTAAAACACCAGCATGAATTGTAAAATAATCAACGCCCTGCTCGGCTTGAGAAATTAATACTCGGCGAAAGATTTCCCAGTTAAGTTTCTCAATGTTTCCATTCACTTTCTCTAAAGCTTCATAAATCGGAACTGTACCAACAGGAACTGGAGAACAACGTAAAATCATTTCCCGAGTTTTTCTAATTTTTTTTCCTGTTGATAAATCCATTATGGTATCAGCCCCCCACCGCAGGGCCCAAATTAATTTTTCTACTTCTTCATCGATGGATGAACAAATCGCTGAGTTACCAATATTTGCATTTACTTTAACCAAAAAATTTCGGCCGATAATCATTGGCTCACATTCCGGATGATTGACGTTGACAGGCAAAATAGCACGCCCTTTAGCAATTTCATCACGTACAAACTCCGGAGTAATGTGTCGAGAAATGTGAGCTCCTAAGGAATCTCCACATAAACGCTGTTCGCGTTCCTGATCAACTTCACCTAGAATTTTCTGTTTTTGATTTTCTCGGATCGCTACATATTCCATTTCTGGAGTAATGATTCCCCGCTTTGCAAAGGCTAATTGCGTCATAGGTTGATTTTTAACCCATGGCTCACGCAATCGAGGCAATCCTTGAGAGGCTTGGAAGGTAATATGCCTATCCGTATAGGGACCTGACGTATCGTAAAGGGTTAACGCATCTCCATTCGTCAATTGAATTTCACGCATACCTACGCGGATAGTAGGAAAAAGTTTTCCTTGATGATAAATTTTCTTTGAAGCAGGATAAGAAATCATCGCGTTCTCCTCAAAAGTAGATAAAGAAGGAAAAGAACGATATAAAAGCACACCTCCCTTTCGTAATCATTTATCTCGCGTAAGTCCGAGAGGTCCGATAAAAATCATTTCAGCTTTGTTTCACAAAGAAACAATGAAAGAATATCGGATTAGCTACTTAAATAGCAAGTAGCATTGGAATATATTTATTGATCAAGCTTTTTTCATCAATATGGTATTTTATGGCACTACTAACGGTAATAAGAGTAACCGAGCATCAGAGTTCCCTTTCTAAGGGCCCGCCCCCGTTGTCTTTCTTCCATTTCTTTCTAGAACAAATGAATAAATGAGCAACTCCTAATTCCAATCGAATGGATATGCCAGATGAGGATTTGGAGTATCCCAAAATTGCAAATCAAAAGGATTTATTAAATATTGCCGAGCAATGTTATGTAGAAAATTTAAACTATAATCATCTTGTCCATCTTCCAAAAATATAAAAGTATTTTTATTCCCGTCGCTTCTCATTCGTACTGTTCCATTTCACAAATGACTCTCGCAGTAGCTTAGTTTTAGTCGTACAAGTCTGGATATTCAACAATATATTTGGATCTAGAGCGATGAAGTTCAAAGGCTGCATTCTTATATTCGTAAATAAGTATGAGCAGTTCGCGCCTTATTTAATCAGACAATAAGATGATCTAAAAGCAAATATAGACTTATGCCTAAATCATAATCTTGCATACTAATAATTTTTTGTTAAGGTCCGATGCTAACTTCATAATTTGCAATTGAAAAGAAGGAAAGCGCACTAAGCTTCTTCTTAACCTACTGTTTGTTATCACGACTCTTGCCAATCATACTTAAATAAAGCTAATATTTTTCTATAAATTGCGATACCTAAAATGCTACCATAGTGCTCTAATGAACGTTCTTATTATCGGTAATGGAGGAAGGGAACATGCTTTAGCATGGAAAGCGTCGCAATCAGCTCTGGTTGAAAAGATCTGGGTTGCTCCCGGTAATGCTGGAACTGCACTTGAAAATAAAGTTAATAATATTACCATCCATTCTAATATTAATACTTTAATTGATTTCGTACAAAAAAATAAAATAGGTCTCACTATCGTGGGCCCCGAAATACCGCTAGCAGGTGGGATCGTTGACCAATTTCATCGAAAAGGTTTAGTTATTTTTGGACCAACACAAGCAGCTGCACAATTAGAAACCTCGAAAAGCTTTTGCAAAGCATTTTTAAGTCGCCACAGCATTCCCAACGCAAGTTTTGTAACTTTTAAAAATCAAAACGACGCTCTAGCATATCTTTCCCGCCAATCCCAACAATCTTTTCCTATCGTCATTAAGGCGAGCGGCCTTGCGGCTGGAAAAGGAGTCTTCATCGCGCAATCTTTAACAGAAGCAAGAGACTCTGTTATTTCAATAATGGAGGGAAAACAATTCGGTACGGCAGGACAGGAAATCGTGATCGAAAAATTTTTATCTGGTGAAGAATTGAGTTTTATTGCAATAGTCGATGGTGAACATATTTTACCACTAGCCGGTGTACAAGATCATAAACGCCTCTTGAATGGAGATCGAGGTCCGAATACAGGCGGTATGGGCGCTTATTCACCCGTCCCACGATTGCTACCGGGTACCTTACAAGAGAAAATAATAGCTAAAATCATGCATCCCACTATTTCTGGCCTGAAAGCAGAAGGTATTACTTATGTAGGATTTTTATATGCAGGGTTAATGATCACCCCAGACAATGAGCCAAAAGTATTAGAATTTAACGTGCGCTTAGGTGACCCCGAAACCCAACCACTTATGATGCGGTTGCATTCAGATTTAATTGAATTAATTTTAGCTGCTCTGTCAGGCAAATTAAATCAAATAAATAGCATTATGTGGGATCCACGATTCGCTTTGGCCGTAGTCATGACTGCTGGTGGCTATCCTATGACTTACAATAGAGGAGATATTATTGAAGGATTAAATCATCCCTTAACTTCAGATATTAAAATTTTTCATGCGGGTACTCAAAAAAACAATGATGCCATTGTTACCAGCGGGGGGCGTGTTCTTTCTATCACCGCTTTAGGCACTAATTTGCACGATGCACAAAGTAAAGCTTATCAAATAGTGAATCAAATTAGTTGGCCAAATTGCCATTATCGGGACGATATTGGTTATCGCGCAATTTCTTAATTTCAATTTCATAGAGGTAAATTATTCAAAATATTAATTTGACCCAAGCAACCACAGGAAGTCCATCAAATTAATGTACTATTCACATAGTCCACTCAGATAAGCGCCTACAATTGTATTGTGGAATTAAAATTTTAAATAGGGATTTAGAACGAATACACAAAATTTTATAAATTTAATACCAAAGTTTTTGATACACGACAGACATGACAAAAGGGGTATTAACCAAATTAAACTGTCTCTTCCTACCTTAATAAAAACTTCTAAGGATATTCAAATGTTCTGAATGACAACAATAGCTTTTTATCACAGCATAGATAGTAAATGACCTTACTATTCATGATTATTTAAATCACGAAAAGAATTCGATGCAGACAATCAATACCTCCTTTATACAAACTTAAAGCGCTCGACTGATACGTAGAAAAATAATTAACTTAATAATTCCATTTTTCACGCTGCTGTTCAAGCTACTGATAGTAAGGACAATACAAAGAATACAAAATGATGAAATGGATGATTCGCTAATAAATGCACAAGAGTGAGCAACAAAGATATCAACGCCTTTAATTATAGGGCTTCTACTTTTTCTCAAAATACATGGAAATCAATGCTTGAAAGTTCTTATCAATACTTAATTATCAACACCTAATTCAGTTCTAGTAGTGCCTTACTATAGGTGCCATATTTTTAATCGCTCCCTATTTTTCAGATGCCATAATAATATCTTTTTTAAAGTTTTAACCATTTCTTTAAACTTGTAGCGTTTTAGAAAGGTTTTTCAATAATATTTTGTACCTTTGTGGGTACATCATGCATCTCTTGGTCATGGAAAAAAGTGAAACGATTAGAATCCCTAGCAAGTGTAGACATATTAACTCGAGTCTCTATATCAAAAATGTTTACGCAGATAATATGCTTACACAGATAATGGGAACGCTCCGACACTCAATTTCACATTAAATCAATGAGCCCTTGAGGAGAATATGAGCCGTTTCGCCTTAAATCTTGATAGTTAGATAATAAATTTGAGTCAGGCGTTAAACCTATGAAATAAGCCAGTCGGCCAGGCCCCGATGTCACTTCGTCACTCTAGTTTCGATGCCTTAACCCCAAAACAAACTACTACATTAATTTAAGCACTTTTTTGACAATCTACTGACATCATTATCTATAAGTTAATTAATTTTATTGATCTTTATTTTTTCAATACTATAGTTCTAAATAAGAGTTTTGTGTAGATAGTCAGAATGCTATTTTGAAGAACAACCCTTTACACTTTAGAAGAATAAGTTTTCATCTTTAGCTCCCGCATTCTCCGATAGGCTACTTATGTTTATTCAGATTTCACGGAAAGGCGATGCCTATTTGTGCATCTGTATCTAGTCCCGTGCTCCGTTCGAGTAAGGGGGTATCCCCTATGACATATCGCATATTTTCAATGGAAGTAATACCATTCATAGCTATTATCCGAGCCTATCCAAATGCCACAGCAGCTTTTAAGCTGTCCAAATACTTTACGGTCCAAGAAGAAACCAAAGTAATCGTATTACCACACTAGGCTAGTCAATTATCACGTCGGACCGCAGCTACAGAAAAACACTCCCTCTCTTTTAAAAACTCCAAAAAAGCCCGATGTGCTATTTTTTCTTCCTCATTTGCCTTTATAACCCGCAAAGACTTTCGGTCGTTCCTCTCTAATCGTCGAATTTGAGGCGATTGCACAACGGTGGCGGGATCTTTCTGTTCAAACAACTTCCTTTGACCGCCAGTCATTAACAAATAGATCTGGGCCAGGAATTCAGCATCCAACAACGCTCCATGATATTGGCGGTTGGAATTATCAATATGGTATCGTCGACAAAGAGCATCTAAATTATTATGTTGCCCGGGATGCTTTTGGCGAGCAATTACCAAAGTATCTAAAATTGGACAATAATCAGAAATCATTTTAAAAGCTTTCCCGGTAACTTCTAATTCATGATTTAAAAAAGCCACATCGAATGGAGCATTGTGAATGATTAATTCAGCCCCTTTAAGAAAAGCAATGAGTCCATCTGCAATATCATTAAAGGAAGGTTTATCAGCCAAAAAGCTTTCCGTAATACCGTGAATATCGGCAGCATCGCGTTCGATAGAACGACATGGATTAATATAAAAATGTAGATATTGGCCTGTTAAACGCCTATCGATCATTTCTAAACAACCAATTTCAACAATCCGATGCCCCTCTTTCGGTAAGAGACCGGTCGTTTCTGTATCTAAGACAATTTGCCGCATATGTACCCTAAAAATCTATAGTTTTAAGTTGTCAAAAATTCATCAATGCCACGATTAGCTAGACGATCGGCAATCTCATTTTCCGGATGACCACTGTGCCCCTTCACCCATTTCCAAAAAACCATATGACGCTTGACTTCGCCTTCTAGAGCTTCCCATAAGACCTTATTTTTAACAGGTTTCTTCCCGCTGGTTTTCCATTTTCTCTTCTTCCAGAGAGGGAGCCATTCAGTTATTCCACGACGTAAATATTGAGAATCCGTAATAGTAATAACATAACAAGGGCGTCTTAGCGCCTTGAGGCCTTCAATAGCGGCAGTCAATTCCATTCGGTTGTTGGTCGTATTGGCAGCGCTGCCATAAAGTTGGCATTCATAGCCATCATAACGTAATAAAACTCCCCATCCGCCGGAACCTGGATTACCACGACAGGCACCATCGCAGAATAGATACACAATATTTTGTTCTTTTTTCATAATTTCAAAGATGGAGTTAGTTTAATAATGCTCTGCGGAATTGCTGGGTCTTTTTTCCATAAAATTCTACTACAAAGCGGTACGTAGACCTCTTTCTTGGCGGCCAGTAAATAAATACTACCTATTGTAGGAAAACAAACCTGACCAATCATTTCATTAATTAAGTGAAGTCGCTGATTCGGCTTATCTTTGAACGGTAAACCATAACAAAAAGTTTTACTAAAAGAAATTGAATATTTAAAATTAATTAACCAACGCTTTACTTGCTCGCAAGACCAAAATTTTCCATTCCAGGGAACTTCCTGTTTAATAGAAAATAGTTTCCTTAGTCCTGATAAGCTCCATGGATTAAAACCAAAAATGAATAACCTACCTGCCGGTTTTAATGCTCGAAAAATTTCTTGAATTAGTGTAACGGGATAACTAATGAATTCTAATACATGTACCAATACAAAAACATCAATTCTTCCTGTCAATAAAGGTAATTTTTTCCAATCTATTTGTATGGATAATAAATTATTGGTCAGCTCTGAAGTTAATTGAATATGATAAAAGATAGGACTCCCTGCCGAATGTGTAAGAGTCGTTTCTCCGCCCATCTGAATTAAATATTTTCCGTGAATAGTTTTCAAAAATCGTGTTGCTTCTTTATTCTCCCAGGATAATATCGACGATCCTGGAGGACGTAGATACCAATCTCGCATGATCTCTAGCGACCGCTCCATATTGGAAAATTTTGAATTCATATTTTATACTTTTAAAGTACTCAATTTTTCTAAGGAAATATCTTTATCTGATGTCTCACACAATTCTTACTATTCCGGCTCTTAATGATAACTACATCTGGGCCATCGTGCATCTAAAGAAACAAACTGCCGTAGTAATCGATCCTGGGGAAACAAAACCCATCCTACAGGTGCTTGAACAACGAAATTTAAAATTAACAGCTATATTACTCACTCACCATCACTGGGACCACACGAATGGTATTTCAGGTCTTTTAAAAAAACAGCCCGTGCCTGTTTACGGACCGGTCGAAGACTCAATCCCTCTCTGTAATCACCCTATTAAGGGTGATGATCGGCTTACTTTATCTTCAGTAGATCTTACTTTTACCATTTTAGCTATTCCAGGACATACCTTAGGACACATTGCTTATTATGGACATCAGTGGGCTTTTACTGGGGACACATTATTTTCTGGAGGCTGTGGCCGGATTTTTGAAGGTTCACCGGATCAACTTTACCATTCGTTACTCAAATTAGCAGCTCTCCCTGCTGACACTCAAGTTTATTGTGGTCATGAATATACTAAGAAAAACCTTAAGTTTGCCAAAATGGTTGATCCAGAAAATTATAAACTTAAGAAACGAATTGCAGAAACGGAGCAAAAACTTAATCAAAATCTTCCCACTCTTCCTTCGACCCTCCAGCTTGAGCTCGATACTAATCCGTTCCTCCGATGTCATAAAAAAAGTATTCAGCAAAGTTTAAGAGAATATTATGGCTATCCTCTCACTGATACAGTCGCTGTTTTTACGGCTTTACGTCGATGGAAAGATGAATTTTGATTCTTGAGGCATTTATCTGTAATATCGCTGAATGCCAAAATGGATTTCTAAAATTACCATTCCAAATTGACTTAAAATGTACGACTCTACATTCATTATGTACTTCAAAAAATAAAAAACATGGAATACCTGAAGAATGCGCTTTTAATGATTAAAAGTAACTATGATCCCTTTCATATTCTAAACTCACCGAGCTCTCCACAGAGGGACTTTGGCAATTAATACCGGAAACCACCCATAGGCGGCTTACTTATTAACTGAATTTATGGTACGACGACGAACGCTGTCATAAATTATCTCAATTAATATCTTCACAATTATTTTCATAGTTGGTTTTTAGTTGTAGAAGCCTATGATAGAAGATAAGAAACTGTGACAGAAGCTATTCGATATAACCCTTCGCCTCCCGAGTGCCTATTCCACCAAGCCAAATCATACTTATAATCTTTTAATTCTAACTAACTAAAGTAAAGCCGATGTATTAGAAGAAAACCTTACACCCTGGTAAGGGATCTGCCCCAAGCGCCCAATATTTTCCGAAATTGTTGCATTATTGCGTCAGCGTTTTGGATTTATTAAGTATTTTAGCAAGCCACACCACACTACACGAGGTCGCAGAAATTCTCAAAATGAATAAATTAAAAGGAGATATGATTCTGTATTGAAAAAAATTTATTAATTTCTGAAGCTCAAGTCCGCTCCTATACACCTAAAGTAATGTTCGCATCCCAAAAGATAACATTCCTGGTCCTTAGCGTGGGATACATAGCATAAACTTTGCGAAACCCATTATTCATATTGCTCATCGTTATCATGTAACCCCTCAACAAATTTATTTTTTAAGAATAACATAACTAAACCTAATGTATTAGATTCTGAAAAAATCAATCACTTAAAAGCATAACGCATACAAGGCTAAATACATATTGCTAAATATGGAAAACCGTTTCCTGCCATTGCCCATCATTAACAAAACTACTATAACTCCAAGCTAGGTCACACCAAATCATTTAGCTGGAAATAGAATTCGTATTAAGCAAAGTTTGATGATATAAGAGGAACTATTGAACGGACTGTTTTGAATACGAAATACGAAAAAATTTACGTTATGGGAAGAACTAATATGACCGCCCGAATTTTAGATGGTCGTACGTGTGCAAAAAAAGTCAAAACACGTATTAAAGAAGCTATTTTTGCCCGACAAAAAAAAGCCCTCTCAGTACCTGCTTTATCTGTTATTTTGGTGGGAGAGGATCCTGCTTCCGCTGCTTATGTCCGTCAAAAGGAGTTAGCTTGTCAGGCAGTCGGCATTCACTTGACAGTTCATCGAATGCTGAGCACAATTTCAAAGACAGAACTTTCAGAAAAAATTGATCAGTACAATGCTGATTCCAAAACTCACGGTATTCTTCTTCAGCTTCCTTTACCTGCGCATATCAATACCTTCCACTTACTCGAACGCATTCACCCAAATAAAGATGTCGATGGCTTTCACCCTTATAATCTAGGTCGTTTAGTGCAACGTCATCCAATATTACCTCCTTGTACTCCCGCTGGAATTATGACCCTTTTGAGAGAGACTAACGAAGATCTTACGGGAAAGCACGCTGTTGTCATTGGTGCTTCAAATATTGTAGGCCGACCTATGGCTCTAGAATTGTTATTGGCCAAATGTACCATAACAGTGTGTCATCGCTTTACACGAAATTTAGAAAAACATATTAACACAGCGGATCTATTAATCGCCGCTGTTGGAAAACCAGGTATTATTCAAAGTAAATGGATTAAACCTGGCGCTATTGTAGTTGATGTTGGTTTTAGCCGGTTAAGTCACAATAAGATTATTGGTGATATCGATTTTGAAACCGCTAAAGAAAAAACTGCTTGGATAACACCGGTTCCAGGAGGCGTTGGACCGATGACTGTTGCTACCCTCCTCGAAAATACACTCCAAGCCGCTAGAAATTTGGATTAGTTCTTAGAAATGACAAACCTCTCAATCGGAATCTGAATCTGAAGTGTCATCATCTTTAATTCCAGGTTCAGAGAAATATCTATGGCAAGTTTTGATCGCTCCCATTAAATTATGATCAAAACACCTACTTTAGATTTTCTAAAGGTCATAGAAGAAAGCACAATGAGATTTTTCGTAAAAAATTAATTCATTTTTAATTAAAAATGAATGATCGTTTGTATTATTTTAATTCGTTACTGCTCTTACAAATTCTACAGGACTTTCGAGTTGTTTTCCCTTCTATCAAAAGTGCTTGATTAAGGAACAACTCTACCCAATAGCATCAAGAGGGTATATGGGCTTAACTTCTAACATTAATTTTTCTTAAATTTACTTGAACAAATTCTTAAATAATTTTTAATAACAACCGTCCAAATGACCACCCCATTTCACTTTCATTAAAAACCACACACATACAGAAAGAAAAATCGGTTAATCAATTTATGATCCGAACTCCTTTTATTGCATCACTCAGGATTTCTTCGTGATTTTTATCACCTAATTCTTTTTCTTCTTCTACTTTTTCTAGTTTACATAGATACACAGTACCTTCAACTTTTTATTGCAGAGAACACGCGTCGAAAGATGCAAAAATCTCCTAATACCTCCTCTTAGCCTTGAATGATAAAACTTCCGTCTGGAAAAAGAGAGGGCCTCTAAATGTGTTGCCCCCCCATTTTTCTTTCCGTTTG
The DNA here is from genome assembly GCA_048491795.1 of Coxiella endosymbiont of Haemaphysalis japonica. GTDB lineage: Bacteria > Pseudomonadota > Gammaproteobacteria > Coxiellales > Coxiellaceae > Coxiella. The sequence continues at coordinate 59,296 of JBGDGR010000003.1, forward strand.
ATTACATTAAGAGTTTATAACCAATACCAACGGTAAAGAGGTGCACGACAGGTGCAACGAAGCAACTGGAGGATGCACTTCGGTAACCTGGCACGAACGTATATTGAGCGTTCACAGACCAATTTGGTGTAAAGTAGTACTGAACACCAGCAGCGAAAAGTGGATTCCAGTAGTTTGAAGAACGGACAACTTTGGTTAAGTCTGAGCTTAGAAAAGCAACACTGGATTGATTATAGGTATAAGCTACACCTAACTTACCAAATACATAAGCATTTTCATAAACAGAAGCCATGGCCTTTAACGCTGCATAAGCAACACCAGCATTAATTCTACAAGTCGTTGGATCAATAGTGAATTTTGCTTTAGGCAAATAGAACCATCCACCTTCAACAGAAAAATATTGGTTGAATTGATAACCTAAATCCCCACCAAAAGTGAAACCTCCATTTCCATTAGAGGAGCTTGAAAGAACACCAAAATTTTTGGGTGTACCAGGTATAGTGGTCACATCGCTTCTCCAAGGACGATAGACGTAACCTAGATTATCTTCAACATAAGCACCTGCATAACTTGGAGCAGATATATAATCAGGACCGCCAGCTACTGCAGCGGAGGTAACACCGACGCTGGCAATACCAGCGGTAGCAAATGTTATTAATTTTTTTACCGACATTAAATTTCCCCTATTAAGTTGCTGTAAAGAGCGATTGTTGCTGCAAAGAGCGAACCTATTCTAATAGTAACTTCTCTTTCAATGCAACTTTTTTAAGTTATATTTCAAAGAAAATTAGTTTTCAAGTTTTAATTTAAAAATAATTTAAGAATGGGAAATTAATTTTAATATAAGTAGTTAATTATCAATAAGCTATAATTAAATTCTTAAAATCTGAAAACTACTGCTTAAAATAATAAGTCCGTCTCTAGCATCGCTCAATAAAAAAATCAAGAATAATTAAAATAATTATAAAAATAATAAAGTTATTTTTGAATATCAAAATAATTGCAATAATAGTAAAAACCAAATAGATTAACTTCAGATTTCTACATAGGCTTCGGCGTTTCTCAACCAACGCCTTAATAATCGACTAGCATGAAGCGGATATTGCTCTAGCATTAGATGAGCGATTCGTTGCGCTTGAGATAATAAGCATTGGTCTCGGATCAAATCTGCAATACGAAACTGAAATAGCCCAGCTTGCCGCGTTCCCAAAAACTCTCCGGGTCCTCGCAACTCGAGATCTTTTTGAGCTACAGCAAAACCATCTCGTGAATTACTCAGTAAAATCAATCGTTCACGCGCACATGATGACAGCGGTTTCTGATACAGTAAAACGCAGTAACTTTTATATTCTCCTCGTCCTACACGTCCACGTAGCTGATGAATTTGAGAAAGCCCCAACCGTTCTGCATTTTCTATTATTATTAAACTCGCATTAGGCACGTCGACCCCGACTTCAATTACTGTTGTTGCAACTAATAAATCAATGTACCCTGCTTTAAAGTCCTTCATCACAGAACCTTTTTCATTTCTATTTAATCGTCCATGAATCAGTCCCACGGTTAAATGAGCTAGCAGTTGTCGTAATTTTTGATAAGTAGCTTCCGCGGCCTCACATTGCAGTATTTCAGAATCTTCAATCAAGGTACACACCCAATAGGCTTGCTTACCTTGTTCGCAATTTTTTTTAATTCGCGCAATCACCTCATCACGCCGCGCATTAGACATTGAAACAGTAGTAACGAGCTCCCTCCTGGGAGGAAATGCATCAATCGTAGAAACGTCAAGGTTCGCATAGGCCGTTAACGCCAAAGTTCGCGGAATTGGTGTGGCTGTCATAATTAACTGATGTGGATAGGTAGAATTATTACTCCCCTTTTTTTTCAGAGCTAATCGTTGAGCAACACCGAAACGGTGTTGCTCATCGATAACAATTAAACCCAATTTATGGAAAACTGTATTTTTTTGATAAAGTGCATGAGTTCCAACAATTACTTGATCTTCGCCCTGGCGCATTTTCTGTAATACTTGTTTTCGGGCTGAATTATTTAAACTTCCTGTTAACCGTCCTACTCGAATTCCCAATGGATCTAACCATTGTCGAAAGACACGGTAATGCTGCTCAGCTAATATTTCTGTCGGCACCATTAAGGCACATTGATAACCATTTTCCACTACTTTAATAATCGCCATCGCTGCTACAACGGTTTTACCTGAACCCACATCTCCCTGCACTAATCGCTGCATAGGATACGATCTTTTTAAATCTTCATTAATTTCTGAAATAACACGCTCTTGAGCTACTGTTAATTTAAATTCTAATACTTGACGTAATTCATTTTGTCCCTTTGATTCTATGTGTATAATCGGCGCTAAATACTTTCTTGCACGAGAGCGTAAATTTAGAAGCCCAATCTGTTGCGCAACCAATTCTTCAATAACCAATCGTTGTTGTGTTGGATGTTTGCCTGTTTTTAACAATTTGAGAGGAGCATTCGAAGGAGGACAATGTACATAGAGCAGCGAAGCTGATAAGGTTGGCAAATTAAGGTCCTTACGCAAAGATTCTGGAACTAATTCTTCAAGAAGGACATTAGGTTTTCTTAAGTAACTCAATGCTTGAGACAGTAAATCAAGTAATTTGGTTTGTGGTAGCCCTTTTGTTGTTGAATATACAGGAGTTAAATGCTCTTCGGTGGGAACAAGAATAGTTGCGTCAACGATTCGATATTCCGGATGAACCATTTCTAGTCGACCTTGATAATTCTGCCGAGCCGTACCAAAACATCTCAATCGCAATCCTTGCTTCATTAATCTTTGGGATTTTTGAAAATTAAAATGATAGTATCGTAGGATAAGAGAACCTGTTTCATCCTTGATACAACAAAACAAATTTTGTCTTCGACCATGATTGATATTTGTAAATTCGATAAAACCCTCAACAGTTGTTCGATTACCATGCCGCAATGCACCCAACGGCGTTAATCGAGTCCGATCCTCATATCGTAACGGTAAATGAAATAAAAGATCTTGGAGAGTATAAATGTTTAATTTAGCTAAAAGCTTAATCGTTTTTATCCCAACGCCTCTAAGTGAATCAACAGGAATTTTATCGAGCACTTTTCATTCTCCTAATACCATTAGTGCATCCATTGCCACCAGCGTATTTTTATATTGCTTAACTGTAAGCATAGTCCACGCAGGATAGAATTTTTCATATTCTTTCATAACTTCTTTAACCAAAACGATTTTTTATATCCACAAATAGTAGTTAATTTTATAACTCAAGATAGGCCCTACCCGCTACTTCAACAACGTCGACATATTTTAGAAAACACGATGAATACGTGCTTCACAATTGCCTCGAACCATATTCATGGTTTTATGATCACAGGAGGGATTTGATCTGAAAAAGACGATGTTACCTGCTTTGATGGCTTAGAAATAGATGTTATTAGCACATAGTGCTTTGTTAACCACCCCCCCTCAATCGCTTCATCTATAAAGTCTTCTAGATATGCTTAACTAAACCGACGTATGATTTTAACTACCTGTTTAACCTGTCGTAATCTTCTTAAAACTTTCGCAAGATGCGCGCGGTCTCGCACAAAAATATGAAACATGATAACATAGTATAGGCTTTCGCGTTCTTCCACCGTAATATCTTCAATATTAGCTTCGGACTCCGAAAAAGCTATAGCTAAGACAGCCAAGGCTCCCCGCTCGTTAACGACCTGGACACGGACCACCGTCGGAAATACTCCTTTAGCTTTTCCCGACCACCGCAGGGACATGCAGCGATCTAAAAGATGTCGTACATTTAAAATGGAAGCGCAATGTTCCATGTGAACTAAAATTCCTTTACCTACATCGATAACACCCACAATTGGATCACCAGGAATGGGATAACAACACATTGCAAAATTAACAACCACCCCTTCCGTACCCTTGATCACTAAAGGCGTTTCAAAGGAGGGGAGTATCTCTGTTTCTTCCTCAGCTTCTTTGGCCACAGCCGCAAGCCGTTGCACCACTAAGACAGCTATACGATTACCAAGACCAATTTCCTCTAACAAATCATCAAATGAATTTAATTGCATTTCTTTTAAAGTAAAATCGATAATTCGTTGCGGTATTTTTCTTAAAGAAAGCGAATAATTTTCGAAGGCCTGTTTCAACAATTGTTTTCCAAGCGAAATAGACTCCGATCGTCGCTGTGTTTTTAAAAATTGACGAATGCTACCGCGTGCTTTACTTGTTACCACAAAGTCTAACCATGCAGGGTTGGGGCGACCCGATTCCGATGTAATAACTTCCACTGTTTGTCCATTAGCAAGTTGGGCTGATAAAGGAGCCATATGTCGATCAATTTTCACCGCGACACAATTATTTCCGATATCAGTATGAACAGCATACGCGAAATCGATTGCTGTAGCGCTGGCTGGCAATTCCATAATATCTCCCCGCGGGGTAAAGACGTATACTTCATCGGTAAATAAATCGATTTTAAGATTTTCTATAAATTCCAGAGGATTTAGTGCATCTTCCTGTAATTCCAATAAATTCTTTACCCATGCTTTAGCACGTATTTGGGATTTAGTAAGAGAAGTATCGGTCGTTTTATAAAGCCAATGTGCAGCAACACTTGTAGTTGCCATTCGATCCATTTCCACGGTGCGAATTTGAACTTCAATAGGCAAACCATATGGCCCAAAAAGCGTGGTATGTAACGATTGATAGCCATTGGCTTTTGGAATAGCGATATAATCTTTAAAGCGCTCTGGGACAGGTTTAAATAATCCATGAATAATTCCCAATGAGCGGTAACAAGAATCAACATCATCCACGATGATTCTAAAAGCATACACATCCATAATCTCGTTAAATGGAATATGTTTAGTGTGCATTTTGTGATAAATGCTATACAAATGTTTTTTTCGGCCTGTTATAGTGTAGGAAGATAAACTGCTTCTACTTAAGCCCTCATGTAAGGTTTTTTCAATTAAATCGAGCATCTTTTTTCGATTGCCCCGGGCTTTTCGAACGGCATCCTTTAAAACGCGATAGCGCATTGGATAAAGCGCTGCAAATCCCAGCTCTTCTAATTCGACTGATAATTGGTGAATCCCGAGCCGTTTAGCAATTGGCGCAAAAATACCCAAGGTTTCTCGCGCAATCCGTCTTCGTTTTTGTGAATGAAGCGAACCAAGAGTGCGCATGTTATGTAAACGATCTGCTAATTTAACGATAATCACACGAATATCACGTGCCATAGCCAAAACCATTTTTCGAAAGTTTTCTGCTTGGGCTTCGGCACGGCTCACAAATTCAATTTGGGTTAACTTGCTCACACCATCGACAAGCTCAGCCACTTCTTCACCAAATTTTTCAGCAATTGTCTTTTTTTCAATGGGCGTGTCTTCGATAACATCATGTAATAAAGCTGCTGTAATAATTTGATAGTCCATTTTCATTTCGGCTAAAATACAGGCTACGGCTACAGGGTGGCTGATATACGGTTCACCCGTTCGACGCTTTTGACCGTGGTGGGCTTTCTGAGCCGTCAAATAGGCTTGCTGAATATAATCGACTTGTTCGTTGCTCAAGTAATCGAGCTTTCTTCTTAACTTTTTAAAGAGGCGCAAGACTTTCCTCCTTAAAGAATAGGGAGGTGCCTCGCCTTAATCCTCTTCCGTCAGCTGTGAATCCACTGCAAGTCTTGCACTGGACAAAATAGCGTTGGATTTTTCCACTTCTTCTTTTTCGGATCGGACTTCAACATCTTGAGTAACATCGTACCCAGCAGCGATTTCTCGCAACGCGATAACAGTGGGCTTATCATTATCTCGTGGGACCATAGGATCAGCCCCTCCTAATTCTAACGTATGTGCTCGCTTTGCTGCTTTTAAAACGAGATCAAAGCGATTTTCTACATATTGAAGACAATCTTCAACGGTTACACGTGCCATGGATAGACCTCCTTTGTTTAAATTATTTTAACCATATTTTTCCGAGAAGCTATTCTACCACTTTTCAATAGTTCCACTAGAAGCCCTGCAAGCTTTTCCTCCTGCACATCTCGCTGCAATCGTTCGGCATTAATAATGTGGCTCAGGCTTTGGACTGCTTGACTAAAATCATCGTTGACCACAAGATAATCGAACTCTGGGTAATGCCTTATCTCTTCACGGGCCATTGCTAGCCTTTGTTCTATAACGGAATTTTTATCTTTACGTCGCTTAATCAAACGCTCTCGTAGAGCTTGTGCTGATGGGGGAAGGATAAAGATAGTGAGCGCAGGAGGAAATAACTTTTGTATTTGACGAGCCCCTTGCCAATCAATTTCTAATAAGACGTCGTCCCCAGCCTCTAATCGCTCGAGAACCCATTCTCTGGCAGTTCCATAATGGAACCCATAAATCGTAGCATACTCTAGAAAAGCACCTTCCTTTATCATTACTTGAAACCGATCTTCGTCAACAAAGAAATAATCTATACCTTCACGATCACCAGACCGCAGCGGTCGAGTAGTATAAGAAACGGAAATTTTTATTTCATCTAGTTCGTTAACTAACGCACAGGCTAAACTGGTCTTCCCAGCTCCAGAAGGAGCCGATATAACAAAGAGATTTGCTTTATGCGCTTTATTCAATGTTTTGTATCTGTTCACGCATTTGTTCAATCTGAACTTTTAATTCAATAACTGCCTGTGAAACTTTGGTGCCGATTGATTTATTTCCCAGAGTATTTGCCTCTCGATTTAATTCCTGCATCAAAAAATCCAAACGACGGCCCACTACCCCACCTCGATCAAGCACTCGCTTAACCTCATTAATATGCGTTTCTAAACGTTGCAGTTCTTCAGAAACATCCATTTTCTGAGCTAGCCATAACATTTCTTGCTCTAAACGTTCTTTGTCTAAACTTATAGCAAATTCTTCAAAACGAGCCATCATTCTTTCTCGAGCAGCTTTTAGTAAAAGGGGCATACGTTTTTTAATAGAAGTAATTAGTTTCTTACTAATTTTAATGCGATCCTCCAGAAATACCTGAAGTTTCTCACCTTCTCTTTGGCGAACACTCACACATTCGTCCAAAGCACTTTTTAGAAGATCCAAAATAGCTTTTTTCATCACATCGACTTCAGTTTCTTTTGTTTGTAATACTCCAGGCCACGCTAATACATCCATTACATTAACAGTTGCCAAAGGAAAAAAGCTAAGAACAGTTTCACAAGCCTTGGCTAACTGCTCTGTAAGAGTCTGGTTAACCTTAACCTCAATAGGAGCTTCTTGGCCAGTTTGAAAGTTTAATATCGTTTCTACTTTACCGCGACTTAAATAATTTTGAATAATTGCTCGTGAGGATTGTTCAAAATCACGCAAGAATTCTGGCATACGCAGAATGACTTCTAAATAACGGTGATTTACGGTTCGAATTTCCCACTTTAATGTCCCCCAGCTGGCTTCATAAGAACATTTGGCAAAAGCGGTCATGCTTGCAATCATACAAAATCTTCGACATTAACGATGAAGAATATAATAACATAGGAATCCCGCCGAATGGCGGCTGGAATTTAAGAGGGATTTTTCAAGTGGGTTTTGGTCGGCGTTTTTCCAGCTTACTTATCTAAAAAACGATAGTGTGATATATAGACCCTCAGACTCATCTAAAAATAACTTAAGAGGTAGTCATGCGTCCAAGCAAGCGAGCAACGAATGAGTTGCGCCCTTTTTCCTTCACTACTCAGTTTACTCCTTACGCGGAAGGTTCTGTTCTTGTTGAGATGGGACAAACAAAAGTAATCTGCAATGCTAGTATAGTTGAGGGCGTTCCACGTTTTCTTAAAAATAGTGACCAAGGGTGGTTAACTGCTGAATACGGAATGTTACCACGCTCTACCCATAGCCGAATGGAACGCGAAGCCTTGCGTGGTAAACAAAGTGGACGGACTGTGGAAATCCAACGATTAATTGGTCGTTCCTTACGCGCCGCTCTCGATTTAAAATTACTGAGTCCTTACACTATCACCCTCGACTGTGATGTCATTCAAGCAGATGGTGGTACTCGAACAGCAGCCATCAACGGCGGCTGTATCGCTACAATACAAGCATTGCGGTACTTACAAAGAAAAGGTATTTTACAAACAGATCCTCTTAAACATTTAGTTACGGCTGTTTCTGTCGGAATTTACAACGGTGTACCCGTTTTGGATCTCGATTACACAGAAGATTCTAAAGCTCATACAGATATGAATATTGTAATGACCGAAAACTATTCCTTTGTTGAAATTCAAGGCACTGCAGAGGAGGATGCTTTTCATTCCAAAGAATTAGATGCATTGATTGACCTTGCGCGCCAAGGAATTAAAAGTATTGTTGAAAAACAACGAGAAGTATTAAAAGCAAGTTAGTGGAAAAGCATATGATAAAGAATCAGCTTCCTATTGGTGTCTTTGATTCAGGGATGGGTGGGCTTACAGTCTTGCGAGAGCTCGTCAAGTATTTATCTAACGAATCATATATTTACTTAGGTGATACAGCTCGATTACCATATGGCACTAAGAGTCGTGAAACTGTCACGCGTTATGCTGCTCAGATGACATCCTTTCTTGTAGCTCAAGGAATTAAATTATTAGTAGTAGCTTGCAATACAGCTTCTACGGCAGCGCTTCCTTTTCTTAAAATGCAATTTCCAAATATTCCAATTATCAGCGTTGTTGAGTCAGGGGCACGGGCGGCTGTTAGCACTACCAAGAATAATCGAGTAGCTTTACTCGCTACTGAAACCACTATCCAATCGGGGATCTACCAAAAAACTATTCTCACATTAAACCCAAAAATTAAAATTAGTACTCAAATCTGTGGTTTATTCGTGGCATTAGCGGAGGAAGGATGTATTAATAACGAAATTGCGACACTCGTTGCAAAACAATATTTAGAGCCTACTATTAATGATTATCAGCGATGTGATTCTGTTATTTTGGGATGCACTCATTTTCCAGTTTTTATTCAATCGCTAACAGCAATCTTGGGGAAGGAGATTAATATCGTTAATTCTGCAAGAGCAACCGCAATAGCAGTAAAAATGATTACTCAAAAAATGAATTTGGAAAGCACGGCTCAAAATTCCCAACTAACTTTTCTAGTTACCGACTCTCCCAAACGATTCGCTCGCATTGGAGAAATTTTCTTCGGCCGTCGTATTGACCATAGTATCGTACACTTGATCGATGGTGCAAAATAGTGTCAATGACTTTTAATTGAAAATAAGAATTGAACGACTTGCTTTACCGGAAAGAACGTTGCTAAGCATATTAAAGTTCATAATCAATAATCAATGGTGCATGATCAGAGAATCGTTGTACCTTATAAATATTTACTGCTTTCACACAATTTTTTAAACTCGGAGTAATGACTTGATAATCAATTCGCCATCCGACGTTTTTCTCCCACGCACGTCCACGACTTGACCACCAGGTATATTGATCCGGTTCCTTGTTGACAACACGAAAAGCATCTACCATTCCTATTTTAGTAAATATCTCATCTATCCAGGCACGCTCTTCAGGGAGACAACCAGAATTTTTCTGATTCTCCTTAAAATTTTTAATATCAATTTCTTTATGCACAATATTCCAATCACCACAAATAATAAAAGAACGTTTTAAACGATGTACATTTTTTAATCGTTTTATATAATATTTCATAAAACCAAATTTAATTTTTTGCCGCCGCTCTCCAGTTGTGCCAGAGGGCATGTATAATGATGCCACACTTAAAGAATCGAAATCTGCCTGAATGTAACGTCCTTCTTTATCAGCCTGCTCCCAACCCAATCGTCTCACTATCTGTTTCGGTTCCTCACGGCAAAAGATCCCCACTCCACTGTAACCACTTTTCTCGGCATTATAATAATAGCAATGGTATCCTTCTGGATGAAATTGATCCCCATTAGTAATATTCAAACAGGCTCTTATCTCTTGAAGACAAACTATATCGGCCTTTTGAGTTTTAAGCCAATCAAAAAACCCTTTACGGGCAGCGGAACGGATACCATTAGTATTTAAAGTGATAACACGCATAGTTGTTATTTTCTCAGCTTAATGTTTAAATAACACCATCACATCTACCCTACTATCTTTTTCTTTTAGAAAAGGAAAATAAAAGGTATTCTATGAATCGGGCTATAGAAATAGCAAAAATACTACTCAGTATCAAGGCCGTTACCTTGAATTTTCAGAGACCTTATCGCTATTCCTCAGGATTGTTATCTCCTATCTACTGTGATAATCGGTTAATCATTTCTTACCCGGAAAAACGCAAGATAGCTATCAATGCTTTATTACATTTAATTAAAGAAAACAACTTACAATTTGATGTCATAGCGGGCGCTGAGACAGCAGGTATTCCTCATGCAGCTTGGATTGCGGATCGATTAAACGTGCCAATGGTGTATGTTAGAGACAAAGCAAAGAACCATGGAAAACAAAATCAAATTGAAGGTCGTTTGAAGCGAGGGCAAAAGGTATTAGTAGTAGAAGATCTAGTTAGCATCGGGAAGAGCGCTATCGCTGCTAGCCTCGTACTTCGTCAATTCGCCATTGTTAAGGATTGTATTACTATTTTTTCTTACCAGTTATCTAAAGCGCAACAAAATTTTGCAGAGGCAAAGCTCAATTATTATACTCTTTCCGATTTCAAAACCTTGATCAAGGTTGCAATCACTGAAGGATATATTACTGAGGAAGAGAAGCAAAAAGCGTTAGCTTGGAATAACAATCCCGAAAATTGGAATCCTTAAAAAGGCAGCCTCAATGTGTTATTCACTTTAAGCAATTGCGTTCTAAAAATATTTAGAATACGCTTTAATTCGGACTCTGTGTTTGCTTCAAAACGCAAAATTAAACACGGCGAAGTATTAGAAGGCCTAATCAAACCCCATCCGTTCTGAAACTCCACTCTTAGACCATCCAAAGTAATCAATTTCGCTTCACTGAAGTTCGCTTGTTCAATAAGTTTTTTCATAAAAATAGATTTCTCTTGTTCAGCTATAGGCAATCTTAGTTCGGGAGTATTTATACTGTTAGGTAAGTTCATAAATATTTCACTCGCTGATTTGTCTTTCTGTGAAATAATACGCAATAATCTCGCCCCTACATAAATTCCGTCATCAAAGCCAAACCATTCGTCTTTAAAAAAGATATGCCCACTCATTTCACCTGCTAAAGGTGCATTTATTTCAAATAATTTGGCTTTTAAAACCGAATGTCCCGTTCGCCACATGACTGGATTTCCGCCGTGTTTTTTAATAACTTCAGATAAGTGGCGAGAACATTTAACGTCAAAAATAATATCTGAACCAGGTAGCTGTGATAGTAAATCCATTGAAAAAAGCATCATCTGTCGGTCAGGCCAAATAATCTCACCTTTATTAGTAACTACTCCTAAACGATCGGCATCCCCATCAAAAGCTAAACCTATATCCGATACAGTCTTTTTTACCGTATAGATTAAATCGATTAAATTTTCTGGAATTGTAGGGTCTGGATGATGATTAGGAAATCGACCATCCACCTCACAAAAGAGTTCTACTACCTCACAACCTAATTTCCGATAAAAATCAGGAGCAATTTTTCCAGCTACTCCATTGCCACAATCAATCACTATTTTTAAATGGCGTTTTAATTGGATTTTTTTTAGAATAAAGTCCTCATAATTTTTCAGAATATCGATATTGATCTGCTTTCCTTTGCCTCTTATAAAACGGCGTTCTTGAATCCGCATGCGCAAAGCAGCGATTCCCTGTCCCGTTAACGTTTTTCCGTCCAATACAATTTTAAAGCCGTTGTGATGTCCCGGATTATGACTCGCGGTAACCATTACTCCTGAATTTGTTTCCAGTTGAGTAGTAGCGAAATACAATAGAGGTGTAGGTACCATCCCTACATTAAGAACAGTAAGACCTGTTGCACAAAGCCCTCTTACCAAAGCCGCTGTTAGCTCGGGACTTGATAATCGTCCATCATAACCCACGACAATGGCTTTTTGCCCTTGCTCTCGGACTTCGCTACCGATAGCTAAACTAATGGCATAAGCAAGGTCGACAGTAAGCCCCCCTGTACCGACTGAACCTCGAATATCATAAGCGCGAAAAACATCTGCTGAAATAGATTCCTCAGACAGATTGCCTTCCGAATTAATATCGACCGGAGCTTCCAAAGCCACCCCCACCTCGTTCACTATTTTCAAACTCTTCAACCACTTTAAATTGCGCTTTTAAAATGGGAACAATCACCAATTGTGCAACTCGCTCTCCCGGTTGAATGGTGTAGGGAACTTTCCCGCGATTCCAGCAAGATACCATCAGTGGGCCTTGGTAATCAGAATCAATTAAACCGATGAGATTACCTAACACAATTCCATATTTGTGCCCTAATCCTGAACGGGGCAATATAGTAGCTGCAATGTTAGGATCATTAAGATGAATTGCCAATCCAGTGCTGATCAGGGAAGTTTCACCCGGATGAATTTCGAGCGGTGCATCGATACAGGCCCTCAAATCAAGTGCTGCCGAACCTGCTGTTGTATAGGCTGGTAAAGGTATTTGATCCCCAAGACGTTTATCCAAAATTTTTAATTGAACCGAATGCGACATTGTGTCTCCGTAAAAGACAAATGTACCGCTTATTCGAATGTTAAGAAAGTCAAGTCGATCGTATTGCCACAAAAATCTCAAAAAAGTACTGGTCTTATTGACGCACACTTTTAAATTGTGCCATCATACGCGGATAGTTTTGGTTTTTTTATTTGCAGAAGCAGGTCCTCTAGTTAGAAACCGTGTCACATCTTTGGACGTCATCGTAGCTATAGGGTAACCTCAGCTCCTCTTGCGCTGGTTTAGCTCTTCTGGTACAGGAGGGAGGCTTTAATTTCTGATATTATCGGAGAATACTATCATGACAAGAGTATGCCAAGTGACTGGGAAGCGTCCCCAAACCGGGAATAATGTATCCCATGCGAACAATAAAACTAGGCGCCGTTTCTTACCTAATTTAAAAAAACGTCGATTTTGGGTGCCGGAGGAAAAACGTTTTATAACCTTGACAGTCTCAACTAACGGGATACGAATTATCGATAAGTTCGGTATTGAGACGGTACTTAAGAAAATCCGTAAACGTCAAGAAATAAGTAAATTAAGTAAATAAGGATTAGCTTATGGCCGTCAGTCCTCGTGAAAAAATAATGCTCCAGTCCACTGGTAAAACTAAAGCAGGAAAACCGACCGCTACCTATTACACAACTACGAAAAATAAACGAAATACCGAAGGAAAATTGAATATCAAAAAATTTGATCCTCGAGCCTGGAATTCTAAAACAGCCAAATGCGGTATGTATGTGCCCTTTAAAGAAAAGAAAATACCAAAATAAATTCGTTAGGTTCGCATGCATAGAGAAGCTGCGGGGTTCAAAGCGTTTATTTCTTCTTTTCTTGCAACCGCTCGTACCTTTCCATTAAGACTTTTTGAGATTCTGATATTCCCAGAGGAATACAGTCAACCGGGCACACTTGGCGGCATTGAGGTTCATCAAAATGCCCCACACATTCGGTACATTGATTAGGATTAATTTCATATATTAATTCACCCATAGAAATAGCATCATTCGGACATTCAGGCTCACAAACATCACAGTTAATGCATTCTTCAGTAATTTTCAGTGCCATATAATTTTATATTATATTTTCTGTTTCCTTTCTAATTGTTCAACAACAAGCGGGGGCACAAAAGGAAATATATCACCGCCTAATTCAAAAACTTCTTTTATCAGAGTGCCAGAAATATAACTGTAGCCTTCTTTAGCGGGTAAAAAAATGGTTTCGATTCTTGGTGATAAACGATGATTCATGTGTGCCAATTGGAACTCGTAATCGAAATCGGAAACGGCACGAAGGCCGCGTAAAATAATGGTTGCTTGATGCTTTTCTGCGAAATCTACTAGTAGGCCCTCCAATGGCACTGCCTGCACATTGTTCGCATCAACAAACACTGATTTGACTAAATTAATACGCTCCTCTAAAGATAAGTGAGAGGTCTTACTACTGGTTGGCGCGCAAGCAACAATAATTTTCTTAAACAAGGGCAAAGCACGCTCAACAATGTCTACATGACCATTCGTCAAAGGATCAAATGTACCTGGATAAACAGCTATTGGTTTCATTAAAAACCCTACTTTTTAATTGATAAGTATACAATATTCTTTCTTAAGCTGCTTTTGGACGCGTTAATTGTTTAATCTCTTTTGCGGAACATTGTGCTCTCAAAGTTGAGACAGACTCACCTGTCGGTAAAATTAAGTCTTTTGCAATTTCAGCTAAAGGATAAAGAACAAATTCTCGAATCTTGAGTTGGGGGTGAGGAATTGAAAGCGTCTTGGTTTGAATCACGTTATTACCGTACAACAAAATATCAAGGTCAATGATGCGAGACCCCCATCGTATCCCGAGACGCTCACGTCCTTGGTTTTCTTCCAAAGCTTGAAGTGCCTTTAAAAGCACTTCGGGGGATAGCCGCGTCTCAAGAGTCACAACAGCGTTAATATAATCCGGTTGATCCTGAGGACCAAAAGGCCGACTTTCATAAAAACTGGATTGGTTTAAAATCATTGTTTCCGGTAATATCGCTAAATTAGCGATCGCCGTTTTCACTTGTTTAACTGGCGAACTGAGATTAGAACCAATCCCAATATAGACTATTGTCATATATATTCCTTTGATTCGTCAATCAACTGCTCACGCTGTTTGGTATTGCCATCATGGAAAATGCGCCACCAACGAACAATTTCGGTTAGAGGCTCACCCGCACGCGCCCTCAACTCTAAAAAATCAAACGCCGCTCGAAAAAAACGTTGTTGCGCAATACGATAAACACGATTACATCGTCGCCGTTCCAAATGGTATTGGAGCATCCAAACGGAACGCATCATGATTGTTAAACGCCGCGGAATAGTCAACGTTCGTGCTTGCAAATAAAGAGCGTGATTTATACTATAATAAAGAGAGGGAAATAAGCGCTTATGCTTTTCAAAATGCTGCTCCATTAATCCTTTTACTACAGGCCATAAAAAAATAGCAAGTAAAAACCCGGGGTTTAGTGTTTGATTTTTATAGTAGCGTTCATCAGTTGCCTTTAAGGCAAATTCGATCAAATTCTGATAATACGAATGACAGTTCCTTTCTAAAAAAGCAACCACATCCGGAAATAAAACTCGCATATAATTAGTTCGCATTAACAATTGGTAAGAGCGGTATGCATAACCTTTAAAAAAAAATTTTAATGTTTCAGTAAACAATCGAGCGCTGTGTACATGCCATAATAGATTATGTAGTCTAAGGAGAGGTTCTTCTGTATCAGAATGAATTTTAAAATTCAACTTTGCTGCTAACCGCACAGCCCGTAACAATCGCACAGGATCTTCGTGATATCGTTGTGTGGGATCCCCTATCATGCGAATTAAACCTTTTCGTAAATCTTTCATTCCACCAATGAAATCGACAACTGAAAAATTAGTGATGCTATAATAGAGTGCATTTACCGTAAAATCACGCCGCCATGTATCTTCTTCGATTGTTCCATACGTATTATCTTCTTCCAACAATATAGATGGCTGCGCCATTTTAATTTTATTATTTAATGATTCTCGCTTTAGAAATTCTTCTACATTGGCACGAAAGGTAGATACTTCAATAATTTCATTTGGAAAGACAACATGCACTAAGCGAAATCGCCGTCCAATAAGCCTGCTATTCCGAAAAAGTTTCCGAATTTCGACTGGAGACGCATTAGTGGCAATATCAAAATCTTTGGGATGAAACCCCAATAACATATCTCTTACTCCACCGCCAACAAGATAGGCCTCGTAGCCAGCATTATTGAGACGGTAAAGCACTTTTAAAGCATTAGGACTAATATCATCATGAGAAATTGAATGATGTTTACGATTAATGATTTGGGGTCGATCTTTTTTCCCGCTTCGAAATAAGCATCCAAGACCCTGCCAACGATCTGGTTTAAACATAAATTCTGCCATCAACTGTACTCTTTACGTTAATAGGCGGCCATTCTATGTTATCCACACTCCATTCGTCTAGGGGATTAAGATGCCGCTCTCCACGCGAGACGATAACAGGGTGTTCGTCTACCACACAGCCAAGGATAGAGGCTACGCAATCTCAATCTCGTTCGTCCGCGCATTAATTTAGTTAATAGGCTGTGGCTAACATTCCTTATTGTTTCAAAGAACTTTTTCTGGAATATGGGTGACCCATTAAGCAGGTTAGTCATTTCATCATGGAAAAACTTGAATTCTCTTATCTTATAAATAGTTAATATTACCATGTTTCCTAGTTCTCTTTTGAAAGAGAAGAAAATAAATCTTAAATGAAATTTTTTAAACATTCAGGACTGAGGTAACCTTAAAAAAACCCGAAACCTATAATTCAAAATTTCACCACTTTTTTTCTTAAGTAGAAGTTTTATAGATGTTCTTATTCAACTGTAGCATCCATCCAATAATGAAGACTTAGATGTGGTTAATACTTGACAAATTAATGAATAGGAAGCCCTTCTTTTAAAAGGGCTTCCTATTCACACAATCTCATTATTCTTGGCAAGAATCGCTTTGTCCAGGTTTCCATATCCCCTCATTATTCCTTACCACTCTCGGAACATCACGGCTCTTTTTTTATTAATTCAGGCCATCATCTACTAGAAGCCAGGTCTTTCAGGAGATGAAGATAAAAGGGGGTTACAAATGATTTTTACTTTGGCAAAACGACGTCTTCCAACTTGATACAAGTGGCTTTCGCCACTGGGGATAGCTAATCGAATGTCTTCAATACGCTCTCCGTCTATACGAACAGCACCCTGCGATATCATTCGACGAGCCTCGGAAGTCGTATTAACTAATCCAGCACGCTGCAGAATATAACCAATTTTTAAAAAGTCGTTTTCAGCTGGAACTTCAATTTCCTTCAGATTCGTAGGCAATTTACGGTTTTTAAAGCGATCAACGAAGTGTTGTTGTGCTGCTTTAGCTGCTTTTTTTCCGTGAAAACGCGCTACCAATTCTTCACCTAATAAAATTTTTATATCTCGAGGATTTTTTCCTGTAACTACCTCTCTGCGCCAACGATTAATTTCCTGCATGGGCCGAAAACTCAACAATTCATAATAGCGCCACATTAAATCATCAGATATTGACATAATTTTTCCGAACATTTCTTCTGGAGGTTCCATGATTCCAACATAATTATTCAATGATTTTGACATCTTCTGAACGCCATCTAATCCTTCTAGCAAAGGCATGGTTAGAATACATTGGGGTATTTGGTCAAAACGCTTCTGTAATTCCCGGCCTACCAATAGATTAAATTTTTGATCGGTGCCGCCCAACTCAATATCAGCATGGAGAACCACGGAGTCATAACCCTGCAGTAAGGGATATAGAAATTCATGAATGGCAATGGGTTGTTGCGCAGCATAACGCTTACTAAAATAATCGCGTTCTAACATTTGTGCAACTGTGTAAGTTGATGCTAAACGGATAAGATCATCGGTCTTTAAATTCTTCATCCAGCGTGAGTTAAAAGTAACTCGGGTTTTTTCAGAGTCTAAAATACGAAAGGCTTGTGTCTCGTAAGTTTTAATATTCTCCATAACTTCTTCACGCGTTAATGGCTTACGTGTTATGTTCTTACCAGTAGGATCACCAATCATCCCTGTAAAATCCCCAATTAAAAAAATTATTTCATGACCTAAAATTTGAAGTTGACGTAACTTATTTAATACGACGGTATGTCCGAGATGGATATCGGGTGCGGTAGGATCAAATCCCAATTTTATTCGCAGCGGTTTTTTTTCACTTAAACGTACAAGTAATTCTTCTTCAAGAAGAATTTCGACAGCACCTCGTTTAATTTCTTCTAGTGCTTCTTGTGATGTAAAATCATCTAATGCTCTCATTGTTCTGGATCTTTATATTACGTGGTATATTAAAATTGTAACCAGTCGAAACCCAAAAGGAAATCGAATGCGAGTAGAAGAAATGGGACGGAAATCGACCGTATTGATCATTTTCACCGGAGGTCTAGTACTGGCCGTCTTTGTAAGATTACTTTGTGCTCACACGTCCACGCCGCTTAAAGAAGCCACCCTTAGTACTTCTTCCCCTCTTGTTATTGTAAAAAAAATAAAAAAACTGGATCTGAAATGGAAAACCATTTTAGTGATACGTGGTGATACTTTGGCCGCTATCTTTAATCGTTTAAAAATTAGTCAAAAAGATCTGCTGCAGCTCCTTAAAAAAAATAAATTTCTTGCTGTTCTGAAGCCTCGTGAAAGACTCTCCTTCCAAATCAATTCTTCTCATCAACTCCTAGCTTTCCAATATCCATTGTCGACATCTAAGAAATTAATTTTTATTCGCCAAGGAAATAACTTCATGCAGACAATAAAAAGCCAACCTATCACGACCACTTTAGCTTATAAATTAATTATAATTCAACATTCACTAATCCAAGATGCTAAAAAATCTGGTCTAACTTCCCAAATGCTAAGCGAATTACAAGCCATTTTTGGTAAGAAAATCAATTTTGTGTACGATCTCCATCGAGGTGATCGCTTTGATTTTCTATATCAAGAAGATTGCATTGATGGAAAGAAATACCGCAATGGCAATATCGTTGCCGCTCAATTCATTCATCGAGGTAAAATAGAGCAAGTCGTTCGTTATACTTATCCCATCAATCATGTTGCCTATTATAATCCCAATGGTCACAGTGTAGAAGCACGTTTTCTACATACTCCTGTGCATTATAAACGGATCAGCAGTTATTTTAGCTATCGTCGCTATGATCCCGTATTACATACGGTTCGACCTCACCTAGGCGTTGATTTTGCTGCCCCACTGGGAACCCCTATTAAATCTATCGGCGAAGGGCAGATCGTCTTCATAGGTCATGATGGTGGCTATGGCAGGACGATTAAGATACGTTATGGTCATCATTATCTCGCTTTATATGGCCATATGCTCCGATTTGCGAAACTTCATCTCCATAAATGGGTATATAAAGAACAAATAATTGGCTATGTAGGTGAATCAGGTTGGGCTACTGGACCACACCTTCACTTTGGCTTTTATGTTAACGGTAAACCCAGAAATTGGCTGGCTATGAAGCTCCCCATAGACCAAACCATTCCTCAAAAATATGAGAAACCTTTTTTGGATACAACCAAACAATTATTAGCAGACTTGCATCTGCATCAAGACACTCAATTAGCTGCCAACAATACTAAACTTAAAAGCCCAACGTAAAGCACACGAGTGCATCTAAAGAATTTTTTATATCCGCATGTCTGACAAGTTTGGATGCGTATTGACGCTGCGTTCATTCAATTCAATCTTCTCTCGAGTTGGATGGTAAAGCGAGCTGTTTTTTTAACGAAACTAAAGAAATAAAACAAAACTTACTGCATTGATATAAGTATATTTTTAATAATATACAACTTTCGGTAAACAGGAGGAATTCCATCTATAGAATATTCTCTATCGAGATGACATAACTTTTAGACTTTTAGAGGGAAGATCATCTCGCGGTTCATAACCTTTCCTTACAAAGACACATGCCTAAAAACTAAGTTATTTCCATTCCATAATGCAAATCCTAAATGGGGGTATTCAGATTGATATCAATCTCATATCTCACATATTCTAATTAAATCAAATAATTTCAATACTAGAGCCACTAGAAATTTGGTTAAATAATTTTTTTCCTCTGTCGATTACTTGAATAATTTTTTAAAGTAGTCGACTCTTTTCTAATTTAACTCGATAAGATAAAGACTTGCAGTTTCTTTAATAAAGTAAAGCTTGAGCTTTATAATCGGAAATTGACTTTAATATTATATAAGCCAAAGTACGACACCTAAATCAATTAGGCCGATCAATAATTGCTTCAGCTGTTTCACAAATGGAGTAATTCTTTCTTTTAAGATTGACCAAGATCGGAAAGTCAGTTGTCCATACTGCTACAGGCGATTGGATACCAAGAAGTTGCGAACCTTATGTTATCGATTATAAAAAAACGCTTCCATGTAATTCAAATAATAGATTTTCGCTTCACCCATAGTACCAGGTGCTGTCCTCTTTATTCCTAAATTACACGGGCTCCTCAATTATCAGCTTGTGATATTATTAAGGCTAAACGAATGGCTTTTTCTTTGCACGACTTATCGTATTGACTTATTGCTACGCCTTATTTGATGACTCATGCTGGTGCCTACTGATATGAGGAGGGGGAGGGGTCAATTTATTCCCACGCTAATCCAAGCTAGGTGGAACAAACATACTCACTCTCATACCATGATGGTAATTTAAAGCCGATCATATTGAAAAGTTTTGAAAGGCTTGAGCTTGGATATAATTGAAGGTGTAGTCTATGAAAGTTAAGTATTTGATTTTCTGTTATCTGGCTCCTCGGGAGGGATTCGAACCCCCGACCAAGTGGTTAACAGCCACCTGCTCTACCACTGAGCTACCGAGGAGTATTGGTAGATTATGTTACTGATCAATGACGTGGGAATCAACTAACTTATTGATCCAGCACAGTAGATAAGCGATCTATTGCCTTTATTAGTTTTTCATTGCTGGTAGCGCAAGAAAGGCGGACATGGCCCGGTAAGCCAAATGCACTTCCGGGAACTACGGCTACATTAGTTTTATTAAGTAAATAAGTGGAAAGTTCAATATCGGATCGTAATTTAAGTCGTTTAACAGTCTCTGTGACGTCAGGAAAAAGATAAAAAGCACCATCTGCAGGAATACATCTCGCGCCTTTCATCTGATTGAGTGCTTTCAATATTAAATCATGATGTGTTTTATAAGTCTTGTACATATAACTAAAATAACTACGGTTATAACCTAGAGCGGTAGTTGCTGCCACTTGAGCAATTGAATTGGGGCAAGAGGTACTTTGAGATTGAATTTTTTTCATTGCTTGAATAATAGCTTGAGGGGCAGCAGCATAACCAATCCGCCATCCGGTCATAGCAAAGGCTTTGGAAGCACCATTAATAACAATAGTTCGATCACGCAATTTGTGGCACGCATTCATAATGTTAGAAAAATGGTCTTGTCCCCATAAAATATATTCATAAATATCATCAGAAAGAATCAATATGTTTGGATACTTCAGTAATATTTCCGCTAAAGCTTCTAATTCCGATTTACTATAAGCCATTCCAGAAGGATTATTCGGGCTGTTTAAAATTAATAAGCGAGTTTTTGGCGTTATGGCTTCTTCTAACTGCTGAGTGGTTATTTTAAAATTTTTGGATAGAGTAGTTTGGATAATGACTGGGACTGCTTCGGCTATTCTCACCATAGAGGGATAACTTACCCAGTAAGGTGCTGGAATGATTACTTCATCACCCGCATTCAACACAGCCATGATGGCATTATAAATAGATTGCTTCGCTCCATTACTCACAATGATTTCGTTAAGCTCGTAATCCAATTGATTATCACGTCTCAATTTATAAGAAATAGCCATTTTTAAAGCTGGGATGCCTTCAATATTGGTATATTTAGTAAATCCTCGTTGGATAGCTTCTATCGCTGACTGTTTGATAGGGTCTGGGGTGTCAAAGTCCGGCTCTCCGGAACTAAGACTAATTATATCATATCCTTGATTTTTTAACTCCCGAGTCAGGTCAGCAAGGGCCAGTGTAGCAGAAGGCTCGATTTTTCGCGTTCTGATAGATAAGATATTGTTCATGGTATAATCTCCTTTGAAATTGCACTGGCAGAGTAGCGCAAAATAAAATTGTAAACAATGAGAAAGGCCCCCCTTTATCTAGCCGCTTTCCCTTCAGGGGGAAGCGAATATAGTTAAAAATATACTGATCCCGCCATTTATCCTGTAAACGTGAAGGGAAAAAGTGAAGGGAAAAAGTAAAGAAAGAATTATTACCTTTTTCTCTTTTGGGTAAAATGATAAAAACTTTTAAACTCATATCAAAATTCAAACCCAGCGGTGATCAGCCCAAAGCCATAGAGAAGTTAGTAGCTGGTTTAAAGGATGGTTTTGCGTACCAGACACTTTTAGGAGTAACTGGTTCTGGCAAAACATTTACCGTCGCTAACGTAATTGAAAGGCTTCAACGTCCAGCTTTAATTCTGGAGCCCAACAAAACTCTAGCCGCCCAATTTTATTCCGAAATGCGTGATTTTTTTCCTAAGAACGCCGTAGAATATTTTGTTTCTTATTACGATTATTACCAGCCGGAAGCTTACATACCCAATTCAGACACGTATATTGAAAAAGACGCCTCTATTAATGATCACATTGAGCAAATGCGCCTATCTGCCACTAAAACATTAACTGAGCGCCGAGATGCTATTATTGTCGCAACGGTGTCAGCCATTTACGGCTTAGGTGATCCCACTTCCTATTCAAAAATGCTTCTTCATTTAAAGATAGGTAATCAAATAGGGCGGCGCCAGATATTGCAACGGTTAGCCAAATTACAGTACATACGAAATGATTTAGAGCTGCGCCGAGCAACCTATCGTGTAGTTGGTGATGTTATTGATATTTATCCTGCGGATTCGGAATGGGAAGCCATTCGAGTAGAAATGTTTGATGACGAAATTGAAAATATTAGTTTTTTTGATCCATTGAAAGGCGAAATGTTAAGACAAGTTCCGCGAATCACTATTTACCCAAACACCCATTATGTTGTACCTCGCGAAAAACTGTTAGCGACTATTAATCAAATTAAGTTAGAATTAAAAGAGCGTTTGTTGGAACTAGAAAAAGCAAATAAGTTGGTAGAGTCTCAACGTTTGGAACAACGTACAAATTTTGACTTGGAAATGATATTAGAGCTTGGATATTGCAGTGGTATTGAAAATTATTCTCATTATTTATCAGGCCGAAATTTGGGAGAGCCGCCACCAACTCTAATGGATTATTTACCTAAAGATAGATTACTTATTATTGACGAATCCCATGTTACAATTCCTCAGTTAGGTGGAATGTACCGGGGCGATCGAGCGCGTAAAGAAACATTAGTAGAATACGGTTTCCGTTTGCCGTCTGCTTTGGACAATCGACCGTTAAGATTCGATGAATTCGAAAAATTAGCGCCTCAGACTATTTTTATTTCCGCAACGCCCGGCCTTTATGAAAAGCAAAGAAGCGATCAAGTGGTAGAATTGTTGGTAAGACCAACGGGATTGATTGATCCAAAAATTGAGGTTCAACCAATAGCTACCCAAGTAGACAATTTATTATCGGAAATTAGAAAACGAGTTCAAAAAAATGAACGCGTGTTAGTAACCACTTTAACTAAGCGAATGACTGAGGATTTAACAGAGTATTTTTCCGAGCATGGTGTGCGGGTTCGTTATTTACATTCGGATATTAATACGTTGGAACGAGTAGAAATTATTCGCGATTTTCGAATGGGTACATTTGATGTGCTGGTGGGGATTAATTTATTGCGTGAAGGTTTAGATATTCCAGAAGTATCATTGGTGGCAATTTTGGATGCTGATAAAGAAGGATTTTTGCGTTCTGAACGATCTTTGATTCAAACGATGGGCCGGGCGGCAAGAAATTTGCACGGAAAAGCTATTTTATACGCTGATAAAATTACCAACTCCATGAAACGTGCTATGGAGGAAGCAGAAAGAAGGCGTCAGGCACAAATTTTGTATAATAGAAGACATCATATTACGCCGAAAGGCATTGAAAAGGCAGTCACAGAAATAATAGAAGGGACTCATAGATATATCGAAAAAGGGCGGTTTATAAGCGTAACTCAACAGGCAGTAGAAGAAGAGGCTCAATACATTGCTATGCTTCCTAAGCAATTAGGAAAATATATACGTAATTTAGAGAAAGAAATGTATAGCCGTGCCAGAAATTTAGAATTTGAAGAGGCGGCATTATTGAGGGATAAAATCCAGCATATTCAAAAAGGTATCCTTGAAGTTAAAAATAGAGAGAAGTCATGATAAGATCTGGATCTTACACAACTTTCTGTCTTTATTGCCCGATAGATATCTAGGATGTTATACTTAGGGTGTTATAATACTTAGGGTGTTATAATAAAATCGATTCCTCTTCATCTTAACTTTTTTCTTCTGTGCTTGCGACCTTGGTGCCGTAGAAGATACTATTTATGAAGAAAATTATCCGGAAAAATTTTTATGCACGCTAGCTAGCGCAATCGATACTTTTGATCGAGAAGGTCGACCTAAATATTCGCAAATTAAGTGTTCTGCTTTTGTTATACGATTTAAATCAACTCCGCATTGGATGCCCATACCGTTTAATAAATAAACGACGTCTTCTGTGGCGACGTTGCCGCCAGCACCTGGTGCATAAGGGCAGCCGCCTAAACCACCAACGGCGCTATCAATAGTGGCAATTCCTTTTTCTAAACTTATATAAATGTTTGTTAACGCTTGCGCATAAGTATCATGAAAATGAACGGCTAATTTTTCAACCGGAATTTTTTTAGAAATCACATCAATTAGCTTCTGTACTTTAAGCGCTGTTCCAACCCCAATTGTGTCTCCTAACGAAATTTGGTAACAACCTAAGTGAAGTAATTTTTCAGCTACTTGAAGTACTTGTTGTGGTGATATATCACCTTCATAAGGGCAACCGAGTACGCAAGAAACATAACCTCGAACAGAAATAGTGTTTCGTTTCGCTCGTTCGATCACCCGTGCGATGCGATTTAAACTTTCTTCAATGGAACAATTAGTGTTTTTTCGAGAAAAAGTTTCCGAAGCAGCACTAAATACGGCAATTTCTGAGAGTTTAGTTGCCAATGCGTCGTCGAAGCCGTGCTCGTTAGGTACTAACGCGGTATAACGAACTTTAGGATAACGTTTAATTTTGTTCATAACCTCCGTATGATCTTTCATCTGTGGAACCCATTTAGGAGATACAAAACTGGTTACTTCAATGATTGATAAGCCCGTCTGTGACAATTGATTAATAAATTTAATTTTTAATTCAGTGGGAACCATGGAGGGTTCGTTCTGAAGTCCATCTCTCGGACCCACTTCTACGATCGTAACTTTTTTGGGTAGGAGGGACATTAGGTTACAACAGTTTCTAAACAGGTTTCAATTTGGCGGAGGCTTAAATGGCAATGTTCAGCAACATTTAAATAGCAATGCCTGGTTCGCCCATTTTAAACTGTCTTTAAGTATGCGCTTAATATCTAATTTTGTAAATTCACCTTGTTTAAGTAACTGTTTACCACCCACCCATACATCGCTTACTTGAAGTCGGTTAGTTGCGTATACTAAATGCGATATCGGATTAAAAACTGGCTGGGTCAGATAGGAGCTTAAGTCTAAGGCGATTATATCGGCTAATTTTCCAATTTCAAGTGAACCAATTTTACCCTCTAATCCTAGTGCTTTAGCGCCATTCAAGGTTGCCATTTTAATAGCTTCTTCAGCTGGTAAATGGGTGGGGTCTGTACCCGACACTTTGGCGATGAAAGCAGCGGTTCTAATTTCACCTAATAAATCGAGATCATTATTGCTTGCTGCTCCATCCGTGCCAACGGCTACGTTGACTCCTGCGCGGATGAGTTTAGCGATAGGAGCAATACCGCTAGCCAGCTTTAAGTTAGATTCAGGGCAATGAACCACATTAGTTTGTGTTTTTTGAACGAGCTCAATTTCTTCTGGTGTCAGCTGTGTCATGTGTACGGCGATTAGGCGTTTGGACAATAAACCAAGATCGTGTAAGCGAGTGAGTGGTCTTTTTCCATATTCATGTAGAGCCTGTTCAATTTCATGTTTTGTTTCATGGATGTGCATGTGGATAGGCAAATTGTATTGTTCTGATAACTTTATAATTTCTTTTAAAGCCGTGTCGCTGACTGTGTAGGGTGCATGCGGCGCTAAAGACCATGAAATTAATGGGCAGTCTTCACTTTTGGCTAGGGTTTCTTTTGCGTGAGATAAATAAGTTTCTTCGTCTTTAGCGAACTCGGTAGAAATATTCATCACGAGTACTCCAACACAAGCACGAATCCCTGCCTCACTAGCAACCTGCGCAATTGTGTCATGAAAAAAATAATGATCATTAAAACAGGTTATTCCGCCGCGTAACATTTCAGCAATAGCTAATTCAGTTCCCGTACGAACAGATTCAGCGTTAATCAAAGCTTTTTCAGCTGGCCAAATATGTTTTTGTAACCAATCGAGTAATTCTAGGTCATCCGCTAACCCACGGAAAAGATTCATAGGAGTGTGAGTATGAGCATTGACTAAACCCGGCATCAGAATATGGTCTTCTAAATTTAGATAATGTGCGGCGCGATATTTTTTCTTGGCTTTTTCTAAAGGTAGAAGATCAATAATGTATTCACCGCAAATGACCAATGCATGACGCTCTAAAATTTGATTCTGTGGCGTAATTGGGAGGATCCAACGTGCACTAATAAGTAAAAAATCCATAGTTCCCATGAGAAAAGTCTCCTTTTAGGAGATATATAGTAACGGAATGATGATACTTGGTCTATATTGATGTTTACGTTGTTCTGGGTTGACCGTAAGATCTTGTGGGATCTGGTGCGACCTAACCCATCTTTGCTTATCAAGCGCAGCAGGGCGTGATATAATATCCTACTTTACAGAAATAGATAACTAATTGTTTTTATTTTAAAAAAAGAGGAAAAGCATGGTGGAATTTGCACACGAGATTATTCCAATCACCATCGAAGATGAATTGAAACAATCCTATCTAGATTACGCCATGAGTGTAATTGTGGGTCGAGCGTTGCCGGATGTACGGGATGGGTTGAAGCCGGTCCATCGTCGGGTTCTCTATGCAATGAGTGAACTAGGGAACGATTCGAATAAACCGTACAAAAAATCCGCTCGTATTGTAGGAGATGTGATTGGTAAATACCATCCCCACGGCGATGTTGCTGTGTATGACACAATAGTGAGGATGGCACAGCCTTTTAGCCTTCGCTATTTGCTCATTGATGGCCAAGGTAATTTTGGTTCCGTCGATGGTGACGCGCCTGCAGCTATGCGCTATACGGAAATCCGTTTGTCACGATTTGCCCATGCCCTAATGGCGGATCTCGATAAAGAAACGGTAGATTATATTCCCAATTATGATGAAACTGAAATGGCACCGTCGGTGCTGCCTACTCGTGTTCCCAACTTATTAGTTAATGGCTCCTCAGGGATTGCGGTAGGAATGGCGACTAATACTCCTCCTCATAACTTGAATGAAATTATCGATGCTACTCTAGCTTTAATTGATAATTTCGATCTAACTGTAGAAGAGCTCATGCGCTATGTACCCGGGCCTGATTTTCCAACGGCTGGGATTATCAACGGTCGCAGTGGAATTGTCCAAGCATATAAAACAGGGCGGGGGCGCATTTATGTACGTGCGAAGGTTGACATCGAAGTGACAAAAAGCGGGCGTTCGCAAATTATTGTTTCTGAACTTCCTTATCAAGTGAATAAAGCACGCTTATTAGAAAAGATTGGGGAATTGGCGCATCAAAAGAAAATCGAAGGGATTTCTGGCTTGCGTGACGAATCTGACAAACGTGGTATGCGAATGGTGATTGAGGTAAATCGAGGTGATAATGCTCGGGTTGTGCTTAATAATTTATATACTCAGACCCAATTGCAAACGGTGTTTGGAATTAATATGGTGGCCTTAGATGATGGCCAACCTCGTGTCTTAAATTTAAAGCAGTTGCTAAGTGCTTTTTTACAACACAGTCGAGAAGTAATAACACGCCGAACTCTTTTTGAATTGCGTAAAGCTCGAGAAAGAGCACATATTTTAGAAGGACTTGGAGTTGCGCTGGCCAATATCGACGAACTAATTGCCCTAATTAAAAAAGCAAAAACTTCCATGATTGCTAAAGAGGATTTATTGGAAAAAGTATGGTCACCTGGGGAGGTGACAGGGTTATTAAAAAAAATGGGAGGTGATCACACCCGTCCTAAAGATTTAGAGTCGAGATATGGGTTGCAAACCAATGGTTATCAATTGTCCCCGACACAAGGGCAGGCTATTTTAGATTTGCGTTTGCATCGATTAACTAGCCTTGAAAGTAATAAAATTCGCGAAGAATGTATCGCTATTATTAATCACATTAGTGAATTAATTTTGATTATTTCTGATCCTGATAAGTTGCATCAGGTTATTCGGGATGAATTAATTGAAGTTAAAACTCAATTTGGTGACGCACGTCGAACTGAAATTCTCGATGTTAAATCAGATTTAACAGATGAGGATTTAGTTCTAGAGGAACACTTAGTTGTAACGTTGTCGCACGAGGGTTACATTAAATCGCAATCTCTGAGTAGTTATCAAGCCCAACATCGAGGGGGGCGAGGCAAGCTTGCTGCAGCCGTAAAAGAGCAAGATTTTGTAAAAAATATTCTAGTAGCAAATTCGCATGATACGATTTTATGTTTTTCGACTTATGGAAAGGTATATTGGCTTAAGATTTATCGAGTGCCGCAAGGTAGCCGCGCTTCCCGTGGACGACCGGTTATTAATTTACTCCCATTAGCTAAGGACGAACACATTTCCGCCATATTACCTATACGCCATTACGATGGATTCCATTTTGTTTTTATGGCTACGGCTCAAGGTTTTGTGAAAAAAGTTACATTAGCTGAATTTTCCCAACCACGGACGAGCGGGAAAATTGCATTAGTGTTAAAAGAAGCAGATCGGTTGGTGGGGGTTGATATTACGGATGGAAATAAAAAAGTGATGCTCGTGACTGATGCGGGCAAAGCCATTCGTTTTCATGAAAATGAAGTACGCGAAATGGGACGTTCAGCACGCGGAGTACGTGGAATTAAATTAAAAGAAAACCAAAGTGTAATTGCTTTGATTATCACAAAACCAGAAAGATATATTTTAACAGCGACCGTACGTGGCTATGGGCAACGCACGGCTATAAAAGATTACCGCTCAACGGGGCGAGGCGGCCAAGGCGTTATTGCTATTCGTATCAATCGTCGTAACGGAAATGTGGTTTCTGCCGCTCAGGTATTTGATAATGATGAGGTGTTGTTAATTAGCGATAAAGGTACTTTAGTTCGTATCCGTGTGAATGAGATTTCACAAATGGGACGAAATACTCAGGGGGTTCGGTTAATTCAGCTGGCGCAAGAAGAATCATTGGTCGGAATGGAGTCTGTTTCTTCAGAGTTAATAGGAGAGCAAGAACAAGCCATTGATCCTAAATCCTAATTCTCCTTATAAGCGGGAGAGAAGAATAGAGGCCCCCATCAGTCTCTGTTTAGAGGCGATGAGTGGAGTGGTATTATCCAACTATTAACATATGGGTTTTATTATGTCTCGTATTTACAATTTTTCTGCTGGAGCAGCTATGTTGCCAGAAGAAGTGCTTCGCATAGCGCGTGATGAATTACTAGATTGGCAAGGTATTGGAATGTCGATAGCAGAAGTTTCCCACCGAGGTGAAGAATTTAAAAAAGTTGTTAAAGAGTCGGAGCATGATCTTAGAGAGCTATTGACTATTCCTGAAAGTTATCGGATTTTATTTTTGCAGGGAGGGGCTCGATTACAATTCTCTATGGTGCCAATGAATTTAATGGGTGAATATAAGGTAGCGGTTTATGTCGATTCTGGGATTTGGTCGCAACAGGCGATTGAAGAAGCAAGACGCTATTGCGATCTTCATTTAGCGGCGAGTGCTAAGAATTTCCGTTATACGACCCTTCCTAACCAAGCTACCTGGGATATCCCAAAAGATGCGGCGTATTTATATTACGTTGATAATGAAACAGCGAACGGAATTGAATTTCCTTTCGTTCCTGCAACGAGCTTGACGTTAGTATGTGATATGTCATCAAACTTATTATCCCGTCCCTTTAACATATCACGATACGGATTAATTTTTGCTTGTGCTCAAAAAAACATTGGAATGGCAGGGTTAACGATAGTTATTATTCGCGAAGATTTATTAAATCGAAACCCTCTTCCAGCGACTCCTAATTTTTTAAATTACGCTTTACATGCAAAAGAGAATTCCTTATGGAATACACCGCCGATATTTTCTTGGTACATTGCGAGTTTAGTTTTTAAATGGTTGAAAAAAGAAGGTGGCATTTCGGTTCTAGCTGAACGTAACGAACGTAAAGCGAAAAAACTTTATAATACAATAGATAATAGTAATTTTTATCGTAATACGATCGATCCCAAATACCGTTCTCGGATGAATATTGTCTTTACGTTGGCAGATGAAAATCTTAATTCTCTTTTTTTGAAAAAATCTATGGAGGATGGGTTGGCTAATTTGAAGGGCCATCGTTTTGTTGGGGGCATGCGAGCCAGCATCTATAACGCGATGCCGGAATCTGGAATCGATGCCTTAATCGGTTTTATGCAATGGTTTGAAAAACGGTACGCCTAAGAAGATGGACTATTACGTTTCTCCATCAAATAATTTGAATGGTGAGATATACGTTCCTGGTGATAAGTCGATTTCTCATCGATCTGTGATTCTAGCTGCTATTGCTGAAGGGCGAACTCAGGTGAATGGTTTTTTAATGGGCGCCGATAACCTTGCTACGGTAAGCGCCTTTCAAAGGATGGGTGTTATTATCGAAGTAATCAAGAATGAGAATAAATTATTAGTGAATGGAGTTGGAAAGCATGGATTGAATATTCCAGCTGATGTTATTGACTGCGGTAATTCGGGAACAGCCATTCGTTTATTGACGGGCTTATTGGCGGGACAGTCGTTCACTACTACCCTTAAGGGTGATCAGTCTTTAAGGCGTCGCCCCATGAAGCGCATTATTGATCCTTTACTGCAAATGGGCGCCGAAATTGATTCAGCTAAAAACTTGCCCCCGCTTAAAATTATTGGAAACCCTAATTTAAAAGGGATCCATTATCGTTTACCCATCGCGAGCGCTCAAATGAAATCTTGCTTACTATTGGCAGGATTATATGCTCAAGGGGAAACTTGCATCACAGAACCAGCGCCCTCACGTGATCACACCGAACGATTGTTGAAATATTTTAACTATCCTATGCAAGTTGGAGATCTTCGTACTTGTCTTTCCGGTAATGGTGTTCTTAAAGCAAGAGATATTTTTATTCCTGGTGATATTTCATCGGCCGCTTTTTTTATTGTAGCGACAACTATCACACATGGTTCTGCTGTTTGTTTACGCCAAATCGGTATTAACCCCACCCGTCTTGGTATTATAAATTTATTAAAAATGATGGGTGGAGATGTTGAGATTATAAATCGTTTGGAAAAATGTGGGGAACCTGTGGGCGATATTTTCGTGCGTTATGCTCCACTTACTGGCATTACAATCCCTCAAGAACAAGTACCACTTGCTATTGATGAATTTCCTATTTTATTAATTGCAGCCGCTGCCGCACAAGGAGAAACTGTATTGCGAGGCGCAAAGGAATTACGAGTAAAAGAAAGCGATCGTATTGTTGCCATGGTAGCAGGGCTGAAAAAGTTGGGAATTAAATCAGAACCGCTTCCAGATGGCCTCATTGTTCGAGGAGGAGTTTTTCAAGGCGGAACAATTTCTAGTTACCGCGATCATCGTATTGCTATGGCATTTGCGATTGCGGGTACTATAGCAAAAACTCCTGTGCGTATTCACGACTGTGAGAATGTTAAAACTTCTTTTCCTAATTTTGTTGAATTAGCAAGTAAAATAGGAATGGAGTTAAAGGTTCTTTAAACCTAAAGTAGAGATTAACTTTTTCACGGTGGAGCGAGATTAATGAATAACTCAGAAAAACAGGCCCCAGTTATTACAATTGATGGTCCTTCTAGTTCCGGAAAGGGAACTATTGCTTTTAGAGTCGCTCAAGCTTTGCGTTGGCATATATTGGATAGCGGAATTATCTATCGTGCGATAGCTTGGGCGTTGTCTCATTATGGCATTTCCCTAACAGATCAGGAAAGGATAGGCCACCTTCTAAAACGACTGGAAATAGCAGTTGAAAGTCAGTCTTTCATTAGAAAGCTTAAAGTGAGTTGTGATAATCATGATATTACGGAAACCATCCAAACCGAAGCATATGCCACCTTGGCTTCTAAAGCTTCGGTGTTTTGTATAGTTCGAAAAGCCGTCCTTCAATACCAGCGTGATTTTCGTCGCTGGTCCGGATTGGTGGCTGATGGTCGCGATATGGGAACTGTCGTTTTTCCAAACGCTATTCTCAAATTTTACTTCGATGCTGATCTGAAAGAACGTGCTTACCGGCGCTGTAGGCAGTTGCAAGAGCGCGGGATTAATGTTAGCCTACGCGACATCCAAGAAGATTTGGAAGAGCGTGATCATCGTGATGTTAATCGAACGATATCTCCCACAAAGCCCGCAGCAAATGCTTTGATTATTGATACCACTAAATTAAGTATTGAAGAAGTCTTTTTAGTGGTCATGAATCACATCAAAGAGCGTGGGATTGGTTAAATAGGGGTCTTTCCTATAACATTAGGCAAGATAAAATTTAATGATAGCCCATACCCTTGGTATGATTGAAAATGATGTGTGCATGCATGAGCGAAAATTTTTCTGACTTATTTGAAAAAAGTTTAATAAAAACCGATTTAAGACCTGGTGCCTTAATTAAGGCTACTGTTGTTGAAGTAAGAGCCGACCGAGTGATTGTCAATGCTGGTCTTAAATCCGAAGGTGTTATACCTGTCTCTGAATTCAGCCATGAAGAAATCCACGTGGGCGACGAAGTGGATGTAGTGGTTGATACTCCTGATAATGGTTTTGGGGAAACCCGTCTATCACGTGAAAAAGCGCGTCGTACGAAAGCTTGGAGCCAGCTTGAAAAATCTTATAAGACTGGAGAGTTGGTTAAAGGAAAGGTTGTGGAACGGGTCAAGGGCGGGCTTACTGTGGAAATCAATTCAATTCGCGCTTTTTTGCCAGGTTCTTTAGTAGATATCAAACCCATTCGAGACCCTGATTTCCTCAAAGATACCGAACATAATTTTAAAATTATTAAGATGGATCGCCATCGAAATAATGTTGTTATTTCCAGACGCGCGGTGATGGAAGCTGAATCTAGCGCTGAGCGTCAAGCTCGATTAGAGGAACTTCGCGAAAGTCAAGAAGTTAAAGGGATCATCAAGAATATTACTGACTACGGTGCTTTCGTCGATTTAGGAGGTATTGATGGCTTGTTGCATATCACTGATATGGCTTGGAGACGTGTCAAGCATCCGAGTGAGCTGCTTAATATAGGGGATGAGATTCATGTTAAAGTTCTTAAATTTGATCGCGATAAAAATCGCGTGTCATTAGGCATGAAACAATTGACTGATGACCCATGGTTGAATATTGAACGACGTTACCCAGTAAATGCGCGAGTATTTGGTAAAGTGACAAATATCACCGATTACGGTTGCTTTGTTCAACTAGAAGAGGGTGTAGAGGGGTTAGTTCATACTTCTGAATTGGATTGGACTAATAAAAATATTCATCCTAGTAAAGTGGTCCAGATTGGAGAAGAAGTCGAAGTTATGATGCTTGAAATCGACGAAGAACGTCGTCGTATTTCGTTGGGGATTAAGCAATGTAAGCGTAATCCATGGCAAGAATTTGATGAAAAATATCAGAAAGATGAAAAAATTATAGGTAAAATTCGCTCAATTACCGATTTCGGTATGTTCATTGGATTGGAAGGAGGTATCGACGGCCTCGTACATTTATCTGATGTATCCTGGTCAGAAAGTGGCGCGGAAGCAATTCGTCGTTATAAGAAAGGTGATGAACTGGAAGCCATTATCTTGGCGATTGACCCTGAACGTGAGCGAGTTTCTCTAGGTATCAAACAACTCGAAAAGGATCCTATGGAGGAATTTCTGCAAAAACATGATAAGAATACGATCATCCAAGCCAAGGTAAAAGAAGTAGAAAGCAAACAAGCTACTTTAGAATTGGCTGATCAGGTGTTGGGCCAATTGCGTTTAGCGGACTATGCCTATGATCGTGTAAAAGATTTGACAGAGGAGCTAAATGTAGGTTATGAGATTTCAGTCAAAATCATTAATGTTGATCGTAAAAACCGTCTTATCCAAGTTTCCCAGAGGGCTTTGGAAGAACGTTCTGATAAGGGAAGTCGTCGAATCACAGCGGTAACTGATATACCGACGAAAACTACCCTGGGTGACCTCCTTAAAGAGCAAATGCAAAACAAGGAAGAGTGACGATCAGTTCTGTAAAACCCTTTCAGAAAGACTTATATGGTTTCCATTCTATAAGAGGATGGGGTGTGTGCGTACTGTGCTCTATTCATCTTTTGGCTAATTCTGAGAAAAAAGCTCAATAAATATTTTATTCTCCGGCTTTGCTTTTAATGAGCCAAGCATCCCTTATTAATTTCAGGTAGAATATAGCTCGGAATTCTTCGAGCAACTGAATGAAAGATGGTCTTATGCGTTACATTCTATATGTTTTTTGGATATTGATTGTTTTTTTAGGGACTACCTTCGCTGCTCTTAATCCACAAAAGATAGTTTTCAATTATTGCCTGGATATAAAAACAATTTATTTGCCACTGCTAATCTTTTTAGCACTATTGGTTGGTGCGATATTAGGAATTATTGCTTTGTTACCTTCTTGGATTAAAAATAAAAATACTGTCCGTCGACTGAAGTACAAGGTAAAACGAATCGAACAGGAAGTACGAAATTTTCGAACCTTTCCAATTAAGGACGTTCATTAGTGATCGTCGCAACACTCTTTTTATTATTACCTGTAGCAGCTTTTGGAGGATGGCTTATTGGTCATCGGGTTTCGTTTAGAAATAATTCTAAGTTGTCACCCACTTTGCGTCATGATTATTTTAAGGGTTTAAATTATTTAATCAATGAGCAGCCTGATAAAGCTGTCGATGTCTTTATTAAACTACTTGAGGTTGATGCGGATACGGTAGATACCCATCTGGCGCTGGGTAGTCTATTTCGTCGTCGTGGTGAAGTTGATCGTGCTATTCGGATTCATCAAAATTTAATTGCTCGCCCTCAGCTTGCTAAAGAACAGCGATTTCATGCTTTATCTGAATTAGGACAAGATTATTTACGAGCTGGTGTATTAGATCGTGCAGAGCGCTTATTTATCGAGCTAGTGGAGATGGGCGAAGGGAATCAAGGCAGTTTACGGTTTCTATTACACATTTACCAACAAGAAAAAGATTGGCAAAAAGCAATTGAGACTGCGCAAAAATTATTAGCATTTGGTGAGCCTGTTCGAGATATTATTGCCCACTATCATTGTGAATTAGCTGAACAACTGATTGATAAAGGACGCTCTTCACAGGCTACCTATTATTTGAAGAGAGCACAAGCCATAGATCCTGGTTGCGTTCGTGCCAGTTTGCTTCAGGCTCGTCAAGAAAGTGCTGACAGACGTTACAAGGAAGCCATTTGGTATTATAAACGCGTAATTGATCAAGGTCCAGATTATATTTCTGAAGTGGTTGGAGCGCTCGTTGAATGTTATCGATATATAAATGAAGAGGAAAAATTGGTTATCTTTTTTAAAGAGTGCTTAGTACGATATCCTAGAATTTCTCTAGTATTAGCTATTTCGGATTATTTACAACGTCAAAAGGGTGGAAAGGTTGCTATTGAGTTTGTGACGCAACAGATTCAGAATCAACCCTCTTTGCGGGGACTTGCTCATTTGGTGGGCTTGTATCTACTTGATTCTAGCGGTGATACTAAAGATAAGTTATTAATTTTAAATAATTTTATTATGAAATTGTTAGTGGATAAACCTATCTATCGATGCTTCCATTGCGGCCTTTCTGGGAAGATGTTGTTTTGGCTTTGTCCCAGTTGTCAGCATTGGAATACAATGAAACCTATCCAAGGGTTGGAAGGAAATTAAATGATAAAAATTGAACCGAAAATTATTGTGGCCATTGATGCAAATAGTCGCGAAGAAGCCTGTGCGCAAGTGCGCCAATTGGATCCTAGATTATCTCATCTTAAAATTGGTAATGTTTTATTTACACGATGTGGACCCTCTCTCATCGAAGAATTAATACAAAAGAACTATCGAATTTTTTTGGACTTAAAGTTTCATGACATTCCGCAAATCGTCGCTGCTGCTTGTCGTGAAGCAGCTCTTCTAGGCGTTTGGATGATTGATGTTCATATCTCTGGAGGACGCGTAATGCTAGAAACAGCAGTTGATACACTACAAAACATGACCGGGATGAAACCTCTTTTGATTGGTATTACCATTTTAACCAGTTTAGACGCCCAAGATTTAAAAGCGTTCGGAATTAATGATGATATTTCTTCTTTAGTAGCTCGTATGGCAATGCTTGCTAAAGAGTCTGGTTTCAATGGAGTGGTTTGTTCACCGAACGAAGCGGCTCTTTTACGAAAACAACAAGGAAAAGAATTTTTATTAGTGACACCAGGTATTCGGCTATCAGATGATAAGAAAAATGATCAAAAACGAACGATGACTCCAGAGGCTGCTATTAAAGCAGGTAGTAATTATTTAGTTATTGGTCGATCTATCACTCAATCCTCGAATCCCCGAGAAGTCTTACAAAAAATTACCAAATTAATTGCCTTTTCCACTCCATAACCGAGATTCCGTTGGACGTTAAGTAATTAACTTCTATGATCTGGATTTAGTGATATTCCCTATATTGCTGTTTTAAACAAGCTGCTTCTTTTCTAATCAAACAAAAGATCTAAAGGATCTTTTTACAAAAAAATTATTCAATTTTTTTTTGCAGAAATGCTTGTTGGCTTATTGCTTTTATGTAAGCAAGTTACTTTCCAAAAACAAGTAATATCGAGCTTACAAGGCAGAGTGGCCTGCAATAATAGGGGCCTGTGAATGTTAATGCTTCTGATGTTGCCTTAGCGAGGCCAAAAGTCATAGGGCTAAAGTAAATCCATCGTTAACTATCGAAAGGCAAGAAAATTTTAAATTTTTGGAGTTAGCTTCTGTGCCTAGAATAGGCAGAACTATCGATCGGATTATTAGAAATAATCTTCACCGTTTAGCCATAACTCCATAAATTAAATTAAGAATTTCCGGCGTTTTGTACTTAATGGGGGATATCGCTGAAGGCTAAGTAATCGTTTTATTAAGCTCGGAGCAGCTGTTAGGATTGGGTACTGAAAGCTTGAATAGAATTTCTGGTGCCTGTTATCATGTTTTTGATTCAAATGAAATCATAACCGATCTGTAGAAAACTTTTGACTTTCAAATCAGTAGGATGGGTGAATTATGGAATTATTAAAAAGCGCTATCATTGCATTTTTAGCCTCATTATTCTGTATTTGGCTCTTAGGACCTGTAGCCATCCGAATTGGATTTGTTGATCGTCCTAGTAGACGAAAATGGCATGAAAACAATATCCCTTTGATTGGGGGAATCACCTTATTTTTTTCTTTTTTTTTAACCTGTTAGCGCTTTCTATTTCATTATTTCCTTATCGGGGAATGCTAGCCGGTAGCACTCTCTTAGTTCTCATAGGGGTGGTGGATGATTTTAGGGGCTTGAAT
Source organism: Coxiella endosymbiont of Haemaphysalis japonica (assembly GCA_048491795.1). Taxonomy (GTDB): domain Bacteria; phylum Pseudomonadota; class Gammaproteobacteria; order Coxiellales; family Coxiellaceae; genus Coxiella. Next base: position 96,945 of record JBGDGR010000003.1, read on the forward strand.
TCAAAATTACGTTTGATTGGTCAATTAGTTGCGGCCCTGCTCATGATTATTTGGGGGGGCGTGATGCTTTCTAATTTAGGTAATTTATTTTTTTCTGGAGATTTAAAAATAGGTTTATGGGCAGTTCCTTTAACTATCTTAGTGGTGTTAACTAACGTGAATGCCATGAATATGGTCGATGGCCAAGATGGTTTAGCTGGTGGTGTTGCTTTAGAACAAGCAGTGTTATTACTTTTCTTAAGTGTGCAGTTACATTGCGATTCAGATTTCCGGTTGTTATTCATTTTAATTATTTCATTGATCGTCTTTTTAAACTTTAACTTGCGATCGCCTTGGCGTAAACATGCCAGCATTTTTTTAGGAGATTCTGGAAGTACCTTTATCGCTTTTCTTTTAGTGTGGTTCGCAATCGACTTATCCCAGCAAAATCCCTCATTGATTAAGCCTATGACTGTGTTGTGGATAATGGCTTTTCCTCTTTTTGATTTGATAAATGTTGTTGCCTTGCGGCTGCATCAGCGGAAGCCTATATTAGCAGCTAGTAGGGATCATTTTCATCACGTATTACATGTAGCAGGTTTGAATGCTTCCTTATCCACTTTATTATTATGTATTTTATCATTTATATTAGGTCTTATTGGGTTAGGAATGAATTACCTCAAGGTTTCTGATGCTTGGCAGTTAATTCTATGGATAGCAGCTTTATTGTTATATATTTACATTGTCGCACTAATCCGCAAACCTCTAGTTACTACTGCTGCTTAAGAAGCCTAAAAGACCAAGTCTTTACGGGATTAATCTATAGGTAGCATTCTACTTTTTCTCCTAATTCCCGTGTGGTGAGAGATGTTTCCTTTTCCAAAGCTCGTCAGGGAATGCACTTAAAGTAAAGTTTTTTAAAAAAGAGAAGAGAGAAAAGGTAAACTAACGTCCACAATCGAAATATCATTTCCGGAACTCTGGTTTCTCTTTCATGATTATATTCGTTTGCCATTTTGTTGCTACCTAGTCAGAAAGGATAAGGACATCCTTATTTTGCTCTCTTTGATACTGATAAAAAATATTTTTTTGGAGAATGAAGGAATATGTAATTTTCATTACACGTAGTATTCGTGTTTTTCTTAGCGATAGGGATGCCCCTTGAATATCTAAATTTTTTAAATAGTCGTAGAGCAAAACCTCTTTAATAGCGCTTTAATAGCGCTTTTTTTCGATGTATAGCGACTTTAAAAGAGCAGATTTATTTTCAATAATCTTGTGAAGGATAAGTTTATTAAAAGCTTAGTCTTTATAGATTAAGAGAAGAATTCCTTTCATTTCAACAGTCGATGTAGGTTGAAAAAATTTACTTTATCTAAGAAGAATTTCTTTCTCCTCCCTCATCACTTCGCAAAATGCGAGCTGAAGTATGGAAAGATGGAAAGCTGGTAAAGGGTCAACAATAATAAACTCTTCGTAAAGTTTTCGTACTCACATTAGATTTTAAGACTTTTTTTCTATTGCGAAGAATCTAAACTACATTATTCTTTTCAGCAAGATGACCTTAGAAATAATTGAATGCACCCAGCCTGTTTTCAGGGTGCTCAATAAATTAAATAACTTAAATTGACTAACGCAGCTGAGTAACTTTTTATTGTTGCTTCTTCAAATGATTTTCGATTTCGTATTAAGGTTGTAGCATTGCCAGAGAAAAGTAAATAACCTAGATTATTTATTACCATATTACACTGAAGATAACCTAGTTTAACAGTTCTTTCTAGAAGCTTTATTTTCCTCAGAATTATCGAAAGATCGTTTTTTGTACTATAGATCGGCGAGAATAAGTATCACATCTGTTGATCTTCTGCGCTTGAGATAAATCTTAGTTTATTCCTCCGCTCAAAATAATAAGCCATTCCGCGTAAAATCCTTTGGAGTAAGGTGTATCTATATAAATCGAGGACAGATCATTCACGAGATCCGGAAGGGCAATTTGAAAATAGTGAGAGCTTTGATGACAATGCGGCTTTAATTTTTATAACTTAAGTAGGAGTTTTGTTAACTTTTTGGGAGCGTGCATAATTCTTATTTGCTTGCGTTAAAACCTTTCTCTATAAAATTTTGTGGTTATCAGGTTGTTTATTCCCTCCTTTATCGCAGACGACGTAAATTGAATTCTCTCATCGTTAATTAAAAAAAGCTGCTATTTGGAACCTCTTGATTCTTACTTCAAAAATGATAAATTGTTTCCTATCGTTTTTTAGAGGTAATTGATGGATAAAAGACTGTTAGAAATATTAGCTTGCCCGATTTGCAAAGGGAAATTAGTATACAAACAAGATGCGGAAGAACTTCTTTGTCGATTTGACAAATTGGCCTATTCCATTCAAGAGGGTATCCCAGTTATGTTGCCTGACAAAGCTCGTTCATTAACAGAGGATGAGAGATAAGGTGGAATTCCGAGTCATCATACCAGTTCGTTATGATTCTAGCCGTCTACCTGGTAAAGCATTAGCGGATATTGCCGGTAAGCCAATGATTCGACGTGTTTACGAATGTGCTGTGAAAAGTGGTGCAGAAGATGTTGTGATTGCGACAAATGATAAACGAATAAGTACAGTAGCAGAAGATTTCGGGGCGGCGGTTTGCATAACTTCTTCTGATCACCAATCCGGAACGGAACGTATCGCGGAAGCCGTTGTTGTTTTAGGTTTGGAAGACGATGAAATCGTGGTCTGTTTACAAGGCGATGAGCCGCTAATTACCCCGGAGGTTATTCGAAAACTAGCAGAGGATCTTGATGAACATGATAATGTAAAAGTAGCTTCTCTCTGCACACCGATTACGGATATTAATGAGTTGTTTAACCCCAATACCACTAAAGTGGTATTGAATCGCCGTAATTATGCTCTTTATTTTAGTCATGCTCCCATTCCGTGGGAGCGCTTTACCTTTAATAGTAAAGAAAGTATTAAATTAAACGGCTCTCATTTCCGTCATGTAGGTATTTATGCTTATCGGGTAGGATTTTTAGAAGAATATCTTTCTTGGAATAGCTGTCCTGCTGAAAAGCTTGAAGCTTTAGAACAGTTACGCATCTTATGGCACGGTGGCCGTATCCATATGGTGGTTGCGAAGGAAAAATACATGCCCAGTGTTGATACAGAAGAAGACCTTCAACGCGTCCGTGAATATTGCAAGTATAATAAAATTAAGTAAAGCATAGAAAAGCTTTAGTAACAATTCCGGTTATTGAATCTTAATCCATTGGGAATAAGGGGGTAAATTTACAACACGCCCGTTAGCTAGACCGAGCTTGTCAAGCATTATCAACTATGAAATGACATGAAATATTCGGTTTTCATCAAGCTTTCATTAAATAATACGTCTGTAAAAAATTAATAGGATTGACCGTTAGTGATTTTAAATTTTTTGATTATTTAAAAAAACAGGCGTTAGTGATTGATGTTTTCAAACCTTTATTTTCATCTCTTGCACGCATTCTCTTATCCTTTTTCTCTCCTTTTGCCTACCTTTTACGATTTTCAGCCTACGAATAGGCTAGAAGCCTATATAAACTTGACATGTACTGATATGAGAGACAATGGTTTCTTTAGTTCTCTTGAAACGATGTATGGTAGGGGAATTGAGAGTGGTCTTCCTATAACACTCCATAGGCTCTTATCTTGCTTTTATATAGACACATTATTACTCTTTTTTTTACTTTCTTATTTATGACCCATGAAGGAAAGATCCGTTCTCTTCTCTCGTGCACTACCTCTTCTCTTGGTTCATCTTATAGATATAAAAGGTTAAATAAAATTTAAGACAAATAACCATTAATTTTTTTAGTAGAACGAACAAGATGCTGACGGTCAAGACCGAAGGTAACAGCTAAAGAACCAGCTATATAGATAGAGGAGTAGGTACCGATGACGATTCCAATGATTAAAGCTAAAGCAAAAGCTCGCAAGGTGATTCCACCAAAAATAAATAAAGTTATAACGACAATTAAGGTTAAACCTGACGTCATAATACTTCTGGATAAGGTTTGATTAATCGATAAATCTACAATTTCTGTTGGATTAGCGCGACGAACCTTACAGAAATTTTCACGAATTCGATCATAAACTACGATAGTATCATTAAGAGAATAGCCTATGACTGTTAAGACTGCTGCTAACACAACTAAATTAAACTCTAAATGGAAAAAAGAAAAAATTCCTAGGATTAATACTGGATCATGAATTAGAGCAATAGCAGCGCTTAAAGCAAAACGAAATTCGAAGCGTAAAGCAATGTAAATCATCGTAGCAATTAAGGCTACCAAGATAACTAAAATCCCATCCATCATTAATTGTTGGCCTACTTGCGGTCCAATATAATCTAACGATCCAATGGAGCCACCAGGCATTACTGTTATTAATTTTTCTTTAAGTTGCTCTTGTATTAATTCCTTGCGCGGTGCCACACGAACTGAAATATGATGAACATCATAAACTTGGACTACTGCTTGAGGAAAACCCTGATCCGCTAAATTTTTACGAATTGCACTCGTATCAACCGGCTGTGTGAAGCTTACTTCAAGCTGAGTTCCTCCTGTAAAATCCAATCCCAAGTTTAATCCGTAAACAGAAAGAGAAATAATAGAAGCAAGAAAAATAATAGCTGAAAAAGTACCCGCCCATTTACGTTGACGCATGAATTCAATTTTGGTATCAGCTTTAAAAAATTCCATTACTGCTTACCTTCAATAAGTTGAGGGTTAATTCCGATAGATAATCGGGAAATCCTCCGCCGCCCGTAAATCAAATTGATAACTGCACGAGTAAAAAAAATTGCTGTTAACATAGAAGAAAGAAGCCCAATCGTGGTAGTCACTGCAAACCCTTGAACGGGCCCAGAGCCTAAAGGAAATAAAACGATCATTACAATCAATGTTGTGACATTAGCGTCTAAAATAGTAGCAAATGCACGATTATAACCAGCTTTAATGCTTACTTGAGGTGACATACCATTTCGAAGCTCTTCGCGGATTCTCTCATTGATTAATATATTGGCATCTATGGCCATACCTACGGTTAAAATAATTCCAGCGATTCCGGGTAATGTTAGGGTCGCGTCCAAAATTGACAGTACCGCAAAAATAAAAATTATATTTAATATCAATGCGACATCTGCAATAATTCCAAATAAATGGTAGTAAAATGCCATAAATAAAATCGCTAACAAGGCACCAATTTCTGTAGAGAGTACACCCATATGAATATTTTCTTGGCCAAGGCTGGGACCGATCACCCGCTCCTGAACAAAATCCACGGGAACGGGATAAGCACCCGAACGCAGCAGTACAGATAAGTTTTTAGCATATTCCATGGTGGAAAGATTGCTGATTTGAAAATTATTTCCTAAAGCCGTCTGAATAGACGCGATATTAATTACTCGTTCCATTTGGTGGTGCCGCGCAACTACTGCACCATCATCCAAATGATGGATGGTGCGGGTTTCTACATATACCACTGCTAATAGTTTGCCCACATTTTCTCCAGTAATTCGGTTGAAAGAAGCTACTTCGCTGCCACTTACCCGAATTTGTACCGCCGGGCGACCGTTTTCTCCGATAATACTAGAGGCATTAATAATTGAAGTTCCTCTCAAAACTACCTGTTGCTTAAGCAAGACAGGTTTGTTTTCATAAGCATATAATTTTGTACCGAAAGGAATCGTCCCCGTTTTCTCAGCTATTTGGGCATCGTGCTCCATATCAACCAGCTGCAAACGAATTGTAGCTACCTTACCAATGATATCTTTAGCTCGGGCGGTGTCTTGAGTACCGGGTAGATCGACACTGATATGATTTTCCCCTTTCTGTTGAATTATCGGTTCAGAAACACCAAGCTCATTTATCCGTGTTCGAAGAATTGTAGTGATCTGATCAATACCATTTTTTTGGATTTGATTTAAAGCTTCCCGCGAAACAGTCCATCGAGTAGCTAACCCTTGAACCTCAAATTGATAATCCCTGAATTGTTTTTGTAATAGATTTATGCCCCGTTGACACGCTTGTACATCTCGGAAATGGAGAATAATTCCCTCTGGATCACTTGTCATATCAGTATATCGAACTCGTGCTTTGCGAAGAGCAGTAGCGATTTTATGAACATCCCCACTCTCCTTGGCCTTAACCATAGCATCAACATCAACATCCAATAAAAAGTGAATGCCACCTCGCAGATCTAACCCCAATCGCATTGGCTTTGCACCAATCGCTTGAAGCCATTTCGGGGTGCGAGACGCTAAATTTAATGCGACCGAGTAATCTACACCTATACCCTTTTGAATAACATCTTGTGCTTTGAGTTGAGCTTCAGTGTTAGGAAAACGCACTAAAACTGCATTCGTAGTTCGTTGGAAAGATTGGTAGGGAATACTTTGGGCATTCAAATTCGATGCAATCCGTCTTTCTAGCTCGGCCGTAATAGGTGCCCCTTCTTTTGCCGAAATTTGAATGGCTAGATCTTCACCATATAAATTAGGTAATGCATAAATTATACCAACTGGGATGAGCAAGGTGAGCAAAACATAACGCCAGAGTGGATATCGATTCATGCTTTAACTTAAGCAAAAATTCAAATCGAGTCGATAGTGCCTTTAGGCAATACCGAAGTAATGGATCCTTTTTGTACAGTAATTTCTGTACCTTTCGCTATTTCAAGAACTACAAAGCTATCTTTCAATAGCATCACTTTTCCTGCAATGCCCCCGCTTATCATAACTTCATCTCCAGAGGCAATATTTTCCAGTAATTGTCTATGTTCTTTTGCTCGCTTAGCTTGAGGTCGGATTAATAGAAAATAAAAAACCAGAATTAATAAGAGTGGTAACCATAATATCGACCAAAAACTTCCAGGATGAGAAGGTTTTTGGACCGCAACTGGTGCAGCGTAGACCGTACTAATATCTAACAGATTCAAAAAACTCATAGTTACTCCTTATTGGTTTAGGCGTTTAAGCTCGCCGGAAAACCCTTTAATGTATCGTTTTCAACGCTAAGACGCAAATTTGCTACATAGCAGTGTTCCAAATGGTAAGATATTTTTCTTTTTTCTTTTCTCTCTCTTATTCTTTCTTGACTTTCCTCTCCTATCTTCTACACTAATATCATGCATCATGTTAAATTTTAGGAAAAATCAGGTAATTGCTATAAGCCTGTCAGGGGGTGTAGATTCCTCTGTAGCTGCCCTCACCTTGAAAAAATCTGGGTGCAAAGTCTTTGGACTTTTCATGCAAAACTGGGAAGGTGAAAAAGATGACCCTTTTTGTACAGCTGAACAAGACTTAAGTGATACCAAAGCTATTGCAGATCATATTGGCATCCCTTTATATACGATCAATTTTAGTAAAGAATACTGGAACAATGTTTTTCAACCTTGCTTGGATGAATTTTCTAATGGACGAACACCTAATCCTGACGTTTGGTGTAATCGAGAAATTAAATTTAAATCTCTACTTGAATATGCTAAAACACTAGGTGCGGATTATCTTGCTACAGGTCATTATGCAAGCTTGCAACAAGAAAATAGTCATTTTAAGTTATTAAAGGCTCACGACGAGAACAAAGACCAAACTTATTTTTTGTACCTTCTCAATCAATACCAATTGGCTCACAGTCTTTTCCCGCTAAGCAATTACCGAAAATCTGATATTCGAGCAATAGCAAAGGACGCTGGTTTAATCACCTATGCGAAAAAGGATAGCACAGGCATTTGCTTTATTGGTGAACGGAGATTTAAGGAATTTCTTAATGAATTCTTATTGGCACAACCGGGAAATATTGAAACACCAGAAGGTAAAATTGTTGGTACGCATAATGGCGTCATGTTTTATACTCATGGACAACGTAAAGACCTTCGTATCGGTGGTCGTCCTGATAGTGTGGAAAAGCCTTGGTACGTCATTGATAAAGACGTTAAGCGTAACGTATTAATTGTTGGTCAAGGAAACGATCATCCTTTACTCTATATCAAAGAACTCATTTGTTCCAATGTGCATTGGATTCAAGGCATCCCACCTTTATTACCCTTGATCTGCAAAGCTAAAACACGTTACCGCCAAGCAGATCAATCGTGCATTGTTTCATCGCTTTCTTCGGGTCACTGTCGGGTAGTGTTCAAAAAACCACAACGAGCGGTAACAGCCGGCCAATCTGTAGTTTTTTATTTAGGCAATCAATGTTTAGGTGGGGGTATTATTGAAAATGATCGCTAACCACTATCCGCTCTGCTTAAAGCAATCAAATGTTTAAGAAGAGCTGCTAGCTGGA
>JBGDGR010000004.1:0-95929 GCA_048491795.1 Coxiella endosymbiont of Haemaphysalis japonica
GCTAGTTTTTCCTTTTGAATTCGCTCATAAATTTCTTCGCGGTGAATAGAAACATCTTTCGGTGCTTCAATCCCAATGCGAATTTGATTACCTTTCACACCAAGCACAGTCACTTTAACACTGTCTCCGATAATCACCGATTCACTAATACGTCTCGTTAGTATTAACATCTTCCTCTCCTTCGTTGGAGGAATCCTTACCTAAAAGCCTTTGTGGTGAAACCTCCATATCTTTTTCTTTAAATCTTAGTACAATCGAGAACCTGAAAACCTTCAGCCTTTGCAAAACCTTAAGATGATATTGGAATTCCCTGATAAATCAAGAAATTTTTCACTTGCGATCAAGATTAAAGGCTGAATGAAGCGTCCTGGCACCTAATTCCAGGTACTTCTCATCAATCACAGCTGAAATTTTAATTTCAGTGGCGGTTATCAAATGTATATGAATTCCTTCTTGTCCTAGAGCACTAAACATTTGAGAAGTAATACCCGCATGAGAACGCATCCCAAGACCCACTAAAGAAATCTTAGCAATCTCATTATCACCTAATACGGTCCGAGCACCAAGTTCTTCTGCTACCGTTTGAATGATGGGAAACGCTTTCAAGTAATCGTCCCGCTGCAAAGTGAAGCTAAAATCAATCTTCATATCCACGCTGCGGACATTCTGGACAATCATATCCACTTCAATATCTGCTTTACTAATAGGTCCAAGAATATAGCTAGCTAACCCCGGTCTTTCACGAATCCCTTGGAGAGTCAATTTCGCTTGACGTCTTTCAAAGGCAATACCCGATACGAGTGGCCGTTCGACACGATCCCGTTCGTAAACAATTAAAGTTCCTGGCCCTTTTCGGAAGCTAGATAATACACGAATAGGAACCTGATATTTCCCCGCAAATTCGAGGGAACGATTTTGGAGTACTTTGGCACCTAAGCTAGACATCTCCATTACTTCGTCGAAGGTTATCTTCGAAATACGCTTAGCACTGGGAACAACCTTTGGGTCACTAGTATAAACTCCATCGACATCGGTAAAAATCTGACATTCGTCTGCTTGTAAAGCGGCGGCTAAAGCAACTGCAGTAAGATCAGACCCCCCTCGACCTAAAGTAGTAATCTCACCAACTTCGCTAATTCCTTGGAATCCAGCTACTACAGGGGTGCGACCCCCCTTTAAATCGGCCAATAAAATCTGAGGATCAACATCAATAATGCGAGCTTTTTGGTGTTCATTAGTAGTCCGTAAATGGATCTGAGCAGCAGTGTAAGAATGGGCAGGGTAATTTCGAGCCTCTAATGCCATGCTGAGTAGAGCAGCTGACATTTGTTCACCCGTTGATACTAATACATCATACTCCCGCAGATTGGTTTCAGAAACGGAGTGCGCTAGTTTAATCAACCGGTCAGTCTCCCCATACATTGCAGAAACTACTACAACTACTGCATGCCCTTTCTGACGCGCATTTGAAACAATACGAGCAACGTTCTGTATTCTATCGATGTTTGAAACAGAACTACCCCCAAATTTTTGAACGATTAAAGCCACATTGAAGACTCCAATTTGATCTCAGTAATTTCTAGAGAACATCCTTATTTAAATGCTAGCTGTGCTGTTAATTTCTCTCTCACCCATTTGTACACCGATTCCAAAGCCTCATTTAATCGCTCTGGAGAACCCCCACCCCCTTGAGCCATATCAGGCCGACCGCCACCCCGACCTCCGACTTGGACAGCTACAGACATTAGTAATTCCGTAGCGTTAAAATAATCTAGGCAATTTTTTGCAACTCCAGAAATCAACTGAACTCGATTTTTTTCTACTATAGCAAGTACGATAGCTGCTTTTCCAAGTTTCTGCTTTAATTCGTCAACCATAGTACGTAGGGTATCATGGTCTACTGCTTCAATTTTTGACGTTAAAACCTTTACTCCTTGAATATCAATTGCCTTATTTACCAAATGCGAGAGCTGCTGTAAGGCCATTTGTCGTGTTAATTTTATTAGTTCTTTTTCTAAATTACGATTATCTTCCAAGAGTTGATTCACTTTTAAAATTAATCTATCCCGATTAATTTTCAATACATCACTTAAAATTTCTAACTGCTCTTCTTCAGATTCAACATAAGACAGCGCTGTCTGACCAGTAAGCGCTTCAATACGGCGAATACCCCTAGAACAGGCTGATTCAGAAATAATTTTGAATAAACCAATTTCTCCGGTCCGTTTAATATGAGTTCCACCACAAATTTCGGTAGAAAAATCTCCAATTTTTAAAACACGAACCTTTGCTCCATATCGTTCATCAAAAAGAGCTAACGCTCCTAATTTCTTTGCTTCATTGAGTGTCATAACATTTATAACAGCAATCAAATTAGCTTGAATTTGTTGATTCACTAATTTTTCCACAGCTTGCAATTCTTTCCGAGTCATGGGAAGTGAATGCGAAAAATCAAATCGTAGACGGGTAGCTTCTACGAGAGAGCCCTTTTGTAAGACATGATCACCTAATACACACCGCAAAGCTTCGCGTAACAAATGGGTAGCTGAGTGATTTCGCATAATATCGAAGCGTGAACTATTCACTTTTGCTTCCACTTTTTCTTTAATGTGCAAAGTTCCTTTGACTATTTTACCGATATGTAAATAAACGGCACCCTGTTTTTTAGTATCCTTAACACAGAAACTCCCCGATTGAAAAAATAGATAACCTTGGTCTCCTACTTGTCCTCCGGATTCGGCATAAAAAGGAGTTCGATCCAGTACTACCACGCCTTTCGTTCCTTCACGTAGAACAGTTACTGGCTTATTACCTTCCAAAAGTACAGTGACAGATGCTTCTACATTTAAAGTCTCATAACCGACAAATTCGGTTTCACCACTAATGCGTACCTTTTGAGTGTGATCAAAAAAACACTGCTGCACTTGTTGAGATTGTGCGCGCTGATGCTCCATTGCCTTATTAAACCCTGCATAATCCATTGTAAAATTATGCTCTCTAACAATTTCTTCCGTTAAATCGGGAGGGAAGCCATAAGTATCATATAACTGAAAAATTACGTCACCAGGGATTTCTCGATGAGATAAGCCTATCATTTTTTGATCTAAAATCTTAAGACCCTTAGATAAGGTTTGAGAAAATTGAATCTCTTCCTGACGAATCACTTTTTCAATAATGAATTGGGTTCTATAAAGCTCAGGATAGGCATCCCCCATTACTTTTGTTAACGGGCTTACTAATCGATAAAAAAAAGCCCCATGTTGTCCTAGTTTATGACCATGGCGCACAGCACGACGAATAATACGACGTAAGACATAACCCCTCCCCTCATTAGAGGGAATAACACCGTCAGAAATAAGGAAAGCAGCTGAACGAATATGGTCTACAACTACCCGCATGGAAGCATTATGAAAATCCTCATTGCCAACCAATGACCCAAAGGCTTTTAAAAGATACTGGAATAACTTAATATCATAATTATCGTGGACGCCTTGCATCACTGCGGTGATGCGCTCAAGCCCCATCCCAGTATCGACAGAAGGTTTAACTAAAGGACGCAATTCGCCATTTAAGTTCCTGTTATATTGCATAAATACTAAATTCCAAATTTCTACATAACGATCCATATCCGAATTAGGACTTCCCGGACCCTCCCCCCTACCTACTTTGGGTCCATGATCATAAAATATCTCTGTGCAAGGCCCACAAGGCCCGCTATCTCCCATTTGCCAAAAGTTCTCTTTTTCGCCACAACGGGAGAAATGCTGCGGATCAATTTTAACTTCTTTAAGCCAAATAGCTTCACTTTCAAGATCACCGCGAAAAACGGTAACCCACAAGCGCTCTTTTGGTAATTCAAGAACTTCTGTTAAAAAACACCAGGCATAGTCAATAGCTTCGCGTTTAAAATAATCCCCAAAACTAAAATTTCCTAGCATTTCAAAAAAAGTATGATGGCGAAATGTATAACCAACATTTTCTAGATCGTTGTGCTTTCCCCCGGCTCGCATACACTTCTGTATAGAAACAGCTCGCTGACAAGGGCGCGCATCAATACTTAAAAATACATCTTTGAATTGGACCATCCCTGCATTTGTAAATAAAAGGGTCGATTCATTTTCAGGAACTAATGAACTACTAGGAATGATTTCATGATCTAGTTTTTTAAAATATTCAATAAAAACTTTCCGCAACTGATTGCTATTTACGTAATTTGACATTTTTGTATCCAATGTATAGATATGTTCCGAATCGAGCCCTCGTTGCATAAAAGGGGATCAATTACGCAGAACTCTTCCTAATTAAATCTTTTTCTGAAGGTGTTAGAAGACTAACAAGTTCGATACCCCTGATTTTTAAGTTTCGCTACGATACGATGGGGAGCCAAACTCTAAGCAATACACTCGCGCGGAAAAACTTCAGTATACCCTTATCACTTTTCAACCTCCAACTCCATTCCCACACAGCTTGATGTCGTTAAAGCCTCCATTTCTTGAAGTCCATAACCTTATTTTAGATTTTGTTTTCACTTTAACTGGAGAATGTCTGCGTTTCTCTAATATATTTCTAATATTGCTAATATTAATATTTCTCATTAATTAATAAGACAATAGCGTATCCATGCAGATCCATCATTTCGTCACAACAGTTTCTTCAGATGCTTTTTCTCCGCTCTTTTTCTTAGGCAATAATCTTTCTTGCAAACAAGTTTCAATTTCTTTTGCAACTTCTAGATTTTCTATTAAAAATAGACGAACATTTTCTTTCCCTTGTCCAATGCGTTCGCCATTATAACTGTACCAGGCGCCGGCTTTTTCAATCAATTCATTTTTAACACCAAGCTCGATCAATTCGCTTTCACGCGAAATGCCAAGTCCATATAAAATATCAAATTCCACTTGACGAAACGGTGGCGCCACTTTGTTTTTGACTACTTTAACTCGTGTTTCACTCCCCATAATTTCTTCACCCTTTTTGATTGACCCAATGCGACGAATATCCAATCGTACTGAGGAATAAAATTTAAGTGCATTTCCACCAGTAGTGGTTTCAGGGCTGCCAAACATGACACCAATTTTCATTCGTATCTGATTAATAAATATTACTAATGTATTAGATTTCTTAATATTAGCAGTAAGTTTACGTAATGCTTGAGACATTAACCGTGCTTGAAGTCCCACATGAGAATCACCCATATCTCCTTCAATTTCGGCCTTGGGTGTTAAAGCAGCCACCGAGTCGACAACCACGATATCAACAGCACCTGAACGAACCAGAATATCAGTAATTTCTAAGGCTTGCTCTCCAGTGTCTGGTTGTGATATCAGTAGGTCGTCAACTTTGACACCCAATTTTTTGGCATAAAGTGCATCTAATGCATGCTCAGCATCCACAAAAGCCCCTGTGCCACCCATTCGTTGACAAGAAGCGATCGTTTGAAGCGTCAAAGTTGTTTTTCCGGAAGCCTCTGGACCATAAATTTCTATCACACGTCCTCGAGGCAAGCCGCCTACGCCCAATGCAATATCCAGCCCCAGTGAACCCGTTGAAATCACATCAATATCTTTAATGATGTCGGCATCCCCCAGCCGCATAACTGAGCCTTTGCCAAATTGGCGCTCAATTTGGGATAATGCAGCGCTTAATGCTTTATTACGATCATACATTCTTGCTCCCTAATAATAAATCGAATTAAAACAATTACACAAAAAATAGAGTTTTTCAGAAAAAATCGGAAAGTATTATTCCATAAATGAATCACTTTGGTATATTCATCCATTAACCTATAATGGATTTAAGCAAACAAAAATTTTAATCCATAAGCAATTAATTACTAAGCCCCAAACGTGCTGGCAACTGCTTTCGACATGAGTTTTATAGAATTTACTTCTTTTATTTTTTACAATTCCAAACTATACAGTTCCCAAGATTTATCAGATGGGTACACACAAACCTCTTTTTAACTCAGAAATACTGGTAATACTCAGAGCTATATCTGCATAATTTCGTTTCACAAAGTCCCTAAAGCCACTTCGCACGCTATCGCTTCAATAACTGATCCTCTCTTATTTTATCAACTGTGAATCTACTTCCAAAGGTTCTTCAGTAACAGTGCAAAAGAAGAACTTTTTGCACTGTTACTGAAGTAACAAATTCGCGCAAACCAAGCAGAACTTCTTAGGTCATAGGTGTAATGACCCGACAAACCTTCCCGCATAAAATTCCACCACTTTTAATTTCATTTTTCTTTTAAAATTAATCCAAGTTAGCAACTTAAAGTATAACTATTAACTTCCACTACAGCCTCACTACAAAGATAAATCCGAGAGTTTAGAATCATCATAATATCTCATCTAACTTTGTATTGGCGATTAAAAATTTTGAAGGGCCCTTTATTTACAAAAATAGGTTAATGCGTTTCAAAAAATCAAATCGACCTAAAGAATTGTACTTACTACATTGGCGTCGTACTCACTACATTTTTTTACTACGGCTAAATATGAAAAGTGAAAAACCTTTTTATTAACCCCTTTCTTACCTTAACCCTGAAAAGATGGAATTCTTTTTAGAGCCTACTATTCTTCTTTTTAAATATGAGACCAACGTTCTTTATTGCTGTTACTGTTTTAGTAGAGGAGATTAATAAATTAATCTCCTCTCTTTATAGGAATAGTATTGTTTGAGAATGTAATTGGTTATAATTGCCTTTTCCCTTAATAGAAGTGAATGTTCATTAATTTTGGAAAAAGATTGAATTTCAACCAGGCTATTGGCTTGAAATATTTCAGTGGCTTTAAAAAGATCTTCTGTATATAAAGTTTTTTCTATTATAGGTTTTCCTTTTTGAGCAGCGACTTTTATAATTATACGTCGCATAATACCGGGTAAAAGACCGTCCTCAATTCGGGGAGTAAATATTTTTTTATTAATCACAGCAAACAAATTTCCAATGCTTGTTTCAGTGACGGCACCCTTCGTATTAAGCATTAAACCTTCCTGATACCCTGCTTTAATAGCTTGTTGTCTTGCTAATACAAGTTCTAAACAATTTAATGTCTTTAATCGACTTAAAAGAGATGCTTCGTTTCGCTTAATATCTGTAATGTACAAAGTAAGTGGAGAGATTGAATTGGATTGATTATAGGGTATAACTGTGATCATTAAGGTGGGAGACGGATTAAGAGGTGCTTGAATGCCTCTTTGCGAAATACCGCGAGTCAAGGTAATTCGAAGAGAAGCTGTCGTTAAAAATCGATTAATTTTTAACAATCGCTTGCACTGGCCTTTAAGTTCAAGTAACGAGAATTTAAAAGGAATTTCCAATTTTAAAGCGGAAGTTGCAAGTCGCTGGTAATGCTCCTGAAAGAAAAGTAAATGCCCATTTTCAACTTTTATAGTTTCAAACAAACCATCTCCTAGTAAAAATCCTCGGTCATTACTGCAAATAACGGGAAAGTCCATTGAAACAATGTTGTTGTTTATTAGGATCTTCATTAAGATTGTGCAATAAAATTACCAAGTAATTGCAGCCCTTTTTCTGTCAAAATAGATTCTGGATGAAATTGTACGCTAAATGTTGGGTAACTACGATGACGGATTGCCATGACTTCGCCTTCTTCGCTTTCTGCAATGATTTCCAGGCAATCAGGTAGTTGATTTTTACTGATGATGAGCGAATGATAGCGACCTGCGGAAAAAGGATTAGGAATTTTTAAAAAAAGAGATTCTTGATTATGATAAATCTGGCTAGCTTTTCCATGCATGGGATGATGAGCACGGCATATCTGTGCACCAAAAGCGTACCCAATAGCTTGATGTCCCAGACATACACCTAAAAGAGGAACATGGGGTGAGAAGTGTTTAATGACATCGATAGAAATACCTGTTTGCCTGGGGGTTCCAGGACCTGGAGAAATCACAATATGGGAAGGCTTAAGTGCTTCTACCTCGGAAAGGGTGATTTTATCATGACGATGTATTAATATCGGATGACCTAATAATTCAAAGTACCGTCCTAGATTGTAGACAAAGGAATCATAATTATCGATGAGTAAAATCATAATTGAAAAGATTGTACCTAATACAGCAGATAAGGCAAATCGGCAACAGTGGTTCCTAGGCTTTAAGGCTTTATCTTTAGACATTATTTATTAGGAGATTCTAAAACTGTCTGTTTCTATCAAGGTTTACTTTAGTAATTAATTTATAAGGGGTAGCATAATGTCGAATATTGAGGGGCCTTTTTGGATTTCTATCCCTTATCGAGATCCCTTTGATTACGCCATGCGGTTCAACCAATTAAATTATTTTGTCTTTTTAGACAGCATGAAATTTGATTCTAAGTTGGGGAGATATAGTTACATTGCTATAGATCCATTTGCTACTCTTATTTATCGAGATAATAAAATTCATTTTTTTAATCAGGAAGTGACGGCGATAGAAAATATTTTTACTTTATTACATAATAAATTAAAAGCGTTCTCGCTCTCCTTACATCCCGACTTACCGCCCTTTCAAGGCGGAGTGGCAGGTTTTTTTAGTTATGATTTAATCAGAGATTTAGAAAATTTACCCATTTATGCTCAAGACGACATGCAATATCCACGTATGGCGGTAGGATTTTATGATCTAATTATTTCCTTTGATCATGTAAAACAACAAGCGTGGATTATTTCTTCAGGATTACCCGAGAAAAATAAGGAAAGAAAAATGAGTCGTGCACAATCACGTCTTTCCTGGTGTTTACAGAAAATAAAATATATTAAAACACAAAAATTAAGAAAAGAACCTTTGGTAAGTAAAAGTGAAATTGGTAACCACTTTACTAAAAAAGTATACATAGAAGCGATAAAAAAATGTCAACGTTATATTTTAGAGGGAGATATATTTGAGGTTAACTTATCGCAAAGATTTCACAGTGTTTTGCCGATAAACTCTGAATTTATCCTGTATCAACGTATTCGAACAGTAAATCCTGCAACTTTTGGAGCTTACGTTCGTTTTGATGACACAACTATTGTTTCCAGTTCTCCGGAGCGGTTTTTAAAAGTGTACAACCGGAAAGTAGAAACAAGGCCTATAAAAGGAACTATTAGACGTTCTAAGAATGCGAAAGAAGACTTCGCATTAGCCCAGCAGTTAACAATGAGCAGTAAAGACCGGGCAGAAAATACGATGATCGTAGATCTCATGCGTAATGATTTATCAAAGGTTTGTTTTATCGGTTCAATTCGAGTTCCTACTTATTGTCAGATAGAAAGTTACGAAACAGTGCATCATTTGGTATCCACTATTGAAGGGGAATTGAAAAACGATTTTCATGCTATTGATTTATTACGCTCTGCCTTTCCAGGAGGTTCTGTTACAGGTGCTCCCAAAATAAGGGCCATGGAAATAATCGAAGAACTGGAACCTACGCGACGTGGCCCCTATTGTGGTAGTGTGGGTTATATTGGTTTTGATGGAAGCATGGATACTTCAATTCTCATTCGAACCTACGTTATTAAGAATCAAATTCTTACATTTCAAGTAGGTGGGGCGATTGTGCTAGATTCTAACCCTCTTGCAGAATATGAAGAGACGCTTATTAAAGCTGAAGCTCTAAAAAATGCATTAATTAACAGAGACATAGGGAAACAAAAGGTATAAGTTTTGTTATTACACATGTTCTATCTTTTCTCAACGAAAATTCTTATTCCACCGTCATTACCCTAAGTTTGCGGATACATGAGAAAGTTATCTCCAAGCTTCATTCTAAAAACAGACCGCTATATTACATTTGCATTAGTAACCCTTCCTTATCAATGTCATAAAAACATTTTCGTGTGTTCTTAAGATTTATCCTGAGAATCCTGCCGTTTATTTAAAGCTGTAATTTTTGTGGTGAGCTGCCATAACTGAAGCTACACAGGCTGTTAACTTTTTACCTGTAGAAATGTTCAGGAATTCATTGGGTCCATGCGCATTTGATTTTGGTCCTAAAAGTCCTGTAATCATAAATTGAGCGTTTGGAAACATCCTACCTAACATTCCCATAAATGGAATAGTACCTCCTTCACCAAAATAAGCAGCTGGATTTCCGAAGAATTGTTGAGAGGCAGCTTGATTGGCAGCAGCAAGCCAATCGCTTAAAGGAGGAGCCATCCACCCAATAGAAGCGGCCTCAGGAGAAAAGGATATCTTCGCATTGTAAGAGGGATTTCTTTCTAAGATATCCTTTAATACAACTGATGCTTTTTTGGCATCAATTGTTGGAGGAAGGCGCATAGATAAGATTACTCTTAAGGAGGGTATAGAAACATTTCCGGCATTAGTTACGTCAGGTAAACCATCGAGACCGGTCACGCTAAGCTGGGGACGCCAAGTTCTATTTAATAATAATTCAGTAACATCAGAGGTCACCGGCTTAACACCAGGTAAAAAAGGCATCATTTCCTGAATAGCTCCATTTCCTAGAGCCTGGGCGGTTTTTTTTGCCTGCTCTTTATGTTGATCAGGTATTGGAACTTTCAGTGCATCCAAAATTACGGTCCCTGTAGCGCTCTCTTCAATTCGATCTAAAAGCTGGCGCAGTATAGAAAAAGGTGAAGGGACGATGCCGCTTCCAGATCCTGAATGAATGCCGTTTTCCAGTACTTCGATTTTTAACTCACCGCCAACAAGTCCCCGCAAAGATGTGGTGCACCAAAGTTGATTGTAATTGATGCAACCGCTATCTAAGCAGATGACAAAAGAAGGATTTCTAATGCGGTTCTTTAAATATTCAAGATAAGCAGGCAAATCGACGCTTCCACTTTCTTCCGATCCTTCAATGATTACAACACACCGTGCATGAGGAATTTGATAATGTTGTAAGGTAGCAACGATAGTAAGTGACGCAAATACGGCATATCCATCATCAGCCCCCCCACGACCATATAATTTATTTCCTTTCAAAACGGGTTTCCAAGGTCCGAGGTCTTCATCCCAGCCGGCCATTTCTGGTTGCTTATCCATATGACCATAAAGTAGTACGGTTTCCTCGATGGCCCCCGGAATCTCAATAAACAATAAAGGAGTGCGTCCGGGTAACTGCACTACTTCTAGTTGCATCCCTTGAATAGGTCGCTGTTGACACCAATTTACAATAAGAGACATGGCTTCATCCATATAGCCATTTTCTTTCCAGTTGGCGTCATAATGGACTGATTTATTAGGGATTTTAATATATTCTATTAATTGAGGGATGATGCTATGATCCCATGTATTAGAAATAGTTTGATAAACTTCTTGAATATGGCTCTCGAAGCAATTATTACTCATCTAAATTCCTAGCCAAATGTCCTAGCCAAATGGCGCGACGTGCTAAAGGAAGAATATGGTAAACTCAAGTTTAAAGCAAGAGTTTTAAGCATCGAATTCAATTGGAATAGCATGTCTTTACGATAATAAAGTTCCAATAAGGTTCTATTTATATTTATTGTAGATGCAAAAATCTCACTTCGTTTTTTGAGAAAGTATTGTAGCAAGTCCCTATTTCAGTAGGAATGATTTTTTAACCCGTTGGTATGCAGATGTTGATTAGGGCAGCATGTATTCTAAGCCTTACCCGCTTAAGCGTTTAATTTCTTTAAAATCAATGGATTGGATAATCAATGAAGCGGATAAAAATCATGTGCCGCATCAAAACATAGTATATTTCAATATATATTTCCACTTAACCAAAATCCTTCGATGTATGATTACCTCATTTTTCTACATCTCATTTGATGGTTAAGTGTATCAAATGGGTGTTTACTAACAATGGGGGGGGGGGGGGAGGGTCAGTTCATAAATCCGTGGTATTATAAAATAAATGAAGCGGATATTAATTATGAGTGGAGGCACTGGAGGGCATATATTCCCTGCTCTCGCGGTAGCACGTGCGTTGCAACAAGAGGGTGTAGAAATTTACTGGTTAGGAGCTACGTGTGGGTTGGAAAAGAAACTAGTGCCTCCTGAATTTGCCTTGAGTCTTATTAAAATTAGGGCGCTTCGAGGCAATGGATTGTTACAGAAGCTCTTTATGCCTTTTTGTTTAACCCGAGCAATTTTTCAGGTTTATCGAGTGATTCGACGAGTGAAGCCGCAAGTTATTTTAGGGATGGGAGGGTATGTGGCAGGGCCTGGTGGTCTTGCCGCATGGTTGACCCGCACGCCAGTGGTGATTCATGAGCAAAATGCAGTGGCAGGATTGACTAATCGGGTATTAGTAAAAATAGCTCAGTCTGTTTTGCAAGCTTTTCCAGGTACTTTTTCTGATAAGAAAAATATAAGGACTACAGGTAATCCCATTCGAACTGAATTAATTAACACACCTGTTCCGCGCGTTCGCTTAATGAATCGGGGTGGAGAGCCTCTACGTGTTTTGATTTTAGGGGGTAGTCAAGGTGCTAGTCCGATTAACCAAATAACGATAACGGCTCTAAGGAATTACCCTCGTCCACAAGAGCTTATGCTTTGGCATCAGACCGGCCAGTCGCACTTCGATCGGCTTAAAGGGGTTTATACAACCCTACCCTTTGAAGTCCGAGTCGATGCTTTCATTGATGATATGGCTAAGGCCTATACATGGGCCGATTTAATTGTTTGCCGCTCAGGTGCTTTAACGGTAAGTGAAATCGCAGCGGTGGGTGTAGCTAGTATTTTTGTTCCCTACCCTTATGCTGTAGACGATCATCAATTTCATAATGGTCGCTTTTTAGAGCAAGCAGGGGCTGCTATTATTATTCCAGAGAAATTATTAACGGAAAAATGTTTGATCCGTCATTTTGAGCAATTTGCTCACGATAGGAACCGTCTGTTAAAAATGGCAGAGTGCGCACGAAATTTAGCGGAGCCAAAAGCCGTTCAGAATGTCGTTAATGAATGTAAAAAATATTATGATACTCGATGGAAAGATGATTAAGCATATTCATTGCCTAGGGATTGGCGGAATTGGTGTTAGCGCGCTTGCTGAGATTTTACTGAAAAAAGGATATCAAGTCAGTGGCTCTGATATTGCTCCTAACAAAAATACTGAAAGGCTTCATAGTTTGGGAGCTGAAATTGTATTTAATCATAAAGAAGAAGCAGCTCTTATGAAAGCTGACTGCGCTATTTATTCAAGCGCAATTACACTGACCAACCCCGAATTTATTACTGCTCAACAAGCAAAAATCCCGATTTTAAAGAGGGGTCAAATGCTTGCTAAGATGATGGCGACTTACCAATCGATTGCAGTGGCAGGGGCTCATGGTAAAACTACCACAAGCGCTCTTCTGGCTAGCGCTTTTGTTACAGCTGATTTAGATCCCACTTTTATGGTTGGTGGTGTGCTAAATGATAGTCAAACGCCTGTGCGAGTAGGAAATGGACCTTATTTTATTGCCGAGGCTGATGAAAGCGATGTGTCTTTTCTATATATGCATCCTAACATTGGTATAATAACAAATATCGATGCAGATCATCTAAGCGCTTATGGAGGAGATTTTAATCGTTTAAAACAAACCTACGTGCAATTCCTCCATCAAATCCTTGAAGGAGGAATGGCTGTTTTATGTATGGATGACCCTGTATTAAATGAATTAATGCCCTTTCTATCCCAGAAGGTGATTACCTATGGATTTTGCTCTGAAGCTGATTATCGAGCTGACAATTATTTGCAAAAAGGTCTAAAAAGCTACTTTCAAGTTCATCGCTTGTTGAAAGATAAATCGCCTCTACCTGTTAAGCTTAATTTAGGGGGTCGGCATAATGCTCTTAATGCTTTAGCGGCTATAGCTGTCGCTGAGTTGATTGGGATGGATGAAAAAAAACTGTTGCAATCCTTGGCACAATTTTCTGGGGTAGATCGTCGTTTTGCCATTCGAGGCGAAATGATCCTCTCGAATGGACAAGCGCTCGTTATCGAAGATTACGGACATCACCCCAATGAAATCAAAGCAACTTTATTAGCAGCACGCGCCGCGTGGCCCGAAAGACGGCTCATTCTTATTTTTCAACCACACCGTTACAGTCGAACGCAAGAATTAATGCACGATTTTGCTTCAGTTTTAACAGAGCCTGATTTATTAGTATTACTTGAAGTCTACGGTGCTGGTGAAGCCCCCATTCCAGAAGCTGACGGAAAAACATTATTAAAAGCTATCGAGCAACAGACTACTAAAAAGGCTACCTTTGTTCCAGAATTGCAAGATTTATACGAAATATTGCAGAAGTTACTACGACCCAATGATGTGGTTATTCTGCAAGGGGCAGGCAGCGTAGGAACCGCTGCAGACACTTTAATTGAAAGCCCACAGTGAGTTTCCTTTAATTAGTTAAGTGTTATGCACTAGGATGGGAGAGAAATTTAATAATGTACGTGGAGATTTGATTTATAACCATAATTTAGCACGTTATACTTCCTGGCGGGTAGGTGGTAACGCTGAACGGTTTTATCGACCTGCTGATTTAGCGGATTTACAAAATTTCCTTGCCCAATTACCACCCGATGAGCCACTAACCTGTTTGGGTTTGGGCAGTAATGTTTTAATTCGTGATGGTGGAATTAAAGGAACAGTAATTTTAACCTTGAATCGATTAAATAAAATTTCTTTTTTTAAAGAAAAAAAAGACAAGCGACTAATGATCCGTGCCGAATCGGGTGTAACTTGTTCTAAATTAGCAAAATTTTGCGCTGAACAAGGGCTAGAGGAAAGCGCTTTTTTTGCGGGAATTCCAGGAACCATTGGGGGAGCTTTAGTCATGAATGCTGGTGCTTTTGGAGGAGAAATATGGCGCCACGTTGTTCATGTGAAAACAGTCGATCATGGAGGCGTTCTCCATAAACGAAGGTTGGATGAATTTGAAATCAATTATCGCGAAATTTATGGTCTTAACAACCAATTTTTTGTAGCCGGTTATTTTTATTTTAATCAAGGAGATGCTATCAAAGCAAAGAAAGCGATAAGTATGTTATTAAAAAAACGCGGTAGTTTCCAACCCATTGGGGCTTTTAGTTGTGGTTCTGTTTTTCGAAACCCGTTTGGCGATTATGCAGCTCGACTCATTGAATCTGCAGGATTAAAAGGAACAAGAATCGGTAACGCGGAAATTTCAGAAAAACACGCCAATTTTATTCTAAATAAAGGTAAAGCAAACGCTTCTGATATTGAACATTTAATTCAATATATTGCACAACGAGTTTATGATACTCATGGAATCCAATTGATGAAAGAAATACATATCCTTGGTAACTATGAGATCGTATAAAAAAGATAAAGTTAAATATTTGTGGATAATTCAAATACGAAAATCGATCCCTTCGCTTTTAGGATTAATAATTTTTGCTATGTTTTTAATTGGGATATTAACATTACATAATCCAAAAACCTTGCCTTTTCATCAGATCAAGATAATCGCGACCGGCACTTACCCACAAATATCGGAATTAAAAAATATTGTAATTCAGCATATTAATGGAGGATTTTTTTCTTTTAGCGCTCGTGAATTGCGATCCGCTTTAATGGCATTACCATGGGTGTATAATGTTTCTATCCAACGAATATGGCCGAACGAATTAGAAATTTTTTTAGTAGAACAACAACCTTTAGCGCGATGGAACCGAACTCAACTAATATCAAAGTTAGGTACGTTCTTTAATCCGTCAATCACGACAATCTCTAAAGATTTACCTCAACTAGAAGGGCCTGATAGCTATAAAAAAATTATTCTCGCTCAATTTAAGCAATTCAATCAATTATTGGAACCATTACGTATAAAAATAACCGCCTTGAAGGTAAATGATCGTGAAACTTGGTTTCTGGTATTAAACGATCATATTCGAGTTTATTTAGGGCGTGAAGATATCGACCGACGATTTAAGAAATTGGTTCTTTTCTATCAAAAAATTATCGGCGATCGAAATTATCAAGTGGACTACATTGATCTTCGATATCCTAATGGCTTGGCCATTAGATGGAAGGGAAAACCTTAGCTTTAATTCTTCTTCGTCGATGATCTTTGGTCGCGAATTTACAATGTTAATATATCGGTAAATCTCGATTAAGTTCGGTAAGTTAAGCTAAGGATCTATCATATTCGTGAATTACTACGTATTACTTATACGCAGTATTAACATCATAAACAATAAGATATATCTACAAATGACAATTCTAAGATTTCCGTGATGGTCTTTGTTCGCTTCAATACGTACGGTGGAATAATATTTACTATATTAGAACTAAGGCAGAATCAACGTACGAATCATAACAAGCTACTATTATGATTTCAGAACGTGATCATAATGTGAGCTAGATCCCGCATGAAAATTATCATAAATAGTATATTTTTCCTGAAAGAATAATAACCTTGAAATAATTTTGATAAAGGATTGTTCATGCTTCCAAGTTACGTTTGTTACGTTGGGTTATTTTATATAAGACTTGGTAATTTCCGTATAGATATACTAAATGATTTAATTTTGACGACTATACTTATTTTTTTAAGTGAAAATAATGTTATAAGTTTTTGATTTTATGTATTAAAAAATATCTTTAAGAATGATAAAATTTAAAAAGAATACTAGAATTACGATTAATTTTAATAGTGCTTTCAAAGTATATCGCTTATACTAATTATGATCTAACAGCCAATGTGGGCGTGCACGCAGGGAGACTTTGGCAATTATGCCGAAAAATCCGGAAAAAAATCTTATCTTTGCGTTAGATATTGGCACCAGTAAAATTGCCGCACTCGTTGGAGAGGTGTGCCAAGATAACCAAATTGAAATTATTGGTTTTGGAATACATCCGTCATGTGGGTTGAAACGCGGAGTAGTAGTTAATATTGAATCAACGGTGCAATCCATTCAACGTGCGGTTGAAGAAGCAGAATTAATGGCTGGGTGCGAGATTCGTTCCACTTATACGGGAATTGCCGGCAGTCATATTCGAAGTTTAAATTCTCATGGAATTGTGGCAATTCGCAATCGTGAAGTTAATCAATCAGATGTAGATCGAGTGATTGATGCAGCGAAGGCAGTTGCTATTCCTGCTGATCAAAAAATACTGCATATTCTGACGCAAGAGTTCATCATCGACAATCAAGAAGGTGTTCACGAACCCGTAGGAATGTCAGGCGTTCGTTTAGAAGCGAAAGTACATATCGTTACTGGGGCCGTGAGTGCTACTCAGAATATTACTAAATGTGTTCGTCGTTGTGGATTACAGGTAGGCGATATTGTTTTGGAACAACTGGCTTCGAGCCATTCAGTATTGACTAACGATGAAAAAGAGTTAGGCGTTTGCATGGTTGATATTGGTGGGGGTACTACTGACATCGCTATCTTTACAGAAGGCGCTATTCGCCATACTCATGTTATTCCGATTGCAGGTGATCATGTAACGAACGATGTAGCTGTAGCTTTACGTACACCTACGCAATATGCTGAGAAAATTAAAATAAAACATGCATCAGCACTGCCTGAAGAAGTTGATCCTGAAGAAATCATACAGGTATCGAGCGTCGCTAAGCGGCCATCAAAACAAGTCCAAAGAAGAGCATTGGCTCAGGTAGTTGCCGCACGCTATGAAGAATTATTCGAATTGGTGTTGGCTGAATTGCAACGTAGCGGCTTTGAAAATTTGATTACGGCTGGTGTCGTTTTGACAGGCGGCGCTTCTAGGATTCCAGGATGTATCGAATTGTGTGAAAGGATTTTCCAAATGCCCGTACGGCTTGGGTTCCCCCAGTATGTTAACGGATTAGCAGACGTTCGGGATAATCCAATTTACGCGACAGCAGTCGGCTTATTGATCCATGGCCATCAAAATCCGATTAATAATCGACCGACGTTTTATTTAGATCGTAGTTTAAGTTTGTGGCAACGAATGAAAAGTTGGTTCCAGGGGAATTTTTAGGAGAAAAAACATGTTTGAGCTTGACGAAACTTTACCCCAAAATGCCCAAATAAAAGTTATCGGTATCGGTGGAGGGGGCGGAAATGCAATCGAGCATATGATTACCGAAAGTATTGATGGCGTCGAATTTGTTTGCGCGAACACCGATGCCCAAGCATTGGGTCGCTCTAGCGCTCGAGTTCTACTCCAGTTAGGCGAAGAAATAACAAAAAGATTGGGTGCGGGTGCAGACCCTAACATTGGCCGTCAGGCAGCTGAGGAAGCGCGCGATCGGATTCAAGAAATTCTCGAAGGTACTGATATGGTTTTTTTGACGGCCGGTATGGGAGGTGGTACGGGAACAGGTGCAGCTCCCATATTTGCGGAAGTAGCTAAAGAATTGGGGATACTAACAGTCGCTATTGTGACAAAACCATTTGTTTTTGAAGGTAAAAGGCGAATGGAGGTGGCTGAAGAAGGAATTAAAGCATTAACTAAATATGTCGATTCTTTGATCACTATTCCTAACAATAAATTACTGAATGCGCTTGGTAAAAATATAACCTTATTAAATGCATTTAAAGCTGCAAATAACGTATTGTTAGGCGCAGTGCAAGGTATTGCAGATTTAATTACCCGTCCAGGATTAATCAATGTGGACTTTGCAGATGTACGAACGGTGATGTCCGAAATGGGTATGGCTATGATGGGAACGGGTGTCAGCAATGGTGAGAACCGTGCGCGTGAAGCGGCTGAATCAGCTATCGCCAGCCCATTATTGGAAGACGTAGATTTCACAGGTGCTCGTGGCGTGTTGGTAAATATTACCGCTGGGATGGATCTTTCTATTGGAGAATTTGAACAAGTTGGTGAAGCTGTCAAAGCATTTTCATCGGAAAACGCAACAGTGGTTGTCGGGACAGTAATTGATCCTGAAATGAGCGATGAATTACGAGTGACCGTTGTAGTCACTGGACTTGGTATGCAAGGTAATGAGAGTCTTAGTGCGGCTCTTAAACCTCAAAAAAATACTAAAAACGATGGGACATTAGATTATCATCAACTAGATCGCCCGACATATATGCGAAATCAAGCATTCCCTAAACGGAAAGGGAAAGAGGAACAACGAGACCGCGATTTTGAATATTTAGATATTCCTGCTTTTTTACGTCGTCAAGAAGAAGACTAACGTTTTAAATTTAAATACAGGATGTGCTAGAATGCGCCTCTTTTTGGGAAAGGATTGAAATGATGATCAAACAAAGAACTCTGAAAAATGTTGTCAGAGCAACTGGCGTTGGTGTTCACACTGGTGAAAAGGTTTATTTGACCTTACGTCCTGCCCCTCCTAATACAGGTATTATTTTTTACCGAACGGATTTAAACCCTATAGTCGAAATCCCCGCCACAGTTAATCATATTGGTGACACGAGTTTATCTACTTGCTTAGAAAGAGGTAATGTTCGAGTAGCTACTGTTGAACATTTATTATCGGCTTTGGCTGGTATGGGTGTTGATAATTTATATATCGACCTTACTTCTCCAGAGCTTCCCATTATGGATGGGAGTGCAGGCCCATTTGTTTTTTTAATCCAGTCAGCTGGTATTGAAGAACAAAATGCTGCTAAAGAGTTTATTCGTATTAAAAAAAGGATAAAGGTAAAAGATGGCGATAAAAGTGTTATGGTTAAGCCCTATAATGGGTTTAAGATTAGTTTTAGTATCGATTTCGATCATCCATTATTTAATGAACAGAACCAAAATGCTACTCTTGATTTCTCAAGTACTTCATATGCAAAAGAAGTTTCTCGTGCGCGCACTTTTGGTTTCTTATCGGACTATGAATTTGTTCGCAAAAATAATTTGGCATTGGGTGCCAGCTTGGATAATGCAATTGTCTTAGATGAATATAAAATTTTAAATCAAGATGGTTTGCGTTATCCTGATGAATTTGTTAAACATAAAATCCTTGATGTGATTGGCGATCTTTATCTATTAGGCTACGGGTTAATTGGGGCATTTCGCGGAGTTAAATCCGGCCACACACTAAATAGTTCCTTATTAAAGAAACTGTTGGCTCAAAAGGAGGCTTGGGAAATGATTACTTTCAAGGATTCTTTAGAATTACCACTTGCGCTCACTTGCGTTACTGTAGCTGCTTAATTTATTCGGATAGATATTATTATCCGTTCGAAAGATTATTTCAAATAAACTTTTAGGCTATCCTACACAAATCCAATATTCTAATAAATTAATAATTCGTCAATCGTGATTGTATGCCATTTTCCTGTTGAACTTCATAAGCAATTCGCAGTAAAATTCCGACTACTAAACAATTAATTAACATACTGCTCCCGCCATAACTAATAAAAGGTAAGGTTAGACCCTTAATGGGTAGCACACCTACATTGACACCAATATTAATGAGTGTCTGCAGCCCAAGCCATAAAGCAAACCCATAAGCGACATAAGCTGAAAATAATTGATTGTTAGTTTCAGCATGGCGCCCAATTATAAAAATGCGAACAATTAAAACAATAAATAAAGTAAATACCAAAAGCTCACCAATGAGACCTAACTCCTCAGCAAGCACTGCAAATAAAAAATCTGTATGCGCTTCTGGTAAATAAAACAGTTTCTGTACGCTATTACCTAAACCAACACCAAATAAACCTCCGCGCCCAAAAGCAATTAATGATTGAGTCAATTGATAGCCTGAACCGAAAGCATTATTCCAAGGATTCAAAAAAGCCGTTAGTCGCTGCAATCGGTAAGGAGCTAAGATTGCTAATAAAGCTAAGGAAATTATTACTAAAATTAAAGATGCATAAAAAGGCCACAGGCGCACGTCGCTGAGAAATAAGAGAGCCATATAGGTCATAGTAATAATAACAGCTGCACCGAAATCAGGCTCTAATAATAATAAGCCAGATAAAAAAATCAGAAGAACTATAGGTTTTAAAAAACCTTTAAGCTTTTCACGTACTTCACTTTGGTAGCGTTGCAAGTAACTTGCTAAATACAAAATTGCTGTGAATTTTACCACTTCCGCAACTTGCAACGAGAAAAATCCCAACTGAATCCAACGCCGGCTTCCATTGACCGTCCTACCAATGCCTGGTAATAAGAGAACTATCAATAATAAAAAACTTAATAAGAATAAATAGCCACTATATTTTTTCCAAATCTTAACTGGCATACGAGAAGCTGTAAAAGCGAGTAATAAGCCTAAAATTAAATACACAAATTGGTGAACAAAATAATGAAAAGGGTAACCAAATTTCCGATCTGAAATAACCATAGAAGCCGAAGCCACCATAAGCAAACCCAACGCTAACAAGGATAAAGTAGAAAAAGCAATCCAGCAGTCGTAAAGCCCTAGCACTGTTGTTGATTTATGACGCATTACAGCCCTTTCACTATTTCAATAAACACATCACCCCGATCTTCATAGTGTGTAAACATATCATAACTAGCACAGGCAGGAGATAACAAAATGATATCACCCGGTTGGGCAACGTCCTTAGATTGTTTTACAGATTCCTCCATTGAATAAGCCCGAGAGATTTTCGTGTAACCTTGAAGAGCTTGTTCTAAGCGTGGCGCATCTTCACCAATCAAAACGACTTGCTTCACATAACGCTCAACTGCGTTTCTTAAAACGGAAAAATCAGCCCTCTTACCCTGACCACCTGCAATTAAAACTAATTTTCCCTCGGCAATCTCCCCTAAACTTACAATAGCTGCCTGGCTTGCACCAACATTGGTTCCCTTCGAATCGTTATAATAATCTACGTCTTTATATTTTCGCACCCACTGACAACGATGACGAATTCCAGTAAAGTTGCGTAAAACTTTAAGCATAGCCTCCATAGGTATATCTACTGCTTTTCCTAAAGCTAGAGCAGCCAATGCATTTTGAATGTGATAGCGAGTGTTTAGTTTTAATTCTTCAACAAGCATAAGGCTCTGGCGCTGATAGGCCATGAAAATTTTATGGTTATGTTCTTTTAATGAAAAATCAGTTTGATTTTGTAACCCAAAAGATATCGGTTTTCCCTGAAATGAAAAATTATTCCAGATTTCCAATTCATCTGCATTCACAACAGGAGTCCAGCAGAAATTGTAGATTCGTTTCTTGGCTCGAATATACTCTTGTAAACTAATATACCGATCCATATGGTCTTCACTAATGTTTAGTATGGTCGCGGCGTGAGATTGTAGAGAAAAGGTTGTTTCTAATTGAAAACTTGATAATTCCAAAATATAACATTCAGGATTAAGATGAAGTTGCTGTAATACTGGTTTTCCAATGTTACCACAAACAACGGCATTGATCCCTGCGGCCTTCATCATTAATCCTACAATTGTTGCCACTGTTGTCTTACCATTAGACCCAGTAATTGCAACAACAGGTTTTTTGATTACGCGAGCAAATAATTCAATATCACCAATAATAGATTTGCCCATCGCCGCTTGCTTCGCAATAGCTGGTTCATACAGGGATACGCCAGGACTTAATATAATTTGTTGCGCTTCATTTAATAGATTCTCAGAAAATTCCCCTAACGCTAATTCGACATGAGGATAAGCTTGAACAAAATTTTTTAATTGCGGAGGTTCTTTCCGACTATCGGTGATCGCAAAAGGTTGATTTGTTTCCGCTAGAAATTGGGCGCAGGATAATCCAGTTTTGCCTAAACCTACAACAACAGTCAGTTTTTTTTCGATCATTCATAATTATCCATATTACCTATTATCTCAACTTTAGGCTGGCCATCCCGCAAAGTACCAAAATGAAGGTAACAATCCAAGACCAAACAATAACTTTAGGCTCAGACCAACCTTTTAATTCAAAATGATGATGTAATGGTGCCATTCGAAAAACCCGCTTGCCCCCCGATAGTTTAAAATAACTAACTTGGATAATGACAGAGAGGGTTTCGAGAACAAAAACTCCTGCCATAAAAAAATAAACTATTTCCTGACAAACCATCACTGCAATTACGCCTAACGCAGCACCTAACCCTAATGAGCCCACATCTCCCATGAAAACTTGCGCGGGATAAGCGTTGTACCATAAAAAACCCACTCCCACACCAACTAAAATACTACAAAAAACAACGATTTCAGAAACTCCGGGAATATAAGGAATCGCTAAATATTCTGAAAAAAGGTAGCCTCCGCTAAAATAGGCGAAGATTCCTAGAGCGCCCCCAATCAACACAGTTAGCATAAGAGCTAAGCCATCTAAACCATCGGTTAAATTTACTGCATTACTGCTACCCACTACGACAAAATAAGCAAGGAAAATGTATAGAAAACCTAAATTAGGCGCCACCTTTTTTAAAAAAGGAATAACTAACTGAGTTTCAGCAGGAGTTGTAGCCGTCACGTAAAGATAAATCGCCGCCATAAGCCCAATTAGAGATTGAAGCGCATATTTCGAGCGTACAGATAGTCCCCTGCTATTTTTTTTAATTACCTTACAATAATCATCAACCAAGCCTATAAGCCCAAAAGTTATTGTAACTAATAAAACAATCCATATAAATCGATTTGTAAGGTCTCCCCACAATAAGGTACTAATCGTAATGACTAAAATAATAAGAATACCCCCCATAGTAGGGGTCCCGGATTTTTTTAAATGAGCTTGAGGTCCATCATTTCTTACCACTTGACTAATTTGTAACTTTTTAAGTTTTTTTATTAAATAGGGACAAAAGGTAAGAGCAATAACTAATGCAGTCAAAGCACTTACAATTGAACGAAATGTTAAATAATTAAAAACGCGCAAACTATGCAAATGGTAACTTAAAACATTACTGAGCCAGAATAACATACTGATTCCTCAATTAGTCCTTTTACAATTTTTCCCATATTCATGGAAAGGGAACCTTTTACTAACACGACGGTATTTTCATCTAAATTATTCTTTAATACTATCAATAATTTTTCTTGATCATCAAAATGATAGGCATTGATGCCAAAGGCCTCAGTGGTATGTCGGGTCAAAGACCCGTAACAAAATAGCTCATGAATACCAGACTGCAGCGCCTGCTCACCAATTTTACGATGTAATTGATCCCCACCATCGCCCAATTCTCGCATATCTCCTAAAACTAAAATTGAGCGACGACCGCAAGCAGCTAAAACGTCGATAGCAGCAGATACTGACAAAGGATTTGCATTATAACTATCGTCAATAATAGTAGCTCCTCGATACCCTTTTCGAGATGCTAATCGTCCATTAATTGTGGAGACCGCTTCTAAACCGACTTTTATCACCATAATTGGGATATTCTGGGCGTAGGCTGCTGCAGCTGCTGCTAATGCATTCATTATATTATGTTTTCCAAGAAGAGAGAGTTGAAGATCAGCCTCCTCATTCGGTAAAATCAAGCAGAAACGAGGCT
The DNA here is from genome assembly GCA_048491795.1 of Coxiella endosymbiont of Haemaphysalis japonica. Taxonomy (GTDB): domain Bacteria; phylum Pseudomonadota; class Gammaproteobacteria; order Coxiellales; family Coxiellaceae; genus Coxiella. Next base: position 24,296 of record JBGDGR010000004.1, read on the forward strand.
GTCCTTCGGGATTTACTGAAATATTCTTTGCAGTGACATCAGTTGGGCTATTAGATGCAAAAGTAACAGTTCGCCGAATACCTATTATTTCTCGCCAGAAATTTGAAAAGTGGTCGTCGTTATTAACGATAGCAGTCCCATCAGGAGGTAATCCTTGATAAATTTCTCCCTTTGCTTTTGCCACACCTTCAATACTGCCAAAGCCTTCTAAATGCACAAGACCTGCATTGGTAATAATAGCGATGTTAGGCCTTGCTATTTGTGTTAGCTGGGCAATTTCACCAGGATGGTTTGCTCCAAGCTCCACCACAACATAATCGTGCTCGGCACGTAATCTTAACAAAGATAACGGTAATCCAATATTATTATTAAAACTCCTTTCGCTAGCCAGCACCTTACCTTGTTGACGGAAAATACTAGTGAGCAATGTTCGGGTGGTCGTTTTACCACAACTACCCGTTACCGCTGCTAAGACCATTGCTTCTTTCATTTGATCACGTTGGTAACTTCCTAATTGGATAAGAGCAGCATGAGTATTGTTTACAAAAATTTGTGGCAAGGATGTTTCTATCCAGCGACTAACAACTGCTCCCACCGCTCCCCGTTCCGCTGCTGCTTCTATAAAATTATGGGCATCAAAATGCGGGCCTTGTAAAGCAATAAAAAGACTCCCGGGTTGCATGGTACGCGTATCAATACTAACAAATTCGAAATCCTCATCTTTTCCTTTGAATATTGCATTAAGAATGCAAGCGATTTGTGAAAGTTTCACAAGTTTAAGGCCTTCTTGACTTCCTGAATATCTTCAAAAGGTAAGACCTCTTTGCCAATAATTTGAGTAGTTTCATGCCCTTTGCCTGCAACTAAAACAATATCACCAAGCATGGCTTTTTGCACCGCATAATGAATTGCGGCAGCACGATCAGTTTCGACTACCACCGATTGTGAATTTTTAAATCCTGCTTGAATATCTTGAATAATTTCCAAAGGCGATTCACTACGTGGATTATCATTGGTTATGATAACTTGATCCGCATAGCGTTCCGCAACAGCTCCCATTTGCGGACGTTTACCTCGATCGCGATCACCACCACAGCCAAAAATACAAATTAATCGGCCACGGCAATGTTCTCGCAATGACATCAACGCTTTTTCTAATGCATCAGGGGTATGCGCATAATCCACAACCACTTGGAGACTTCGCCTACCTTCAACTAACTGCATTCGACCAGGGACGTTTTTTAATTTTGATAATTCCAGCAATACCCTTTCTAAAGGTATACCGGATAATCCGAGTACTCCGAGGACAGCTAACAGGTTACTAATGTTAAACCCTCCGAAAAGAGGAGTAGTTAACGTTCCGTTTCCCCACGGCGTTTGGACAGTCACCAAAAATCCCCGTGTTAACGTTTTTATAGTTGTGGCAATTATTAAAGGAACTAGATCGTTCTTTATCTCTTTCACAGAGTAACCAATAAGCACTAGTTTTTTATGATATTTCGCAATAAGGTGCCGGCCAAATTCATCATCACAATTAACCACTCCGTAATTCAAACCAATTTGTTGAAATAGTAATTCTTTTGCCCGAGCATAATTTTCCATACTTCCATGGTAATCCAGATGGTCACGAGATAATTGTGTAAAAACGGCGATTTCAAATTGTACACCACTGACCCGATGCTGATCTAATGCGTGCGAAGAAACTTCCATTGCAAGAGCTTTCGCTCCTTCTTTACGCATCTGCACAAAAACCTGTTGCAATTGAAGAGGATCTGGAGTGGTATGATTTGTTTTCGTTAAACTTCCTAAAAAGCCATAACCAAGGGTCCCAACTACAGCACATGGTGTTCCTTGGGATTGTAATAATTGGGCAATAAAATGCGTGCATGAGGTCTTCCCATTAGTCCCTGTAACACCGATAATTTTTAGACCCTTGGTTGGACGACCATAAAAACGAGCTGCAATCTCACCCACCCGATTTTGTAAACATAAAACAGGAATTAGAGGGACTGAACTTTTTATTGAAAACTTACAATTACATGGATCAAAAAATATAGCTGCTGCCCGTTTGTCAATCGCCTCTTTAATATAATTACCCCCATTCGTATCTGTATGCGTTCCAGTATAAACAATAAAAAGATCGCCTTCCTGAACTTTTCGGCTATCCGTTTGAAGCCCTCGAATTAATATATCAGATGACAGCTCATTTCTGAATCCTTTTAACAATAGATTAAGAGAAACACCATTCATCTAAGAAATTATAAGCCAAAGGGTCCTATAAGCGAAGCTATAACAAAGGATATAGCAAGTTAAGCTGAAGGGCATGATGGTAGAATATCCAATAATCGTAAAGCTCCACTCATAATTTTAGAAAATAGGGGAGCTGCCACAAGCCCACCAAAATACTTATTTTGAGGCTCACGGATGACGACAGCCACTACTAATTGAGGATCGTTAGCCGGCGCCATTCCTACAAAAGAAGACATGTAACGACGCTTATCATAGACTTTAGAACCCGCAATATAAGCAGTACCAGTTTTACCCGCAACACGATATCCATACACAGCTGCTCGAGTTCCCGTACCACCTTTTTGAACTACCGTTTCCAACATACCCACAATTGTTCTTGCTACTTTTTCCGGTAAAACCCGAACCCCGGTTGGTGGTCGCACAATCTTTAAAAAGGTTACCGGGCTTTTAATCCCCCCCGCTCCCAAAATGGCATAAGCTTGAGCCAATTGAAGAAGGGTGACTGCCATACCATAACCATACCCTAAAGTTGCAACAACGGAAGGTACCCATGTATCGTGGGACATTAACGCCCCTGGAGATTCTCCTGGAAAACCGCTACTAGTACGTTGGCCAAAGCCTAATGTGCGTAATAAAGAATAGTAATGTTGTGGTTCCAGCGATAACAAAATTTTTGCTGCAGCGATATTACTTGAATACTGCAATAATTGTGTTAGTGAAATAATACCAAAATTCAAACCATCGTCGCTAATTCGATAACCACCGATTCTCATCCATCCCGGATTAGTATCGATTTTAGTATCCGGCGTATACTTTCCACTTTCTAACGCCAAGGCGATAGTAAATGCTTTAATTACCGATCCAGGCTCAAACATATCTGTCACCGCTCGATTTCGGTAACGACCATCGTGATCTGTCGGACGATTGTTTGGATTATAGCTTGGCTGATTAACCATCGCTAAAATTTCTCCACTCTTTACATCCAAGACTACTGCAGAACCTGCTTTCGCGTGATAGGTAGAAACTGCTTTTTTTAAAGCTTGATGAGCTAAATATTGAATACGATGATCAATACTTAAAGTTAGAACATGCCCTTCGATTGGTTTTTTCACCATGGAAATATCCGCCACTATATGACCCAGACGATCTTTAACTACTTCCGTCTTTCCAAATTTTCCCACTAACCATTGGTTATAAGCTAACTCTAAACCTTCTTGTCCTTGATCATCGATATTGGTAAGTCCAACCACGTGGGCGGTCACCTCTCCTTCGGGATAATAACGCCGATATTCACGTTGAAAAAAAATACCTGGAATATTTAATTGACGAATTTCTTTCACAACATAGGGAGGGTTGCCTCGTTTTAAATATACAAACTGATGGTTCGCTTCATCTTGAATTCGTTTTTTAATAAAAGAAGTAGGCAAGTGCAAGAGATGCGAGAATGCAAAAAATTGAGAAGAGGTTGCTTGAAACATTTGCGGATTAACCCAAACAGAATCAACAGGGGTACTTATAGCCAGGGGTACTCCTAACCGATCGGTAATCATACCGCGGTAGGCGGGAATATCGATAACACGAAGAATTCTCGCCTTGCTTTGTTTTAGTAAAAAAGATCGATCTAAAATGTTTAAATCGATCAAACGCCATAATAATCCCAACACTGCGACACACAGTAAAAACCATAATGCATAAAGCCGCCAAGTTCGTCGCACATGAATTACCTGAAGGCAACATTCGTATCATAATGCGCATCATATCCATTGACTAATATCACCTCTTTCGCAGTGGGAATTTTCATCTCCAACCGTCTCTGTGCTACTTGTTGAATCCGAAATTGCGCAGACCAAGTACTTTGCTCTAATAACAATTTCCCCCATTGAATAACTTCTTCAGCTTTTTCACGCTGTAAGACTTGGTATTGAATAAATAATCGCCGATTGAGATCTTTAACATAAACAATACTAAATGCGGAATACAATAAAGCAATCAGTGAAAAAACGACTAAAATTCCTCGTTTCGTTATTTGAAGCATACAGCTTCGTTTCTTAAAATTTTCTGCAACAATACAACGAGTTGCAGCGTTCATGCTAATTTCTCCACGATTCGTAAGCGAGCACTTCTTGCTCGCGGATTTTCCCTAATTTCCACATCACTAGGCTTTATTAGAGTGCCTATTTTTTTCAAACGGTATTTCATGTCATTTGCCAAAATGGGCAAATCTCGTGGCAAGAGATCATGCGATTCTTTTTGAATAAAACGTTTAACAATACGATCTTCCAGTGAATGAAAACTAATTACACATAATCGTCCCTTGATTGCTAATATTTCTAAACATTGAGGAAGGCATTCACGCAACTCATCAAGTTCGCGATTAATAAAAATGCGAATCGCTTGAAACGTGCGAGTTGCTGGGTGTTTTTTAATTTCATGACGGGGTAATGCCTTTACCACAATTTCGCTTAATTGCAATGTACGGGTAATAGGTTTTTCTCCCCGTGCCTTTACAATTGTTTCTGCGATACGCCTAGCGTAACGTTCTTCGCTGTAATTCCAGAGTACGCAGCGAATATCTTCCTTGCTAGCTTGATTGAGCCAGGTTGCCGCATCCATCTCTTGTTTCGGATTCATCCGCATATCCAAGGGCCCATCTTTTATAAAACTAAAACCCCGCTCAGGCTTATCTAATTGTGGTGATGAAACACCCAAATCAAATACGATCCCATCCACTTTTCCATCCCATCCACAATTCCGTATCACCTTTTCTAAATTCGAAAAGGTCTCATGGATGATAGCGAATCGTGAATCACGGAAGGGGCCTTTAGAACCAATTGCGATGGCTTCAGGATCTTTATCCATTGCCAACAAACGGCCTCCAGGCCCTAATCGCTCCAATAAACCGAGACTGTGCCCCCCCCTACCAAATGTCGCATCGACATAAATTCCGTTTCGGATGGCTAGTCCTTCCATTACCTCACTAAATAAAACTGGCCGGTGTATCATTCTATAAAGAAATTATTTTTAATTTTGGCATCAGCTTCTTCTCATTGAGAAGTTCTCTGTCAATCAATCCTCTCGTACTAATTCCTACCTGAGTCATAGCTTATCAGACCCTCCATTTTACTTCTTCTCACTGAGGGTTGATAAAGAAAAGACAACCTCCTTCTGTATCAATAGTAACACTGAAAACCATCTGACTCGCTTTCGAGCCACGACTTCCATTCTAGTCCGGAATTGCGATCCATCCATGCACCAACAGAAATAGCTTCAAGCCTCAAAAATATTAAGAATACTTATACACTTACTTATGTTATACGACTTTGCATAACATATCTAACTATAGAACACTTTTTACGGACTGTAAATCGTCCTGTTTTTACGGGTAATACCTAATTTTGCCTTGAATAGTGGCTTGTACTTTTAGTTTCTGATCTTTGAAGGTATGGGCTTAACTTCAGCTTATTGATAATGAGCATTTCACTATCAAAAAATCACAAAATATTAAAAGCCAATGTCTTTTTAATTTTCTTGATCTGAATAGATGTTTATCTGGTAAATCCAATTTATACTCATTAAACCCAATCCAGGATTACTTTTCCTGCTTTACCAGATAACGTCACATCGAAGGCTTTTTGAAAATCTTTCACTGGGAATTCATGGGTAATAACAGAAGAAACATCCAGCCCACTCTGCAATAAATTTATCATTTTATACCAGGTTTCGAACATCCGTCGGCCATAAATTCCTTTTACCGTTAAACTTTTAAAAACAAGTAAACTCCAATCGATGGAAAAAGGCACAGGTGGAATTCCCAAAAAAGCAATTTTTCCACCATTACTCATAACAGCTAACATGCTACGAAAAGCTTCTGCGTTTCCAGACATTTCCAAACCAATATAAAAACCTTCTTTCATGGCTAATTTTTTCATAATTCCAGTTAGTGGTATATCCGTAGGGTTTACAGCTAAAGTCACCCCCATTTTTTCGGCCAATGTTAATCGGTATTCGTTAACATCGGTGATGATTATATAACGCGCACCAACATGACGTGCAATAGCCGCTGTCATTAAGCCCACAGGACCCGCTCCCGTAATGAGAACATCTTCCCCTACTAAATCAAATTCCAACGCAGAATGTACAGCATTACCAAAAGGGTCTAAAATAGTCGCTATATTATCGCTAATTTGGGGAGGAACTTTATAAGCATTGCGAGAAGGAATTACTAAATAATCCGCAAAAGCGCCAGGACGATCAACGCCTAACCCAAGAATATTGCAGCATAAATGCCTTTTACCAGACCGACAATTGCGACAATAACCACAGGTAATATGCCCTTCTCCTGATACTCGATCTCCAATATTAAATCCTTTTACGTCTTGACCCATTTCAATGATTTCACCCATAAATTCATGACCCACCTGCATAGGAACCGGTATGGTTTTTTGCGCCCATTCATCCCATTTATAAATATGTAAATCGGTCCCGCAAATTGCAGTTTTTCTAATTTTAATCAATGCTTCATCGCGCCCAGGTTTAGGTGTTGGGATTTCCGACAAACAAATTCCAGGTTTTAGTTCTAATTTAGAAAGGGTTTTCATAATTTTTAAATAGCCCCTAACTTTTTCCCAAGACGTTTAAACGCATCAATCGCTCGATCAAGCTGTTCTTGAGTGTGAATTGCCGACATCTGCACACGAATACGTGCTTTACCTATTGGCACAATAGGATAGGAAAATCCAATTACATAAATCCCTTCTTTCAATAATTGATCGGCCATCTTTTTTGATAGTTGTGCATCACCAAGCATGACTGGAATAATAGGATGATTGCCTGGAACTAATTGAAAGCCCAGTTTTTCGATATTCACACGAAAATAATGACTATTCGCTTGCAATTGTTTTCGTAAACGTTCACCTTCTGTTTTTAACAATTCAAGCACTTCTAACGAAGTGGCAACGATAACTGGCGCTATAGAATTAGAAAATAAATACTGTCGAGAACGATTGCGTAGCCATTCAATAATTTCTTTACGTCCGGAAATATAACCACCCGAAGCGCCCCCTAATGCTTTCCCTAGCGTTCCCGTAAGGATATCAACTTGATCCACAACACCATAATATTCTGGCGTCCCACGACCATGTTCACCGATAAAACCCACCGCGTGCGAATCATCCACCATCACCAATGCATTGTATTTATTAGCTAACTCACAAATAGATTTTAAATTAGCAATAATCCCATCCATTGAAAAAACACCATCGGTTACGATTATTTTATAGCGAACCCACTTGTCGTTTGCTTCTTCAAGCTTTGCTTCTAACGCCTCCATGTCGTTATTTTTGTAACGATAGCATCGTGCCTTACATAATCGAATTCCGTCAATAATGCTGGCGTGATTAAGTTCGTCGCTAATAATTGCATCTTCTGGACCTAATAAGGTATCAAATAAACCGCTATTAGCATCAAAGCAAGACGAATAAAGAATGGTATCTTCAGTGCCCAAAAATCGACTGACTTGAGCTTCTAACTCTTTATGGATAACTTGCGTCCCACAAATGAAACGTACTGATGCCATACCAAAGCCATATTGGTCAAGTGCTTTCTGCGCCGCCTTAATTAACCGCGGATGATATGCTAGTCCTAAATAATTATTGGCACAAAAATTAAGAACACGTTTCGATCCTACTTTAATCTCGACATTTTGAGGGGAAGTTATAATTCGTTCAGACTTATAAAGTCCTGATTCTTTTAAGCTTTCAATATTAGCACGCAACCGATCTAACATTTCCTGTATTTAACAAATACCTCCAAATCAGAAAGAAAAAGCCAGCTGATAAGCCGGATTCTGTCGTGAACAGTCATCTATCTGGGATGCATGTCACCACGCACCTCAAGCAGCCTACCCAAATCCACGTGCGGGCTACACGATACGGATTCCTATTTGGCCTTGCTCCGAGTGGGGTTTACCATCGCCGTTGCTGTTACCAACAACGCGGTGCGCTCTTGCCGCACCATTTCACCCTTACTTTCAAATAATTCGAAAGCGGTATACTTTCTGTTGCACTTTCCGTAAGTTTTCGCCTCCCAGGTGTTACCTGGCACTTTGCCCTATGGAGTCCGGACTTTCCTCCCAGCTATGCTGAGCGACTGTTTAGCTGGCTTAACCTAATATCATACCAACAGTGTATTACACTAAAGTAATCTACTGTCTATTAATATAATAAAGTCTCTCTACCTTTGTCAAAGAAACGAACAAAATTAGTTAGAGTGTAATTGTTAGCTAGTGGAGCAAGCGACTAACTAGGGTTGGAGCTCCTGGTTAAATCAAACAGAAACTACATTCCTTACTGTAAAAGAAGTACTTATGCTCAATAACATGACAAATGATAAACAGTAAAATTATAGAAAATGAACAACTACTTAATTTCCAAGCTAGAATGCCTATCACTAAAAATTTTCTTTTCCGTCTACAGCACTTAAGAGGATAATCTTTACTATCTTCATAAAAAATAGTGACATTCGAATAAGGCGAATCCGGTCATTCCAAAAACTAGAAGAGTGCATCTCGCAAAGGAGATAAATCTGCTAGAACAGAAAATTCGTATCGATAAGCGTGCTAAACTTACACATCGGTAAGTGAATGTGTAATTGGGCTGTGCATCTAATTCAATGAAACGTAAGTGCAAAGCAATGCTAGCCAATACACTCCTAATCTTTAGGGATAACTACTTGATTGCCTGTTTTCCCAATTGTTCTAATACCTTGATTTTCTAGCAACACAATCCCATTAGGTACGCAAAGGTTTTTCCAATTGAATTTATGCTTTAGCTTATATGCTGCTAAAAATTTAAATTTTTCTCTACTGACTGCGATCTACTATCAAAGCATCCCACGAGATGCCTATAATATACTCAGAAAATCAATGGGGGGTGGTAATGCCGAACGTTCTACGACAACTATGGGAAAGCATCGTGCCTATTGCAGGGATGATTATTTTCGTTATTTTATTTATTGTGGGAATATTTCTTTTTTCTTACCTTTTAATTATTGGCGCTATTATAGGATTAATACTTTTTGTCATTGCCTTTATTCAACTTCAACTAAAAACAATCCAATGGAAGCGACAAAAGAAAAAGAGATCACCCCACTCAGGCCGGACCATTGAACACAATGATAATTTTTAGTTTAAAAGCGTTAAAGAAGGTGTGAAATCTCGCTTCAAATCATAGGCCACTCCCTCATGTGTTAAATTCCCACGATAAACATTCAATCCATTTAGAAGATGAGAATCATCTAAAAATGCTTTGCGATAGCCTTTATCAGCTAATGCCACCACAAAAGGCAAAGTTGCATTGTTCAAAGCCAATGTGGAAGTACGTGGTACGGCACCCGGCATATTAGTCACGCAATAATGAACAATATCATCGATAACATAGGTGGGTTCCTTATGAGTCGTAGGTCTGCTCGTTTCAAAACAACCGCCTTGATCTATAGCTACGTCAATCATCACTGAACCTGGGCGCATCCGTTTTAAAAGCTCACGTGATACCAATTTAGGTGCTGCTTGACCTGGCACCAAAATAGCGCCTACCACAAGATCGGCATCCATAACGCATTGTTCTATGCTCCCATCGGTAGCATAAGAGGTATTTAAGCGGCCCCCAAATTGAAAGTCCAATTTTTGTAAACGACGTAATGACGTATCAAGCACGGTTACTTGTGCTTTTTTACCTATTGCCATACATACCGCGTTGGTACCCACCACCCCAGCACCAATAACTGTCACTTTTCCGGGACAAACACCGGCTACCCCACCCAACAAAATCCCGCTGCCTCCAGAAGGTTTTTCTAAACAATGAGCACCGGCCTGAATAGCTAACCGCCCTGCCACTTGGCTCATAGGTAATAAAAGCGGCAATCCTCCCTCGTTATCAGTAACCGTTTCATAAGCAATAGCAATACAACCTGATTTTATCAATGCCTCTGCTTGCTTAGGATCTGGCGCTAAATGCAAGTAAGTAAATAAAATTTGCCCTTCTCGTAACAAACGATATTCGCTCGGTTGCGCTTCCTTCACTTTAACAATCATTTCTGCTTGTTGATAAAGAGATTCAGCTGTATCGACAATAGTAGCCCCCACTGCTACGTAAGCTTCATCGGTAAAATTAATAGCACTTGCTGCATTATGTTCAACAATAATTTTATGACCTCGCTTTACAAGTTCACGAACACTATAAGGAGTTAATCCCACACGATATTCTTCTATTTTTACTTCTCTTGGAACGCCTATTAACATGAATGTATCTCCAATTAATAACCAATTTCAGAAAGCGCCTGTTCCCATTGCGGTAATACGTCATCCAAATCTGCTACTAAGCCATAATCCGCAACTTGAAATATGGGTGCGTCAAGATCTTTATTAATTGCCACAATAATTTTGCTGCTCCTCATCCCTGACACATGCTGAACAGCTCCTGAAATGCCTACAGCGAAGTAAAGCTTCGGAGCCACGACTTGCCCCGTCTGGCCGACTTGAAAAGCATTAGGTGCAAGGCTGGCATCAACCGCAGCTCGGGAAGCTCCTACTGCAGCTCCCAATCGATCGGCAATTTTTACTAAACGTTCAAAATTTTCTTTATTTTTTAAACCACGCCCTCCGGAAATTACAATCTCTGCCGAAGCTAACTCAGGTCGATCTTTAGCGTGCTGTTCTTGGCTAATAAAAATAGAAAGGTCGTTTTTTTCTGCAAATTCGATTTTCTCAATCGGCGCTGATTTTTGGCTCAGCTCACAGGGAAAGAATGCTGTAGGCCTAATAGTAAGTACTTGAACAGTATCTGTAGAAGAAACCGTGGCAATTACATTTCCACCATAAATAAGCCGTTGATAGGTTTTTCTATCGAGAATCACGGTAACATCGCTAATTTGTGCAACATTCAGCTTCCCAGCTAATCGAGGTAGGATATTCTTTCCAAAAGTGGTAGCCGGCGCCAAAAAATAATTAAATTCATGAGCATAATGTGCCAATAAAGGGGTGATGCTTTCTGCTAAAAAATTCTGGTAACACTCTTGGTTTGCTAACAAAATTCTGTCCACACCTTTTATTTGAGCAAGTTCTTGCGCCACTGCTTGACAACGATAACCTGCAACCAAAACAGCGATGGGCTGCCTCAATTCACTTGCTGCAGTGACAACGGAGAACGTGGATGAGCGTACTTTAGTATTATCATGCTCAGCCAAAACAAGAACACTCATGGCAAAACCTTATGCTTCTCTTTTAGAATATTTAATAATTCTTTAATATTATTTATTTTAACACCCCCACTTTTCTCCGGAGGACATTCAACTTTTAAAATTTTTAAATGGGTGCATAGAGAAACCTGGAGCTCTTCAGGTGTCAAAGTTTTTAAAGGCTTACTTTTAGCCTTCATAATATTACGTAATGTCGCATATCGAGGAGTATTTAAGCGCAAATCAGTCGTTATTACGGCAGGCAGTCGAAGTGAAATAGTTTCAAGCCCTTCATCTATTTCTCGAGTAACTCGTACCCGCCCCTCTTCAATTATACACTCTGAAACAAACGTTCCTTGGGGCCAATCTAATAAGGCCGCTAACATTTGACCTGTTTGGTTGCAATCATCGTCAATTGCTTGTTTCCCTAAAATAACGAGCCTTGGGGATTCTCTTTCGATAACAGCTTTAAGTAAATGTGCCACTTGCAGTGGTTCCGTGGGTTGATCTGTGGTTATGAAAATAGCCTGGTCCGCCCCCATAGCAAGCGCGCTCCGCAGGATTTCTTGGGAACTTGCTGAGCTAATAGAAACTACAATAACTTCCTCTGCTAAACCTTTATCTTTTAAACGAACTGCTTCTTCCACAGCAATTTCATCAAATGGATTCATTATCATTCTTACTTGATCAGTTTCGATTCCCGAGCCGTCGGCCTTTACGCGAATTTTTACTGCTGAGTCGATGATCCGCTTAACGGCAACTAAAACTTTCACTGAAAAATCTCCTCAAAAAAATGAACTGCTTCAAGCCAGGAACGCTTTTCTGCTTGCGGATTGTATACGGTGCCCATCTCAAAATCATTAGCCTCGGGATTAGTAAAAGCATGCATAGTTCCACCAAAAACATGCAATTGCCAGTCCACATTCGCATCCGTCATTTCTTTTTCAAATTCGAGGACGTCGTTGGCAGGAACCATAGGATCATCACGCCCATGTAAAGCTAAAACTTTTGCTTTTACATTTTTTGCGGGAACCTCCTTTGATGCTTGCAATAATCCATGAAAACTCACTACTCCTTTTAAATCAGCACCACTTCGTGCTAAATCAAGCACGCAAAGCCCTCCAAAACAATATCCCATAGCAGCAATTCTTTCTTTATCGGCCACTTCCACTCGTTTAGCCGTGTTTAATCCTGCTGTCAGCCGCTGAAGGAGAATCTTGCGATCTTTCATAAGGGGTTGCATTAACTTCTGATTGGTTTCTGACCCATCACCAAATATCCCTTTACCATATACATCCATTACAAAACCAATATAGCCTAATTCAGCTAAATAACGTGCTTTTTCTTCAACAAAATTGTCTCGACCGCACCATGTATGAGCAATAAGAACCACAGGTCGTTTTTGTTTCGTTGAATCTTCATAAGCCATGTAAGCTTGCAAAACCAGTGTATCATTACCTCGATAATCGATCGTCTGAGTATGCATCTTAATAACCTCCTCTCAATAACCCCAGCTGAACCTAAATGCAATCCAGGTTTTATTTGATAAAAATAAGTTCCGTAGATACTACACTGCTTTCCTCAGCCTCACAAATGCCGTACTCTTTATTCTATGAAAGAAAACTTGCACCGTGAATCAATGAAATGCGATGTGTTAATCGTGGGTGCGGGGCCCGCGGGGTTAAGCGCTGCAATTCGTCTTGCCCAATCGAAAAATCATTCACTTTCGGTTGTAGTTCTAGAAAAAGGTATAACTGTTGGATCTCATATTCTATAAGGCGCTTTACTAGAAACCAGGGCTTTAAATGAATTACTTCCAAATTGGAAAGACCAAAAGACACCAATTGGTGTTCCAATTACCAACGATGCTTTTTATTTTTTAACAAAAAAAAGCTTGGCCACTTCCTAAATTGAAGGTTATGAAAAATAAAAATCATTATATTATAAGCTTGGGAAATTTTTGCAAATTACTAAGTGAACAAGCAGAGAATTTAGGCGTAAATATTTTCCAAGGCTTTTCTGCAACTCGAGCGCTTTTCAATAAAAAAGGTATAGTGATAGGTGTTCAAACAGGTGACATAGGCTTGAATAAAGATGGAAAACCTACAGACCACTGCCAACCGGGGCTTAATTTATATGCAAAACAAACTTTACTTGCTGAAGGATGCCGAGGATCATTAACAGAAGAATTAATACAACATTTTAATCTACGTCGTAATTCTGATTTTCAAAGTTATGGGATCGGGATCAAAGAATTATGGAAAATTTCTTCTAAGAAACACAAAAAGGGCGCTGTTATTCACACAGTGGGTTGGCCTTTAGATCGTAAAACCTACGGCGGGTCTTTTATTTATCACTATGAGAATAACCTTCTCGCTCTGGGTCTTATTGTGGGACTCGATTATCAAAACCCTTATTTAGACCCTTTTAAAGAATTACAACGATTTAAAATGCATCCCTTTATCAGACCATTATTAGAGGACGGAGAACGTGTGGGCTATGGAGCACGTGCTTTAAATGAAGGGGGATTGCAATCTATTCCAAAAATTACTTTCCCGGGAGGGATGTTAATTGGTTGCTCAGCCGGATTTTTAAATGTAGGAAAAATTAAAGGTACTCATACTGCTATAAAATCGGGAATTTTAGCAGCAGACACAATTCTTCAGGAGAAAAATTTTCAATATAGTCAAGAACTAAAACAGTATTCGACAGCCGTCAAGCATTCGTGGATTTATAAAGAACTCGCAATAGTGCACGCAATGGTGCGCAATATAAGGCCTTCTTTTCATAAAGGATTATGGGCCTGGTCTCCTCTATTCTGCCCTAGATCAGTTTATTTTGCGTGGAAAAGCGCCCCCCTGGACATTTCAACATCAATTTGATGATCATCAGGCCTTAAAGCCCGCGCAAGAATGTCATAAAATTCATTATCCTAAGCCAGACGGAAAATTAACCTTCAACAAACTAACCTAAGTGTATTTGACAGCTACACAACACCGCGAAGACGAACCTTGTCATTTAATTGTCAAAAATGCTCAAATTGAAGCTAAGGTAACGATTACTAAATACGCAGCTCCTGAACAACGTTATTGTCCCGCGCAAGTTTATGAAATTATCGAAAAAGAAGGACAGCCATACTTAAAAATCAATGCCTCAAATTGTATTCATTGCAAAACCTGCGATATAAAAGATCCCACACAAAATATCCGATGGATACCCCTCAGGGGGGTGATGGTCCTAATTATTCCAATCTCTGATTTTTTTATTCTTAATAAATACCTAGGAGAATGGAAATAGAAGAATAAGTGAGGCTAATACACCATTAGATCTGTAGTTCATCAGAATCTGTACCTTAAATTATTTTTAGATACTCTATATTACTCTTCTAGAAAGAGTTATATTAAAATCTATGGAGTATCAAGATTATTATAAAATTTTAGGCATTTCACGCAGTGCAACGGCCGATAAAATTAAAAAGCGGTATCGACAATTAGCCCGAAAATATCATCCCGATGTCAGTAAGGAAGTAAATGCGGAAGAGAAATTTAAACAGGTAAAAGAAGCTTACGAAGTTCTCAAAGATCCTGAAAAACGTAAAGCTTACGATGCAATAGGTAGTGAGTGTAAACAAGGACAAGGCTTTACTCCTCCCTCTGGTTGGGAATTTCGTCCCCAAGACAAGACTTCTTATCAAGAATTTCGGAAAGGTAATTTCAGTGATTTTTTTGAAACCCTTTTTGGAGGGTGGGGTGATAGAGGAAGGAAATGGACTCGAACGAGATTTAGTCAGCGCGCCCAAGATCAACATAGTCGTATAGCTATCAGCTTAGAAGAAGCTTTTTATGGCACAACCCGAACACTCACTTTACAAGAGCCCACACTTGACCAAAAAACCGGCCAGGTAAATTATAAAACACGAACCCTCCGGATAAAGATTCCCGCAGGAGTTACACAAGGCCAACAAATCAGATTGCAAGGCCAGGATTCGTCAGGGATAGGTGGTGCACCCAACGGCGATTTGTATTTGCAAATCTACTTGAAAGCGCATCAATTTTATACAGTAGAGGGCAGAAATATCTATTTAAATTTACCAGTAACTCCCTGGGAAGCAGCACTTGGTACTAAAATTACCGTTCCAACTCTAGGCGGTGCTGTCGAACTCACTTTGCCTTCAGGCTCCCAAACAGGGAGAAAACTTCGTTTAAAAGGACGTGGGCTTCCAGGGCAACCACCAGGAGACCAATATGTACTTCTAAATATTTATATCCCGGAGCCAAAGACACACCAGCAAAAGCAGTTATACCAAAAAATGTCGGAACTCATGCACTTTAATCCACGTAAAGAATTATTGAGGCAATCATGACACAAAAAATCCTAAAATGTATTATCGTGGAGCGATCTACACCACTTAGCCTCGAAGAATTGTGTGAAGCAATACATTTACAGACGCAAGTAGTTATCAACATGGTTGAGCACCAATTAATCGAACCTGAAGGTAGTACTCCCAATTCCTGGCGATTTGATAATATTTGCCTAAAACGTGCAAAGATCGCGGCGAGCTTTTATTGCGACCTCGAAGTTAATATGCCCGGAATTGGTATCGCATTAGATCTATTAGAGAGGATCGAATATTTAGAACAACGCTTACAAACTCTGGAGCGTTTTGAAAAATAATAAGGAGAAAATATGTGTTCCAACGAGTTTCTCCTTTCATCCAAAGCCAGCTATCCTGGATGTTTTGGTTCTCCGAGATTCCATTAACCAATAGATGAAAGTAAATGACATTTATACAAATATACAAATTTAAAGCTTTCACTCGGCCATTGGAGTTCAGATAATTACCTATCAGACCTTTCGAGTACTATCTTATTTATAATCTTACCTATAATATAAAATAAATAAAAAACACGGCGCTTAGACACTGAATAAACACATGAAACTGATAAGCCGGATCCTTTTCGCTTTAAGAACATTTTTCTTCCAAAGTTTTCTTACATAAACGCTCAATTAGCGCTGCAGCATGGGCTTCGAATATCGATAAATTTAGAGCCTTTTGTATTTGAATTGCAGTTAATTGTCCAGCTTCTTCAAAAGTTTTGTTCTTAAGAAAACGGCAAACGTACTCGCAAGCCGCTGTAGCGGTAACAGAGCCATAAGCTTGAAATTTAGCTTCACTTATTTTATTACAATCATAACGGATATAGAGCCTAAAGAGATAGCCTTGATCGCGAGCCCCTATTTCTCCTTTCTTTACATTGGGATCTACCTTCTCTAACATACCTACATGTTGCGTATCAAAAAAATAATTTAAAACTTCTTTAGAATAACGCATAATCTGATCTAATCGATCAATTTTTCTTAACATTCTCCCAAAGAGGGGACATTTCACGCAAACGATTCACTTGTTCCGTAATATGTGCAATCGTTATATCAACTTCCTCTTCAGTGGTAAATCGTCCTAAGCTAATGCGAATAGAATTATAAGCTTCCTCATGGCTTAATCCCAACGCCAATAATACATGAGAGGGATTGGGATTTGCGGAATTACACGCTGAGCCACTTGAAATTGCTACTTTTTTTAAACTTACCATTAATGATTCACCTTCCACTCCATTAAATCGAACGTTTAAACATCCAGGAATTCGTGGAGCTGTTTCAGCATTCAGGTGAACACCACCTAATTGGGATAGTCCTAGCCACAAACGATCACGTAATTGAGTTATACTTTTTGAATCCTCGATCATGCATTCCTGAGCTAACGAAAAAGCTTTACCCATGCCCACAATTTGGTGTGTGGCCAACGTCCCTGAACGCAAACCCATTTCGTGGCCACCACCATGAATCAAAGGTTCTAAGCGAACACGAGGAGTACGGCGAACATATAAAGCTCCAACACCCTTTGGTCCGTAAAGTTTATGTGCCGAAAGGGACATTAAATCGATTTGCATACGATTTAAATCAATAGGAACTTTACCAGCACTTTGCCCTGCATCCACATGAAAACGAACACCCTGTCGGCGTGCGATTTCGCCAATAGCAGCAATGTCTTGAATAACGCCAGTCTCATTATTTACATGCATAAAAGATGCTAAAATTGTATCCGAACGAATAGCAGCTTCGAATTCGGCCAAACTTAATAATCCATCACGTTGAGGATTTAAATACGTGACTTCAAAACCTCGTGAAGATAAATAAGCACATGTATCTAATACAGCCTTGTGTTCCGTAGTCATCGTGACGATATGTTTACCTTTACGATGGTAAAAGGAAACAGTCCCCTTTAAGGCCAAATTATTCGATTCCGTTGCGCCGGAAGTCCAAATAATTTCTTTAGGGTCGGCATTTACTAGCTGCGCAACAGACTTGCGTGCCTTATTGATCAATTTTCGTGCACTCCATCCATAAAGATAACTTTCTGAAGCGGGATTTCCAAAAATTCCTTCCTTAGTCAAACAAGCCATCATTTCCTGTGCTACGACAGGGTCGACTGGCGTTGTTGCCATATAATCCAAGTAAATGGGTAATGTCATCATTATTTTTGCTTAATACCAATACGATAAAACCACACGCATAACCATAAGAATACAATAACCCCAAGCACACTTGCTATTGGAGTAAACCCCTGATCTACCAACGCTAATGCATTAGCGTTCCCTATTATAACAAACGGAATTGCCAAGATTACCCCCGTCAAAGCACTACCGGCTACCATACCGCAAGCCATCAGCACTCCATTTTGATGAGCTTGAATCACTCCACCTTCTTCTTCAACTGAGCGCTTTTTTATCTGCCATAGCTTTTTTTTAACCAAGAAACTTACCAATCCACCAATAACTACAGTAGTAATTACCTCTGGAGGTAAATAAATACCTAAACCAACTGCCAAAGCAGGAAATCGAAAATTACGACACTTTAAAAACTCATCAATTATTATAATAATTACGGCCAGTATCGCACCAACAATGATCATTCCCCAATTAAGATGACGAGTTAATACACCCTGAGAGACAGCCGCCATTAAGCCTGCTTGAGGTGCTGCTAACATCTGAGAGGAATCCATTCCCAGGCGTGGATAAACACCGCCCATACCATATGCATCAAATAAAAGCTGAAGCACTGGACCAATAATAAAAGCCGAGACACCGACACCAATTGCCATCATTAATTGTTGTCGCCAAGGCGTAGCTCCTAGCATCTTTCCCACCTTAAGATCTTGGATATTTTCTCCCGTAATTGAGCCAATACCTGCAAGAATAGTAGCAATTACAATAACCACAGAAGCAATATAATGTGCCTGCTCCGATTCGCGAACGCGAAATATTAGTAAGAATAAAAACGAAAGTAATAAAATAGCGGTAATTAAAAGACCTGATAAAGGATTATTACTCGAGCCTATTAATCCACAAAAATAACTTGATATAGTTGCTAAGAGGAAGCCAATAGTTACTACATAAATAACCGAAATAAAAGCCACAACCCACAAATAATCAACAGCTTCTACAATATGCGCTCGATGTAAATAATAAAAAGTATAAAAAAACATTGAAGTAGAAAGGACTAAAACACCAAAAACAACCCAGGTCGAGGGCATATCCATTTCTGTTCGTAAGCGCCTCCCGGAGATGCCTGCTAGGTCTTTTCGAAAACCAATAAAAGAAAGTCGCATTCCTTTTGCAATAGGCTTCAATAATCGAAATAACGTCCATATTCCACCGACGAGCATTGTTCCTACACCGACAAAACGCAAATGTGCATCCCACAACTGAGTAGCTGCATCATAAGCCGAAGTCATATTGATGGGTAACCCATAATAAAGCCCAATAAAAGGCAATAGGATTAACCAACCCACAAGAGCTCCGGTAAATAAACTTACTGCTACTTCAAAACCAACGATAAATCCTGCAGCCAACGTGGCGGGAGTAAAGCCTATAGAGAAACCAAAAATACTTTTTCCCATGAATGTCCACATTTGCAAATTATCAGCAACTACTTTTAAACCGGTTTGTGCAAAAGTCACAAGTCCACCCACTAAGCTGCCTTGAGCCAATAATTTTAGACCGGCTTTTCCTTGCACACTTACTCGAAGAACGTTTCCAATAGCGGTTCCTTCAGGGAAATGTAATGCAGGGAGATTAAGCATGATCCGTCGTAAAGGGACAGCAAATAAAACTCCTAAAAACCCCCCTAATAAAGTAATAATACTTGTCTCCCAATAAGGAAAACCTTTCCAAATATGGAGAAAAATCATAGCTGGTAACACGAAGGCTATGGCAGCCGCAACACCTTCTCCCGCAGAGGCTGCCGTTTGAATTAAATTACTTTCTAAAACATTATGTTTTTTAAATAGCCGCAAAGCACCTAATGCGAATACTGATGCGGGTATAGAAGCAGAAATGGTAGTCCCAATTTTTAAAGCAAGATAAGCGTTAGCCGCTGATAAAATAACAGCAATAAGAATAGATAATATAATGGCTTTAAAAGTAAACTCGGGCAGTTGGACAAAATCTGGAATCAAGGGTTTGTTTCCTATATTAGAATCATTCACTAATATTTCCTTACTTAAAATAGAAATTAAGATGTTAACAGTAATCGTCTCGTCTATAAATAGCATTCAAGATACCTTGTAAGATATTCGACCTGTTATTAATTTCAGAACGGTTAAAAAGATACTTTAATCTTTTCATAAGGATTTCGAGTTACTTAGGATCTATAATCTATTAAGATAATCCTATTTATTAATGCACGATCTCTGGTATTAGTCCCGTTCATGGAATTACACTCTTTGAGTACCATGTTCAATCTCAACTTTGACCCAAAGGAATCACATTATGTATCCGATGCTTAATATCGCCATCCAAGCTGCTCGAAATGCCGCACGAATTATTGTTCGTTTTGTGGATAGACTCGATACTATCGATGTTAAAGAAAAATATCAAAATGATTTTGTCACACAAGTGGACAAACTTTCCGAGCAAGAAATTATGCAAACTATCCGTAAGGCTTATCCGAAACACACTATCTTAGCTGAAGAATCCGGTCTTCATAATTCTAAAAATGATTTCACCTGGATTATTGATCCCTTAGATGGCACTACTAATTTTATTCACGGTTTTCCTCACATAGCGATATCTATTGCTTTAAAGTATCGGGATAAATTAAGCGTGGCTGTAGTATATGATCCTCTCCGTCAAGAATTATTTACTGCCGTCCAAGGTAGCGGTGCTCAATTAAATAACCGTAAGATTCGAGTTAGCTCATGCACAAAAATAAGCGAAACAGTTATTGGTACGGGCTTTCCTTTTAAAGAAAAGGCCTTGTTTCAAACATATCTTAAACTTTTTGAAACTATTTTTCTTCAAACTGCTGGAGTTCGCCGTGCGGGTGCAGCAGCTTTAGATTTAGCCTATGTAGCAGCTGGACGTTTAAATGGCTTTTGGGAAATGGGTTTAAAACCATGGGACATGGCCGCAGGTGTTTTACTTATTACGGAAGCGGGCGGTCTTGTAGGTGATTTTCAAGGAAAAAATAATTATATAGAAAATGGTAATTTAATCGCCGGTAATCCTAAAATTTATAAAACTTTACAAGAATTAATTTCAAAAATAACAATTAATGCTTAAAGATTATCCGATCCAGTAACCACGTGGATTACATTGCTCCAGCATAGTCACATTGCTCATTTTCCATGCATAAAACCCAAACCAAATTTTCAGAAGGGATATAATATATAACTTTAAGCAGCTGATTTCCTCAATAATACGTATTTCCCAATATTAAGTAATCAGATTTCCTGAATTCTTTGACTTTATTGCAATGTTTCGCAGCTTTAATAGACAGAGATAAGAATTCTCCTTAAGCTTAACATAGAGATTTTTCTTTTCTAAAAAGTGCTAAATTTTAAGTGCTAAATTTTATTGAGTAAAGTTATTTTCTTGCTTCGCAGCTCTTAAGTTGATATTTTTTACTGCTCTCATTTTTCAGTAAATCTTTCGGTAAATGATAAGTTCCTAACACACTTAAGTAAGCTAACTAATTACTTTTTCATAATTTTGGGATAGAGTAGACCTGGTTTCCATACAATAGCACGATGCTAATTTTTATTTGAATTACTTTTAAAATTGGCGTAAAAACCCTGTTACTTCTAGTTTGATTCTACTCTAATTTCCGTAATTAGGGTATATGCTGCAATCTGTCTTCATTTAGCCATACCGATCTAACTTCATGGTTATGCTGTTTAACAAGAGGATTTTATTAGCCTTCTACCTATATAAACTCTTTAGGAACATTCATAATTGAAAGTTGAAAATGGGATACCTTGCCCATTTTCAGTTAAAAACTGAAATAGCCATTTAAATTCAAACAATTTTACGTAGGAAGCATACCCATCATTAAAGATGATGAAAAATGTCTAGAAAGTGAAACAGGGCTAATCTCTAATAAGCCCTAACTCTTTCACAGCATTGAATTCTTCGCGAAGCTCATTTAAGGTTACTTGCAACTTCTGATGACCAAATTCATTATGCTTAATTTCTTCAATAACTTTAACATTTCCGTTCTCTGTTCGGCAGGGAAATGAGAAAATTAAACCTTCATTGACCTGGTATTGTCCTTGAGAACATAAAGCAACAGAATAGCTGTTATCAACAGGGGTAGTATTTATTAGACCCCATATGCTATTGATCACAGCATTGGCAGCGGAAGCAGCTGACGATACACCTCGAGCTTTAATGACATTAGCACCTCGTTGTTGAATCAACGGAATAAATTCTTCAGTCAGCCACTTTTTATCACGAATCACGTCTAAAGCAAGTTTATCGTTAATCGTAGCGTGGTAAAAATCGGGGTACTGGGTAGAAGAGTGATTACCCCAAATAATCATATTTTTTACAGCCGTTACCTCCGTTTTAGCCTTAAGAGCTAACTGACCAATAGCCCGGTTCTGATCAAGCCTTGTCATGGCATAAAAGCGATCGTTAGGGATGTCTGGAGCATGATTGAGAGCAATAAGACAATTAGTATTGCAGGGGTTACCCACAACAAAAACGCAAACATCGTTTGCTGCATTTTCATTGAGCGCTTTTCCTTGTGCAGCAAAAATTCCACCATTTTTCTCCAATAAATCTTTGCGTTCCATATCCGCTTTGCGTGTCGCTGAACCTAATAAAAGGGCCCAATTGACATTATTAAAGGCAACCTTAGGGTTCGAAGTCACTATGATATTACGCAGTAATGGGAACGCACAATCTTCCAATTCCATCACGACACCTTTCAATGCCGGCAATGCAGGTTCAATTTCGAGTAAATGTAAGTCCAACTCAGCATCCAAACCAAATACTTGCCCTGAAGCTAAACAAAACAATAAAGCATAACCAATTTGTCCAGCGGCACCGGTTACTACGACTTTGACATGCTTGGTCATTTTTCTTTCCTCTTAGTTTCTAACAATGCAATAATTTCCAATTTCTGTGTGGGATCGCCCAACGCAACAAAGGGAGGATTAGTGAACGATGGTTTGGTATTATATTGGAGCGCCTTACCACTTAAATTAACTATTACTCCGCCAGCCGCTTCCAAAATACATTGTGCGGCAGCAGTATCCCATTCGCTGGTGTCACCAAAACTCGGATAGAAGTCGCCATCTCCTATGGCAACTTGGCAAAATTTTAGAGAACTGTTTAACCGAATAATCTGGGCAGCGGAAATAGTCTCAAATAAACGAGGAAGCCAAGGAGATTTTAAGAACTGGCCTAAGTAAACGGAAAAAGATTGCCAATTCATCTTTCGTGTATGAATTTGTTTGGGAATCTCATCATCCATCTGTTTAAAAGCCCCGTGTTTTTGATGAGCAAAATAACATTCCTTTCGGACAGGGGCATATACCACCCCGATGATAGGCTGATTATTTTCAATTAAAGCAATATTTATAGTGAATTCATCACACTTCTCTATAAATCCTCGCGTACCATCCAAGGGGTCCAATAACCAATACCGTTGCCACTGACAGCGAGTTTTATAAGAAGGAATTTCGCCATCCTCTGACTCCTCTGATAAAATTGGTATATTAGGCGTTAATGATTGCAATTCTTCATATAAAATTCTATGGGCACAAAGATCGGCTTCAGTCAGTAAGGTATTATTATCTTTTCGTTGAATCCGCATGACTTTTTTAGGCAATCGGGCATATTTTAGAATTCCTTCTCCTGTATACTTGGCTAATGAAATGAGCGAATCTACATAGTTTTGCCAATCATTATTGATCATACTGGGAGCTACTCCAATGAAATAAAGCAGCCACGCAGCGCGTGCTTTATGGAATTCTGGATGGACAAGATAACTCTCTCCTTTCTTCGTGAAAGTTTCCAAGGAATAGTTTCTAAGGCTCAGGCTCATCATTAAGAATCAGTTCTGATATAAGGATCTGTTGTTAGAATGATATAGGCCATGGAATCTAAATAGCCAAGAGAAGCACTAAAAAAAGCGATAATTAATATATTTGCGAACCGTTATATTCTATATATTTTATCTTTTTTATAATTCATGTCCGGCCGTAAGCAAAGCTCCTCTCCCCCAACACCGCTTTCGAAACTTACCATACAATCCTCAGTTCTGTACTATATAGTACCTCCAACGTCCATGAATTCAAACAATTGACTTCGAGCAATGACGATTTTATCAAAAATGATTCAATTCTCGCCTACATTCAAATCTTTTTTCTCTTTTTTTCCAGTACGCGAAAGCAACAAAACTCTATGATGTCAGTTATATTTAAATTGGCGGAGTTATATTTAAATTGGCGGAAAGACACTAAGTCCATCCTCTAGTAGTTCAGCTTATAAAAATTACTGTACTAAGATAAAAAAGTTTAGCTTTAAAATTTGAATAATAACACTAAGGGTACGCTCTCTGATTTAAAAGCACAATCAAGTTACATCCACATATGTTTCGCAGTACCAATTAACCTTGAAACCGTAAACTTTTTTCTATAAGCACATCTCCATACTTCCTTCAGATAATTTATTTATACGGATCTTATTGTTAACCTTGCAGGCGCTTGTATGTTGTTGCTAACAAGCGCTAAGGCAAATATCCCAGCATTTTCTTTAACCTGTTTTTTTAGACAAAGGGGAAAGAGCTTCTCCTTAAATAGACAGTATGCGATGCATCGCATACTTCTGGAACACAGCTTCAATGTTCACAATATCCCGATATTAAATCTACCTTAGATTATGCTTTGACAACTTAACTATTCCATGTCATAAACTTTCCGATGAGTAGTAAGAAGAATATCTTTTACGCCCAGTCTGGTGGAGCAACAGCAGTTATTAATGCTACAGCCTGTGGTATCATACAAATCGCTAAAGAACATCCTTTACAAATCAATAAAGTACTTGCTGGACGGAATGGAATTATCGGTGCTCTTAAAGAAGAACTCATTGATACAAGCTTAGAATCCGCCGAAAATATCGCTGCTCTTCTCCACACGCCTTCCAGCGCCTTTGGTTCCTGCCGTTATAAGCTTGCAGATATCAACAAAGACCGCCGCCAGTACGAACGTCTAATTGAAGTTTTTAAAGCTCATGATATAGGCTATGTCTTTTACAACGGTGGAGGGGATTCACAAGATACAACCCATAAAATTTCGCAAATGAGTCAACTCTTGGATTATCCTTTAGTCTGCATTGGATTACCTAAAACAATCGATAACGATTTACCTTTTACATACAATTGCCCTGGCTTTGGATCAGTAGCTAAATATGTAGCTGTTTCCATACAAGAGGCTGCTTTAGATGTAAGAGGTATGGCAGAAACTTCTACAAAAGTTTTTATTTTAGAAGTCATGGGACGACATGCAGGTTGGATCGCTGCTGCTACTGCATTGGGTCAACAATATCCTAATGATGCTCCGCATATAATTTTATTTCCGGAAATTCCTTTACAAACCGAAGCGTTTCTCATGAAAGTCAAAGAATTTGTGCATAATTATGGGTATTGTGTGATTGTAACTTCAGAAGGAATTCGTCATCCGGATGGCCGATTTATTACGGAATTGGGATCCCGAGATGCTTTTGGTCATGAGCAATTAGGTGGTGTTGCACCTATTTTAGCTCATCTCATTAAAAAACATCTGGGTTTTAAATATCATTGGGCGGTAGCTGATTATCTCCAACGTGCAGCTCGGCATGTTGCTTCACAAACAGATTTGGATCAGGCTTACGCACTAGGACAAGCCGCCGTCGAATATGCCCTTGAAGCACAATCTGATGTAATGCTTACTATTCGGCGCGAAGAGAGTCAGGATTATCGATGGCATGTGGGCACAGCTCCCCTATCACAAGTCGCCAACGTAGAACATAAAATGCCTCGGAATTTCATTACCAATGATGGCTTCGGGATTACTGGATCTTGCCGGCGCTACCTAGAGCCGCTCATCCAAGGTGAGAACTATCCACCATATAAAAATGGTATTCCTATTTACATAAAATTAAGAAATCAACTTGTTGAGAAAAAATTAGAAGAAGCTTTTGTGTTATAAAGTTTTTTCAAGCCTACTGAGCATTAGCTTCTTGAAGTTTTCAATAGGCCGTTTATATTTGAGCATATTGGAGTAATTTCGTCTTACTTATAGTAGTATCAAAGCATTGGAATTTAGTCTATAACATAACCGCTAAAGTGCGTATCGCATACGCCCCCCCACAGCACCTACCTGTTCTCCTTTCGCAGGAATATTCTGTTGCTGACCAATAGGTGAAAGTAATTGATGATCATATAATTATATATATAATGGTTAAGAGGGAACTAGAAATATCCTGTTAAATAGATTATTTACGGTGATTTTCATTTGTTTTTTCTTCCGATATTCGTAAGCGTGGTAAATATCCTGAATGTGATGAGGTTACAGGTATGTAAAATCCTTACTCTTGTGTCAGTGAGGAATAAGGTGCTACAATTCCGAAAAGCCTGGTATAAAAATCAAAACTAGAGTTAAGTAATTGGTAATATCGATAGTATTCTCAACTTTTCTCTTCTCATTCCCATCATCGTATTGAATGATGTTAAACAGGTTATGATTTCGATTTATGCTTTAGTTAAAGGTAGTAAATGTGGTATAAAGACGATGGGGATTATGATAGAACATATCCGTGGATGCTAGGACTATCATAATAGCATCACAATTAGCCGAAATTAAAGAGGAAAAGGCAGGTTTTGAAGTGAGTCCTTGTATTCCAAACAAACTAATTCGTTCCATCAATAATAGCGGTATCTCTTACCTGACTGATATTACTACTCCATCCAATCTCCTCATTATTCGACATGATTTTCATTTTATGAGGTTTTTTCTTGTTGCCCTAAATAGGGACATAGAAGCGTTACAAACCTTTATGAGTATTTACTTAATCATACGATTTTGTCCTACAGGCTGGATTAAGCCACATAATACAACAGAGTATTTTTCAGTTATATATATCGGGCGGCAGCTCATGATTAGCTTCAAAAGACCTCATTATGAAAAACAATCTCTGAATTAGCAATAAAACAATAAGAAAAATAAAAAATAAGGAGGAAATAATGGCCTTAACTTTGTCAAAAATGATTCCCTTGGGAACAAAAGCTTCAAGCTTTAGCTTGCCTGACGTCGTCAGCGGTAAAAAGAAATCGTTAGACCAACTTAAGTCTGATACTGCAACAGTAGTTATGTTTATCTGCAATCATTGTCCTTTTGTTCAGCACATCCAAAAAAAATTGGTTGAAACAGCGAAAAAATATCAAGCTAAAGGTATTCAATTTATTGCTATCAGCTCTAATGACGTCAAAAATTTTCCAGAAGATTCTCCTGAAAAGATGAAAGCTATAGCTGAAGAATTTGATTATCCTTTTCCCTACCTCTTTGATGAAACTCAAGAAGTTGCCAAAGCCTATCGGGCGGAATGCACTCCTGATTTCTATGTATTTGACCGCAATTTGATGTGTGTTTATCGTGGTCGTTTCGATGACTCAAGTCCAGGAAAAAGTGTCCCTGTTACCGGAGAAGATGTTATCACAGTACTAGATAATATGCTTTCTGGAAAACCCATTGACCCCAATCAAAAACCAAGTCAAGGATGTAACATTAAATGGAAATCATAATCTAACTGTTGAGCTTGAATCTTTTACACCTTTGTGGGATGTAGTGAATCACTATAGGATTGATATGAAAATTCGAAACAGATACCTCCTCCTCTATCGGAGGAGGTTATAGAGCAAACTGTACAACATATAAGATCCAAGTTATATATCAAGCAATTTCACAACAATTCACGATAATTTGGAAATCGCGCTTTTTTAGTCTTTCTGTCATCTTTTACAATCCATAACGCCCTAACTTTTATCAGGAGCTTCTACTTTAAAATTTCTACTGTACATTAAAATTATACAATAAAAACTAGAGAGCGCTTACTTAGTCTTCTTTCATATTCATGACTTTAGGGGCAGTAGAAATAATTGACGAAATCATTATTCGTTTCTTTTTCCGTTACTGCTACATTCTTTTTAGCAACTTCACAATATTCGCGATATTAATCATTCTCGTTCAGTTTGGATCCAATAGAAAAAGATAGGATTTTATTATTGTCAGTTGCACTTTTTTCTCAAAGGTATTTGACATCCATAATTTCATATTCTGTTTTGCCTTTCGGGATTTTTACTTCTACAACATCCTCAATGTATTTTCCAATCAAAGCCCGTGCCAAAGGCGAAGATATCGAAATTTTATTTTCTTTCAAATTAGCTTCATCCACACCCACAATTTGATAGGCGACTTCGGTTTGAGTTTTTAAACTTAATAAAGTAACCGTAGCACCAAAAATCACTTTCCCTTCATTAGGAATATGCGAAATATCGATTATTTGGCAGTCAGCCAACTTCGCCTCAACTTCTAAAATCCGTCCTTCTATAAAAGATTGACGTTCCCGCGCAGCATGATATTCGGCATTTTCTTTCAAATCACCGTGAGCGCGCGCTTCTGCAATAGCTGCAATGGCCTTAGGCCGTTCGATAGTTTTTAAAAATTCTAGTTCTGAGCGTAACTTAGAAATACCATTTATGGTTATAGGGACAATCGTTCGCATCATGTCACCTCAAAAATATAAAAAAACATACTATAACAAACTGCTGTAGATCGTACATTATGCTTAGCCGTTCTCGAGAGCTCATAATAATCTTTTGAGTGATCGGACAGTATCTCCCAATTATCAACCAATTATAAGTTAACCTATGTATCTGAAAGCCTACTTCAGGTCCCATATAAAAAGCACTAAATAATTAACGGATGCTCAAAAAAATATGGATACTGATAAAGTTATCTAAGAGAGACGAGATCCAGCGAACTGTCCCGATTATCTTTGACAATGAAGATCCTGCAAAGGCTGAAGACGATTTGAATCCCCTGCCTGAAGAGCCAGAACAGTGGCCTCCCCCCCCGCTAATGTCGTTGTATAGCACACTTTGTGTTGGACTGCACTAATTCGGATAATATTTGAATCTTCAATGGCTTGCTCACCTTCCACAGTATTAATAATAAAATTAATCTGATCATTTTTAATCATATCGATAATATGAGGGCGACCTTCAGTGACCTTGTTAACCACCGTACACGGAATTCCTGCACTTTGTAACACCTTGGCAGTTCCTCGAGTAGAAACAATCTCAAATCCCAAATTCCCCAAGGCGCGAGCTACTTTGATCACACGCTCTTTATCGACATCACGAACACTTACAAAGGCGCGCCCCCCGCGGGGGATAACGTCCCCACCACCTAATTGACCTTTGGCAAAAGCTTGACCAAAATTTTCCCCTATCCCCATGGCTTCTCCAGTAGAACGCATTTCAGGTCCCAAAATAGGATCAACACCTGAAAATTTATTGAATGGGAAAACGGGTTTTTTCACAGAGAAATAATTAGGGATGTATTCGCGCACAGTCTGTTCTTTCAAAGACACATTAACCATACAATTGGCTGCAATCTTAATAAGGGGTAAACCAGTAGCTTTTTCAAGAAAGGGAACTGTCCGCGAAGCGCGTGGATTAACTTCAAGTACATAAATTTCATCCCCCTGAATTGCAAATTGGGTATTAATTAGGCCTACCACATTTAATTCTTTCGCTATCAGACAAACTTGTGCTCGCAGCTGATCTTGTATTTCTGTGTTTAAACTATGAGGCGGAAAGGTGCACGAGGAATCTCCGGAATGAACGCCAGCTTGCTCAATATGCTCCAAAATCCCACCAATTAAAACATTCTCACCATCACACACCGCATCAATGTCCACCTCAATACTGTCATCCAAAAACCGACCTAAAAGTAAAGGCTCATCTTCCGAAACGATAACATCTTTAGTCATATAACGGGTTAATTCTTTCTCGCTGTAAACAACTTTCATTGCTCGCCCACCCAACACATAAGAAGGACGAACGATTAATGGATAAGCAAATACTTTTGCCAAACGTAACCCTTCTTCAACACTACGTACTGTTCCATTGGGTGGCTGCTGTAAATTTAATTCTTGAATCAACATTTGGAATCGCTCACGATCTTCGGCTCGATCGATAGCATCGGGTTGCGTTCCTAAAATAGGCACCTTTGCTTTTTCTAATGCTCTAGCCAATTTTAAAGGCGTTTGCCCCCCAAATTGAACAATTACGCCTTTAGGTTTTTCAGAAATTACAATTTCTAAAACATCTTCTAATGTAAGAGGTTCAAAATAAAGACGAACAGAAATATCAAAATCTGTCGAAACAGTTTCGGGGTTACAATTAACCATAATACTTTCATAACCCATCTCACGCATAGCTAATGCCGCATGCACACAGCAATAGTCAAATTCAATACCTTGACCGATTCGATTCGGCCCACTTCCCAACACCATTATTTTATTTCGCTTCGTTGGCAAGCATTCATTTTCTTCTTCATAAGTTGAATAAAGATAAGCTGTATCCGTAGCAAACTCAGCAGCACAAGTATCAACTCGCTTATAAACAGCGCGGATTTTTAATCTGTGCCGGTAATTCCGAACTTGCTCTTCAGTGGTTTTTAGTAATTGAGCTAAACGTTGATCAGAAAATCCTTTACGTTTTAAATAAAAAAACTCCTCGAAGGATAATTCTTTTAAAGATTTACTCTTTATTGCTGTTTCTAAACGAACTAGTTCTTCTATTTGCACCAAAAACCAGCAATCGATTTGGCTATCTCTATGAACCTCTTCAACACTAAAACCCATTCGGAAAGCATCCGCGAGATACCATAGACGCTCAGGCCCGGCAAAGCGCAATTCTTTTCTAACCTCTTCGCGAAGCTCCTCCTCAGCATTTTTTAAGTCTTGAATTCTCACTTTAGATTCTAATCCACAAACACCAACTTCTAAGCCACGAATGGCTTTTTGTAAAGACTCTTGAAAAGTACGTCCGATAGCCATTACCTCACCTACTGATTTCATCTGGGTGGTTAATCGAGGCTGTGTTTGAGGAAATTTTTCAAAATTGAATCGAGGAATTTTGATGACAATATAATCAATTGTCGGTTCAAATGAGACAGGGACCCTGCCACCCGTGATTTCATTCTGTAATTCATCTAAGGTATAGCCAATAGCTAATTTGGCTGCAACTTTCGCGATGGGAAAACCAGTAGCTTTTGAAGCAAGAGCAGAAGAACGTGACACACGAGGATTCATTTCAATTACAATCATCCGCCCGTCTTTGGGATTAATCGCAAATTGCACGTTAGAACCACCAGTCTCTACTCCAATTTCTCTCAAAATCACAATGGCAGCATCTCTCATACGTTGATATTCTTTATCTGTTAATGTCTGTGCTGGCGCGACAGTGATAGAATCTCCGGTGTGAATACCTACAGGATCAATGTTCTCAATGCTACAAACAATAATACAATTATCCTTTTTATCTCGCACAACTTCTAATTCAAATTCTTTCCATCCAACAATAGATTCATCAATTAATATTTCGTTAGTAGGAGATAATTCAAGACCACGGGTACAAATTTCTAAAAATTCATCTCTATTATAGGCAATACCTCCCCCACTCCCTCCTAGTGTAAAAGAGGGTCGAATAATTGCTGGAAATTCAACCTTTTCAAGGATTTTCCAGGCTTCTTCCATGGAGCAAGCCAGTCCCGAGCGGGTTGTCTGTAAACCAATTTTAGCCATAGCTTTTTGAAAGAGAGCCCGATCTTCTGCTTTATCGATAGCTTTTTGGGAAACACCAATTAACCGCACCTTATATTTTTGTAAAACCCCTTCTCGCACTAAATCTAATGCGCAATTTAGACCCGTTTGACCGCCCATTGTTGGCAGGAGCGCATCCGGCCTTTCCTTTTTAATAATTTTAGAAATTACTTCCCATCTGATAGGCTCAATGTAAGTAGCATCTGCTACATCGGGATCAGTCATTATGGTGGCAGGATTGGAATTTACTAAAATGACGCGACAACCTTCTTCCCGGAGAGCTCGACAAGCTTGAGTTCCAGAATAATCAAATTCACACCCTTGCCCAATAACAATAGGCCCAGCTCCGATAATTAACACACTTTTTATATCTGTTCTTTTTGGCATATTATTATCATATTATTTTAATACTTACCCTTCTCTCGCTCATCAACTCAACAAATTCTTTAAATACCCCTTGCATATCCCAAGGCCCTGGACTCGCTTCTGGATGGCCTTGAAAAGCAATTGCTGGTTTGGTCTTATGTGCAATTCCTTGCAACGTTCCATCAAATAAAGAACGGTGAGTCACGCGCAAAACGTCAGGTAATTTTTTTTCATCCACTACAAAACTATGGTTTTGGCTGGTAATATAAATTTGTCCGGTGACAATATTTTGAATGGGATGATTGGTTCCATGATGCCCAAACTTCATTTTTTCCGTTTTGCCACCACAAGCTAAAGCCAAGAGCTGAAAACCCAAGCAAATCCCTAATAAAGGTATGCTCTTTTCTAAAATTTCCTGAATCGTGGGAATTGCATAATCGCAAGCTGCTGGATCGCCTGGACCATTTGATAATAGGATACCATCTGGATTTAAATCCAAAACCTCTTTCACTGATGTTTGAACAGGAACTACGGTTACCGAACAACCATTGTCTATTAATAAACGCAAAATTTGCCGCTTTAAACCATAATCGTAAACAACAACATGATAGTTATATCGTTGTTCAAATTTTTTTTTATCTTCAAGAGCTAGGGTTCCATCAACCCAAGTTTGTATTGTTCTTGTAGAAGTAATTTTTGCTAAATCTTTACCTTCTAAACCGGTACAGGTACGGGCACATTGTAGGGCCCAATCAGAATTTGTGTCTTCACCGGCTATAATACAACCATTTAATGCACCTCGCTCACGGATCAGCCGTACTAATCGCCGAGTGTCAATTCCTGCAATTGCAACAATTCCCTCAGATTTTAAATAATCTTCGAGAGATTGCTTAGCACGCCAATTACTAACAATAGGAGATAATTCACGAATAATTAATCCGGAAGCCCAAATTCGATATGATTCTTGATCGTCAGTATTGATCCCTACATTACCAACATGAGGACAAGTTAAAGTGACAATTTGTTCTGCATAAGAAGGATCTGTCAAAATTTCTTGATAGCCTGTTGATGTCGTATTGAAAATAACTTCTCCAACAGCTTGACCTTCTACCCCAACAGTATATCCAGAAAATAAACTGCCGTCGGCTAATGCTAAAATTGCTGGCTTTCGTCCGTTGTTAATTAGATTTATGCCCATAGCGGCAGCAGGACCCCCTTCTCTTTGAGTCTAAAATTGAGTCTAGATAAAACCTGCCCAAGGATAAGCGATTCTGAATGTAATGGGAAGTCGATTAAGTAATCAAATTTTTTTTAAAATTTCCTCATTCAAATTTATTTTTTCGTAAAAAATTCTTTTACGCTGTTAAACCAACTTCGTTTGCGTGGGCTGTGATTTTTATCATCTTTTTCTAGTAACTTAGCAAAACGCTTTAATAATTCTTTCTGTTCCATATTTAATTTTATTGGCGTTTCTACCGTAACATGACAAATTAAATCCCCCACAGTACCGCTTCGCAACGCTTTCACACCTTTCCCTCGCAAACGAAATTGTTTTCCACTTTGTGTTTCTGGGGGAATCGTTAAACGCACAGCCCCATCTAATGTAGGGATTTCAACTTCTCTTCCTAAAACGGCTGTGATAAAGTCAATGGGTACCTCAGAATAAAGATCATTACCTTGCCGCTGGAAGATAGGATGAGGTTTTACTCGGATTTGTACATATAGATCCCCAGGCGGTACCCCAAAAGGACCGGCTTCTCCCTCACCTGAGAGGCGAATACGATCTCCGGTATCAATGCCGGGGGGAATTTTAACGGATAAAGTCTTTGTCTGCTGACGACGGCCTTGAGCATGACAATCGGAGCAAGGGTCTTTAATAATTTGTCCCGTTCCACGGCATACAGAGCAGTTTTGCTGCACTTGTAAAAAACCATGTTGCATGCGTATCTGTCCACCCCCGCCACAGCGTTGACAAGTAACCGGTCTGCTACCTTTCTTGGCACCACTCCCATTACAAGTTCCACAGCTCACCCAAGTCGGAACCTTAATTGTTTGAGTGATTCCATGAACTACTTCCTCTAATGAAAGAATAAGATCATAACCTAAGTCAGCCCCCCGTTGTTCTTGAGATTTTGGTCGCCCTCCCCCACCAAAAATGTCTCCAAAAATATCACCAAAAACATCTCCAATATCACCAAAAGCAAACCCCCCAGAAGTACTTCCCCCAAAAGATTGCTCTACACCAGCATGACCAAACTGATCATAAGAGGCTCGTTTACGAGAATCAGAAAGCACCTCATAAGCTTCTCGCGCCTCCTTGAACTTTATTTCCGCCTTTTTATCACCCGGATTTCGATCTGGGTGATATTTCATTGCCAGACGGCGGAAGGCTTTTTTGATCTCAGCTTCAGTCGCCATACGGCTAATTCCTAGAACTTCATAATAATCGCACTTTGCCATGAGATACGCTTTTTCCGATTTTTTTTAAAGACATCATCCCCGCAGAGAGCGGGGATCCATTGGAAATTATGAACCAGAGATCATGATAGCTTTTGGTTATTTATTTCTTCCTATCTTCATTCTCTTTTTTCTCGTCTTTGACTTCTTCGAACTCAGCATCAACAACATCTTCTTTCTTTTCGTCTTTTGCCTGTGCTTCCTTGGGACCTTCTTGGTCGCCCGTGGGAGCTCCAGGAGCAGCACCCTTTTTAGCATAGATACGTTCTGCTAATTTAGAGGAATACTTAGCCAATACCTTTATTTTTGCCTCAATCGTATTCTTATCATTCCCCTTTATTTCTTCTTTAAGTTCTTTAATCGCTTTTTCGATGGCATCTTTTTCATCAGTAGTAACCTCCGCTCCCAGATCTTCCATGGATTTTTCAGTAGCGTGAATCATCGCATCGGCCTGGTTTCGCGCATCTACTAATTCGTGGAATTTACGATCTGCCTCCCGATGCAGTTCCGCATCTTTAACCATCTTTTCCACTTCTTCATCAGATAAACCGCTTGAGGCTTTAATTATAATCGATTGTTCTTTACCCGTCGCTTTATCTTTTGCCGACACATGAAGAATACCGTTCGCATCAACATCAAAGGTTACTTCAATTTGTGGCACTCCACGCGGGGCTGGCGGAATATCTGTCAAGTCAAAACGTCCTAGCGATTTATTCGCTGAAGCCATCTCTCGCTCGCCTTGTAAGACATGAACCGTAACAGCAGTTTGATTATCTTCAGCCGTTGAAAATACCTGATTAGCCTTTGTCGGGATCGTGGTATTTTTATCAATCAACTTGGTCATGACTCCGCCCAGGGTTTCAATTCCTAGAGAGAGTGGTGTGACGTCAAGTAACAATACGTCCTTTACTTCTCCGGACAATACGGCACCTTGAATAGCCGCACCAATAGCCACCGCTTCGTCCGGATTAACGTCTTTACGAGCCTCTTTACCCAAAAATTCTTTAACAGCTTTTTGGACCTTCGGCATGCGAGTTTGTCCGCCAACTAAAATCACATCGTCGATTTCGGAAACCTTGAGCCCGGCGTCTTTAATTGCTATTTTACAAGGCTCGATGGTATTTTCGATTAAATCCTCTACTAACGATTCTAACTTTGCACGAGTAACATGAATATTTAAATGCTTAGGGCCAGAAGCATCCGCGGTAATATAAGGTAAATTAATATCGGTTTGTTGACTGGATGAAAGCTCAATTTTCGCTTTTTCAGCCGCTTCTTTTAAGCGTTGTAACGCCAGAGGGTCGTTATGCAAATCTACACCCACATCTTTTTTAAATTCGTTGGCCAAATAATCAATTAATCGAAGATCGAAGTCTTCTCCTCCAAGAAAAGTATCTCCATTCGTAGCTAGCACTTCAAATTGATGTTCACCATCCACTTCAGCAATTTCAATAATGGAAATATCAAATGTTCCACCACCTAAGTCATAAACAGCGATCTTACGGTCACCTTTTTTCTTATCCATTCCATAAGCCAGTGCGGCAGCGGTAGGCTCGTTGATAATACGCTTTACGTTAAGACCCGCAATCTTGCCTGCATCTTTGGTCGCTTGACGTTGGGAGTCGTTAAAGTAAGCTGGTACGGTAATCACCGCATCATTCACCGGATGGCCTAAATATTCTTCTGCCGTTTTTTTCATCTTCATCAAAACCTGAGCAGAAATTTGCGGTGGCGCCAGCTTTTCAGGACGACCATCTTTACCCGCTACTTCTACCCATGCGTCTCCGTTGTCCGCCTCAATAATTTTATACGGCACCATTTTGATATCTTTTTGAACAACCACGTCATCAAAGCGACGCCCAATTAAGCGCTTAATTGCGAAGAGAGTTCGATTAGGATTTGTGACAGCTTGCCGCTTTGCCGATGCACCAACTAATACCTCCCCGTCTTTGGTATAAGCGACAATAGATGGCGTAGTGCGCGAGCCTTCGCTATTTTCGATCACTCGTACTTTGCCACCCTCCATCACTGTGACGCAGGAGTTGGTAGTACCCAAATCAATACCGATAGTTTCAGCCATTCTCTTTCCTCTCAAACAGAATTTAGGATGCTTTACTTCTGAATAAGTGGGGACAGGGTTTGAGATTTCAAGGGAAAATTCGTTAACGTTTTAAAGTCGATCTACATTCAGAAGAAGGAAGGAAAATTTACTTCTAAAGGTGAAATTAGATGAAATCTCGTGTAAAATAAAAACTTGTTAAGGCATTATGACCCATAACTCAATTTCCTTCTAACTTAATTTCCTTTTAATAAGCAACGTCGCTTACGGAGATCTTGCAGGCTTTTCTCAAAAAGGCTGCTAAAATTCCTCGAGTTATTGGGTAGATAGTTCATTTTATGGAATACCTTTCATGGAATACCTTTCGCACAGTAAACAAACAATCACTTCGCGTAAAAAGCCTGAAACCCAAGCAAATTAATTTACTATCGCTTAATAAGTTTTCAGTTTTCTTAAGAAACTAATAAGATTTTGATTTTTATAAAAAATCATATCGGATCGGCGTTGATTAGAGACTTTAAATTACTCAGAGAGAAAATTCTCCAACAATTTCCAATTTTCCCACATCATTTGAACAATGTTAGGCATTTTTCAAGATGCATTCTATCCAGCCACGTACAAAATCATAAATACCATCAGAATACTAGAAATAATTAAAGTATTTCTTGCGATACAATAAGAGATTTCATCTCACCTCCTTCCAACTTTTAGCGTCACCCCGAAAAAGAAAGATAATTTTTTATGAGAACTATTTTATCTCTAAATAAATTTAAGTTAACCCTAAATTTAGGCTGCCGCTGCTACAATCACCCGCGCTGCTCGTAATACTCGACCATTGAGCTTATAGCCTTTTTGCATCAGCTGAACAATCGTATCAGATTTAGCATCTGGCACATTTTGAATAGCCACGGCTTCATGAAAAGCAGGATTAAAAGGATCACCTAGCTTAGGATCAATAATCTCAATACCATGCTTTTCAAGAGTTTTGTGTAATAAATCCAATGTTAAACTCATTCCTTCCCGTAGACTTTTAGCATGTAGATCGGTCGATTCAGGACTTTCAATCCCGTGGATTAAACTGTCAACTATCGGAAAAAGATCAGTAATCAACTGCTCGGCGCCATATTTTATGGCATTTACGATATCCCGCTCTGTCCGCTTTCGCAAATTATCTATTTCGGCTTGTGAACGAAGGTATTGATTTTTATATTCATCTAATTTTCGTTCTAGACTGTTGAGTTGGCTCTCTAACTTCTCACGACTAGAAAATTCGATCCCCTCTCGATGCGGCTCTATTTCTTGAGAAATATCTTCTTCTACTTTTATTTTTTCCTCTCCATCTTCCAATACTTTTCTCCACTTGTTTTTAGATTCAAGTTCAAATTCAGACTTCTCTTTTTTACTCATTTTAGATCTCCACAGTCATATGAGACTAAATATTAAATAAAATATCAGGTCCTGTAAAATATCTAGGGTTTTAGCTACATAAACTTCCATGATTGTGGCTTTCTCATTTTAAAAAAGTTATTATTCTCAACTCTTATGAAAAAGCCACCGTTCCATCGAATTGTGCTAATAGGGCGCGAAGGGGTCGACGGAGTTCCAGAAACCCTACAGGCCCTTAAAGAATATCTTTTATCTTTAAACAGAGTCGTTTTCATTGAAGAACGCGCCGCTCATATGATGAACGGTCATGATTTAACTGTCATATCCGCCAATCAATTGCAAAAAAAAGCAGATTTATTAATCGTAGTAGGCGGAGATGGAAGCTTACTCAAAGCAGCACATATTGCCGTCCCCCAAAAAATCCCTGTCCTAGGAATTAATCGAGGACGCCTAGGCTTTCTTACAGATATTCCTCCCAATGAGTTTCTAAAAATAAATGCAATTCTAGAAGGGAATTACAAAGAAGAAATGCGCTTTCTTTTAGAAATGACAGCTGAATATAGGGGAGAGATCATTACTGAGGGTATTGCACTTAACGACGTCGTATTGCTACCAAGGAATATTGCAAAAATGATTGAATTTGATATTTCAATCAACGACGACTTCGTATGCAGTCAACGCGCCGATGGATTAATCATCACTACCCCAACAGGCTCAACTGCTTATGCCTTATCGGGAGGGGGAGCCATTTTACATCCGCAATTAGATGCAATTGCTTTAGTACCAATGTTTCCCCACACTTTAAGTAGCCGTCCTATAGTAGTTCAAGCCCATAGTCAAATAAAAATAAATATTTCTCCCCAAAATGATATATCACCCTCTGTAAGTAACGACGGACAATACTGCGTCGCATTAACAGCAGGTGGGAGCATCAGCATCCGTAAATATAAACACCCGTTGCGCCTGATTCATCCAACTGATTATAATTATTACTACACATTACGTCGTAAATTGAACTGGGAAAAACACGCACCGAAGGTGTAGGATACTAACGTATACGTATGTTAAAATTTCACGATTGTTGAATTATTTGCCATTACTGTTGATTGTGAAAAAGCTTGACCTATTAACAGGTGAGATGACGGGTACAGGAAAAGTCCGCTATTTATTGTAATCGTAGACGTTGTGTCAGTTTGCCTTTGATGGTTAATCTGATATTATGCTAATCCATTCATCTGCAGATCAGTTTGATATCAGTTTATATTTTGATCTTCTAAATTTTTAGACTCAAACCTGAAAACACATAATTTTTTATTGGGTGATAAATTATTGGGTGATAAATTTATAATCAGAAATAAATATATAAATAGTGCAGCGAGTGATTGATCGGAATACTCGCATCCGAGGCATAATTAACAACCATTTGGATATACGATGA
Organism: Coxiella endosymbiont of Haemaphysalis japonica; assembly: GCA_048491795.1. Taxonomy (GTDB): domain Bacteria; phylum Pseudomonadota; class Gammaproteobacteria; order Coxiellales; family Coxiellaceae; genus Coxiella. The sequence goes on from JBGDGR010000004.1 coordinate 63,696, forward strand.
TTAACAAAAAAATTTGCTTCTTTTATTTTATAAATTCGCGGTCAACATTGGACAATTTTGAACAACATCAAGATTTACTCGAAAAGGTTAGAGAATATTATCGGCATGGTAATCAATCCATATAGAGTAAACCAAATCAACAAACAAGCGGAAATCGCGACATGAGCTTTCATTGTACAGTACCAACGTGAAGAATTAAAAGAGGCTAATTTGCATAAAAAAGAATTGGAAATTCTGATCCAGTAGTATCAACAGCTGTACGATACAAAATCATTAATTGAAAATTAACTTAAGTGATGGATCCTTACACTTCTAAATGAAGAAATTTCTGTACATGCTACACATCTGCCTCAAGTCACTACCCAGAGTCATTGCCATCTTTACATAAGTAAGTTAAGACGAAATCAATGTCTCAATAACCATTACTACTTAACAAAAGAACGAGCCGAAAGATTAGCATGAATGTTAGGCGGTTCTAAAGTAGTCTAAAATAAACAATTGCTTATTTAGAAACCTTTCTAAAGTAGAAATATATGATTTGGCTATTCAGTAAAAGAACGCTCTTCGCAAGTCTGGCAAATACCGTAAATTATTAAATTATGATCAGTCATTTTAAATTTGTATTTTTTAGCAATTGCTTCTTGGCGGCTTTCGACAATTTCGTCGATGAACTCTTCTACTTTACCGCAATTGATACAAACCAAATGATCATGATGCCTTCCCTGATCCATTTCAAAAACAGAATGCCCACCACCAAAGTTATGTCGCTTTACCAGCCCAGCCGCTTCAAATTGCGTAAGCACACGATACACCGTAGCAAGCCCTACATCTCCACCCATATCTACTAGTTTGTGATAAACATTTTCAGCGCTCATATGATGGGGATCAGCACTTTCTAATATTTTTAATATTTTAAAACGCGGAAGCGTTACCTTAAGTCCAGCCCTACGCAATTCTCGATCTTCCAATGTAAAACCTCTTATATTTAAAACTATAACTATATAAAACGATATAATAACTTATTTTTTTTAGTTGACCCCTAGACGCCACAGTACAGTAGCGTCAATCACTAATATTAGGTGGCATTCGTAGAACTCTGCTATCCCTTACTTGGAATCCACTTGAACAGATATATATTGAAGAAAAGATGCGTTATAATCACGTTTCATTTTCGAAACATGGAAAAAGGAGCTCCCATGCGGTATACGTTATTAATCTTATTATCTTTTTTGGTTACGACATTGGGAGGTTGCATTTATCATCTACCTATTCAACAGGGTAATATCATTGTGGATAAAGATCTGAGTAGATTATTACATAAAGGAATGACTAAAGATCAAGTACGAGCTGTGTTAGGCGATCCCGTACTTGTAAATATTTTTTCTGGTAATCAGATGGTATATGTTTATACCTTCCAACGAGGTTATAATCGGCGAACGCAATCGACTCATTTAATTATTTATTTTTTAGACAATAACCGCGTTACTAACTTTTGGACAGACAAAAACCAGATTGTCGACCGAACAAATTTACCTAATCCTTAAATTATTTTGTTCTTTGCAGACCTTCGAAAGGTAAACGCTGAGCACGTAATAAACGCGCTTTTTTTGGTTCTATAAGTAAAGAGCGATAAATTTCAATTCTATCGCCGTCCCGCACGCTAGCCTCCAAGCTATTGATTTTACCATAAATCCCTACGCGGGCTCGGGTCAAATTAATTTCTGGAAACTTCTGCAAGATACCTGAGCGCTTGATTGCTATGGCTATGGTACAATTTTCTTCAACTTCCAAACAGATTTCCACTTGTTTTTTTGGCATAGCGTAGCACACAATGATCGTAATCATTGATTTTTTCCGTAGATAATATCAGCTCGTTTGCAAAAGGTGTTAACTAATATAGTGGCTACTTGGTTAAATAGTGGGCCAAACATCAATGCGAGCCATCGCGAAGAAAACTCAAATTCCAAATCTAACGATACTCGACAATATCCTCCCTCTAAAGCTTCAAACTGCCAAAAACCCTCGAGTTGTCTGAATGGGCCGTTTACCAAACGTATTTCCACCATTTTATGAGGTTGGAGGCGATTTAAGGTAGTGAAAGATTTACTAAGAGCACCTTTCGAAAATGACAACGTTGCTCGTATTTCATCGGCCGTACGGCTATTAATTTGACTATCGCCACAAAATGGAACAAAGTGGGAATATGATTTAATATCATTGATTAGTTCATACATTTCTTTTTGCCCATAAGGGACTATTTTAGTTTTATTGATATCAGGCATGTCTTTCCAATAGTATAATCAACGTCATGAACAAGCAAATCACAAAAAAAGCTGTATCTCACATTATTGCTCTAAATAAAAAGGCGTTTTATAATTATCATGTTAAGCAGCGATTAGAAGCAGGGTTAGTACTAGAAGGCTGGGAAGTTAAAAGTATTCGAGATGGAGGTGTTCAGTTAAGAGATAGCTACGTCATTTTTAAAGCGGGAGAGGCTTGGTTAATTGGAGCCTACTTTTCTCCAATTTCCAATTCCGGCTACATAAAACTCAATCCTCAGCGATCTCGTAAATTGCTTTTAATCAAGCGTGAAATTGGTAAGCTATTTGGTGCAGTTCAAAAGGAGGGACTCACCGTTGTACCTTTGGATCTTCATTGGCATAAAAATTATGTTAAAGCTGAAATTGCTTTGGTTAAGGGTAAGAAAATACACGATAAACGGGAAACTATTAAACGTCGTGAATGGGGGCGCGAAAGACATAGGATCTTTAAACAAATCCGTTAATTGAAACGAATTTTACGAGACTTTCTCTTGATTTTAAGGACTTACTTCAAGTTATCAATTTGGAAGTCGCGGTAGGGGTAAAGGTTCTGCGAATAGGCTTTACCTTAACGGAAAGATGTTTTATAATGACACAACTATATGATGATGTAAATATAAGACACTGAGATAGTGAAACTTCTCGGGGGGCGGTAAGGCTTCGACGTGGATCCTGAAACTCGAGACGCATGCCGAGCCGGCAACTGAGGCTCGCAAATCCATCGGTTGCAATTTTGTATATCTGCAAACGATACACAATACGCTGTAGCTGCCTAATAGCGCGGCTTCCCATCTTCAGGATAAGCTTGTAGATCCTGACCCGGTGGTTATTTTACAAGCTCGCTCTCAAGCATGGCTCATGACTTGGAAGCTAAACCTTTAGGGCTCGCTGTCGATTTTCCCTGCGCGTCGGGTGGTTGTCAGTTAAAGAAATAGACGATGCTAAGCATGTAGTATCAACGGTAGATGATTTGCGGACGCGGGTTCAATTCCCGCCGCCTCCACTACGTGGTCTTTTACGAGTGGTGTTAAAATATCGTTTCGTAAGAGAGGGTTATGGGTAGAAAAGTAATTCTACCTAATTTTATACAAAAAAAGGGAGCTAACTCTGCTCTCGCGCGCCATTTATCCAATGGAATTGTCGTGCTACTCCCCATCAAGAACGGTGAGGTAATGCGCTATACCGATAGATTCTTGTCTGCTTTTCATTCCACAATAATTTTCTAGGAAAATAATCTCACGTCGATTCTAATAATGCGTATGCTTTAGCCATCACTTCTTAAGTGATCGGAATTCTTAAGTGATCGGAACGGCGGGATTTGAACCCGCGACCCCTTGCACCCCATGCAAGTGCGCTACCAAGCTGCGCTACGCCCCGCTTTGAACCTAATATTATACCCTGACTTTTTATAACTCAAATAAAATTCAATTCGCGATCTATGTCATTTAGGTCGTTTTTAGGTCGTTTCTAGAATAGCTGCAAAATGGTGCGGCGAACGATTTCATAAGCTTTAGCTTTACATTTCTTTTTATTTAAAGTTTCCGTTTAGTTCCCTCGATAGTGCAACCTTCTTCATAGAATAAACGATGAATTTTTCGCACAAGCAAAACATCTTTCAATGGAAAGTAATAACGATTGCCTCGTCGTTTGAGAGAATTCTTGCTCTACAAAAAACGTGGCAACGTAATCACCAAGCTCACCAGCTTCACCAATTGTAAAATATAACTTTTTTGGAATAGGAGGTGACTCGCTTTCTGGTTTAGGATTCCCTTTCTTCTGGCCTGACATTTTTCTCCACTCTGAATTTAAGTTTATGGCCAGCACGGAATGTCACAACACGTCGTTCCGTAATAGGAATTTCTTTGCCAGTTTTAGGATTGCGTCCAGGGCGTTGCTTTTTATCACGCAGATTAAAATTACCGAATCCTGACAATTTCACCGGCTCTCCTCTTTCTAATGAAAGGCGGATACCTTCAAAAAATAATTCAACTAACTCTTTGGCCTCTCGCTTATTTAAGCCTACCACATGAGATAAATGTTCTGCCAAGTCGGCTTTTGTGAGCGCCATCAGCTATGTCCTCAATTTAGCATTGAACTTACGCTCAAGAGCAGCGATTACACGTTCAATGACCTGTTCGATCTCTTCGTCTATTAGAGTGCGCGATGGATCTTGAAAAATCAACGCCATAGCGACACTTTTTTTAAAAGATTCAATATGCTTAATGCCCTCATATATATCAAAAATTTCACTCATGATCAATAAATGCCCAGCACTTTGAGCAATTTCTTCTTTAATTTGTGAAACCTCAACGTCTCGGTCCACTATAATGGCAAGATCGCGACGGACGGTAGGAAATTTAGAGATAGATTGATAGTGAGGCAAAGTCGCCTTTGTAATGACCTCAAGTTCTGCCTCAAAAAGGTAAGGAGTACCTACAAAATTTAACTCTCGCACCAGCACAGGGTGCAAGGCCCCCAAATAACCAATACATCTCTCTTTAAAGAAGAGAGCAGCGCATTTCCCAGGATGCAAGGAGGAATGCTCTGCTCGTACAAAACGGAAATTCTTTTCAGAGCGGTTAAGAAATAGTAGAGCGCTAATATCTCCTTTCAAGTCATAAAAATCAACCGGGAGTTCTTCCCACCCCCATTGCAGGTTATGAGCATTTCCAAAAATTAAGCAAGCCACTTTAGTTATCTGCTGCCATTTTCCTTCACTTTTAATAAAACATTCGCCAATTTCGAAAAGTCTCACGCGCTCAATTTGACGAGATTGATTGTGCTTTGCTACAGTAACAAGGCCGGACCATAAACTATTGCGCATGACGTTCATATCATTCGTAATTGGATTAGAAAGGGCAAGAGATTCTAAATTGGGATTAAGCTTATTCTGCAATTTATCATCCACAAAACTGTAATTCACGACTTCATTATACCCTTGATCAACCATTAAATGGCGGATTCGAGTTAAGCTTACTTCTGTCTCCGAAGCAGATATCAAAGCTATTTTACGTTTCATAGTGGTTTGAGGAATGCGTTCATAACCATGCAATCGCGCTACCTCTTCAATTAAGTCTACTTCTTGTGTAATATCAAAACGGTAACTGGGGACGGTTACTCGCCAGCCCTTTACTTTTGACTGAAGGGTCATTCCCAAAGAACTTAAGATTTGGTGAACCTCTTTATCCGCGATTTCCACACCTAGCAGACGTTTAATCTGTTCACGATGTAAATCGACTTTTTTAATAGAAGGAAAAGTTTCTTCAATACGTTGATCTTCAATAGGACCCGGTTTTCCTCCGGTAATTGCTAATAACAATTCCGTTGCGCCCTCTATCGCAATCTTTTGCAGTTGAAAATCAACACCACGTTCAAATCGATACGAAGAATCTGTATTTAAACCGTAATGCCGTGCCGTTAAAGCAATATAACTCGGTATAAAATAAGCACTTTCTAAAAAGATATTTTTTGTTTTTTCATTAATGGCCGAGTTAGCACCCCCCATAATGCCCGCAATAGCATGCACTTGATTTTTATCTGCAATAACTAAAGTACTATTATTCAGAGTAACTTCTGTTCCATCAATCAAAGTAATTTTTTCATTAGGATTTGCATAACGAACACAAATTTCGTCGGACAATTGATCGTAATCAAACGCGTGCATGGGTTGGCCCCATTCCAACATGATATAATTCATGACATCTACAACAGGACGGATAGAACGTAAGCCACTACGACGCAAACGTTCTCGCATCCAAAGCGGTGTTTGAGTATTGTTATCAACATTACGAATAATCCGACCCACATAATGCGGACAAGCTTCCTTTGCTTGTATCCGAATAGGAAAAATAGCATCAATAACCGGTGCCACACTTGCTATTTTGGGCGCTCTCACAGAAATCCGATTAATAGCGCCTATTTCATTAGCGATTCCCCGCACGCTTGCACAATCACCCCTATTAGGGGTCAACCCAATATTCAAAATAGAATCCTTTAATTGCAAGTAATTGTGTAAATCTTTGCCGACAGGAGCATCAGATGGGAGTTCCATGATAGATCCATTTCGATCCTCTGAAAAGCCAAGTTCGCGTTCCGAGCATATCATTCCATGGGAAGCCACGCCCCGCAATTTGGTTTTTTTGATCTTTAGATCGCCTACTTGGCCACCAATTAAAGCAACAGGGACTTTTAATCCGGAGCGAACATTTGCTGCTCCACAGACAATTTTTAAAGCCTTATTCTTCCCTACATTTACCTGACAAAAGAATAATCGATCCGTATCAGGATGTTTTTTTGCAGATAACACTTCCCCTACTACTACTTTTTCAAACGAGTGAGCGACAGGACTGACAGAGTCCACCTCTAAGCCAAACAAAGTAAGCTGTTCTGCTAAGTGCTCTGTGTTAACCGATGGATTTACCCATTCGCGGAGCCAAGTTTCACTTAATTTCATGGATTAAAATTGCCTTAAAAAACGTAAATCATTCTCGAAGAAGAGACGCAAATCGGGTACGCCATAGCGCAACATTGCTAATCGATCCACACCAATACCAAAAGCAAAACCATTATATTTGTCGGGGTCAATATTGACATTGCGCAATACGTTGGGATGGACCATGCCGCAACCCAAGACTTCTAGCCAGCTTCTGGTATTTGGTTGGTAAATATCTACTTCTGCCGAAGGCTTGGTAAAAGGGAAGTAAGAAGGACGAAAACGCAAACGAAATCCGATTTCAAAAAAACAATTTAAAAATTGCTGCAATAAGCCTTTTAGATCTGAAAAAGTACATTGTTTATCTACTACAAATCCTTCCACTTGATGAAACATAGGCGTATGGGTAGGGTCAAAATCGCGCCGATATACCCGCCCTAACGTAATTAATCGAGCTGGTGCAGCTTTCTTTTTCATTTCACGTATTTCCACATTAGAAGTATGTGTTCGTAATAACTGATTATCTGAAAAATAAAAAGTATCCATCATTGTCCTGGAAGGATGATTATATGGAATATTTAATGCCTCAAAATTATGATACTCGTCTTCAATTTCTGGGCCTTCGACAATTTGAAAACCCAGCGAAGCAAATAGTTGAATTACTCGTTCGGAAACTCGAGCAATAGGATGAATAGTACCAGGACTATCATAACGACCGCGGAGAGTGACATCAATTTTTTCTTGTGTTAATTTTTTTTGAAGGGCCTTTTCACGTAGCTGTGCAGATTTCTCGGTGAGTAAAACCTGAATTTCGTGCTTAACTTTATTAATCGCCTTCCCAAATTTTGATCGCTCTTCGAAGGAGCGTTCCCCTAATGATTTGAGCAGCTCCGTCATTTCACCTTTTTTACCAAGATAATTAACGCGAATTTTTTCCAGCGTTGGCTCATCAAGTGCTTCGTTAACGGATTTTTTAGCGGTTTGTAATAAAAATTCTAATTGAGCCTGCATAGTTCACGCATTATCATTGACTTAATGCATGCCTGGCTTTCTCAGCCAATTTTCCAAAAGTAACTTTATCGTTGACTGCTAAATCCGCTAATATTTTACGATCAATAAGAATTACTGCTTTATTCAAGCCATTAATCATGCGGCTATAAGAAAGACCGTGCTCTCGCGCAGCAGCATTAACACGAACAATCCATAAAGCACGAAACTGGCGCTTTCTCTGTTTGCGATCACGATAAGCATACTGGGCTGCTTTAATTACAGCTTGCTTTGCCACACGATAGATACGACTGCGTGCCCCATAATAGCCTTTTGCTTTACTCAATATTTTCTTATGACGAGCTCTTGCGATAATACCTCGTTTTACTCTTGGCATGTTATTTCTCCAGTTCAGAGAGAGAATGATAAGTACCCACCCTTGCAGGGTAGGAGTTAAAATGAGGAAATAATCTAAACCTACACTCTTAGCATTTTCTCAATTGTCTTAACATTGCTTTTAGCGACCTGATGCAACTTACGTAGCCTGCGTTTCCGTTTTTGCGACTTCTTCGTCAAAATATGATTATGGTTAGCTGAAGCTCGTTTAATAGCGTATCGGCCTGTTGTTTTAAACCGCTTCACAGCTCCACAATTAGTCTTTAATTTTGGCATGATTCTCACTCTTTGCTTTATTGCTCTCACCTTTACCTTTCATGACTACCATTGTCATTTGGCGACCTTCTAACTTTGGTTTTTGTTCGATAACGATACTTCCTAAGTCGTTTTTGACGCGATTTAGTAACTTTAACCCTAGCTCCCGATGCTGCATTTCTCGCCCCCTAAAACGTAAACTCACTTTTACCTTATCTCCGCGCTCTAAAAAAGCTGTAATTTTTCGCAATTTAACCTGATAATCCCCTACACCCGTCCCAGGACGAAATTTCACTTCTTTAATGTGAATTAACCGTTGTTTTTTCTTTTGAGCTGCTTTTCGCTTACCTTGCTCAAATTGGTACTTACCAAAATCCATAATACGGCAAACGGGTGGTTTCTCCGTTGGAGAAACTTCAACTAAATCTAATCTTGCTTCTTCAGCGAGAGCTAAAGCTCGGTCGATCCTCACGATTCCCACTTGCTCACCTTTCTCATCAATTAATCGCACTTCCAGGACACGGATTTGCTTATTGGCACGTGTTCGTTTCGATCTGATATGTTATCTCCTCAAATAATTAATTTTATACCAGCGACTTTCTGCTGCGCTGATTAATTTCTACCCGTAATCGGCGAGCAAACTCTTCAACAGTGAGACCAGTCGACTTTTGATCATTTTCCAATACCCGTACTGCTATGGTTTTATCAGCGACTTCACAATCACCAATAATAACCTGATAGGGTACGTGCGCAATAGTATACTCGCGGATTTTAAAGCCGATTTTCTCATTTCTCAAGTCCGACATGGTCCTAATACCTAGATTTTGAAGATTTTCTACGATTTCCTTAACGTAATCGGCCTGCCGATCTGTAATGTTCATAACAACCACTTGAACAGGTGCTAACCAGAGGGGCAATTTACCAGCGTATTCTTCTAATAAAATCCCTAAAAAGCGCTCAAATGAGCCCAATATAGCACGATGGACCATTATAGGAGTTTTTTTAAGCCCATCTTTATCAACATAATACGCCCCTAATCTTTTCGACATCGAAAAATCGACTTGCACAGTCCCACACTGCCATATTCGCCCCAAGCAATCCCGTAAAGAAAATTCAATTTTTGGCCCATAGAAAGCACCTTCGCCAGGTAAAATTTCCCAATTCACACCTTTTTCATCTAACGCTTCTGATAAAGCTTGTTCTGCTTTAGTCCACACTTCATCACTCCCAACCCTCTTCTCAGGTCGAGTTGAAAGTTTATAAATGACTTCATTAAATCCAAAATCGGTGTAGACTTCATGTAACTGATCGATAAACGCTAATATTTCACCTCGAATCTGCTCTTCCGTACAAAAAATATGTCCATCGTCTTGAACAAAACCTCGCAGCCGCATTAAAGCATGGAGAGTGCCTGACGGTTCATTACGATGGCAGGTACCAAATTCAGAGTAGCGAATAGGCAAATCACGATAGCTCTTAATACCTTGATTAAATATCTGAATATGAGCCGGACAGCTCATTGGTTTGATAACATATTTCTGGGGCTTCATAGAAAAACTAAAAATATCATCACTGAATTTTTCTAGGTGACCAGATTTATCCCATAACTTTGCTTCAATCAGCTGTGGTGTATTGACTTCCTGATAGCCGTACTTGTGGGTTAGATTGCTAATGTATTCCCGCATTCGAAGAATAATACTCCACCCTTTGGGGTGCCAAAACACGTTACCTGGTGATTCTGACTGAAAATGAAATAAATCCATTTTCTTCCCAAGCACACGATGATCCCGCTTTTCGGCTTCTTTAAGGTGATTTAAATGACTTTTTAAGGCTTTAGTATCGGCCCACGCCGTTCCATAAATTCTCTGTAACATCTCATTTTTACTATCACCCCGCCAATACGCACCTCCTAGCTTTATCAGCTTAAAAGCTTTCAATAATCCTGTACGCGGGACATGAGGACCACGACATAAATCAATAAAATTACCTTGCTGATACACCGTCAATATTTCGTCCTCAGGAATATCTTGAATAATCTCAACCTTATATTTCTCATTTATCCCCTTGAAAAGAGCTAAAGCTTCTTCGCGAATTAATACTTTTTGTTCCACCATTAAATTGGCTTCAACAATTTCATGCATCTTTTTCTCAATTTTTTCCAGATCCCCCGGGGAAAAAGAACGTTCAAAAAAAAAGTCGTAATAAAACTCATCTCGAATCACTGGTCCAATAGTGATTCGAGCCATCGGAAATAATTCTTTAACAGCATGAGCTAAGAGATGCGCCGTAGAATGGCGAATAATTTTCAATCCTTCGGGATCTTTGTCAGTAATAATTTTAAAAGTAGCATCTTCCTTAATTAGGTATGAAATATCTACCAAACGATCATCGACTTTAGCTGCCAAGGCAACCTTAGCAAGCCTAGTACAAATAGACTCAGCAACTTCTTGAGCAGTCACAGGTTCGGAAAATTCTTTTATGCTTCCATCCGGAAGTTTAATCACTGGCATAATGAACCCTTGTGGAAATACGCAAGATGGTAGCATCCTATCGCCACGAATTCAAAGAGGAAATACACACCTTAATTTAACGTAAATCTTAGGTATTCAACTGGGGGGGGTGAATCAAGAGAAGAGGTAGTACACGAGAGAAAAGATCTTTAAACTACAGAAAGGATATCCTTAAAAAGATCAGTAGATTATTTATCTTAGAGAAGTATTCGGCATCTGTCCCGTTTGTTAACGATACAGCTATCGCCACAATGGCGGTTAAATTCATTTTAAAATTCTAATTGTTCAATCAATATTTCGAAAATGTTAAGGAATTCATAGTAAAAATAATCATATATTATGATTTAATTTTATAGATGTAGGCCATCAGAGCCTGATGTACTAAAATTGCTGAACAAATTCAACATCTGGAAAGAACAAAATTTCAATATCCATAATAGTAATAACTCCCATGGAACATGCGGGTAACGGTGAAATAGGTCAAAATGCTTAGAGGCCGAAATACAAGACGTTCTTAAAAAGCCATTACAACACATTTTAATAATTAATTAGTAATGAAATTAATTTTCAAGTGACTTATTTCCAGGATCAATCAAATACCAGTCATCATGACTATATTACTCAATTTTTTTAGTGCAAGTTATTTTGTATGTTCCTAATTAGGACGTACAATCTCTTGAGAGAAATTGTATTTCTAGAGTTTCCGGCTCACGGATGTTCTGAATTAGTAATTTTAGAGCGATAAATGCGAAAAAAGCCGTTGGTGCCCTCAATTTTAAACGCCCCCCATCTCTCCTGTTTAACTAGATTTTGACTAATGTTCTCTGCGCCATGAAGTGCCTTTAGATAAATCTTCAATCGTAATTCCAAGGTCAGCTAATTGATCACGAATAGCATCAGCGGTTTTCCAATCCCTATTTCGACGCGCCTCGTTACGGATAGTAATAAGCGCCTCGATTTTTTCAACATCCGATGCACTTTTAATGCCCTGTAAAAATTGCTTAGGAGAGTAATTCAGCAAACCAAAGACATTACCTAAATATTTTAACTCAGTTGCCAATTTTACAGCTTTTTCTACTTGGTTAGTATCGCGAAGCTGATTAATCTTTCGAGTCATTTCAAATAAAACTGTAAAAGCAATCGGTGTATTAAAATCGTCGTCCATGGCTTCATAAAACTGCTCGCTATACCTAGAAGTTTCTGTATTATCTTTAATAGGTAAGTCGCGCATTGCCAAATAAAATCGCTTTAATGCCGTACGGCTGTTACTTAAACTTTCTTTGGAATAACTCAAAGGACTTCGATAATGACCTGACAATAGAAAATATCGCAATACCTCCATATCATCTGTTTTTAGTGCTTCTCGAATCGAAATAACATTCCCCAGTGATTTTGACATTTTTTCTTTGTTAATTTCCAAAAGTCCAGCGTGCATCCATAAATTTACAAATTTCTTTTCTTCAGCTGCTTCCGACTGCGCGATTTCATTTTCATGATGAGGAAATTTAAGATCCAATCCCCCTCCGTGGATATCAAATGGTTGCCCTAAAAGACTACTCGACATTGCAGAACACTCAATGTGCCAGCCTGGCCGGCCTTCCCCCCAGGATGATTTCCATCGAGGTTCTCCCAACTTAGCTCGTTTCCACAAAACAAAATCTAATGGATCGTGCTTATTCTCACTAATCTCTACTCGCGCTCCAGCATAGAGTTCATCCAGATCCCGATGTGATAATTTACCATATCCGTTAAAAGTGCGAACATCAAAATAGACATCACCATTTTTTCCAATATAAGCATGTTGTTTATGGATTAATTTTTCTATAAGTTTGATAATTTTTGGAATATATTGTGTCGCTCGTGGTTCGAAATCAGGTGGCAAAACTCCCAGTGCCCTTTCATCTTCATGCAAAATTTGAATAAACCGTTCTGCTAACGCTTCTGGCTGTTCTTTATTTTTTTGAGCCCGTTTAATTATTTTATCATCGATGTTGGTGATATTGCGAATAAAAGTAACTTTATAGCCACGCATACGCAAGTAGCGAACTACCATGTCAAAAGTAATTAATAAACGAGCGTGACCAATGTGGCTATAGTCATAAGTAGTAATTCCGCATACATAAAGCCTTATTTTTCCAGATTCAATCGGTTTAAGCAGGTCTTTTTTTTTGGTGAGACTATTAAAAACTTTCACTGACGCGCCTCTTGCAATCGCTTATATATAATTTTGTTACTCATCAACAAAATTAGTTTAGCTAGTTCTGGACCGTGTTCTACTCCTGTTAAAGCTATACGCAAAGGATGGTATAATGCTTTTCCATATAATGCTTTCCCTTTTATAGTTAAACGCTCTTTTATATAATCCACAATAGATTTCAAATCTTTATCAAATTTTTTAAATCCTTCTAAAGCTAACTCGAAATAATTGTTTTCCACTTGCTGTCGCAATTCCTTTTGAGTAAATGGCAGCAAGAAAGTATCTTCAAAACAAACATCCACCCAATAACAAATATCCCGAGGAAACATTACATTAGGCTTTACCGTTTCTAAAAATAAATCGAGTTTATCAGTGGGAACTTTAGATCTTAATTCCCCTCCTGCCCATTGCCAAAAGCGATCCTCTGTCAATCGTTCTATAGCTTTTTTTTGCCAATAATTTAATTGTTGCACGTTAAAGTTAGCGGGCGATTTACTAAGCGATTCAATGTTAAATCCTTTAGCTAAATCAATTAATGATAAGAGTTCATCACTTCCATAATAATGGCCTAAGCGTGCTAAATAATTTGTTACTGCTTCTGGCAAATAATCCATCTCACGCAATTCTTTAATGCTGCGACTTCCGTAGCGTTTGGATAAAGGGCTGCCATCAGGGCCCACGATTAAGGCAATATGTCCATAAGTGGGAATAGTGAAGCCTAAAGCCTGCAAAATTAAAAATTGCCTTATCGTATTTGTTAAATGATCTTCACCACGTAAGGCATGAGTGACTCCCATTAAGGCATCATCAATAGCATTGCAAAAAATAAAAGGTGATGTGCCGTTAGCTCGACGAATAACGAAATCCCCAATATTACCAGTGTGAAAGCGCTGTCCACCGCGCACAAGATCAGTAAAAGTAATTACCTCATTATCTGGTACACGGAAGCGCAGGGTAGGATGCAATCCTTCAAGCATTTTTTTTTCTATTTCTTCCGAAGACAAAGAACGACAGGTCTCGTTATAACGAAGTGGTTTGCCGGCTGATCTTTGGATTTTACGGGAGAGCTTCAGTTGCTCTTTACTGCAAAAGCATGGATACGCATATCCTGATTCCTTCAAACGTTGATAATAATCGTTATAAATAGCTTGCCGCTTAGACTGATGATATGGACCGTTCCCTTTATCTTTAGAAGGGCCTTCCTGCCATTCCAATCCCATCCAATGCAAGTCTTTTTGAAGACTTTGTTCAAATACATCTTTTGAGCGCTCAGCATCGGTGTCTTCAATTCGGAGTAAAAATATTCCTTCCTTACTTTTTGCAAACAAAAAATTGAAAAGCGCCGTATGAGCATTTCCAAGATGCATAAAACCAGTAGGACTAGGGCAAAAACGGCTTTTAATCATTAGACTCTTCCTCAAAAACGCATTATTATGACAATTTTTAATTGGCTTTCCAATGTTACTGCAAAAAGTAGACTAAGGACCTTTGGCGAGATGGTTAATCACGAAGAATACTATCTATGAAATCACACACTTTATTTATTTCTGATCTACATTTGGAAGAAAAAACTCCTGAAGTCGCGGCACTTTTTCTTCAATTTATGAAAGATCAAGCGCCGAAGGCTGATGCACTTTGCATTCTCGGTGATTTTTTTGAAGCTTGGATAGGCGATGATGATAAAACTGCTTTTAACCAGAAAATTGTTTTAACACTTCGTTCTCTCGTTAAAAGCGGAACGCCAATTTACTTCATGCGCGGAAATCGCGACTTCTTAATAGGAGAAAAATTTACGAAAACTGCAGGAGTGACTTTATTAGAAGATCCTACGATTATTTCTTTATATGGCAAATCTGTTTTACTAATGCACGGCGACAGTCTTTGCACTTTAGATCGCAAACACCAAGCTTACCGACGAAAAATTACTAAACGATGGGTGCGAAAATTAATGTTATCGCTTCCTCTAAATCTTCGTCGCAAACTAGCAGACAAATTACGTAAAAAAAGTCGTAATCGTAATCGCCACTTGTCAAATGAAATTACTGAAGTTACATTAGAGGAAGTTCTGCGCATTATGCGCCAGATGGACGTAGAATTATTAATACACGGACATACCCATCACCCGGCCATCCACGATTTTTTAATAAATAAAAAGCCTGCAAAACGGATTGTATTGGGGGCATGGCACGAGCACGGAAGTGCTCTTCACTATTTCTCCAATAGCGAATTTGAACTTTCTTCTTTTAAATTAAATTTAAAAAATAACAGGATTATGGTCGATTATCTATCTAATGGAAGTTCGCTATCTGGAGCCGATGATCAAAGTTTTGATTTCCTTAACAGCCTCAGACAAACCAATAAAAACAGCACGCGAAATAATACTATGACCAGTATTCAATTCGTTAACTACCGGTATAGCTGCGATAGGTTGGATATTATGGACGGTTAAGCCGTGACCTGCATTTACAACAAGACCCAGACTATAAGCATAATTAGCTGCAGAATTAATACGTTCTAATTCTTGTTTTTGATCATAGTTAGTCTTCGCACTGGCATAATGGCCCGTATGAATTTCAATGATAGGAGCCCCGCAAGCTTTCGCAGCATCAATTTGTTTTTCATCAGGATCGATGAATAGAGAAACTTGAATATCTGCACTGGAAAGACGAGAACAGGCTTCTTTTATACTCTTTTTTTGGCCAGCAACGTCTAAACCACCCTCTGTCGTTAACTCCTCTCGTTTTTCAGGAACTAAACAACAATGCTCTGGTTTAACTTCTTCAGCGAACTTCATGATAGCTTGAGCTGCTGCCATCTCTAAATTTAAAGGTACAGTCAATTGCCGTTTTAAATTACGTACATCATCATCTTGAATATGGCGCCGGTCTTCACGCAAATGCAGAGTAATGGTATCAGCGCCCGCTTCAACTGCTATTAAGGCTGCTTCAACAGGGTTTGGGTAGTGAGTTTTACGTACTTGACGTAATGTGGCCACATGATCGATATTTACACCTAAACGAACCATAGTATCTCCTTTTAAATCAATAAGCCCTTACCTTAATAACTCCCGAGTTTTAAGAGGAGTCTTTCCAAGTAGTCTTCCCAAAGCTAGTCGCATCAAGCGCTTTATTTCTTTAAGCAATTCCACGTTGGAGAATACTTCTTCTCGTAAGGCAAGTAAACTTTTTCCCGAAAAAACATTTAATTCTCCACTCTTTTCACAAAGTAAAAATCCTCGTTCAGGGATATATTGATAAAATTGATTCTCTTCGAATGGTGTATTTCTTTCAATATCGCATTCTAATGGCAAGCCATACCCCAATCCTTCCAACAGCCGTTTTTCAAAACTTCGTAAAGAGGCTTCTATATGACCTTTTGATAACTGATGCAATGTATTTTTATAATGGTGAAATAAATGATGATCCGGATCATTTTGGTATAATAAACGCAACACCAATTCGTTTAAATAAAAACCGCACAATAAAGATTCTCCTTCTAAACAATAAGGCATCTCATTCAATTCCACGTTGCCTAAAAATTTTAAATCTCCTCGCCCCACCCAAGAAACTAGAAGAGGAAAAAATAATTCTAATCTACCTTTGTAGCGAGATTTTAGCCCTCGGGCACTTCGCGCAAGAGCAGAAATTCGGCCATAATTTAGTGTTAACAATTCAAGAATGAAACTTGTATTGCTGTATGGCCTTCGATGAAGGATAAAAGCGGGTTCTAAAAAAATGCGATGTATCATTTCTTAAACCCCAACTCTTTTAATAGACTCTCACTATCAGACCAACCACTTTTGACTTTAACCCATACTTGTAAAAACACTTTTTGATTGAATAATTTTTCCATATCGATGCGCGCGGTTGTGCTAATCTTTTTAAGCCGCTCTCCATCTTTCCCTATTACAATTCCCTTTTGTCTTTTTCGCTCCACCCAAATTACAGCTGAAATACGAAGAATTTTTTCTTCTTGTTGAAACATTAAAATCGTAACTGCTAATGAATAAGGAATTTCTTGACCTAATGATCGCATGAGTTTTTCGCGAATTATTTCAGTCGTCAGAAACTGGTCATTACAATCTGTAACTTGTTCTTGTGGAAAATAGAAGGGTGATTCCGGCATTCGATCATTAATTTTTTTTTCTAAAACTCCTACTTGATCGTTGGTTCTCGCGGAAATAGGGATAATTTCCTTAAACAAATACAAGGATGAAACTTTTTTAATTAAAGGCAATAATCCAGAACGATCTTTAACTTGATCAATTTTATTAATAACTAAAAAAACAGGCGTCTCAATATCTTGAAGCTTTTTTAAAACCCAAGCATCTTGCTTATCCCAATGAGGTTCAATAATAAAAATAATTAGATCGGCATTCTGCAACGCTTCTTGGGCAATATGATTCATATAACGATTTATCATTCGAGGGGTATCCGAATGCAAACCTGGTGTATCAACATAAATAACTTGAAGATCTTTAAAAGTTTTAATACCCAGAATTCGATACCTGGTGGTTTGAGGCTTTCGTGAGGTAATACTTAGCTTATAGCCTAAAATTTGGTTGAGTAACGAGGATTTACCTACGTTAGACCGACCAATAACAGCGGTATAACCACAATGAGTGATATTCTTATGCATTTACTAATTCCAGAAAACGTAAAGCAGCGATTTGTTCTGCTCGTCGGCGTGTGGTACTAATACCTTGTGTTTCATGAGGCAGTCCTTCAACATGGGAAATAGCCGTAAATGTTTGGGCGTGCGCTTCCCCGCTTACCCGCACTTCATAAACGGGAAGAGGCAGTCTGCGAGCTTGTAACCACTCTTGCAAGCGCGACTTAGGATCTTTTTTTGGAGTTAATGTGGATAAATCATCTACCTGCTTGCCATACCACTGCAACAAACAACGACGGCATTTTTCTAGACCGGCATCAAGATAAATGGCACCAACTACAGCTTCCAAAGCATCTGCTAAAATTGACGGTCGTGTGACACCGCTTTTACGTTCACCTGCCCCCAAGCGCAAATTACCACTTATTCCCAAATCAATCGATAATTGTGCTAATACCTCGCCGTTAACGACAGAAGCACGCATTCGACTTAACTCTCCTTCTTGCGCTCGAGGATAGCGCTGATACAATTCCGATGCAATAATAAAGCCTAGAACAGAATCTCCTAAAAATTCTAAGCGTTCATTATTATAAACCCCCACACTACGATGGCTTAAGGCCATGCGCAACAATCTAATATCACCAAATTGATGTCCTAGATGTCGCATCAATTCATCAAGCTTGCTCATGAAATTTTCTCTAGAAATAGAGCACAAGCCCTTTTACAACCCATTTCCAATACGATTCCACCGAATGTATTTATTTAAGGAATCCCAACTGAACCAAATTCCAAACGCTCTACCAATTAAATCTTTTTCCGGAACAAACCCCCACTGACGGCTATCATTACTGTTATCTCGATTATCACCCATCATAAAATAACGTCCTTGAGGTACTACTAAATCGTAATTCTCGGTTTCTCCACCAGTCGGTTGCACGTAGATTTTATGTTTAACACCATTGAGATCTTCTTCTTTTACATATACGAGTCGATGATATCCCAATGAATTTATATCATTCGTGGTATAGAGTAATTTTTGCTTTTGTTTCTTACTATTGATATATAGTTGCTTATGCTGATAAATAATATGATCACCTGGTAATCCAATAACACGCTTAACAAAAACAATGGCTCGGTTCTCAGGCCAGCGAAATAAAACAATTTGACCCCGCTTTGGTTCACCAATCGGGAAAATTTTTTTGTTAATCACGGGGAAACGAAGCCCATAAGCGAATTGTTCCACTGCTATGAAATCACCCGGCATAACCGTGGGTTCTAATGAACCTGTAGGTACGCGATAAGGTTGAATAATAAAAGATCGCACTATCCATACAACTAATAAAACTGGGAAAAAAGCCTTACTATGTTCAACAATAAAGGAATCTTTGATTTTCGAGGATCGGTGTTTTCTAAGGGAAAACCAATCAAGAAGAGAAATTATCCCAGTTAGAAATACCACAATTGTCATATAAAAAGCAAAATTAAGTATCATTCTCTCACCCTTAAAACAGCCAAAAATGCTGCCTGAGGAATAGCTACTTTACCTACTTGTTTCATGCGTTTTTTACCGGATTTTTGTTTTTCTAATAATTTTTGTTTTCGTGTTACGTCTCCTCCATAACATTTAGCTGTCACGTTTTTACGAAGTGCCTTCACTGAAGTATGCGCAATTATTTTAGTACCAATCGCTGCTTGAATAGTGATTTCAAACATTTGCCGCGGAATTAAATCTTTTAGTCGCTCTGTCAATTCACGCCCTCGAAAGTAGGCTTGATCCTTATGCACAATAATTGCTAAAGCATCCGCAGCTTTACCACCGATTAAGATGTCTAACTTTACCAGATCTGCCTTTTGGAAATGGCTGAAACTGCAATCTAATGAAGCGTACCCACGACTCGCAGACTTCAAGCGATCAAAGAAATCCAACACCACCTCACTCAAAGGCATTTCGTAAGCCATTGATACTTGATTACTTAAATACAAAAATTTTTTTTGGACACCCCTTTTCTCTGCGCACAAACTGATCACCGAACCTAAAAATTCAGGCGGTACTAATATACTTGCCACCACAATAGGTTCACGAATTTGAGCAACCTTACCAACTTCAGGTAACCGACTGGGATTATCGACATATAAAATCTCATTTTTTTTAGTCACGACTTGATAATTCACCGTTGGTG
This sequence comes from Coxiella endosymbiont of Haemaphysalis japonica, assembly GCA_048491795.1. GTDB lineage: Bacteria > Pseudomonadota > Gammaproteobacteria > Coxiellales > Coxiellaceae > Coxiella. The sequence goes on from JBGDGR010000004.1 coordinate 83,582, forward strand.
CTGTAGTAACTAACTCGAGATCATATTCACGCTTCAAGCGTTCCTGAACAATCTCCATATGGAGCATACCGAGAAAACCACAACGAAATCCAGACCCTAAAACATCTGAAGAGTCAGGTTCATAAAATAAAGCTCCATCATTTAAACGCAATTTAGCAAGTGCTTCTCGAAATGCTTCATACCGATCTGATGCAATTGGAAATAAACCAGCGAAAACTTGCGGTTTAACTTGCTGAAATCCAGATAAAGCCATTTTGGCAGGCCGTTTAGTGTGCGTCAACGTATCTCCTACGGGAGCACCAAAAATATCTTTAATTCCAGCAATTATAAAACCTACCGTACCAACGCTTAATACTTGCAATGCTTGGCGTTTTGGAGTGAAATGACCTATCTGATCAACATAGTAATCTTTATCCGTTGACATGACTTTGATTTTATCTCCCTTACATAAAGCCCCCGCTTTGACTCGCACTAAAGAAACCACCCCAAAATAGTTATCAAACCAAGAATCAATAATCAAAGCTTGTAATGGTGCTTCAGAATCACCGACCGGGGGAGGAATAGTGACAATAAGCCGTTCTAATAGTTCTTTTATTCCAATACCTGCTTTAGCACTTATCCGAATGACGTCATGCGCCTCAATGCCAATAACATCTTCAATTTCCTTTATGGCGGGCTCAGGATCTGCCCCCGGTAGATCAATTTTATTTAAAACCGGTAATACCACAAGCCCTTGTTCGATAGCTGTATAACAAGTGGCTACCGTTTGCGCTTCTACCCCTTGAGCAGCATCTATCACTAGTAAAGCGCCTTCACAGGCCGCTAATGATCGAGACACCTCATAAGAGAAGTCGACATGACCTGGAGTATCAATAAAATTTAGCTGATAGGTGTGCCCATCCTGAGAGTGGTAAGCTAAGGTGACACTTTGAGCCTTAATGGTAATGCCCCGCTCCCGTTCAATATCCATTGAATCAAGAACTTGAGCTTTCATCTCGCGGTCGGTTAACCCGCCACAAAGCTGAATAAAACGATCCGCCAATGTTGATTTACCGTGATCGATGTGTGCGATAATGGAGAAATTACGAATGAATTTTTGGGAGATTATTGTCATCAGATTTTGTCATTTCCAATGCGTGGATAGTAGCATACTTACATCAATACAGCGAGACTTTTAAGTTTAGTCTAAGATCGTTAGAGGAATTTAAAGAGCTCTTATATTTTCTAGGAGTTACTGCTTTAAAATATCGCATACAGCTTTTCGCCATTTTTTGATCCGCACAAGTGATAGAAACTGATACTCTTAATACTAATTTTGTCTTCTAAGTTTCTTATCTCGCACGAATTATCGTCTTTTTCATTGTGAAACCACTATTTTAGCGGTAATTCAGCAGTATATAAACGCGTCTTCTGCTTTTAACGGCGAACAACAGCTGAGCTTCTACCCAAAGCCACCAATACATCAAGCCGTTTCAATGAGGTTTATAAGAATGATAACTATTGAACACGCACAATCACATTGTGATATTACCAAAAGTAATGGAAAAATAGCGTGACTAACGATTCATTAGCTATCTAACCTGTAATCGCGAATCTTTGAGACTGTCAAATTGCTTGCTGCTCTTATAAATTAATCACGACTACAATCCTTATAGGCCGTCTTTTCCTATTTTTTCGGAAAAAATCGCAATTAATTGGTATTAACTATGATGGTCACCGAAGAAAGCGCCATCGCGCTGCACCCGCTTATAAGGAGCGTAATAATTTCCAAGCAGTAGGATAAGTAGATAAAAAATGCCTATTGATGGGGAAAACATACATGCAAAATGCACCAAATAAATGATAGGCAGTGCGTCCATTCTAGAAATTGAAATTTTATTAGAGAGATATCCACCAATTAGAATTATATCAGCACTTTTAATTACTGTATCCGCTCCCACTCCATCGCAACTTTTTTCCTGTTGTTACGATTCTTTCATTTTCTTCGTTTTATCTTCTAAAAATACTTCAGTAACTACTTATTGAACCCCAACTATTTGAGTCACAGCGTTTGAAGTAATAAGATTCTCTCCAGTAATAAGATTCTCCCCTGGTAATCATGGTAATTTTATCCCATTTTCCATAATCTAGTGAGTACTTTCCTGGAATCTAAATTTAACTGGATCAGATTAGTCAGAAGACTGAGAATTTTTCCATTGTAGGCTAATAAATAGATGCTTGCTTGCTATTGGATATTTGTTTAGCATAATCACTTACTCTATTTATTCTATGTTCTCATTTTTCATTAATTTTAAATTACCTAATAAATCGACGCACCTGTAACTTGAGCCTTAACACTCAGGTCTTCAGGGGCTTTACATTCATCAACACGGGTTATCAATTTATTTGGTAGCTTTTCAAAATAATTGCCTTCAACGTTGCTACCGAGCTTTAATGTTTGTTTTCATCAACGTCATGTAGTGCTTTAATATTCATAAATACCCATTAATACAGGTTTTCCAGCGGTGATCCTTCCGGTTTTATCTAACGTTAACCTGGCGTTTAAAAATTAAAATTCTAGCCAAACCAATGAACCAGAATGATTATGGGTTGATTTACAGGTGGGGAAGCTACGCTAAGATTCTTTTAACCATCATAGTGGGCTACACAATAGCTGTAACAAATGCTTTTTATTAAATCATTATCCTTTTGAAAAATTTACAGAAATGGATTTACATCGGGGGCTTTTAATGCAATTTTGATGCGGGACACACAGCTAGGCACAGTACATATTTACTTAATCGATGTTCGACATTCATCCTAACAGACGTGAAACAAATTTATCTAATCTACCTATCTCGACACTAATAATCCACACCATTCTGGGCATTTTGCTCAAATTCTTCAAAAATACAATGACCCACAACAGCTCTAATTTTCTTCGTAATAAATTAACAGAATGGAATGTACGTTGCCAAACCAGGATTTCTATTCCTCCATTAATTTTTTAATGAATGACTTTTTTCGCCCTGATAGCCGGAATCGTTTGCCTTCCAGCGGAAACGTACTATAAAATCCCAAGGGATAGTTAAACTAGTATCGTGGGGCGGTGAAAAGCCGATAAACAAAGTTTATTTCCATAACGACGAATTTCTACATCACCATAAGTAAAAATAAGATTTACATCTTTTGCTGTTTTTAATACGTTTGTTCGTATCTGATCTAATTGTTTAGTTTTTGGTGAAAGGAATCCTTCGCGAGAAATCCACCGCCGTAAAACATTTCGCTGCCGCTCATGAGTTAATTGCAGTAGCGGTTTAATTGCTAATTTCGTACCAATTTGAATAGCTTGCAAATCATTATCCGCTAGCTGATCCAACAAACGAGATGCCTCAGCGCAATGGCTTGCTGATCGAGAAATAATGGCGAACATCTTAGGCCATCGCCGCTGTAAAATAGGCAACACCTCGTGACGTAAATAATTACGATTAAATCGTAATTCTAAATTCATATCATCTTCAATCCAAAGTAAATGATTTTTTTCAGCATAAGCTTTTAGCTCATTTCGACTAAAATTTAATAGTGGACGCAATAAATAACCAGAACCTAGTTTCTTTTTCATTGGCATAGCGCTTAATCCTTTAACACCAGAACCGCGCATTAACTGCAATAAAAAAGTTTCTGCTTGATCATTTTGGGTGTGGGCCGTTAAAATATTTTCACCTTCGCGAATAGTACGGCGGAATATTTCGTAACGAGCTTTTCGGGCAACTGCCTCGACGCTGTGGCCTGGACGAATCATTAATCTTATCCGTTCTGCTTGAAAAGGTACTTTCATTTTTTCACAGATGTGTTGGCAATGCTGCTCCCATAGATCAGCCTGTGAACTAAGTCCGTGATTAATATGAAAAGCCTGAATGTACAAAATCGAATTTTTCTTAAGACATTTGCTCATCGCATGCAAGAGGACATGAGAATCCAGACCCCCGCTATAAGCAATGTAAAAACGAGGACTGCTTGCAAGGGCAGTTAGCACAGCGAAAAGTTTTCCCGGTGTAAGCACGCCGCGTTCAACCCTTTCCGTAACTTAACCACCGGCGGTAACGTTCTTTCAAAAGGGTATCTATAGGTTTAGACTGCAATGTAGATAAATTTATCTGTAGGCGTTTTTTAAGTTTCGCTGCCATAGCGTCGATATCGCGATGTGCTCCGCCAAGCGGTTCTTTTAATACTTCGTCAATTAAACCTAATTGGTGGAGTCGTTCTGCGGTTAGTCCCAGTGCTTCAGCAGCTTCATCTGACCTTGCAGTGCTTTTCCATAAAATAGAAGCGCAACCTTCCGGTGAAATTACAGAATAATAGCCGTATTGCAGCATTAAAGTATGATCTCCTACACCAATAGCTAATGCACCGCCGGAGCACCCTTCTCCGATTACAGTACAGATAATCGGAGTTTTTAACTGAGACATTTCATAAAGGTTTCGTGCGATGGCTTCACTTTGATTTCGCTCTTCAGCGCCCACTCCAGGATAAGCGCCAGGCGTATCAATCAACGTGATGATCGGAATTGAAAATCGCTCAGCAAGTTTCATTAACCGCAGGGCTTTTCTAAATCCTTCCGGCTTTACCATGCCAAAATTGCGAGAGATTTTTTCCTTAGTAGTTCGACCCTTTTCCTGACCAATTACCACAACAGGTTCATTATCTAAACGAGCTAATCCTCCAACAACGCTGGTATCATCATGATAATGGCGATCACCATGTAATTCATTGAAATCTAAAAAAGTCCTATTAAGATAATCGACAATATGCGGGCGCAAGGGATGCCGTGCCAACTGCACAATTTGGTGTGCTTTTAAATCAGAAAAGATTTGACGTGTCAATTGAGCATTTTTTTCTTCCAGCTTAGCCACTTCTTCGCTAAGATTGAGCTCTTGATTGGTACCTACACGACGGAGTTCATCAATTTTTTCCTGAAGCTCTGCAATGGGTTGTTCAAAATCTAAATAATCCGGATTCATAATTAACCTATCATTGAAATGAGTGTGGTTTAATGTAGCAGTTCTAATGTATTTCTACTATGGGAGCTGGTGTGTCGCTGTTTGCTTATAAAGGATTAATTGCCCTAATCATTGCTATTGTCACCCTAACGGTAGGTTTTACATCCTTACATTTTATTCGTCGATATCAATATTTATTGTCAATGGGTGATGCTCTTGCTGACGGAATCTTTCTAGGAGCAGCTATTTTTCATTTGTTTCCTATCGCCGTCCAAGGACTAGCCAACGAAGTCGGTGTGTTAAGCTTTTATATAGTGATAATAGTTATTATTCTTATGGCATGTGGATTCTTACTCCTGTTTAGCCTTGAGTGTTCAATTATACTGCGAGAAGAAAAACGACAAAACACCTCCACTAAGAAAACGTGCACGGCAAGCGCTTTCATGCTAACAGGGATTTTATCGATTCATGCTTTTATTACAGGAGCTACGCTCGGCATTTCCGATATGGCTAGTACTGTGTCAATTTTATCGATCGCTATTCTTTCGCACAAGGGGTTCGAGAGCTTTGCTTTAATGATGGGGCTGCATCGCAGTATTAGAAAGGAAATGAAAACCAAAGCCATTTTATGGGCCTTTACTTTCGTTACTCCTATTGGCATCATCGTGGCTGCTTTTATTGAATCGTTTCTCCAAGCACAAATGGCCGCCGTTATCATAAGCTTATTTAGCGCCTTTGCTGCCGGCAGTTTCTTTTACATTGGCACGCTCCATGGAGGTCATGAGCATTTTCATCCTCCTCGTGGCCCGTTGAAGCGCTATCAAAAAATACTCGCCACTTTTTTTGGGATTATTGCGATGGGCATCGTAGTGATTTGGACTTAAAACCAATTGTTATGCTTATGCGGATTCAATAGAAATCCGATTATCAAAAACGAAACATTTCCCTTTAAAAAAGGCTCTACCGCATGTACTAAAATAATTGAGGATCCCGCCGTCCAATTGATAAACTTTTTTAAATCCTTTCTTTAGCATCACCGTTGTTGCTTTCTCGCAGCGAATTCCGCCAGTGCAAAAAGTCACAATGAGTTTTTCTTTTAAGGGCTCTGACAGTTTATCAATAGCCCATGGAAAATCGCTAAATGATTGAAGATTAAGATTCATAGCATTAATGAAGGTTCCCATAGCAATTTCGAAATGGTTACGTATATCAAGGACTACTATATCATGGTTTTCCCGATACCAGCGATGAAGCGTTTCAGGCGAAATATGCGGAGCCGTCTCTTTTTCTGGATTAATATCGGGACAACGCATCGTGATAATTTCTTTTTTAATTCGAACAATAAATTTTTTAAAAGGATATGTTGAAAAAAGACTTTCTTTATAAAATAAATTATTAAATTCAGGGAAATTCCCTAAAAATGTTTGAAAGCCGAAAATAGATTCGCGCTTCCCCGCCAACATAAGATTAATTCCTTCACAACTTAATAAAATCGTCCCTTTTAACTGATATACCATTCCTTTATTGCACAATGCCCTTTGCAATTTGGGCAATAGTCCTTTTTTTAAAGTGATAAACTTATAAGCGGAAACGTTTACAATTTTCATTACTTACTCCAACTACTTACCATGTGCATAGCTATTTGTGCAATGGGATACATTTTAATTTTTCGTACGTATACATGTACAGAACAAGTCGTGAAAAAAACGCGATGACCTCAGAAAGCGGAATCTTTAGTAAATTGCTTTAGCTCTTTTCTCATCACCTTTGATCGCGCGCGTAAAAAATTGGAACTGTACGAGATCAAACGAAACTTACTCGAACTGAGAGAGCAGACTCCATTTAACTTTTACTGATCGCTCTCAGCGTAACTTTAGTAGTCCAATACTACTAGCCCCTACCCATGAAAACTTGATTGGAAGAAATCAACATTACGTTTAACATTATTGCTAATACACAACGAGTTGCGCATAATATCAATTATGGTATCTCAATCAGAGGATGATCTTTCTTTCAGATTTGCTAGTTTCAATGTAATTCACTAATTTTTAGTGATAACATCAATATCTTTCTGTTCATTTGGTAACTGATGTATTTTCAACCATGTTGAAATCTTCAACATTGAGGTGAGGAGAATAAAGGTTAGCATGAAGCGGCCTTTTTATAATCTTTTGCCATTTCCGTCAATTCAACAAATCTTAAATCCAAGCTAAGCCACTTTTTCTCGACATGATATAACTCTCCGTTTGATTTAGTGAATTGCCCCCTACAATACCACTGATTCGCTGAAACCGTCTTTCGAATTTTCGAAACTAAAAAATATCATTTTGAATTCAATATTTCTGGAAGAAAAAGCCTGAGAGGCTATTTGGGGTACAGGCCGATCATGATTTCCTGATCCTAGTACTTACGCCTCTGTTAGACATTATTTAGACATTTATAGACGCTATCATCGACTCTTTAATTTGATGATTTAAGCGCCTCCAAGAAAATAGCGACTTTTAGACTAATTTTCCTACTAGCGGTGTTTTTCATAATTTTTGGAGTTTTCTTTTTCAGATAAAAGTAATAACAAACTCAATTATTTGTCTCGGATAGCTTATTTTGATCATGAGAAAGATGGGTGCTCCTAATCGAAAAACAGCTAAACAGCCGCAATATTCGTTATTAGTTCTATCGAATGATAATGAAAGAAATGATACAGAAGCTCCAAATTCTCCGAAATCCTGCGAGAACTTGGGAGAGTTACATCACCTTGCCCTCTTTTGAGCTTTTTCTTGGAAAAAAAGGCTTCAATAATGTTTCATATGGCGCTTTTCCGGCCTGAGATTTTACTCAATGCAGGCAACACTATTCGCGCTTGCACACCAATAGGCACTCAATACATTTAATTCATCCGCGCTGGGATTTAAGCTAGACGAAAAACGATTACACCGAGCGAAATTGGATTAACATAAGTAAGTAATGGTTGTTCAACAGGAGAGCGTGCCACTTTTAAAAGCATTACCCAGTCATTGTGTCTCTCCTGCACTACTAAAGGAAAGACCATTTTTTAAATGTTTTTTTAATAGACCTTTGACAGAATATTCGAGAGGAACTTCCAAAATCCCAGGAAATTCATATTCCCGCGGTTATTGTACGATAGTATTAATCTTACAAACGCCATTTCTGTTATTTTATATGAGCTTCGTAGCAGTAAGAGTTTAAGCACCCACTTCGTGACTAAGTTTTATAACTTTTAGAAACCCGCACTAAGCTTCTATTTTAGCAGATCGGTGTAAAAGTTCTTGAACAGCCTGTTTAGGATCAAGATTTTTATGTAAAATGTGATAAATTTTCTGGGTGATAGGCATTTCAACGTTATATTTTTTCGCAAGTGCCCAAACTTGATTTGTATTATAAAGACCCTCAATCGCTCGACCAATCGCTTGCTCCGCATTTTTTCTACTTACTCCCTCTCCTAGTGCTAGACCAAATTGGCGATTGCGTGATTGGTTATCCGTACAAGTAAGGACTAAATCTCCCAATCCAGCTAATCCGATTAAGGTTTCTTTCTGACCACCTAATGTCATAACTAAACGGCCCATTTCAGTTAATCCTCGAGTAATTAAAGCAGCTCGAGCATTTGCGCCAAGCGCCAACCCATCGCTGATTCCAGTCGCGATGGCTAATATATTTTTTACACTTCCGCAAATTTCGACTCCCACCAAATCGTTATTTTGATAGACTCGAAAATAAGGACTATGAAGCCGTTCAATTAAATCGTGAGAAAAGTTTATGTCATTACTCGCCACCGTTAACGCGGTCGGCAACCCGGACGCTACCTCGGTAGCAAGACTTGGGCCTGATAATGCCGCAACAGGTAATTGACCTAATTCTGCTTCGACAACTTCGTGCAACAAACGATGGCCGGTAGCAAAACCTTTTGTTCCCCAAGCAATGCGCCCGTGGGAATTAACATAAGGTTTAATGCGATGGACTACTTCCTGAAAAGCAAAGCTAGGCACTACGATTAATATATCGGTCACTCCTTCAAGACTCGCTTCTAAATCGTGATATACATGTAATGACTTTGGAAAAGGATGATCCGGCAAATAATTACCGTTAATACCTTCAGATTGCATTTTCTGCACATGTTTTTCTTCATGAGACCAAAGTCGAACGCTTTGATCTTTGCGAGACAACAAAAGAGCTAAGGCCGTTCCCCAAGAACCAGCGCCAAGAATAGTTATGGGACGACCCGTCATATCTAATGTACGTGATCTTTATCATTATTCTCTTGAAAACGATCGCGTTGTTCTAAGAGTAGGTCAAAATTCACCGGTGCTAAATAGAGCTGTGGGAATCCTCCACGAACGACCATATCCGTAATCGCTTCACGCGCATAAGGATAGAGGATATTAGGACAAAAACTTCCCAACATGGGACGCATTTGATCTTCAGGAAAATTTTTTATAATGAAAATACCAGCCTGAAAAATTTCAGCTATAAAAATAATTTTTTTTTTCATTTTAACTGTAGTCTTCACGGTGAGAACCACTTCGTGTTTATCGTTCCCTACATCATTTGTCTTAGTGGTTAAATCCAAATCTAATTCTGGATTCCATTCTTCAAAAAACACATGAGGGCTATGTGGAGATTCAAATGATGAATCCTTCACATATAATCGTTGAATTGCAAATTCAGGACCATTATTTAGCTGATTAACGCTTTGATTTTCTATCATCAGGTTGTCTCTTTTCATTACAAGTTAATAACTTATATAGCGCCCCTCTTTGCTCTAACTTCCATAAATCATCGAAACCGCCAATTCCTTGATTATTTATAAATATTTGTGGAACACCCCGTTGCCCATTGCTTCTTCTGATCATTTCTTCAAATTTCATTGGTTCTTTATCTACACGAATTTCTATATAATCCACGTCTTTTTGCTCAAGCAGTGCCTTTGCTTTTGAACAATAAGGACAATAATCAGTAGTATAAATTTCTACTTTAGCCATATCATTTTACTACCGGCATATTAGCGTTAGTCCATGCCCCCATACCACCAGCGAACATATAAACTTTTTGATAGCTCTGCTTGCGCAATTTGTTCACAAAATAAGCGGATTTTTGGCCTGTTGTACAAACAATGATTAACGGTTGCTGTTTATATCTTTCAAGCTTTTTCAAACTCTTGTCCAATTCAGGAGTGGGAATATTAACCGCATGGGTTATATGCCCTTTCTCAAACATTTTGGGGTCACGAATATCAATAACTACGGCTTTTTCACTATTAATTAACCGAACCGCCTGAGAAGGTGTCAAGCGATTGCTTCCACTAAGTCCTTTACTACGCGTCTCTAAAATAAATAAAGCAATCAATGCAATTATAAACGCTGTAACTAAAAGCCAATGATTAATAATAAATTGAGATAACCTTTCCATCATAAATTATAACACGTTTAATAGTAAAACCCGTGCCCAAGTATACTTGATTCAAGAAAGAGATGTAAGCGGGGCTCATTTTTTCTCGGCTACTCAAAATACTTAGAGTCCTAATTTCAGGATGAAAGCATTAAGGCAAAAGCTTCTTTCTTACTGTCTGGCAAATTCGTAAGCGTTAGGGTTGATAACCCTAGTACTTTATAAAGCTCCATCAAATTGATTTTTGATACTTCTTGTAAATGGTGCTTAATAACATCTAAATCACCGCGGCTAATAGGCCCTGTTAAGGCTGTTTGAGTCGATTGAACAAATTCAAGATTATCTAAGGTATTTTTCATTAGATTTAAAATCATTTTAAACCCATCCTCCTGTGCTATCCCAGCATGTTTTAAACAAGACAAAGCGCTATCGTATAATGTTACTAAATAATTTGAAGCAAAAACACCTGCCGCATGATAAACGGCTTTATTTTTCTTATTAATGAAATGAATCGAATAATTCATTATTTTAAAAAGATGAGCTAATAAACTTAGCGCTTTATCTTCTCCCTCAAGAGTACAATAATTAGTACAATCGCTATTTATAGAAGGGGCAGCGAAACTTCTCATAGGATGCGCACTAGCTATATAACAACCTTTTTCTTTTACAGAAATTAGTAAATCTGAGGAAAGAGCACCACTACAATGGAGAACAATACTACCTATTTTAAGGTTATCGCTCTTTGTCAAATTTTGACAACAGCTTTGTATGAGGCTATCGTAAGTGGTAATAAAAGTAATGTCAGCCGGTGGCAACGCTTGGATGTTTTTAAAGGCTTCTCCTTGTCCGATAAAGGCTATTGCTTCCTTGCCACTTTCTAATGAGCTATTACACACTCCTTGAATAATAGCAACATCACTGCCTACAATCTGTTTAGCGATGGTTTTTCCCACACGTCCCGCACCAATAAAATTTATTTTCATGCACATGTATTTACCCAGCCAAATTATTTAATTCTCTACTTGATGGATGGTAAGTCATCAGAAGATTCAAAATGAAAAAAAAATGCTTAGAAATATAGTTCTGCCTCAAGAGCTATGTTAATATTTTTACGTCCTAAAATCCACATTGCTCATTAGGAATGACCGCATAAGAGCATAGAAGATTTTGTTTTTTCATCTTGGTAGTCGCATTTTTAAACAATAACATTCCTCTGCGGATAATTAATTACTCAGGATGACCTCTCCTTGTTTTAATAGATAAGTAGTAACATTGCACAATCCGCGCAGTAAGATCGATAACACCAAATTGACCTTTTAAATGTTCTCGATAAGTGTTTTCATAACCCATACTGCCATCGTTATAATAATCAACATCTAAAACGGCAAATCCACGATCGGCACCAAATTGATTTTTTAAACTTAGTTCTGTGGAAACGGTACCAATGAGTCTGCTATGGCCAATAACAATTAGCGTGGTTTTGATTTTATGAAGCTATTATAATTAGAAAGATATATAATCTTCATCAGCTAACTATATCAAAGGTAAGAAAACCGTACCCGATGTTCCTTCCGCTATAGGGAATTCAAGTAACAGATATAATTTGATCGTTTTTCACTACTAACGCCGGTGCACAATTTGAAAAAGGCGACTCGGAAGCCAAACAGTGACTATCTTTAATGATTTTAGTGTTTGTTTGCCCTTATCTGTACAATAAGGACCAAGTGAGGAAATCGTGTTTTATGTTCATTGAACAAATAGCTTCAAATTCTGTGCCATTGTAGTGATAAATATTTCTAAAACCACTTTTGCCTGAAAGAAATAACGTTTTTCCATCTATGGTAAAATAAAGCCAAGAAATGAATTTACCTATCTTCTAGCAGTTTTTCGAATATTACTTAATATTATACTGTTTTTCACTCTGGTCTTCGGATTTTTATTAATCGAATTTTTTGGAAAATTT
>JBGDGR010000005.1:0-90383 GCA_048491795.1 Coxiella endosymbiont of Haemaphysalis japonica
GAGATGGGCCCAGAAATCAATAATTGCTTCAATAAGGCTCGTAAGTCCCAATTCTTGGGCATCTTATTATAGGATATAGACACTTAGTTTTTGACTATTAACATATATTTAACGTAATTTACGCTGAGCTGCTTCTCGACAACCCGCTATAGAGTTACCTCCTTATTTGCACACGCCTCAAAAAGTAGGGACTGGTTATAGTATGTTCAAATTATTTTTAGAAAGAGACTGCTCATTAACAAATTCTCTTTCTAAAAGAAAATTCTCAACAATATTTACGGGTTTGGAGTTGGGTCTTAAATAATAGTATAATATAAATCTCTAAAATCCAACCGTGAATTATCTTAACATATTGATAACAGCCCATTTGACCAACCATCTTTCGAAGCATTGTAAGCAGCCCAATTGACCACCCGGCCTCTATAGAGGCCGGGTATTGATAATGATTCAATGATTCCCGCGCACTATCCTTATTGGGAACTTCCTGTTTTAGGATTTTTGAAGAACATAATTACAATATATTAATATATTAAAATATATTAAAAATGCCGATGAGATTGATCTCAATTACTGGCTGAAAATTCCCTAAGGGATAGCGCCTTCGTGGGTAACAATACGAGGGTGGCAGGTGCAAGCCAGCTCTTCCGTATTTTTACCAATTTTCATTGTATAATAATAAACGCCATGTATGACAATAAGAGATTATAAGCTTTGAACTTGAATCCTTTATCTAGGCCATACGATTTAAAGAAGTCCATGACGTCCGCCGCAAGCTTTTTCAGTAAGTGTTATTTAAGTATTACACACCAATGCTATTCACTTCGCTGTTCATTTTATGGGAAAAGATTGGATTATAAAATTTTTGATATAACTTCATGAGATACATAAGGTTAAAAATAAAAATTTATTGTTTCTGAGGTCAAATACAAAAGCGGTTTTTGAAGGTAAATAATAATCAGTTATGGTCAATATATTGTTATATTCATAGTTACATTGTTTGGCATATTCCAGAGAGCAGCGCAACACTTATTAACATTCATGAGCCAATATTTTTAATGCTAAACGTGCCGTTTTGAGAGAGGCTCCACCACCGCCTAGCTTAGCTCGGAGCAGCTTTAACTGATTTAAGTAAGACCTTCGGTAAGTGAGGTCTTTTAATAACAGGCAAATTTCATTAGAAATAGCTTGTGGCGTGGCTTGATGCTGAATAAACTCAGGTGTAATGCGTTCTTCAGCTACTAAGTTAGAAAGTCCAATAAATGGAACTTGAATAAGTCGTTTGCCTAACCAATAAGTGAGAGGAGTCACTTTGTAAAGAATAACAAAAGGAATTTGGTATAAAGCGATTTCTAATGTAACCGTGCCAGAGACGGCAATGGCTGCGTCACATACAGACAATATGTTGTAAGTATTATCTTCAATAATTTTAATCTCTGGGAATAAATAATTTCGAACATCTTGAGGAGAAAAATTAGGTGCGAGTGGCAATACCAATTGAGCATTAGGGATTCGTTCTTTAATAAGGCGCGTAGCAGAAGTTATAATGGGTAACAAGCGACTAACCTCTTGAGAACGACTACCAGAAAATAAGCCGATAATAGGCTTTTCTTCTGATAAACCGAATTTTTGATGCACCTGTTCGCGTGATAAAGAGGGTACAGCAATGTCAATCAATGGATGCCCGACCAAACTTACAGGAATGTTCTCTCGCTTGTATAATTTTTCTTCGAAAGGGAACAAAACTGCCATATGATCCACATATTTTTTTATTTTTTTAATGCGGCTATACCGCCATGCCCAAATTTGGGGGCTTACATAGTAAAGAACTTTAATTCCTGCTTTTTTAGCTTTCTTAGCCATATGCAAATTAAAGCCAGGGTAGTCAATAAAAATTACTAAACCAGGCCGCTCGTTTTTAAAACGATTTTTAAGGCAGTGACGAGCTTCGAGGATATAACCTAATTGAGAGATTATTTCTAATATCCCGACGACTGCCAGTTTTTTGGCATCAATAAAGATATCAATCCCTGCTTCACACATTTTTTTTCCCCCCATTCCAGCAAGTTTCAATTGAGGATCAAGGGATTTCAGTGATTTCGCAAGGTGAGCCCCGAGTAAATCTCCAGAAGCTTCACCCGCTATGATTAAGATCTGTTTTTCATGGATGCTCATTTTAAAAAACGATGGCCGAAGAAATTGGAAATTTTTCATTAGTTCGCCGTACAATTAAGGAAATTTCTAAGGCTGTCGCTAGAGCCCTTTTTCCATCTTCTCCGGAAACTAGAGGGAGTTTATTATACATAATAGAATCGAGAAATGCCGATATTTCATCACGCAAAGCATCACCTTTTTCGAATCGCTCAACTTGACGAATGATTTCAGGAATACCTGGATACATTTCCTGAGTTCCTTTTTGATGGATAGCGATTTTTTTATGATCAAGATCAATAGTAATATAGTTATCATGTCGGAAAATTCGCAGTTTGCGTTCGGTTTTGAGACTTACACGGCTGGCAGTTACATTGGCTACACAACCGTCACTAAATTCAATACGAGCGTTAGCAATATCGATATAAGAAGATAGAACAGAAGCGCCACTCGCAGAGATATTTTGAATATCTGCTTTAACAATGGATTGGATGATGTCGATATCGTGAATCATCAAATCTAAAACTACATTGACATCGCTGCCTCGCAGTTTAAAGGGGGCTAGACGTAGCGACTCAATAAATCGGGGACTAGAAATTTGAGATTCTATAGCCTTAACAGCGCTATTAAAACGTTCAAGATGACCGATTTGGAGGATAACATTGTTTTTTTGAGCAGTAGCGATAAGGTCATCAGCCTCTTCTAAAGAGGTAGCAATTGGTTTTTCTAGGAGAGTATGAACACCGTTATCCAAAAAAAAGTGCCCCACTCTATGATGTAAAGGAGTTGGAACCGCAATACTCACGGCATCCACAAAGCCGATGAGGGATCGATAATTGATTACAGGTCTAACGTTTAATTCGTTAGCTTTTGAGTGACATCGTTTTGGATCAATATCGCAAACGGCCACAAGCTCCGCATGCGGTAAAGCAGCATACTTTTCCGCATGATATTTTCCTAAATAGCCAACGCCAATTACGGCTGTTCTAATCTTCTTCATCACTACGCTTTAGTGCTTTTTCCATTTCGAAGAAGCGTAATAGTGGCATTTTTTATCAAGGAAATCAATATAGAGGGGGGCTTTTAACCCATGTAAAAGTGGAATGAATTTGCCTCTATCTCTATTGCTATCCCTGGTCTGATGGATGGCAGTCATAAAGTAACATGATAGTCTTAAAATAGTCTTAAACATAATAACGCTTAATGCTGAAAAGGGATCGCGCAGTATTACCCCATGATTGAGCAAGATCGATATTAATAAAAGTATTCTTTGCCTTCTTAAGAACTCTAATTTTGTAATATGCTACAGTAAGCTATTTTCTTTATACTGGTAATAAGTGATTTCATTTTAAGATGGCGTTTGATTTTGTTTTAATCATTATCATTAATGCAATCTTAAGCCGCACTATCTTAAATAGTCCTTTTTATTACAACTGTGTAGGCTCTCGGCTTTCTTATTTTTCTTCACTAGTTATCCATTGCAGAAGCTTTCTATGCATACAGCAAGTTTGAAAGTTCGATAAAAGGAAGGCCCGCTATTTTAATTTCATTAGAGATTGAGAGTCACTTTTAAAAATTTGAAATAAAATTAAGTAATTGAAAATGATTTCCGGAAATGATTCGAGAAAAATTAGATAAGATAAATTGAAAGAATTTAAAAGAAGCTCATTTGGAGCGCTCCAGTCGCTCCTATCACTTGTACTTTACTGCCTTCTGTGGATCTTGAATAAAGCTATGAAGTATGACTGTTGATAAAAAGAAAAAGGGCGCTATAGAAATAGAATTCTAAATATGCTTTTACTTTACAAGTTCTAGTATAGGCTAGAGTCCTTCACCTCTTAATAACTCTTTCCCACAGTAGCTGGAAAAGAGGCAATAATTCCTTCGCCTAACTTCTTCCGTAAGCGATAAGATATGACCAGTTAAAGTTAATTATTAACAATCCTAATGTTCTGGAACAGTATAGGATGTTACATATGAGTGATAAATTTTTTATCCGGAAAGCGCTTCTCTTGGCAAAGCAGGCTGAAAAAAACCAAGAGGTGCCAGTTGGTGCAGTTTTAGTAAAAGATAATAAAATTATTGGAAAGGGATTTAATCGCTCTATTGGATTAACTGATCCTACGGCTCACGCAGAATTGCTTGCGATTCGGGAAGCTGCCAAAAATCTTGGTAATTATCGATTAGTGGAGACGACTCTCTATGTAACTTTAGAGCCCTGTGCAATGTGTCTTGGCGCGATGATTCACGCTAGAATTCAGCATCTTGTTTTTGGTGCTTTTGATCCACACACTTGTGCCGTTGCAAAAGTTTTTCAAATTTTAAGTGAGTCTCGGCTGAATCATCGCATTTCTTGGATAGGTGGAATTTTGGCGGATGAGTGCGCTCATGTACTAAAAAATTTTTTCCAAGTTCGTCGGATAATGCAAAAGATTTGACGTGATTTTTAGGCGATCATTCGGGTTCAATCAAAACAGCATTTTAAGATAACAAAATAGGAACGATCGTACGAATTGCGCTGCATTGATCGTTTAGCTGAGTAGGATACTAAATCAATGCACAAAAATAAGTTATAAAATCTGGAATAATAATTACAGCTACAGAAGTGTGTCTGGGCAGCGACTGACATAGTGTTGATGCTTGCCAGGAAGATATTTTTCCAAATAAACAATGATGATTTGAAAGTGACTCATGAGGGTGCACGATACCAAAAAAAATGTAGAAACGCTTGAGCAGTGGTATGGTACCGAGAGAGGGAATCGAACCCTCACAGTGTTGCCACTATCGGATTTTGAGTCCGACGCGTCTACCAATTCCGCCACCCCGGTCCCGGTTGTATATCGTACCATAAGTTAATTCCTAATTAAACTTAAAAGCTCGGCTCTGGCTCGATCGTCTTTTCGGAAAGTACCAATCATTATGGAAGTGGTCATATCAGAGTTTTGTTTTTCTACCCCTCGTATCATCATGCAAAGATGTTTTGCCTCAATAATTACACCAACTCCTTTAGCATCGGTGACTTTAGCAATAGATTCTGCGATTTGCTTGGTGAGATTTTCTTGGATTTGCAAGCGTTTGGCGTACATATCCACAATACGAGCAATTTTTGAAAGGCCGATGATCTTTCCATTAGGTAAATAAGCTACGTGACATTTTCCAATAAAAGGCAGTAAATGATGTTCACATAGTGAATAAAGTTCAATGTTTTTAACAATAACCATCTCATCCATATCGGACTGAAAAATGGCATTATTGACAATCTTATGCAATTTATCTTGGTATCCGGATGTAAGGTGTTCTAAAGCTTTCTGGAAACGGTGAGGGGTTTCCTTTAAGCCTTCGCGTCGAATGTCTTCCCCTAGGTTAGTCAAGATAGCTTCGATATGTTTTTCTATTATATTACTCATTTCTAAATTTCCGATTTGATTGTTAAGAGTTGCACGACGGTTCTAAGACTGCTATTTGATCATTGAATTAACCCGGTGGCCAATTCATTTTTCGACCTCCAAGCAGATGAAGATGGATATGATATACAGCTTGTCCTCCACCTCGATTACAATTAAGTACTAAACGATAACCAGCATCCGAAATGTTATTATTCTGAGCCAGTTGAGTCGCTGTTGTTATCATATGCCCTAAAAGTTGCTCATCCATATCAGATGTGTCATTAATTGTAGTAATATGACGACGGGGAATAATGAGAATATGGATAGGGGCTTGAGGTGTAATGTCGTAAAAGGCTACCACTTGCTCATCTTCATAAATTAATTTGCTAAGTTTACCTTTAGTAATTTTGCAGAAAGTACACCCCATCCTTTCCCCTTTCTAACGTGAAGCAGCGTCGATATCGCCACGTAATTTAATGATCTTTAACATGAGCAACAATGGTATCAATAAGATAAAGATAATAGCAATGGCTTTGAATCCATCTAAATAAAGCCGAGTGTGCTTGATGCTGTTGCATAAAACTCGGGTGGACTTTTCCTCTAACAGAGGGGTGGAAAAAGACTAATTGTTAGAAGTGAGATTATTGATATTGATGAAGACTAGGATTATAAATAGTGATGCTTTAATAAGACATTTCAATTAATTTACATGATATGGCTGATTAGAGTGCCTAAAAGGAAAATTCCTGCTAATGTTTAGAACATCCACGAGTAACTATATCAGGTAAGTAGCCACAGGAATGAGCAATAAGTGACGTTAAACATCAGAAATCCCACACTAAAAGAAAATGTGTTATTCGCTAAAACTCTTTACCAAAGATTTTAATTGATGTTTGTAAATGAAGTGCACTACAAATGCAAAATAAGATACCCAAATTGTAGCACGGTATTATAGAAACAGAGCCAGAAATTCTAAAAGGTACTATGGTCCATTCCGTAGTTAGAGCTGAACCATAACATTTTAAGAAATAGGCTTAAGATAATTAAGCTGTATAATCAGCTTGAAAATAAAGCAAGCACGAGACATAAAATCCTAAAGTTAGGATCTTAAAAATTTAATTTAATCAAGGAAGAAAGACAGATTATAATAAAATAAGTTTTATAAGATAGTCATTACAATAAGTAAAATCAGACTGAAATTTAGCTAATTATTTTTGTTGCCCCTCGTACAAAAAATTTGCAACAGTATCTCATGATAACAATCATTAAATATTAAATTAGCCACAGCCATTTATAGTATCAATCCTAAGCTTGATAATCGTATTAGGAAGATTAGTGCAGAAAATCCATGTCCGGCTCAAATTTAATTAAAGCATAAAGCAAATAAAGCTTGATGAGTATTAGTGCCTCCTCGGTGCAAACTTGAAGTAGCTGTGAATTCATCAGTTGCTATAATGACGTGGATGTGTTCTAAGTCGAATTGCGTTCTTTGGCCACTTCGGCTAACCGCAATTGAGCTTTTTATTATCAATCTTTCTAGGTTTCTCGATTAATTCTTGAAATTATTTTTTGCTTCAGCTATGCGGCTTTGGCTATCTCTAAGTTTTTAATGGCAAGATTACCTTCTACATGAGAAACAAATTGTTTTTTCATTAAAATCAGCATGTGATGGGCAACGAGACGGCATGAATTAAGCTCCGATTTTCCTTTCAGCTACTATTAAAGCCTGGGCCGATTGTACAGCCATATAGCATCCGCAATGTTATTATTCTGAGCCAGTTGAGTCGCTATTGTTAGCATATGTCCCAACTGATTTGAGGAACAATATTAATTTATTTCCCTGAATACAGGAATCGCGCGCGTATTGGGATAGTGCTTTTTATAACGTCAGTAAAAACAACTAGTGATAAGAGAGTAGCGATAAACGAAGATAGGTAAATAACTTTAATGATGTTCTTTATCATGATGCAGAGCTATTTTAGCACAAGAGGGCGATTGTGAATGAGAGCCTTTGTACAAGTAAAGTTGCTCTAAAATTTTCACTAAGAGTAGGCGAATCTAATTCTCTTATGGTAGGATAAGGCATTGATAGTACTTTGATAAAGTAGAGTTGGCTGTGATACATTACTTACGATGGATGGGGATTGATGTATGGCGTTTTCGAACGCCTGGTTTATTTGAATACTACCGTTATGATTTATTAAACTCTCAGAATCACCAAGTGGGTATTCTGCTGGCTGATGCAGTATTTCAAAATAAAGCAGAAGCCCAATTAGTAGAAAAGATTGTAAAAGCTACAAAAAAGCAATTTAAGGGCGGTCTTCAATCTGGCCTCTTAGAGCCCGATAAATTAGAAAAATGCGTTATTTTATTAGGTTCTCGGGTCATCTGTTTAATTAACTCGCTAAAGCAATCGCGGATAATTAGAAGCCATTCTCCCGCAGATTTGTTACAAAATGCAGAGTTGAAAGTTCAAACATGGAACGCTTTAAAAGCAGCCATACAGTTAATGAGAGAATAAAAATCCATTCTCTCAGTAAGTAATATATTATGGATTTCGTCAAAACCAAAAAAAAATTTTCGTCATTGCTTGAGAGAACATTATTTATGATTGATTATTTAAGATATAATCAACAAGTTATTCTACTATGTTAGTAGAACGGACTGAATATTAATTAAAAATATAAACCCCCTTTGTTGTTAGCAGGGATTATTATGACCGAGAATCTTAAACGGTTATTATGGAAATAAGCTTCTTTAAGCACCTTTTATCTAAAAATGAGTGCAGTACTTTCTAAAAATTCCATTAAAAACCTACCAAACTTTTTAATCAATTCTGAAAGAAGGAAGGGTTTGGGATATCAGTTACATGTAATCATTTCTGCTTTAGCGTGGATTTACCTATGAATAATGTTGATTCGTTTGGAAACGGGTATTATTCTTAAAGCAGGCTTTAATATAAAGCCTGCTTTAAGAATAGATTTCAACCTGTGAATGCTATCAAATGCAGTTGAAATAACCTAAAGTACGAGATTAAAGTTATATTAACCAGTGATAATTGTCGCTCGCTTTAAACTGTTAAGAAGCACATAAAACTGATAGCATATTCAACATTATTCACAATTCTTAACAATCACCTTAACTTATTGAGATTATGATAAAAAGATCTATATCACCTTTCGCTTTGTTGCTTGCGTCCGTAAGTGCAATTTTGGGTTCAGGATGGTTGTTTGCTACTTATTTCACTTCGGAACTGGCGGGCCCTTCAGCGATTTTTGCTTGGCTTATTGGTGGTATGGCTGTCATCCTTATCGCTTTTGTTTTCGCTGAGCTTTGCGCCATGCTACCGATTATCGGAGCTAGTATTCGTATTCCTCATTACACACATGGCATCCTTGTAAGTTTTCTTTTTTCTTGGATAATCTGGCTCTCCTATGCCTCATTAGCTTCCACAGAAGTTCAAGCGATTCTACAATACTTAAATTATTTCTTTCTATCATTAGTCCACAGTGATGGTAGTTTAACTACTTATGGCTATTTTTCAGCCTCTGTGTTAATGATGACGATTTCGGGAATTAATATTTTTTCCTTACGTTGGTTATTACGATTCAACAACGCATTAACCATTTTAAAAATTGCCATCCCTACAATGGTGGCCGTAGTTATTTTAGCGTTATATTTTTCTCCTTCTCGGCTTATTCACCCTGCTCATACTGCTTTCATGCCTTACGGAATGCACGGAATATTTGCAGCAGTCACTACTGGAGGCGTTGTTTTTGCTTTTAACGGATTTAAACAAGCTTGTGAAATGGCTGGCGAAGCTAAAAACCCAACACGTGCTTTACCTTTTGCTATTATTGGGTCTGTGGTGATTTGTTTAATCATCTATCTTCTTCTACAATTTGCTTTCCTATCCTCGCTTCTGCCCATTAATTTGATTCATGGATGGGCACATCTGGAATTACAAGGTGGCACCAGCCCTATAACTGCGATTGTGCATCAAGGACATTTAGATCTTCTTCTTCCTCTATTGTATTTAGGAGCAATCATTGGTCCCCTAGCCGCCGCATTGATGTACACTAGTAGTGGGGGACGTGCGTTGTACGGTATGAGTAAAAATCATCAGATTCCTCTTTTATTTCAACGTCTAACTACTCAAGGAAACCCTTCCATTGCTATCATCGCTAATTTTATTTTAGGAATGTGCCTCTTTGCGCCATTACCGGGATGGGATCGTATGATAGCTTTTCTAACCTCACTAATGGCCTTAACCTATGCTATTGCTCCTATTTGCTTGCTAGCCTTGCGTCAACAACTGCCTCAACGTCCACGGCCATTTAGATTACCTGCTGTTACATTATGGGCTGGAGGGGCATTTTATATCTGTACCCTTCTTATTTACTGGAGTGGATGGATGATTATTTCTAAATTAGGTTTTGTTTTACTCGTTGGGCTTGCTGTGCTGATTGTTCACCGTTATTTCATCAAGCCGGATAAGCGATTTGCTTTCCACTGGCGAGCATCAATATGGGTATGGCCTTATTTTTTAGGAATGGCATTGATTTCTTATCTTGGTAATTTTGGTGGGGGAAAGGAAATTATTTCTTTCGGTTGGGATTTTGTTGTTATCGGTGTATTTTGTATTTTCACGCTATGGCTGGCAATGAAATTTAAATTGCCTGCCAAGCTCACGCAACATTTCCTTCAAGACCCCGAATTCGATTAGCAGTCACGGGCAAATACCAAGTGAAATAAAAGGACCCGTGTTCATTGAAAATCACTAATGCTTCCGAGGAAGCAAGTAAATTTTTTGAGTAATATTCCCCCAGTGGCTGTATTCTTAAATTAATCAAGTTTTCATGATACAAGCAGAGTGCTATCCAAGCTTTCACGTTTTAGCCAATATCGCTGTTGATTCCGTGGGCACCTTATCCTTTCAGGATGTTATCAAGTCAGTTACCCAAAACAGACTGAATTTGGCTTGACTGCGTTACTATTTTAGTGGCAACAGAATGAAATTAATGGTTGTGTAGAATTTTAATCGTGTTATATAGTATGTTTGTAACAAATGAATGAGATTAAATGAAATTATTGGAATTGGATTGCCAAATGGCTACTACTATCGTAGTCACACTTTTTTAAAAGTTAGTTTGGCTATGTTTCATCATCGACGGGTGTTGGCTAAATTAATCTTGTTGTACGAAAACTCGTTCCTTTGAATAAAGGCTGCTGAAAGGTTAATGTGACATTACCTAAACCACCGGCAAAATGCATTTCTATAAGTTATCTCTAATTCCTTATCTATAGGAATTACCACTACAGTGTGATCAATTGCATAACTAAATGAGCCTTATAACATGAAGGCTGAGAGTGAAGGAAGGGTATTGCATTCAATAAATCTTTCTTGATAGTCTTTAAAGATGCTCACCATTCTTGCTGACGATCGCATTCCATTTGTTTCTGAATTATTTGAAGGCTATGGTGAATTGATTTTAAAGCCGGGTGCCGCTATACAAAAAAGCGATTTAACGACAGCCAATGTTCTATTAACACGATCGATAACTCAAGTTAACCCCGCTTTATTAAAAGGAACCGCCATCGAATTTATAGGCAGTGCAACCGCAGGATTTGATCATATTGATCACGAATGGTTAGCAAAACAACCTATCTCATGGGCTTACGCTCCCGGTGCTAACGCAGTCGCAGTGGCGGAATATGTACTCCACTGCGTCGCATTTTTACGTAGAAAAGGTTTATTACCACAAGGATCATTAGACACCGCTATCGTTGGAGTCGGCTATGTTGGAAAAATCGTTTCCGGTCATTTGAAAAAGATGGGCTTCTCTGTTTCCCATAATGATCCGCCACGTGCTATTTCTGAAAAAGAATTTATTTCCATCCCATTAGAATATCTTGCGAAGATGGATCTTATTTGTTTACATACACCTTTAACTAAAACTGGTGATTTCCCTACCTACCATTTAATCAATGATGTCTTCTTAAAAAGATTAAAACCTGGTTGCATTTTGTTAAATGCAGGACGAGGTGCGGTGGTGGATAATCAAGCTCTATTAAGGCAGAGTCATGTTATTGCTTGCTTGGATGTTTGGGAAAATGAACCAAACATTAATTTAGATTTGTTGCAAAAAGTTGCTATTGGTACGCCTCACATTGCTGGTTACAGCAAAGTATCGAAATTGCGCGCGTCACTAATGATTTATGAAGCCTTTTTAAAACATTTCCAATTAACGGATATTCACCGTTTTAAAGAACTGCAACAACTGCAGGAAAAAATTACAATCGATATTTATGAATGTCACACCATTGAAGATATTTTATTGAAAATTTATGATCCTAGCAAAGAAACCCAAACCTTACGTGAATCATTGATAAACCATCAAGATCAATTTGAAAACTTACGTTGTTGTTATTCATTACGTCAAGAATTTTCCACCATTCAAATGACACCTCCACCAGATCTAAAACTAAAAAAAATTCTACAACATTTGGGACTTTCCTTTTTCTAAAGATAAAAATGTAAAACCTGTTCTCAATTTCTCAATGCGGCGAAGATGCCATCTCAAGCTCGATAGAAAACTCCAAAGGTTGTAAAAATAAAATTCGAGCCACAGCTGTTTATAGAGCTAAAGAGTGAAATCCGAACACGGAAGGCATAATCCCATAACAAACTTCTCTAACGTCTGGTTGATCCATTTCTACAAGAAGCAACACCATCCTCTTTTATTCTTCAAGACAAACGCGAAAAGCGTTGTTTGGTTTGCTTGCTAAGATAGGATTTTCTCCACAGTTTATGTTCCACCATCAAACATGCGTTTCAATTGAAGGTCTCCTATGGGGCTCTTCGAGTAAAACTTTCATCATCAATCTGAGCGATACTCGATGCTATACATAAATAATATGATTGGCATGACCCGTTTTACTTCCGTCGGCGTTAAAAATTCCTTGATACATCAATTCATAAAACCAAAAGCAAAACCTGTCCAACCCCCGCTTCATTTAGTATACTATTTCAATTGATAAAATCATTGATCAGGTGTAATCTCCAGTGCTGCCCAGCAGGATATGGTGTTTCTATTTTGAATACCCCCATTCAAAATAGAAACGATTGCCCTTAAAAGGTCTTGACTAATCGTAAATCGATAGACAAGCATTGTGTCCGCCGTTACTAACAAACATATCTTGGTTGCCGTAATAACTCATCTCTGTTACGTCCCGAATGATAAACCACCGTATCAGGTCTCTACAAGAGTGCTCCAGCTATGATCAGATTTATTTCCTGTTTTTATTTTTTATTTAGTACCCCTACCATAGGTGGTAGAATATTTTTCAATTTTGTAGGAATTTTCAATGAGTACTCCGTCCTCAGCTATTTAAATAGTAAAGTCGGATTTAAGGAAGGGGTGGGTCACTCTGGATATCACTCTGGATATCAATGGAAATTGTCATATTTTCACTGAAATTGTCTGGAATCATTTACTAAAATATATTATTTCCTAGGATTTCCAGTCCCTAACGGGAAGTATTAGTTAACATTCCTAAGTTTATTTCACCCTCCCGCTAACTGGTTACTTCTTAGAAATGATCTTGGACACCTTTATTTACCACGAATTGGCGATATTATTTTAATTCAAATGCTCAACGAATTATCAATCTTCATTCTAATGGCTATAATCATAAGCCTTTGGCAGTTTAAGAGCTGTATCCCCTCTCTCTCTTCCTTCCTCTTTCCATTCCGACTCATTCACGATGGGAATAGGCTATAAGTTAGATTATTAGTGGCTTTTGGCTATCTTGAGAAGAACTACTCAAAAATTAGATTGTTTCTTGCGGATCCACATCCAAAGACCAGCGGACTTTTGCACGCTGTGTGGGAAGCAAAGGGATCAATTGAGTTAATGCTTCATGCAAGCGAGCACGATGTTTAGATTGAAAAAGCAATTGATATCGGTGACGCCCTGCTTTGCGTTCCATACTGGCGGGAACGGGCCCTAAAATATCAACACCCCTATTAAAAAGGATTTTTTGTTTTATTCGCAATAAAAATTCATAAGGAGATGTGGGATTTGGGGACTCAGCACGTAATAAACTTAAGTAAGAAAAAGGGGGCAACTGAGTAGCTTCGCGCTCTTTCAATAAAGCCTCTGCAAACACAGCATATCCTTTTTTGAGCAAAACTGTAAGTAGGGGATTTTTAGGATGATGAGTTTGAATAAAGACCTCGCCTTGCCGTTCTACACGTCCTGCACGCCCCGCCACTTGAGTTAACAACTGCCCCATTCGTTCTGCAGCACGAAAATCGGCACTATATAAAACACTGTCGGCATCCAAAATTGCCACCAAGGTTAAGTGAGGAAAGTGATGACCCTTAGCGACCATTTGAGTTCCAATTAAAATTAGTGCTTTTCGGTTGTGAATTAAAGCTAATTTTTCTTCCATGCTATTTTTAGTGCGCGTACTATCGCGATCAATACGCACAATGCCATAATTTGGAAATCGTCTTTGTAAAACTGCTTCTAATTGTTCTGTACCTAAACCAAGATCGATTAATTCCTGGTGCTTGCATTGCGGACAAATGAAAGGAATTTTTTTATTAGAACCGCAGTGATGACAGTAGAGTCGTGGAGGCTGATAATGAAAAGTTAACCGCGCATCACAACGATTGCAGTACATTATCCACCCACAACCATGACACATTAAAGTAGGCGCATAACCACGACGATTTAAAAATAATAAAACTTGGCCGTTATTTTTAATATCATTTTCAATGGCAATCAATAATTCGTCGCTCATCCCAGCCGTTAACTGCTTTTGGCGTAAATCGGTTATTGTCATACGAGGCAAAATAGCCTTCCCGGCTCGTTTGGGTAACGATAATAATTCATAACGCTTGTGTTTAACATTATAGAAACTTTCTAACGAAGGAGTTGCTGAACCAAGCACAACAGGAATATTTTCAAACCGACCACGTATTACAGCCAGATCACGCGCAGAATAACGAAAACCCGATTGTTGTTTAAAAGAAGTATCATGCTCTTCGTCTAAAATAATAATGCCGAGCTTAAGAAGGGGCGTAAAAATAGCTGAGCGAGTACCAATAATAATTTTAGCTATACCCTTCTTAGCCATTAACCACGCTTGCGCACGCTTTTTATCTGTTAAATTAGAATGTAAAACAGCAACGGGCCCACTAAACCGTTCACGAAGTCGCCTTACAGTTTGAGGTGTTAATCCAATCTCTGGAACCAACACCAATACTTGTTTTCCCTGCTTAATTAACGTTTCAATACAATGCAAATAAACTTCGGTTTTACCACTCCCGGTAATTCCTGAAAGTAAAAAAGTCTGAAAATTCTGTCTACTAACAATTGCTGTGACAGCAGCTTTCTGATAGAGATTTAAATCTAAAGGGGAATGCGAAATATGCGAATCCACGTCATTTTTGATTTCAGAAACCTGTTTTCCTTGACGGAAAATTTGTGGTAAGGCGCCCAGAATAACCTCCCCAATGGGATAGTGATAATACTCGCTCGCCCATTGAAACAATTTAAGTAAAGAGGGCGGAATGAGCGGTTCTTCCTCGAGAATTTTCTGGACAGGCTTAAGACGCACAGTAGGCAACGAGGAATGAGCTTTTATTCGCATTAACACGCCTATACAGTCTTTTCGACCGAAAGAAACTTTTACACGAATACCCGGTTGTAATTTTATACTATTTAATAAAGCAGGTGTTAAGTAATCAAAACATTGATATAACGGTGTTGGTACAGCAACTTGCAAGATCATTGACATGAACATATGATAACCGTTACGACGTTAATCACAAGAGGCTCCCTTATGGCGACATATAACACAAACGAGTTCCGTAGCGGATTAAAAGTTATGATCGGTGGAGACCCTTTCAGCATTATTGAAAATGAATTCATTAAACCTGGAAAAGGCCAGGCTTTTAATCGCGTTAAATTCCGTAATTTAAAGACTGGCCGAGTATTGGAACGCACTTTTAAATCCGGTGAAACTCTGCCCATCGCTGATGTAGTCGAAGTAGAAATGCAATATCTATACAACGATGGAGGATTTTGGTATTTCATGGTGCCAGCAACTTACGAACAGTATGCTGCTTCGGGTGAAACCGTAGGGAATACGAGACAATGGCTCAAAGAAGAAATACTATGCACAGTAACTATGTGGAACGGTGCCCCTCTATCGGTTGATCCCCCTAATTTTGTAGAATTAAAGATCATCGAAACAGAGCCAGGGATACGTGGTGATACAGCTACTGGCGGCACAAAACGTGGAAAACTTGAAAGCGGTGCTGTGGTACGCATTCCGTTGTTTTTGAATGAAGGCGAAATAATCAAAGTCGACACTCGTCGTGGAGAATATGTTTCCCGGGTGAGATAATCAAAGTCTTCCGCGTCATTCGGCTAAACATGTCCAATTTGAACTGGCAACCAACTGCTTCTCTTACAAACCAACAACTGCGCGTAAAATTATACTCTGAAATTCGGCGGTTTTTTGCCAAGCGAGGTGTTCTAGAAGTCGAAACACCTCTCTTATCACAACACACTGTAACTGATGTCCATATTGAAAGCTTTCAAACGATTTACTACAGCTACAAAGAAAAACGCCATTATTATTTACAGACCTCTCCAGAATACGCTATGAAAAGGCTCCTCGCTAGCGGTAGCGGGCCAATTTATCAAATTTGTAAAGCGTTCCGTAACGGTGAGACAGGCTCTCAACACAATCCTGAATTTACTTTATTAGAATGGTATCGGCCCGGTT
This sequence comes from Coxiella endosymbiont of Haemaphysalis japonica, assembly GCA_048491795.1. GTDB lineage: Bacteria > Pseudomonadota > Gammaproteobacteria > Coxiellales > Coxiellaceae > Coxiella. Next base: position 16,341 of record JBGDGR010000005.1, read on the forward strand.
TTAGCTATCAAGATTTAATGAACGAAATAGATAAATTATTGCAACATATTCTATATACGGAAAAAGCCGTCCAAAAAACTTATTCCGAATTATTTTTAGAACATCTATCGATTAACCCATTTCGAGTTTCATTGGATAAATTACGAGCTCTAGCTCGACACTTTTCACTGGTAAATTCCAATGATTATAAGGATCACGACACTTTATTGCAATTTCTATTCACTCACATTATCGAACCGAAAATTGGATTCGAGCAACCCTTATTTGTCTACGATTTTCCAGCTTCCCAAGCAACTTTAGCTAAAATTCACCCTAAAAATTCTAACACGGCTTTACGATTCGAATTGTACATTGAAGGCATGGAATGCGCGAATGGCTTTGAAGAATTAATCGATGCTCAGGAGCAACGTCACCGTTTTGAAAAAGATATTTTAAAGCGTCAAGAGAGAGGGCTTTCCAAAATCGGGATCGATTATTACTTTCTTGCTGCGCTAGAAGAAGGATTACCATCTTGCGCGGGTGTTGCTGTAGGCTTAGACCGATTACTAATGATTAAGGCAAAGGCGAAACAAATTAGTGATGTGATTACTTTTTCTACCGACATCGCTTAGCTCACATTTCCTATCAAAACCTACCATTTCGGTAAGTTTAGGTTATTAATGTTCCAATTTTTTCACCAAAAAAAATACGGCTATTAGTTTGCCAATGAGGCTCCCATCGTACCCCATGAAACGGGAATAACAAAATCACTGTAGAACCCATTTCAAAATGGCCCAATTCGTCACCTTGTGTCAAGTTAATATTTTTGTCTCGATAATTCCATACCGAAATAGCACGTTGGGTGTTGGGAGTTACAGTACCATGCCAAACGGTTTTAATACTTCCTACTAAAATAGCGCCCACAATCACGACAGCCATAAGACCCACTTGCGTTTTAAATAAACATACTACTCGCTCATTTCGAGCAAATAACCGCGGAATTGTTTGAACCAAAAAAGGATTAACAGAAAAAAGACGGCCTGGTATGTATGTCATCTCTAATAAATCGCCATCAATGGGCATGTGAATTCGATGGTAATCTTTTGGAGCTAAATACGCGGTAAAATAAGCTCCCTCCTGAAAGGATTTCGCTTGTTCACTATTACCACCCAATAAGTCGGCTACTATATAACAATGCTTTTTCGCTTGTAAAATTGTTTCACCTTTTAATTCTCCTATTTCACTAATAACCCCATCTACGGGCGAAGCGACGGCATTGGAATCGCTCGTAATTGGTCGTAAAGCAGAATTTAAATGTCGCGTAAAAAAGGCATTAAACGAAGAGTACGAATGGATATCAGCATTTTTTGCTTCTTGCATGTTAACCCCATAATAACCAATAAAAAGTCGAATTATCGCTCGCGTGACTGAACTCCATTGTCGGTCAGCGAACCAGCCAACTATTCTCGATAGAGCGTGTCGTGGTAGATATTTACGTAATTTACACACAGTCAGTGATTTTCTAGCAACTAGCGCTAAGGATGCGTAAGGGGCCCGAGGCTAATTATATACAAGTGCGAACTTTCACGCGACGTGCAAAAGTTAAAGAAAAATATTTCTCGAAAGATTCATAAGAAAAGCCTTGTCCCATGGAACGAAAAATCATTAACCTAAAGCGTTTACGGGAGCTGCTGCATAATTTAAATCCTCTTGATACGATTTGTTTCAAGTTGATATCCCCATTTATGGTAAAATTAAAGACTAAAAAAGAAAGAAAGGATAGCACAATTGAGAATTTATTTGGTAGGCGGAGCTGTTCGAGATGAATTATTAGGACTATCAATAAAAGAAAAAGATTGGGTTGTGGTAGGTGCTACACCCGAAGAAATGATAGCTGACGGCTTTAAACCCGTTGGGAAAGAATTTCCAGTGTTTTTACACCCTAAAACCCATGAAGAATACGCGCTCGCTCGCACAGAACGCAAAATAGCTAAGGGATATAAGGGTTTTAGTTTTTATACAGCGCCCGATGTGACTCTCGAAGAGGATTTAATGCGTCGTGATCTAACCATCAACGCTGTAGCTAAAACACCCGATGGTAGCTTTATTGATCCTTACGGTGGCCGGAAAGATCTAAAGAATAAGGTCTTTCGTCATGTATCCTCAGCTTTTCAAGAAGATCCAGTTCGGGTTTTACGCTTAGCTCGTTTAGCGACTAAATTTCCTAAATTTTCTATTTATCCTGAGACATTAGATCTAATGAAAAAAATGACGAATGCAGGAGAAGTGCGTGCATTAGTACCTGAACGCGTTTGGAAAGAACTGGTACGTGCACTCGCTAATGAAGCCCCCACTCGATTTTTCAAAGTATTAGACGATTGTGGCGCTTTAGCTATTTTATTCCCTATTCTTTGTCATAAAGGTAAAAATATGGAGACTTTATCTCGAATCTCAAAAAAGACCTCGTCTCCTGTGATTCGCTTTGTTGCTCTGTTAAGTGGTCTTTCACTCGAAGGCATTCAACAACCGACCCTACAATATCGTGTTCCAAATGAATATGCCAATCTGGCAACCATGGTTTCACAATTCAAAGAATTATATAAAGATGTCAATCGAATGAATGAAAAAGAATTGCTAAATTTTATCCTCAAAACTGACGCATTGCGTCGGAAAGAACGTTTTGAAGACTTTCTTTTCATCTGTGCATCACTTTACCCCCCGTCAGCGAAAAACGCTGAAAAAATGGAAAAAGTTATTAAAATAATTAAGTCAATCAACATTCAGCCCTTACAAAAAAGACAACTAAAAGGAGAAGAGTTTGCGAAAGCGCTGGAAGCAATACGGTTGGAAGCAATTCGACACTTAATCCTATCCGCACCTACTTCTGGGAAGAGCATATAATTAAAATGAAAAACGAGCTATTTGATTTCCGTTCGTAAAGCCAAGTAAAACAGAATTATAATTACGAGTTAAGGCAATTACTTTAAATAATTCACCCATTTCACTTGGAAACGTTAATTTCTTAATTTGTTGCATGACCTGATAGTGCTCTACTGCATTTTCTGCGAAGGCTAATGAAGTAATATCACAATTTAACAAAAAGCCTGCTTGATGAATAAATCCCGCCAAAGTCAATCGATGGTAAGCAGCAGCCTCCGCAACAGCTGTAAAATCGACATGTGCGGTAATATCCTGAATACCAGGCAAAATAAGCGGATTAAAGTGGCTACGATGCTGGTAATGACATGCAATAGTGCCTCGGTTACGCTCTAAGTGATAATATTCATGTCGGGGGAATCCATAATCAATCAACAAAATTAATCCTTTTTTTAGAACATTAGCGAGAGAGGCAATCCATGGTGTTAATAATAAATTAATTTCTGATTCATAACCATCAGGAAAATCGACATCTAAGTTCCCAATTTTTTGAATTAAATTGATCGATAACGGATCAGTTATTTTCCATAAAAATTCTCCTTTTTCACAGTCCACATAAATTTCTTTAATGATGTTATTTTCAATTCTAAATTTGTGGACCGGTAAGGCATCCATTACTTCATTTCCAAGAATAACACCTACAAAATCTACAGGCAGTCGATTTAGCCACACAACGCGATCAAATAATTCTGGGATTTGTTTTTGAAGGCATGTCTTTTGTCGTTCTCGAAGATCCGCACTGACTTCTAAAATCACATAATGCTTAGGTAGGCATTGATTGCACTTGAGTTCTTTTAATATATCAACCGCCATAACTCCGGTTCCCGCACCGAGTTCAAGGATATCGCCGCCATTTAAATCTTGTAATATTTGATGACATTGACGCGCCACGCATTGCGAAAAAATAGGAGAAATTTCAGGAGCCGTAATGAAATCACCCGCTTCACCAAACTTAGATGCGCCAGCACTGTAATAACCTAAACCGGGCGAATAAAGGGCTAAGTCCATATAACGTGCAAAAGTGAGTGGCCCCTGTCTAGAAATTTCTTCTAGAATTTTTAACTTTAAGCGATCGCTATAAAGCTGGGCAATGGGATCTGGAAGCGGTAAGTTTTTGACCCACATATAGGTCTACTTTAGCGCAAATCCTTAAAATGTCAAAGTACAATGGATCTTTCATGATAGAATGAGGACTATAGAAATCCTGGAAACCCTTCCTTAAACCTAGTGGACCTTGGCGATTTTGAAGCGATCAGCGCATAGTGGGTCTTGTATTTTCTCAGAAACGAATATAAATTATGTTCAAAAATTTGAATAATGAATCCGAATTAGAATTATAATTTTTTTAAACGCCTTAATACTTAAAGTTATAAATAAATAATGCTTTTGAAGCACTCAATATTTTACAAAAAACCTTCTAAAAAAGAGCTATTAACAGATGGATTGGTAATAAATTTATCTTTTTTTTGTAAAAGCTTTGGAGTAATTACAAAGAAATTGATTAAATTTGTGAAGGAGTGGTCCCAACCTGAAAATTTGATACTAAGCAGTGATTCACGACGCGTTTGAAGGCGCGCGTTCCTCGATACGCCCGTTGTTATTGTGAATTCGTAGTGAAATTGTAGATAAAAGTATTACCACCGTTTTGGCAGAGAACAAAACCGCAAGGGCTTTTTCTTTGCACGACTTATCGTATTGACTTATTGCTACACCTTATTTGATGACTGAGTGTATCAAATGGATGTCTACTGATAATGGGGATCAGTTTAGAGTTCCAAGGGAACTCCAGACATAAAATTATTTTGAACATCGATAGTAATTAAAGTTTTTATTTTTTTTATAAGCTTCTATTAAATGGTTACGTCTATCATTAAGCTTACTACTTAGCCCAACTTTGTAAACATGAGGATTATCAAATCGTTTGTATTTTTCAGATAACAAATTTAAGCGATGTTGGCTGTATTTTGCTATTTCATTGACCGTTTTAGGAGGAATTAATCGTTTACCATTTTCTATTACTTTATGTAGAAGAGCTTCTTTTTTATAATTTTTAATGCAAAAAGATTTTAGTGGCTTGAAAGGGTGATACATGATGTCTATGTATTTTTCATCGGCTAAGGTAATGACATCGGCTCCTAGGAAGCCACCTCGCTCATCTAACACTCGATACACCTGCTTTTTGTAAGGTAGTGTTATTTTAGTAGCTGTTTCTGAAAGTTTGAGACGGGGCTTGTTATTACTAAAAGCGAGTTTGTACACTCCATCTAGGGCACCATCTGGTTCACCAATAGCAAGTCTGGTTCCAACACCAAAAATATCAATTGGTGATTTTTGTTCCAATAAGCTCTTAATTACGTATTCATCGAGCTGATTAGAAGCTACAATTTTCACATAAGAAAGACCTGCTTCATCTAGCATATTGCGCGTTTTTTTTGAAAGATAACTAAGGTCACCGCTATCAAGACGTACACCTTTTAATTGTTGACCACGTGACTCCATTTCTTTCCCCACTTTAATAGAATTTGGTACTCCGCTTTTTAAAGTATCATAGGTATCGACCAATAAGACACAATCCTGTGGGCGGCTTTCAGAAAAATCACGAAAGGCTGATAATTCATCGTCATAACTTTGTACGAAAGAATGGGCCATTGTACCTGCGACTGGAATATCATAATCTCGTCCAGCAATTACATTACTAGTAGCATCAAACCCACCAATTACAGCAGCGTGGCTTGCATAATAACCTGCTAACGGGGCTGCTCGACGCAACCCAAAATCAACAAGCGTTTTGTCTTTGGCTGCATAGCGCATTCGGCTAGCTTTTGTGGCGATAAGCGTCTGAAAATTTAGAATATTTAAAATTAACGTTTCTACAATCTGAGCCTCAATGAGTGGGGCTTCAATGACTAATATTGGACGAGTAGGGAATATAAGGTCCCCCTCCTGTGCGGCGTAGACGTTGCCACTAAATCGAAGGTTTTTTAAATAATGAAGAAACTCGGTATGAAACCCTTGGCGAAATAAAAAATCAATATCTTTTTCGCTAAATTTAAGGTGTTGAAGGATAGTTAGCAGATCTTCTAATCCTGAAAAAATAGCGTATCCACTCTTAAACGGTAATTTACGAAAAAAATAATCAAAAACAGCCACCTGGTTTATTTTCCCTTCCAGAAAATAAACCTGCCCCATGGTAAGTTGGTACAAGTCCGTATAGGTAGCTGTAAAATGAATCATTGAATAAGGAAGTAACTCCTTTTTTTCATTGAAATGACTTTTTTTAAGTTTATAGGCTCTACCATTATATGGTAATTCATCCAAGCTGTCTTTTGTCAATCTGGCTGATTTACAATTGACATCTTTTTCAACAGTTGGCATTGGCTAGACCAGCTTTCGTCATTATGTGTCCTAAAGGAACTCTTGCTGTGATTCCAAGACTAAGATCTGCTGCCATAATGCTAAGGTGGGAGCGAGTAGCTGATCGAACTCGGACTTTAACAGTTTCAGAAGAAGTTTGTGCAACCGATATCCTAGAAAAAACCATTAAAGAACCCCCCTTCTTCAAAGCTTCCTTGTTAATGAAGTGTCATAATCAAATACATCTTAATTATAAGCTAACAGCATAAAATTTCCAGATATAGTCGCAGTGCCTTACCCCCCAGCTAATCCTACTGCGGTTGATAGGTTGATAACTAGTGGCGCTCTGCCCCTGGGTGCGCGTGATCTACCTGTAATTCATTTCAACAGAAAGTTAACAGATACGTATTTAGAGTAACGTTTAATTGGTAGTCTTTGAAGAATAATTATCTAGCAGTAACGATGCGCTAGTTTTGATTATTATTTAAGTAATAGTGAATTTACGTGTCTCTAATTCTTATTTACATCAATCAATTAAGCTTTTTTGACACTTTTAGCTACCCCCTCTCTAGAGATTAGGTTTTCTCTAGCACCATCGGTTGTACTTTTCACGATTCTAATAGAACATCCCTTTGAAAAACCAACTAATGTGAATCTATCTTGGTTTTCTTTTTGATTATTTAGACAAGATAATTCCTGTCAAGCTTCAAAGAAAAGAGCGAATGCAAAAATTGTGTTAAAGAAGATTATAAGCTTACTGAAAATTAAAAAGGAGATTTTGCGATAGTGTTTCCAAAGGGTACACGCGAGTCTTATCGGACAATTAAATTTGAATAATTATAACTAACAGGGTGTATATCAACATTGCAAGCTATTCCCTAAGAGCAATACTGCTATTAATTTGTTTTCTTGGAGAAGAATAAAAGATGCGTCTCAATCTTCTTGAAATAAATGTTAATTTTATATGAAATTAAAGTAATTAGCCTTTCTCAACCACCTCATTAAGACAAAGAGGTAAATCTTTCTGTAGATATCATGAATAGACTTTGGCAAAGATTGAGCAAGAATATTTTAAAATCAACCTTGTTTCTAAATTTAGGGAATAAAGGAAACATTTTATATCTAATCCAGAAAAGAGGTTAAAACGAGGTTAGAACGGCAGCCTACTAGAGATGCAAGAATCCTCTTTATCTAAGCAGAGAAATAATTCTAGAGAAATAATTCCGAGTTGATAGCTCGGCTAATAATTCTACGAGCCTACGAGCTTTCCTCCCTTCCTTCGCTTGTTATAAGCTATTTTAAATAAAGCATTTAGACGAGATTCTCAATCAAAGAAATCGCAACCTACATTGCGGCCTATCCGATTGGTGTTCTTTCTTCTCAATTTTTTTAATCCATTTCAAAGTGATAACCGTGAACTTGAGCAATCTCCGTCCTTATTTTTCTCTGAAAATATTGCTAATTAAATTAATAGCTAATATCATTTTTCCTATTTATTGTGCTATGGCTTATAGCAATAGAAAATAGAAGTTACATCGTGATTTTGAAGTTACTACTAAGGTATTAGGAAATTTAAGAAAGCAGTCGTTTTCGCATGCAAAATTCAAAAGAGTTATTTATCGCAACGTATCATTATAAAATCTAAAAAAAGATTACTAGAAAGAGATACTTTCTGCTAATTCTGCTTTCCCGCTTCCTACCATTTCCCCGTGAAGAAAGAAAGGCATGAGTAATTAATTATTATAGCATATTTAAAAGAAGTGTATTCATAAAATAGAATGTTCATGTTTCTCATTAAGTTGAATTCAACAAACGATGAAATACTTTTTAGCGGAATAATTAATTAGATGAAGTCGGACAGATTATCTTAGTTTTTTTAATCGTAAACACTTTCCGTAATCGTAGCAGGATATTTAGTTTCGTAGACTTATTAATTTTGTACCTTCTCTAAAGGAGATACTACCAAGATCTTTTATGATAAGATCCCTGAAAATTACCATTACTTAATTAGAGTCTAATAAATTAGAGTCTAATAAATTTACCTGAAGTAGAACGGTTTGAAACATCAATGGTCATGACATATTGTTTTCATAATTTTGGTTCTTTAAATAAACAAATAAACAATTATGTGTCCGTACTAACTCCGTTGGATGAAGTTGAATGAAAACAAAGAGTGTTTGGATTATATGCGTGCAACTAATTAGTTAAAAAATTCTTTAAAATGGGTTTATGTTTGGATAAGTGATCTTTACCATGAATGATGCGTACCTATTTAATAGTAAAGTATGCAATTGTTTCATGGCTTCGTCATCGATTATTTATCGATGCAAATCGATAGTAGCCTTAGTCAGCGCTATTCTTTAAACGCTGGACCAATTTATGCTGTATTGATTGATGATTAGCCTGGCCCCATCGACGCTTTTTTGAAAAAATCGATTTCTTCTAAGTCTGTTAGTTTTTGCCACAGCCATAATTCTTTTAGAAATATATAAGAGTGAAAAAAGGGGGAGGTGGGAGAAATGAAATGCTGGCTTCTTCTTTAGTGTAGACAGCTTGTAGTATTAATGATATTAAAATGCGATGTCTGGAAATAGCTTTGGGAAATTGTTTACCGTCACTACTGCTGGTGAAAGCCACGGTTTAGCGTTAGTGGCTATCGTTGATGGCTGCCCTCCAGGCCTTGCCTTAAGGGAAGAAGACATTCAAGCGGACATTGATCGACGTAAAACTGGCCAGTCCTACTTTACCTCGCAACGAAAAGAAGCTGATCAAGTCAAAATATTATCGGGTGTTTTCGAAGGGAAAACCACAGGTACGCCCATCGCGTTATTGATTCAAAATACTAATCAGCGTTCTCGAGATTATTTACAGATAAAGACCTTGTTTCGTCCAGGTCACGGAGATTATACCTATTTTAAGAAATACGGACTCCGAGATTATCGTGGTGGGGGACGAGCTTCTGCTCGAGAAACTGTTATGCGGGTTGCTGCTGGTGCTATTGCTAAAAAGTATTTACGAGAAAAATTACAAATTTGTATTCGCGGGTATACTGCTGCCGTAGGGCCTATTCAGGCAGAAAAAATTGATCTTTCTCTTATAGAAGATAATCCTTTTTTCTTTCCCGATAAAGATAAAATCTCGGAACTTGAGCAATTTATTATAGAATTGCGACACCAGGGTGACTCAATCGGAGCTCGGGTTAATGTGATAGCTAAGGGAGTTCCCATAGGATTGGGAGAGCCTGTATTTGATAAATTAGACGCTGACATTGCTTCCGCCATGATGGGGATTAACGCAGTAAAGGGGGTAGAGATTGGTGATGGATTTTCGGTGATTGAGCAGAAAGGGTCAGTCCATCGTGATGAAGTACAAAAAAAAGGATTTCTATCTAATCACGCCGGAGGAACATTGGCTGGCATTTCCTCGGGTCAGGATATTCTTGTAAGCCTTGCTTTCAAGCCAGCGTCAAGCATTCGAATTCCAGGAAAAACTCTCGACGTGGGTGGGCAAGAAGCAAAAGTAATCAGCATGGGCCGTCATGATCCTTGTGTTGGACTTCGCGCTACGCCCATCGTTGAAGCCATGTTGGCGTTAGTTTTAATGGACCATTATTTGCGGCATAAGGCCCAAAATTTATGAAGTAGCATGGATAGGAAAATTTCTTTTTTGTTTGCGGACTTTCAGGGATATCTTTTATGTTAAAAAGGGTGGGATTTTCAATTTATCTTCAGAGCGATGGAGATGGAGTAGAGAAAGAGAAGGAAAAGGAGGAAGAATATCCCAAACAAAAAAGTCGTTAAAAGGGGATGAAAATAGCTATGGTTTATGATATTGCTGTGGTAGGAGCAACGGGTGTAGTTGGTGAGACAATCCTCGAACTTCTCTACGAGCGACGATTTCCCGTTGGAGAAATTTATCTAATTGCGAGCGAGAACTCGGAAGGAAAGAGCGTACTTTTTGGTGGAAAACAAAAGAAGGTCTATAACTTAGCAAAATTTGATTTTTCTAAGGTCCAGTTTACTTTTTTTTCAGCCGGGGCTGAACGTTCGGCCAAATATGCGCCTCGCGCCGCAGAAGCAGGATGCATCGTAATCGATAATACATCACATTTTCGTTATGAGGAGGATATTCCACTGGTAGTAGCAGAAGTGAATCCTTCTGCTTTAGAAAATTATCGTAATCGTAATATCATTTCTAATCCTAATTGCTCCACTATTCAATTAGTGGTGGCGTTAAAACCTATATATGATGCAGTAGGAATTACCCGAGTGAATGTGGCTACCTATCAGTCCGTTTCAGGAGCAGGTCGAGGAGCTATTCGAGAATTAGCAGAGCAAACAGCCCATTTTTTAAATGGTAAGCCTTTAGAAAAATCGACTATTTTTCCATTGCAAATCGCTTTTAATGCTCTTCCTCAGATCGATATTTTTTATGAAAATGGGTATACAAAGGAAGAAATGAAAATGGTCTGGGAGACACAAAAAATAATGGGCGATACCAATTTGTGGGTTAACCCGACAGCCGTTCGGGTTCCCGTATTCTTTGGTCATTCCGAAGCTGTGTATATCGAAACGCGCTGTCCTATTAGCCTTGAAGAGGCAAGAGAATGCTTGGTCCAAGCACCTGGCATTATTGTGGTGGATGAAAATAATACTTACCCAACTGCGATTAGTCATGCCGCTAATGCCGATGCGGTGTTTGTTGGACGTATTCGAAAGGATATTTTTCACCCGAATGGGTTAAATTTATGGATAGTAGCCGATAATGTCCGAAAGGGCGCTGCGCTTAATGCCGTTCAAATAGCAGAGGTATTAATTAATAATGAAAACTTTTTTGCTAACAGCACATTCCATTAGTAATAATACCTCATGGGGATTTTCTCTTTTTTGATAGGTACTTATGGTGAAAAACATCCGAAATATTGCCATTATCGCTCACGTCGATCATGGAAAAACTACCTTAGTAGATCAGTTACTCCAGCAATCGGAGACTCTAAGCGATCGGACAGTGCTGGTTGAGAGGATGATGGATTCCAATGAGTTGGAATGAGAGCATGATATTACCATTCTCTTGGAAAACACGGCTATTCAGTGAAAAAATTACCGTATTAATATCGTGGATACGCCAGGTCACGCCGATTTTGGTTGTGAAGTAGAACATATTTTATCAAGGTTGATTTCGTTTTGTTGCTTGTAGACGCAGTTGAAGGTCCCATGCCACACCAAACTCGGTTTGTAACTCAAAAAGCTTTTTTTGGGAACTAAAACTGATTGTAGCGGTGAATAAAATAGATCGTCCAGGAGTACGTCCCAATTGGGCAGTAGAACAAGTTTTTGATTTATTTGTAAGTCTAGTACAACCGATGATCAATTGGATTTTCCATTCGTTTATACCTCAACCTTTAAAGGCTATGCCACCTTAGATCCTGCACAACCTTCTTCAGATATACAACCACTTTTTGAAACGATTCTGTTGAAGACAGAGCCGCCTAAAGCTGATTTGAATGGTCCTTTTCAAATGCAAATTTTCTCCTTAGATTATTCTAGTTATGTGGGGATCATTGTTACTGGACGGATACAACGTAGTACCGTACGTCGAAATACGCCAGTGATTATCATTGATCGAGAAGGTAAGAAGTGCTTTGGTCGTGTTTTACAGATTTTTGAATTCTTAGGCTTATAAAGAGTAGATATTGATACGGCCCACACAGGCAATACTGTGGGCCATAACGGTATTGAAAATTTGCGAATTTCGGACACGCTTTGCGATTTGCAATATCCAGAAGCTTGACGCCCCTTACCGTAGACGAGCTAACGGTCAATATGACTTTTCAAGTTAATAATTCACCTTTTTCAGGTCGCGAAAGGAAACTTTCTGTAACGAGTTGCCAAATTAAAGAACGATTAGACAGAGTTAATCACTAATATCGCTTTACGAGTTACTCCTGGTTCCAACGCAGATAAGTTTATTGTCTCCGGAAGAAGTGAGCTTCATTTATCGATATTGATTGAAAATATACGTCGTAAAGGTTATGAGTTTGCAGTTTCACGACCTGAAGCGATTAAAAAGTTCACTAATGGAGTATGGTGTGAACCCTTTGAAAATTTAGTATTAGATATCGGAAAAGAACACCAAGATGATACTATCTAAAATTTAGCAAAGCGTAAAGGTGGTTTGAAAAATATGATTTCGGATGGCAAAGGGAGAGTGCGCTTGGATTATATAATTCCAACGCATGGTTTGGTTGAGTTTTATGCTCAATTTTTGAGTTTAACATCCAGGTTGGCGCTATGTATCATGTGTTTAATCATTATGGGCCATTGATTAAGGAATCTTTGCAAACACATAAGCGCAGTGGGGCACTGATTTCAACAGCCAAGGGGTTGCTGCCGCATATGCCCTATGGAATCTGCGGACCCGGTGGGTTTTTTATTGGGCCACAACAATTAATTTATGAAGGAATGATTGTGGGGCAATACTCCAGAGATAATGATTTGGTCGTGAATGTTTCTCGTGAAAAACAGGTTACTAATATTTGAGTTGCGCGTAATGATGAAAATATTATTTTAACTCCACTTGTTAAATTTAGTTTAGAAGAAGCTTTACAATTTATTGTGAACGATGAATTAGTAGAAGTTACGGTGTAATCTATCCGCCTTTGTAAAAAGTTCTTAAAAGAACACGAGCGACGTCGATCGGCGAAGTAGGAAATCTTACAAAAAAGCACATGAAAGTGGCCCTTAAAGTGGCCCTTTCTAAATACTTAAGAGAAGTGATGGAAGTTTTGAACTGTGATAAATCGCCCTGTTTTTGCCCAGAAAATTTCCTTTCTTAAGGCGTCTTTAATGTGAAGATTTTGTAATCCCATCATCCAGTTAAGAGTGAAAGTTATACAATTACGAGAGAAATTAATAAAAAAGATTTTCTGATAGTTTTTAGAAGAAATGGAGGTATGGAGGTTCTGGTTATAGCAAAAACCCTTTTGAATTCTGGGAAGGGAAAGAAGATTAAATCTATTAAAAGATTGGTATAGAGCTTTAATTGTTTGATTTATATTGAAGTAATTTCTGATAAAGATGTTGTCTATATAAATTAGTGGGATTTTCTTACTATAATTGGATGAAGTTAAATCGGCATCAGAGTTAAGGTTGAAATCGGAATTAGAGGATAAAGAAGAAGCTTTGCAACCCAGCCTTTTGTCTTCATCGCCATCTTTTTCTTCCTTCTGATCCACTATTTGATGTGAACAATAGTTGCCATCAGGAAACTGTAGCCCAGAAAGACTAGAGTCTGAGAAAAGGCGGTCAAAATTGAGTTAGTAAACAGTAGAACAGCTACTGTTCCAGAGCAGAAATGCTTCTTGATAAAAATTAAAGAGGAAGGTTATCCTATTCCTATCTATGATAAGGAATAAAAAAATTCTTCTTGGTATCACAGGTACTGTGGCTACCTATAAAAGCGTTGAACTGGTACGTCAATTGAAGGAACACGGGGCATTAGTTCGGATAGTAATGACTTCGGCAGCGAAAGCTTTCGTTGCTCCTTTGACTTTTCAGGCGTTATCAGGATATCCGGTGGTAAGCCAGTTATTTTCTTCAGAAAACACCTCTGGGATGGAACATATCGATTTAGCCCGTTGGTGCGACCAAATCATAGTTGCACCTGCCAGTGCAGATTTTATTTCTCGTTTGACTTACGGTCAAGCGAGTGATCTCCTAACAGCTCTCTGTTTAGCGACAGAAGCGCCTATCGCTGTGGCTCCTTCCATGAATCAGCGAATGTGGCTCAATAAAATAACTCAAAAAAACATTAAACGATTGAAAAGATATGGAATTGAAATATTTGGTCCGGGGGTTGGTTCTCAAGCTTGTGGAGATTACGGTCCAGGACGATTTTTAGAACCTGAAGAATTAATTACTCGTTTAGAACAGGATGCTGTTGAAAAAATTCTTACGGGCAAACGTGTGCTCATAACAGCAGGCCCAACGCATGAAGCCATCGACCCAGTGCGTTATCTAACCAATCGAAGTTCTGGAAAAATGGGTTATGCTTTGGCAGAAGCGGCTTCTGTGATGGGTGCTGAAGTTACTTTAATTAGTGGACCAACAAATTTATCCATTTCTAAAACAGTTAACCGCATTGATGTCGTTACTGCGCAAGAAATGTTTGAAGCGGTGATGCAAGGGATTTCAAATTATCATGTATTTATCAGTGCAGCAGCCGTAAGTGATTATCGTTCCGAAATAGCATCAACCACAAAGATAAAAAAGTCTAAAATTAATTTAGTTCTTAATCTAGTTAGAAATCCTGATATTGTATCTACAGTGAGTGGGTTATCTAAAAAACCTTTTATTGCGGGTTTTGCATTGGAAACCGAAAATCACTTGGAAAATGCAAAAGTAAAATTACGGCAGAAAAATATGGATATGATCGTGCTCAATTCGGAACAAGCATTTGAGAGTGATGAAAATACCATTGTTGTAATTAATCGTTTAGGCGAAGTAAAAGATTTTTCTTTGAATAAGAAATCTTTTTTGACAGTTGATTTGATGAGATTGATTACTGCGAACTTAATCTGACCTTCAGTCAGCCGTTAGTTATTAAAAAACGAAATCATTAACGAAGATATCATGCTTAGTAACGACCAGGTAATGAACACTAGAAATTACCAATGGATTTTACTGCAATCAGGAATTGAAGGCTGTATAAGTCAATTGGCGAAAATCTAGAAATTGTTTGTACAAGTATTTGTTAAAGAGAAAATAAAAAACTTAAAATGGCTAGTGATAACCGTATTTAATCACTCCCTAATCAGAAAAATAAGCAATGATACTAAAGGTAAAGAAAATGCGTTGATACCAACGAAAGCCACAGACGGAAACTAGGAACAATTAAAATAAAGCAAAATTAACATGTAATAAAAGCGAGCCTAATCAGGAAAAGTAAGGAGAAGGGAATAATTTTATTTTGTTCCATGAATGCATAAGTTTTATTTAGTAATCCCTGATCAATCTCTGATGGTATATTTTTCCTATTAAGAATGAGAAAAGTTCATTATTAAACCGAGCACAATCCGATTGTACTTACCGTTGTATGCCGTGATATCGTGTACGAAGTAAATATACTTCCTCGTGTACTCTCACAGCAGCTATAAATATATCGCAGAAGAGGTTAGCAAAATGGTGTCTTTATTGTTGTATTTCGTTTAGCTTTGCTTCAACTTTGATGATTAATGATGCAATTTGTTTTGAAATTTAGTTCTGAATCTCAAATTTAACTTTTTAAAAAGGCTTCACTGACAAAAGATGTCTTATCGAGTAAATCTGGTAAAATAGCCATCAGGATGTCAATCCAAAAATCCTGCGGTTAGGTTAATAAGGTTGTACTTTCGGGAGATATATGGTTGGGGGTCAGTACCGGCACGCTTCTTTCAAGCAGCGATGATGTTTCGGCTCTGGCCAGTGCATCGTTGGATTTGGTTTCTGTAAGCGCCTTACAAGTGGAGTTGGCACAACTGAATGAGAATTTGCAATTTCAGAAATAAACCGACGAACAACTTGCCATTTTGAGCAGTAATGCGTAACTTCTCCAGAAACGATTACAAAATTTGAAAAAGGCGTCGACGTTGCTTAACCAATTCCCTATCAAGACCTAGCATCATGACTCGCATTACTTTAGGTATCCGTTATGATGGATCCGCTTATCATGGTTGGCAAGTTCAGGAGGGACATAGAACAGTTCAAGGAGAAGTAGAAAGAGCTTTATCGACGGTAGCTGATCACACTGTTTCTGTGTTCTGTGCTGGCCGAACTGATACTGGGGTGCATGCGATCGGGCAAGTGGTGCATTTTGATACTACTTCTTATCGCAGCAGACATGCTTGGGTTTTTGGTGCTAATAGTAACCTTCCTTCTGACATTAGTATCTTATGGGCTAAGGAGGTAGGTGAGCATTTTCATGCCCGATTTTCTGCTCAAGCTAGACGATATCGCTATGTAATTTATAATCACGAAATTCGACCTGGTATTCTGCGCAAGGCAGTGGGTTGGTATTACCGGCCTTTAGATGAAAATCGCATGAGAATGGCTGCACAATATTTCATTGGAAAGCATGATTTTCGATCTTTTCAAGGAGCAAGTTGTCAATCTCAAACTTCGGTGCGTACTATTTTTCAGATTGAAATTTTTCGAATTCGGCGTATGGTAGTCATCGATGTTCGAGGTAATTCTTTTTTACTGCATATGGTACGGAATATTGTAGGAGTATTGGTTGCTGTTGGCAGTGGAGAAAAAAAGCCGGAATGGGCAGAGATTGTCTTGAAAGCTAAAGATCGTCGCCAAGGAGGGGTGACTGTATCGCCGAATGGACTATATTTGGTAGAAGTGACCTATCCTTGAGGATTTAGGTTACCTTGAACTCCGTTTTGGCGCTTTTACTATCATAATTAACCTAAGGTTTAGGTAAAATGAATTGGTTTACAAAGTTGTTGCCGCGAATTTCTACACCCATGAAAAAAGGGGTACCAGGTGGGATTTGGGATAAATGCCCTTCCTGTATAGCCGTTCTTTATCGTGCTGAGTTGGAGAGAAATTTAGAAGTTTGCCCTAAGTGTAACCATCACATTCGTATTAATTCTCGAAGACGGCTGATGCAATTTTTGGATCAAGAGGGACAACAAGAAATAGGGGATAATATCGTACCGGTTGATCGTCTTAAGTTTCGAGATTCAAAGAGATATAAAGATCGACTTAGTGCTGCTCAGAAGGCAGCAGGAGAGAAAGAAGCTCTTGTTGTATGTAAAGGTAATCTCTATGCCATTCCAGTAGTTGCTGCGGCATTCGATTTTTCTTTCATCGGAGGTTCGATGGGAGCTGCCGTAGGTGAACGATTTGTAAAAGGTGCAGAGACATCAATAAATGAAGGACGGCCATTTATCTGCTTTTCAACGAGCGGAGGGGCTCGAATGCAAGAAGGCCTTTTCTCTTTATTTCAGATGGCTAAGACAAGCGCGGTATTAGGACAGTTAGCAAAGCGACAGATTCCATTTGTTTCAGTATTAACCGATCCCACCATGGGTGGAGTTTCTGCCAGCTTGGCTATGTTAGGTGATATTATTATTGCAGAACCTAATGCATTGATTGGATTTTCGGGCCCTCGCGTGATTGAGCAAACCATTCGAGAAACGCTACCAGAAGGATTTCAACGCAGTGAGTTTTTGTTAGAACATGGGGCCATTGACATGGTAGTGGATCGCCGCGAATTAAGGCAAACCGTGGTATCTCTAATCGCTAAATTAACCTACCGCGATCTCGATCTTAGTCTGATTTGGAACCCGTAGAAACAGTTTTATCTAATTCCTCACAAGTAGATTAGATTGTTAGAATTCACCTTTAGACAACTTATATGTAGTTAGGTTCCTAAAATAGGAGAAGTGAATGGCAACTCCGAGAAATATGAACGGTTGGCTGGATTATATTAATACACTCCATTGTCGTGAAATTGATTTAGGTTTATCGCGAGTTATAAGATTAGCAAAGAAGTTAGGACTATCTACTTTTTCGTGTCCCGTTATTACTGTGGCAGGAACAAACGGTAAAGGGTCTGTAATTAAATCCCTTGAAAGTATTTATCTTGCTGCTGGTTATCAAGTAGCGGCTTACACTTCGCCTCATTTACTGAGCTTTAATGAGCGGTTGCGTTTTAATGGCGAACCTATACTTGATAGGAATTTTATTGAGGCCTTTGCATTTATTGAAAAAAATCGTGATCGGAAACCCCTCAGTTTTTTTGAATTCACCACCTTAGCGTGTTTTTATATTTGCAAAAAATTAGTACTAGATGTCTTATTGCTAGAAGTAGGATTGGGTGGGCGTTTAGATGCTGTTAATGTCATTGATCCAGACGTAGCGGTAATTACTACAATTGATATTGATCACACAGATTGGTTAGGAAATGACCGTGAGTCTATTGGACGCGAAAAAGCAGGAATTTTTTGGGCACATCGTCCAGTGATTTGTGGTGATCCTAACCCTCCGGGGAGCCTTCTTTGGGCAGCCCAACTATTGCAAGCTCCTATTTTCCAATTTATGAAAGATTTCTCGGTAATTGAAAATCAAAAAACGTGGAAATGGCAAGGGCCTGCAATTAATTATGATGCTTTACCTTTGCCTCAACTCAAAACTCAAAATGTAGCCACCAGCTTGATGGTAGTAACTCGCTTACAAGATCGATTGCCTGTAAAAGAATTGGCTATTGTAACTGGTATTCAAAAAGCTACTCTACCCGGTCGTTTTGAGCGAGTGGAGAAGCCCGTTTCTATTATTTTTGATGTGGCACACAATCCACAAGCTACGCGCTATTTAGCAGAACAGCTACATCGCTCCTGTCATTCCGGACGGACTTTTGCAGTGGCAGGAATGTTAAAAGATAAAGATATTTTAGGCACATTCTCACCCATGCTTTCCTGTATTGATCGTTGGTATGTGGGCGGCTTATCAAAAACGCGGGGTGCTTCAGGTGAAAAATTATCGGGTATTTTGAGGACAGAAGGTATTTCAGATTGTTATAATTTTACATCGATTGATGAGGCTTTTAAAGAAGCAATTGTACAGTGTAAAGAGCAGGACCGTATTGTAGTTTTTGGTTCATTTTATACGGTAGCTATAGCTAAACAATTTCTTTCCCGAGGCTAAGACCATGGAAATAAAAATTAAACAACGATTCATTGGGGCAGCGGTTATTCTTGCCATAGGCGCAATTTTTTTGCCTTTGTTATTTCATGACCCACACCCAACCGTAAGTTCATCGATGATAACGACCACACCAAGAGCCCCGGATAAACCTGAAGCGCAATTGCAATTGTCACAGTCCTTAATGGCGAAAGAAAAAATGACGGAAGAAAAGGCCTCTGTAGGGGTGATTCCTATTCCTTCAGAGTCAATTATCACAGAAACAAAAGAGAAGTCTAACCTTTCGAATTCACGCTCAACGTTGGAGCCGGTCTCTACGATTTCATCCGGATCTCAGATGAAATCCAATATAGCTGTAGCTACCTCTCAAACTTTGGTTTTATCTACTCAGTCCACAGAGTGGAACGATCCTGTAAAAAATCTAAAAATTGGGAAAAAAATACCTATAGAAAAACTGCCTTCATCGCTTAATTCATTGTTATCAATGACTCCTAAGGCTTGGGTAATTCAAGTGGCTAGTTTTGTAAATCAAGACAATGTAAAACGATTGCTTGACCGATTACAAGCGAGTGGTTTTGATATTTATACTCGTCAGAGTAACGAAGGTAAGATAGCCCGTCGTATTTTTGTAGGACCAGTAGTTGATTACGCTAAAATTATTCAAATCCAAAAGGAATTAAAAAAAATGCACCTAAATGGTGTTATTGAAAGATATCAAACGGTTTAGAAATAGTTTTATTAAAAGGCGATAAGATGAATTTTAATATTATTCCGCATTTTAATTGGATCGATTTCATAATTATTGGAATTATTATTTTTTCGATTATTATTGGCTTTTTTCGTGGTTTCATACGAGAAGCTATTTCTTTGTTAATATGGATTAGTGCGGTCATTATTGCTTTTAAATTTTCAGAACCTATCAAAATCCATTTGAAGCCGTGGATTAATTCGGATTCTCTTCGATATGCGCTCGCTTTTGTAGGTTTGTTTTTAGCTGTTTTTATTTTTGGAATTTTTATTAATTTGATTCTGCATATGCTAGTAAAAAAAACAGAGCTTACCGTTACAAATCGCTTGCTAGGTATTTTTTTTGGAGCAGGACGTAGCTTGCTTATTATTGCCGTTTTGCTTATGTTTATTAACGTGGGCAATATTAAAGCTAAAAGCGTAGTTGTCCAATCGCAATTAGCACCTAAATTTGAATCGATAGTGGCATGGCTAAATCAATTTTTTCCTTAGCAGTTTAGACATATTTTCAAGGGTTGATAGAGACAGCTCAAACCAAAATTAATAGAGGTAATTAATGTGTGGCATTGTGGGTATTATTGCTCATAACCGCGTGAATCAAGCAATCTATGATGCATTGACCATTTTGCAACACCGCGGGCAAGATGCAGCTGGCATCATGACAAGTGATGGTAAGCGAGTTTTTTTACGGAAATCAAGGGGATTAGTCCGTGACGTAATTCGTGAATCTCATATGCTTCGTCTTTTAGGAAATATGGGAATCGGGCATGTTCGTTATCCTACAGCTGGCACAGAGAGCCCTTCCGAATCGCAACCTTTTTATGTAAATTCCCCTTACGGCTTAAGCTTGGTTCATAATGGTAACTTATTGAATGTTAAAGAGTTAACGAACGACTTAATACGTACAGATTTGCGCCATTTAAATACCAGCTCGGACTCGGAAATTTTACTCAATGTAGTAGCCCATGAACTAGAGCGCTATGGAAGCGTGCATCTCCCACCAAAACAGTTATTTAAAGCTATGACGAAAGTATATAAGCGAGTTGAAGGAGCCTTTGCTGCGGTTATGATTATTAATGGTTATGGGATAGTGGGTTTTCGTGACCCGCATGCCATTCGGCCGTTAGCGTATGGTAAACGAGATAATGGAAGTGGTCCAGAGTTCATGTTAGCTTCGGAAAGTATTGCTTTAGATGCATTAGGTTTTGAGCTTTTAGGTAATGTTGGTCCAGGTGAAGTTATTTATTTTGATCGAGAAGGACGAATTCACAGAGAACAATGTGCTAAAACTGTCAGTTATTCACCTTGCATTTTTGAGTACATTTACTTAGCACGTCCTGATTCTATCATGGATAACGTACCTGTATATCAGGCACGGACTGGCATGGGTAAAAGCTTAGCTGAAAAGATTTTACGAGAACGATTTGATCATGGTATTGATGTAGTTATTCCAGTTCCTGATACAAGTCGTAATGCCGCACATGCTTTAGCCCAGGTTTTAAAAATTCCTTATTCGGAAGGATTTGTGAAAAATCGCTATATTGGACGAACATTTATTATGCCAGGACAAGCTATGCGTCAGAGTTCAGTACGTTTAAAATTAAATGCAATTAAAGCTGAGTTTGCCAATAAAACAGTTTTATTAGTAGATGATTCGATAGTAAGGGGGACCACCTCAAAAGAAATTATTCAAATGGCGCGTGATGCAGGAGCAAAAAAAGTATACTTTGCTTCGGCGGCTCCTGAAATTCGTTATCCTAATGTATATGGGATTGATATGCCTACGGCGGCAGAGTTAATCGCACACGAAAAATCAGTTGACGATGTACGAAAATCAATTGGTGTGGATTGGTTAATATATCAAGATCTTCAAGACGTTTATTATGCGGTAAATGATGCAGTAATGCCAGGAAAGCCGAAAATTGAACGATTCGAAGATTCTGTTTTTACCGGCGACTATATTGCTGGTAAAATTAGTAAAGCGTATTTGGACGAATTAGCTGAACTACGTAGTGATTCCGCTAAAGCAAAAAAACGAGTTTTTAGTGGACAAGGAATGATGAACGAATTACTATGAGCAGTATATTTACTTTTATATTAATAGTATTACGATTCTTTCTTTGCGTTTAGTGTATTTATTGATAAACGTCGTGCTTACGCTTGGAAAGTAGATTCTTATTTATAAGTTCGAATTCGGAGCTATCATCATACTTAGAGGCAATGCAAGCAAAGCGCTGGAATGCTGGTGTGTTATTTTAGTCTGAATTTGCTTGGAAAACTCTATAAATTTGATAAATTCCTCCTTTTGAGTGTGCCCCGTTTGAGGCTCTTGATCAGTAATCTGAAGTTTGAGTGCCTCTGGACCTTTAGGGGTTCCTTTATCAATTACAGCCTGTAGGATTACGGATATTAATCATCCACACAGAAACTCGTCATCAATCTTTTAACCCTCCTTATAGAGGTTGCTGATAAATATGCCCCACTTCTCTATAACCAAAATAATTGATTTAGACAGCGTGTAAGAGAGCACCCATTCCCAATAACCGCCCATCACCAGAACTATTTTTCTAGAACAATCAAAATTTCCTTATGCCATACAGCAGCTGTTCTTTCAAAAGAATCGTCAATAATAAGAATTATCTCCGGTTTATGGAATGCATGTAATAAATTAAAATATCTCCAAATTGAACTGGTAAATATTATAGATGGTATCGGATAGAACAGTTTTCTATTTTTTTTAATGGAGTGGATAAGTAACTGAATTATCAGGGTATCAAATTTTTCTTTATGTGGTCAAAAATAGCCCGATTCATTTCACAACTTATTAATACCTGCTAAAATATATCGATGTATTCTAAAATTGGCGGGTAAATTTAGGATTCACACAATCTTTAAATTTTTCAAAAGGGAATAAAGGGGGGATAGGATAATCGATGGATTCAAAATACATTTCTTAATATAATATAGAATATAAATGACCCTTCACTTATATTTGCCGCACGCTCTTGCGATGCCAATTTTGGCAGGATCAAAGCTTGTGACCCTTCTGACGTTTTCTTACGAGATTCTTAGGAGATATTTTCGAATAGTTCTCCGCCAAAGATCGAGCATGTCTTAATACCTCGTTAATGTATGATCAACGGAATCGATCCACGCTAAAATACCTCCTTGTAAACTTTTAATTTGAGTAAAGCCCTTATCTGTTAATAACTGCGCAGCACGACGACTACGTTGGCCCGATTTGCAATAACAAACGATGAGTTTATCTTTAGGTAAGACAGTCAAATATACATCGAGTTGACGTAAAGGAATGTGATGACCGCCAATGTGGCAAATTTCTCGTTCGTAAAGCTCACGCACATCCAATAACAAAATCGTTTGGTTTTCATCTTTCAACCGTTGATGCAGCTCTCGAGCCTCTATTTCCTGAATATCAATGTAGTCACTTTTTCTTGAGAAAAATTCGTTGGCTGACTTACTCTTGATACAAGAGAGACATTCAAGATTTTTTAGAATAGTAAATTCCTTGGTTTTCATCGACCAAGTATCAACGGTTAAAAGTCGACCCGATAATATTTCCCCTTTATTTAAGATTATTTTTAGAGCTTCGGTTGCTTGAATACAACCTAAAATTCCTGGTAATACGCCTAAAACTCCACCTAATGCGCAATTGGAAATTGGCTCATCATCGGGAGGCGGAGCCTCATACAAACAACGGTAGCAAGGACCCTCTTTATAATTAAAGACACTGCACTGCCCCTGAAATTGATGAACACTGGCAGAAATTAACGGTTTTTTAAACTTAATACAAATATCATTCAATAAATAACGAGCACGATAATTATCCGTACAATCAATAACAATCTCAAAACCAGTTATAATTTTTTCCGCATATTCTGCATTTAAAAACTTTTTATAAACAACAGCTCTTAGTGTCGGATTAAATTTCCGTAAATAATAACCAGCTTCAACAGCTTTATTTTTTCCAATAACTTCTGGAGTATAAATTACTTGTCGCTGTAGGTTGGATAATTCTATATCGTCACCATCGACAATACCTAAAGTACCAACCCCCGCTGCAGCTAAATACTGCAATACAGGAGCACCAAGTCCGCCGGCACCCACACAGAGAATACGTGCTTGTAATAAACGTACTTGTCCTTCTTGGCCAATTAAGGGCAAATGGCGGGTATAACGTTGAATCTCAACGGGAGTTAATTGAGTTAATTTCATAGCTAATTAACCTCCTAAAAATGAAGGAATAATAGAATAATAGTAATCTGATCGTCTTGGCACAAAACCAATTGAGGATTGAGATCCCGAGAATTATAAATATTATTAATGTAGATATTGAGAAAAAGACCCAGTTACCTTTACCGCTCAGTAAATATTTTTGAATCATCGAATAACGGGAGTCGACGTGAACCAGAAGATTATTCACTAAAACTAATGTTAATTTACTATACATTTATAAACCGATTTAATGATTTAGATAACTTTCTATCGTATTTAATCAGTAGTTAATCAATCTTACCTAAGCAGGATCTCCACTAGTACTAAATTCAACGTTAGCCAGGAACTCCTACTCAAAAGCGCTCATCCAATTACTAATACGTCTCATCCCAATTGCTCCCGACTTTAATATCAACCACTAATGGCACTGAAAGAGAGGTGGCTTCTTCCATGACTTTTTTAATTTTCGGAACGGCACGATTGAGATCTTTTTTAGCAACCTCAAAGACGAGTTCGTCGTGCACCTGCATGATCAAATGAGCATCAACAATATTGTACTTGACCCAATCATTCACATTGATCATGGCAATTTTGATAATATCTGCTGCGGTGCCTTGCATAGGAGCATTAATCGCAGCACGTTCGGCAGCACGCCGGCGCTGGAAATTAGCAGCGTTAATGTCGAGAAGATGAACCCGTCGTCCGAATAAGGTTTCCACATAACCTTGCGCAGCAGCGATGATGCGAATTTTTTTTATATATTCATGGATCTTAGGGTAACGTTTAAAGTAAGTATCGATGTATCCCTGGGCCAGCTCACGCTCAATTCCTAGTTGTCTCCTCAGACCAAAACTCGACATGCCATACAATAATCCAAAATTAATCGCCTTAGCATAACGGCGTTGTTCTGCTGTTACTTGTTCTAATGGTACTTCAAAAACTTCAGAAGCAGTGGCACTATGAATATCCAATTCATTTTCGAATGCTTTTATTAATCCAGGGTCTTGTGACATATGGGCAATGACGCGTAATTCCACTTGTGAATAATCTGCCGCAACGATACGAGAACCAGAAGGTGCAATAAAAGCACGCCGGATTTTCCGGCCCTCCTTTGTACGAATAGGGATATTTTGCAAATTAGGGTTATTTGAAGATAACCGCCCCGTCGAAGTAACAGTCTGATTGTACGACGTATGCACTCGTCCGGTCAGTGAATTTACCTGCTCAGGTAGACGATCGGTATAAGTCAATTTTAATTTACTAAGCCTTCGATACTCCAAAATAATTTTAGGCAATGGATAATCAAGCCCTAAATCTTGCAATACATTTTCCACCGTTGATGGTTGTCCTCCAGGAGTTTTTTGAAATATCGGTAGTTTTAATTCATTAAAGAAAATATTTTGTAATTGTTTTGGTGAACTAAGATTAAATTCCCGCCCAGCTAATCTGTATGCTTCTTGTTCGAGCTGCCTAATGCGTTGTTTCAATTCATAACTTTGTGAACGTAACATTTGGGCGTCAATTAATACGCCGTGCATTTCCATCTGCATTAAAATTGGTACAAGTGGCATTTCAATTACCTCAAAGACTTCCTTCAAATTTTTTTCCTTTTCAATTAGCGGCATTAATTTATGATGTAATTGTAAGATTATATCCGCATCTTCAGCCGCATAAGTCGCCGCTTTATCAATAGAAACTAAATTAAAGGTAATTTGTTTAGCGTCTTTCCCTGCAACATCTTTAAATTTGATCTTTGAGCGTCCTAAATAGCGCAAAGCTAATATGTCCAAATCATGCCGACTGTTACTGCTATTTAAAATGTAAGATTCTATTTGTATATCATACATTTTTGCTTTGATGCTTAGTCCTTCTTTGGCTAATACTTGACTATCGTATTTCAAATTTTGGCCGATAATCGTTTTTTTAGAATCACCAATAATTGGTTTTAATTGCTGCAATACCCAGGTTTTTTCAAGTTGAAGGGGGGCGTCAGCATAGTTATGACTTATGGGAACATAAGCCGCTTTA
The DNA here is from genome assembly GCA_048491795.1 of Coxiella endosymbiont of Haemaphysalis japonica. Lineage (GTDB taxonomy): Bacteria > Pseudomonadota > Gammaproteobacteria > Coxiellales > Coxiellaceae > Coxiella. The sequence continues at coordinate 42,308 of JBGDGR010000005.1, forward strand.
TCAGGTTTAGTAGCAAATGAAATCCCGACTAAATCCGCCTCTAAAGCAGAAGAGTTTGTAGTTTCTGTATTAAAAGCAAATTCTTCAGCGTCCATTAATTTCTTCGCCCATTTTTCAAAGATTTTTTTGTCAGATATGACAATATAATTTGTGGCAACAGAAGGTTTAATGATTTCTTCCGCTAAAATTTCTGAAAGCCAGGATTTAAATTCGTAGATAGTAAATAACCTAATTAATTTTTCACGAGCTTTGGACTTCAATTTCAAGTCTGTTAATTTTTCTTCCAAAGGTAAATCAGAAATCACTGTAACTAATTGACGTATTAATGGTAAGTCATGCAAATGAGCGCGAAGATTTTCACCCACTTTACCTTTTATTTCATTAGCATGTTTTTGAATATCTTCAAGGGAACTATATTTATTTAACCATTTAGCAGCAGTCTTAGGCCCAACTCTGGGAATGCCGGGAATATTATCGGTGTTATCACCGGTGAGAGTTAAATAATCAACAATTTTTTCAGGAGGAACGCCAAATTTTTTCATCACGCTTACAGGGTTTAAAAGACAGTCTGTCATGGTATTAACTAAGGTAACATGATCATTAACAATTTGTGCTAAATCTTTATCGCTTGTAGAAACTAATACATGTAATTCTGCTTCTTTAGCTTTTTTAGCTAAAGAAGCAATAACATCATCAGCCTCATAATTATCTTTAATAATCAGGGGCAAGCCAAGTGCTTTAATAATTTCAAACAACGGTTTTATTTGCTGGAACAATTCATCAGGCATTTCTCGTCGATTTGCTTTATAGCCGCTGTAGAGATCGTTACGAAAGGTTTTCCCTTTAGGATCGAATACCACAGCGATATATTCCGGTTGATGCTCCAGCATTAATTTTCGCAACATATTGATCACCCCGTATATCGCTCCTGTAGACTGCCCTTTTGTGGTGATCAATGGCGGTAATGCATAGTAAGCTCGAAAGAGATAAGATGAACCATCCACTAGAATAAGCGGCTTAGTGGTTTTATTATTCATAAGGCTCTCATCATAATCGGCTTACCGTAAAAGGCAACTTTATTTCAAAAAGGAAAAAGATTCTATCGAAAGTAAAGAGAAATGTCTTTGTATGTAAAAGACGAGTAGTCGAAAAGATTCAACTCATAATTCCTTAATCTTCTTTCGATAGCATGAGTTTCTAACAAAGAATTGAAAAGTTTTAGTGATGCGTAATGACATAGAAGTTATTCTATCATTAAACAAGAACAGTTTGCTAAATCTCACTCTGAAAATTTAGTTACGTTAGTCAAGATTTTTCGTGGCAGCGCTACTAAAAGATGCTAAGAAATAAGTTTTAATTTTAATGAAAACTATGATCCGTGACTCTATAAACTTATAGAGCAACAAAAAGAACTTTTTGAATTTACCTGCGCACTTCCCCGCCGTCTACACCCAAATTATTAGGCGTAAATCTCTCTTTATTCATGAACGGATGTCAATTGTTTTGGCGGCAATTTGTAAGATAAGTTTTATTAGTTTTACACAATTATTTCTTCTTGAATAAGTTAGAATAGGTGAAGTGAATCAGAAATACATTTTAGATAGCGATCTTGTTTATTTCACAAGATTCACCAGAATCATTGACACTGGAGCTCCTGAAGCGATTATTTGAGGAACAGGATCGACCTTCAACTGCGGAAATTAAAAATTTACTATATCTATGGGCCTTTTTACTATATTCATGGGTCTTTTTTAGAAACCCTTACTTTAATTATCTACGTAAATCTATTTTGCGAGGAGAAATTGAGAAAATTGTGGAATGACAGTGAGCTCATATTTTATGAAAAAATTATTGGATCGTGAATAGATTACAGCAGAAGGCTATTGGAATGTTTCGGGAAAACAAACTCTATACGTAACCACGAAAGCTTTCCTAGATTGTTTTAATTTAAAAATATAACCGACTTATCTCCTCTATAAGAAGAAGGTTCTCAATCAGAGAAACGATTAGTGTTATCAGTTGCTCCTGCTTTTAAAACAGAAGAGAGAAAAAAGAAAATAACAAAAAACTTTGCTCTTGAAAGCAGGATGGGGTTAGTTTATAATGAAATGCATTTAAAAGTTCTAGGTGAGAAAACTACGGTTCATGATACGAATTAAAACTTATTAAAGCAGACGCATCCAAATATTAATAACCACCTTGCAAAAACCACCTTGCAAAATTGGGTGGTCAACTTTCCAAAGATAATATTGTTTATATTGATAAAATAATGGCTAACTAAGTTCCTTCTCTGGAGAAGTGTGAGTTTCCTTTATCACAAGCTGCTGAGTGGAAAGTAGAGTGTATATCCGCGAATCCAAAGGATGGCCTACACAGTTTTGAGGTATTACTATCCCTGTTTATATGGACGTTAGACGAACGTCGGTCTTTAGAAATACAAATACCTCATTGGTTATTATTTTATTACTATTTATTACTAATAGTGATGATTAATACTAAATTAGCATCTTTAAACTCAAAATCAAAAACATGCTTATTTATCAGCAAGGGACTGCTCGAAGGAAAGAAATAGTGTTATTTTATGCGGACTCAGCGCGTTTGACAGAGCTTCTAAAACTGCTAATATGGGCTGATGTTTATCCATTTTCAATCTGATTGGTGGGGTGTCGCCAAGCGGTAAGGCACTGGGTTTTGATCCCAGTATTCCCAGGTTCGAATCCTGGCACCCCAACCGTGGCTTTTTGTGCATGAAGGAAATTTGGATGTCTAACCTTATTGATATTCGCATTTTCCATGGCAGCGCTAATCATGTGCTTGCTGTTAATGTAGCAAAAAAATTGAATACAACTATCGGGAACGTGTTAGTTACTCGCTTTAGCGATGGCGAAATTCGGATTGAAATCCAAGAAAATGTCCGAGGCCGAGATATCTACCTTATTCATTCGACAGGGCACCCAGTCAATGAAAATGTAATGGAATTGATTTTGATGGGGGATGCTTTTCGCCGAGCATCCGCTGCGAGTATTACTGCAGTTGTGCCTTATTTCGGCTACGCGCGCCAAGATCGCCGGGTACGCTCTTCACGGGTACCTATTAGTGCAAAAGTAATCGCTGATATGATGCAAAATGTAGGCTTTTCTCGTTTGATCACCGTCGATCTTCACGCGGATCAAATTCAAGGCTTCTTTTATATGCCAGTAGATAATATTTATGCCAGTATTACGGCATTAGAAGAATATCGCTTACTCGAAAAGTTAGAAAATCCCATGATTGTTTCCCCAGATGTCGGCGGCGTGGTACGTGCTCGCGCCATTGCTAAGCGACTGAACGATTCGGATTTAGCTATTATTGACAAACGTCGTCCGGGCCCTAATCAGACTGAAGTTATGAATGTCATCGGCAATGTAAAGGGGCGTCATTGTGTTATCGTAGATGATATCGTAGATACGGCCGGCACTTTATGCCATGCTGCTCAAGCCTTAAAAGACAAAGCTGCTGTAACGGTCTCCTCCTATTGTACCCATCCAGTTTTATCGGGGAATTCTATTGGAAATATCATGGAATCTGCAATCGATGAGCTTATTGTCACCGACACTATTCCACTACGAAAAGAAGCTATAGCTTGTACTAAAATCAAACAACTCTCACTCAGCCATCTTATTGCGGAAACTATTTCCCGCATTAACCAGAAAGAATCCGTCAGTTCGATGTTTGTGGATTAAATGAACACCGATATTTCAGCCGAGTGACACTCGTGACTATCGATAAAGCTATCATGTAAACCCAACATAACGTATATAGTATTACGCAATTTCTTTTTAAAGTTACAGGAAAACGATCACTATGCTTATAGGCTAAAAAAGTGAGAAATAATTGTGGTGATAGCAAAAAATAGTCATAACAGAATGGATCACACAAATACAGTGCACTTTATACTTTATATCCTACAAGCTACTTCTTGCTTCCATAGCCATATAGATATATTGTAACCTTAATATTTTGAAAGCTAGCAAGTTTTTCGTCTATGTGGTTTCTTTTTAGGTTAAATATCAGTAGAATACCTAAATTCCCAAATGGGAGAGAAGGATATGACCACTGAAAGTTTTGAATTCCTAGCGGAGTTACGTGAAGATACAGGGAAAAAAGCGGCACGTCGCATGCGTCGATTTGACGACAAGGTATTGGGTACCGTATATGGCGCAGGAAAGGCTCCCCAGTCTATCGCTTTGTTTCAGAAAGATATTCTTAAAGCCTTCGAGAATGAAGGCACTTTTTCTTCTATTTTGACACTCAAAATTGGTGATAAAGAACAAAAAGTGATCCTCAAAGGTCTGCAACGTCACCACACCAAGCCTAAAATTCTTCATGTTGATTTTCAACGTATTAAATCATCTGAAAAACTAACCATACGTATTCCTTTACATTTCACTAAAAAAGAAGAATGCGCTGGAGTTAAAGCCGGCGGTATTATTTCCCACCTTCAAACTGATGTGGAGATCCGATGTCTTCCTTCTGATTTACCGGAATATATTGAAGTGGATATGTCTAAACTGAATTTAGATGAGTCGTTCCATTTGTCCGATCTGAAGCTGCCTTCCGGTGTTGAATTGGTGGCTGCCATCGGGGAAGAAAATAATTCTCCTATAGTAAACGTTCATCTACCGCGAGTGAGTAAAGCAGATATCGAGGCTGAAGCTTCTGAAGCTAGCCTAGCTGCTAGAGCTGTGAAAGAAACTAGGTCTGCGGAATCTTCTGATGAAACAATAAATCACGGTGAAGCAGAAGGGGGTCAGCACTAAAGAAAAGGAATAGTCCTTTGGCGAACAGAATTAAACTCATTGTGGGTTTGAGAAATCCAGGTTATGAATATGCTGAGACCAGACATAATGTTGGGGCTTGGTTCATTGAAGCGCTAGCAAAGCGAAAACAACAGTCATTATATAAAGAAGATAAGTTTCATGGAATTATGGGAAACTGGAATCAGTGTCGGTTATTTAAGCCTTCCACTTATATGAATGAAAGTGGCTTAGCGCTAACTGCCGTAACTCAATTTTATAAACTGCTCCCACAAGAAATTTTAGTGGCACATGATGAATTGGGCTTTCCAGCTGGGGACATTCGTTTAAAAGAAAACGGAGGACATGGAGGACACAATGGATTACGCAATATCATCCAGCATTTAGGAACAGCTGATTTTTATCGTATGCGGATTGGTATCGGCCATCCGGGACATAAAAATCGGGTTACGCCTTATGTACTGAGTCCTCCTTCGAAAAATGATCGAAATGCTATTCTTGAAGCTATCGAAAAAGGATTATCTGTCATTGAGGAATTAGTAACCGGCAAGTTTCAAAAAGCGACGAACGATTTACATAGTATGTAAAGTATGTAAATCGTGATTAGTTAGTTTCCTCCTATTTTTACTAGATATGAGAGAAGAAAATGGGCTTCAAATGCGGTATTGTCGGTCTACCTAACGTCGGAAAATCGACATTATTTAACGCGTTAACTAACGCAGGTATCAAAGCATCTAACTATCCTTTTTGTACTATTGAGCCCAATATAGGAGTCGTTCCCGTACCTGACAAGCGCCTTGAAAAAATTGCTCAAATCGTAAATCCTAAAAAAACGATTCCAACTATCGTTAATTTTATCGACATCGCTGGCCTTATCTCCGGTGCTTCTAAAGGCGAAGGGTTGGGTAATCAGTTTCTGGCACATATTCGTGAAACTCAAGCAATAGTTCATGTTGTCCGCTGCTTTGAAAATGAAAACATTACGCATGTTTCGAAAATCATTAAACCCGTTTCAGATATTGAAGTGATAAATACGGAACTAGCATTAGCAGACATGGAAACGGTCAATAAAATTTTAATTAAGCTGGTCAAAGATGCCAAACGTGGGAATAAAAAAGCGCGTGAAACGCAACTTTTGTTTGAAAAATTTAAAAATTGGTTGAACGAAGAGAAACCTTTACGAAGCCTAAACTTAACTGAAGAAGAAAAATCGCTGCTGCAACCTTATCAACTTTTAACCGTAAAACCCATGTTGTATGTTGCGAATGTAGCTGAAGAAGGCTTCGTTAATAATTCTTTTTTAGATCAAGTCGTTGAATGTGCCGAAAAAGAAAATGCTGAAGTGGTTCAAATTTGTGCAACCATTGAAGCAGAAATTGTAGAATTTACTCCTTCGGAGCAGGTAAGATTCTTGAAAAGCCTTAACCTCGAAGAACCCGGTTTAAATCGAGTCATTCGGGCAGGTTATAACTCATTGGGTTTAATCACATTTTTCACTGCTGGTGTTAAAGAAGTCCGCGCTTGGACCTGTCCGAGTGGCTTCAAAGCACCTCAAGCTACTGGTGCAATACACAGCGATTTTGAGAAACGTTTTATTCGTGCCGAAGTAATTAGCTATGACGACTACATTCAATTCCACGGAGAACAAGGCGCTAAAAATGCAGGTAAATGGCGTCTCGAAGGCAGAGATTACGTCATACAGGATGGTGACATAATGTACTTCCGGACGGGTAGTTAACGGCTTGACATCATCTTAACAAATCGTCAGAATGCAATTTTTTCTCGCAAGCTACCTATGGCTATGTAGCTCAGTTGGTTAGAGCACGGTATTCATAATGCTGAGGTCGGTGGTTCAAGTCCACCCATAGCCATTTTGACTGAGTCCATTAAGTAGCTATGAGGACACAGCTACATGTTTTCTTTCCAACCGTTACAATCTTAAAAAAAAGATAGTCCGCTCAAAGGATGAACTATTTGAGTTGTATTAGCAAGGGATTTTCCTAAAACTAGGAAGGTATTATAGCGCAGTTATTAAAGCGTCTTTTTCCAAAATTCTCCATTAGCCTCAATCTTGGTTTAATCTGTCTGAATCCTTATTTTTTTAGAGGATTAGTTTGCTCTGGAGTATTCCGGGAAGAAGCAGTACTAGCAGTAAAACCATCCAACTCAAGCTTAAGAAAAATCCAGGGATGGGGGATGAACCAAGAGAAGAGGTAGTGCACGAGAGAAGAGAACGGATCTTTCCTTCATGGGTCATAAATAAGAAAGTAAAAAAAAGAGTAATAATGTGTCTATATAAAAGCAAGATAAGAGCCTATGGAGTGTTATAGGAAGACCACTCTCAATTCCCCTACCATACATCGTTTCAAGAGAACTAAAGAAACCATTGTCTCTCATATCAGTACATGTCAAGCCTCACTTTATATATTGAAAATCATCAGCTGCGGAAATGTCTAGGCTTTAAAGTCTTTTTAAGCGGCTTGTGTGGAACTCCTCCTTGAACGTACTCTATAGTGTCTGTGCGGGGAGGGTGCGGGCGAGGTGAGGTAAATAATCCCTGAATCCCCCCCTGACGGCTGTCTTAGATGAGTACGTTATTCTTGTTCGATTTCTCCCATTTCAGATACTTTTATCTTTTCTTCATTCTGAATGCGCTGATAAATTTCTTCTCGATGCACTGGAATATGTTTCGGTGCTTCGATACCAATTCGTACTTGATTACCTCGAATTTCCAAGACTGTTATGACAACCTTTTCGTTAGATAAATTGCTCCCCTCGTGGGTACTTGAGTGTGTTAAGGTTTTAGTTACTTCGGTTTTAATTTTCTTATCGCTTCCGATGATCAAACGTTGACCAAGTGTTCTTGTTAGGACTAACATGATAAACTTCCTTTATCTTAAAGCCAGTTTACCAAACCGGCGGCAGTTTCACGCAGAACTTCCTTTTCATAGTCTTCTCCTTAGAATCTCACTAGATTCGATCAAATTGTTCCTTATAGATAAGCTTTAGAGCGAGCCATTATACCCAGGATGACGAGAAGTGCAAGAGGTCAATTCTATTTCAGAAAACTCCTAATTTACATTTACTGCTTCCGCTAAAAATTTTCGAAATAATTTCGATTTCGTCGTAAGAAAAGCGCGATCCGGATTTGACGGTTTGGGAGAGCTACACAATGGCTGCATGAAATATGTTCTGTGCTATTGCTCTTTGATAATAGGGATTATTCCACAAGGAGTTCTGCTACAGGATTCCTAAATAAGGTTCTAAGCTTAACCGGAATCGGGATAGGAAAAATTTGATTTATTAATAAAGGAGTACTAATCTTCCATAAATTACATACAGGCAACGGCTTTTCTGTGTGCTTGCACTCAAAAAAGTTTAAAATAGCACGCTCTTTATTAAAGAGGTATCCATGTGTAATTGGCGATTATCATTAAAAAAAGCTATTACCAATCCAGATGAGTTATGTCGCGAATTAGCACTCGATCCAAAGATGTTCTCTCAAATTCCAGAAATGACGACTCATTTTCCAGTACAGGTCCCAAGAGAATTTCTCGCACGCATGGAAAAGGGCAACCCACAGGATCCTTTATTATTACAAGCTCTGCCCGTGGTAAGAGAGTTAATCAACTCTTCAGGTTACTCCTTAGACCCTCTTAATGAGAAGAAATCAAATCGGATATCAGGCCTCTTGCACAAATACCGTGGTAGAGTACTGCTCACGCTAAGCAGCGCTTGCGCTATCCATTGTCGCTATTGCTTTCGTCGCCATTTTCCTTATAAGGAAAATACACCTGGAAAAAAAGGATGGAACCGAGTTTTTGATTATTTAAAATCTGATACGTCCATCACTGAGATTATTTTAAGCGGTGGCGATCCTTTGATGTTAAAAGACAAAGTACTAGCCGAATTCATTTCTTACGTCGAAACAATAGCCCAACTCAAACGTTTGCGGATTCACACACGCTTACCTATTGTCATTCCTACAAGAATTACCGATGAACTCATCAATTTGTTAAATCAAACACGATTATTACCTACGATTGTTATCCATTGTAACCACCCAAACGAAATTGATGAATCTGTCGTAGTGGCACTTCGTTCTTTACAACAGACAAGAACAATCTTACTAAATCAATCTGTTTTATTAAAAAATATCAATGACCACGAAGAAACCTTAATTTGTTTAAGTGAAAATTTATTCGAAGCCGGAGTTTTACCTTATTATCTACATCTTCTCGATAAGGTCCAAGGAGCGGCGCACTTTGAAGTGAGTGAAGCACAGGCACAATGTTTAATTACAGAAATGACAAAACGTCTTCCGGGCTATCTTGTGCCTAAATTAGTACGAGAAATCGCAGACGCTCCAGCAAAAGTACCTCTAGCTATAACTCTTTAAGGTTTTTTGTTAGAAACTTCTTATTTATGAACTTCTTATTTATGAATTAGAAAATCGATTTACCACTGGACACGACATCGAAATTCAAGAAATTTAGAAATATTAGCACAAAATCTGTAGAGTTAATACTCGTAATAACTAAAGATTCCGTTACAATTTGATCAGCGTCCACCTCTTTTAAATGATGCAAAAACATTTTTTAGCAATTACACTGGATCCACAGCATGTCTTTTTTATTTAGAAGTCCAAATATAGGACCAAACAATAGATTCCTGTAATTGATGTAATAAAACCGCAAACTTCATATAAGGCATAATTATCCCAAAGACTGGAATGGAAAGAAAGGGGCTATACACATAAAATAATTTGATTTCCTTTTTGTAATTTGAGCAAATCGGTAAGTGAAAACACAAACAACCGACCCTTCCCAGGAGTGATAGCTATGAGGTATTGTAGTTCTTTATCAGAGTCGCCCAAAAAGGCGCCATAACTTGCTGGGGAAGACCTTATTTATCCATAAACCTCTGAAAAAGAACAAAGAGACTCTTCATTATCTGACCTATGATGGTTCACTTAAAGTAACGTATATGGAGACAGGAAGTGTACACCGTCGACGCGTAGCCCTCCCTAGACGAATCAAAATGATTAGCTCATTTGCGCTCCCATCACTAGGCTTTCATCAAAAATGCATCTCATAAACGATAATTAAATCTCAGAGTACTATATCATATCATTTTACCGCGCGAACCCAACCTTTTTTCGATAAAACAACGGTAACAAGCTCCGAGCGATCATGTCTTCTTCAGGAAAACCTTTCGTCAGAAGTCTTTAGCAAACTTCTTATCGACCATCTGTGCTGTAATTTAATTTAAAATTCGATTGCCTGAAACTTGATGAGGTAAAGCAGAAATTACAATTTCCCCATTTTCTTGATGCTTTTCAAAATAGCCCCGCCCCGGAGGCGGGTATTCAATGAATATACACGCATGAGCTACTGGATCCGGTTAGCTTCTTAAGATGGTTGATTAAACTTCGATACCAACTTAGTCATTAATATACATAGGAGTTTGATACTACCTACGATAGCCTAACTTCAATATTATTTAGGTGAACTCTGTACCGCCATCGGTATTTTTAATAATTATTATATTCCAAAAGGCTGCTGTATTTTTTAATTGAGTATTTTAATTAACTATATGATACAACACTGAAGTTTCGTTTACTTCTTGTATAGAGTCGGTAGAAAAATATGTATTATTCTGAGTTAGTGAAGATAATTCATAAAACTCTTTTTCAATGTTCATAAAGGGGTTTTTCGTCATTTTTAATCGCAGCATGATACTGATTTTCTATTCAAACCAGAAAACCAGAAAAAATAATTTTTAGGATATTCTATTAAATAAACCAATCTGAAATAATGGCGCGGCCAATCCGTTCTAATAACACCAGGTGTAGGCGTCCATTCATTACTTTTTTATCCCTATGCATGGCAGTCAATAGAAAATCTTGAGAAATCTCTTTGGGTAATTGGGTAGGTAGGGGAATTTGTTGAAGCAATTCCCGAACGCGATTTACTGTATCAGAACTGATAAGCCCCAGGTAAAAGGACAATTCGGCTGCCAATACTAATCCGGCTGCTACAGCTTCACCATGAAGCCAATTTCCATAACCTATAAGTTGTTCAATAGCATGACCAAAGGTATGGCCTAAGTTCAATAAAGCACGTTGACCGTTCTTGTCTTTTTCATCAGCACTAACGATATCGCGCTTGATTTCGCAGGCCCGTTTGATAACAGTTTTGAGATAATCTAAGTCTCTTCGTAATAAATAGGTCATATTCTTTTCAAGATCAATAAAAAATTCGTTGTCATAGATGAGAGCGGCTTTAATAATTTCAGAAATTCCTGAGTTAAATTGACGTTGTGGTAGGGTATGAAGCGTATTGAGATCAATAACTACTGCTTTAGGCTGATGAAATGCTCCTATAAGATTTTTTCCTGCTGGATGATTTACAGCAGTTTTACCACCAATAGAAGCATCAACCTGGGCTAAGAGGGTTGTGGGCAATTGAATAAAATCTACTCCTCGTTGATAGCATGCTGCAGCAAAACCCGTTAGATCACCTATGACGCCGCCTCCTAAAGCGATCAGAGTAGTATCTCGATGATGATTACCTACGATTAGCTTATTTAGAATTTCCTGCCAATGTTTAACATCTTTGAACTGTTCCCCATCTGGCAAGAGGAATGGATCACATTGAAAATTGTGAAAAATAGTTTTTAGCGGTTCAAGATAAAATGGCGCGATTGTATCATTAGTTACGATCATTATTTGATGAGCTCTAATGTATTGGCAAAGAAGTGTTTTGTCGTTCAGGAGGTCTACACCAATATAAATTGGATAATTAGATTCTTTAACATTAATGAAAGTGCAAGCAGTATTCATAAGATCACTTAAGATCACTTTTTAAGTTTTGAATATCCATTAAAATTTGGATTGCTAGTTGGCGGGGTTTTAACCCATCCGTTAAGTAAGTGAAATCAGCAATAATTTGATACAAAGGTTCGCGTTCTTTGTTAAGTTTCTGCAGTTTTTCTTTTGAATTATGCTTGATAAAGAGCGGGCGAGCTTTACCTTTTCGGGCGATACGTTTTAATTGTGTCTCTACGGAAACCATCAAGTAAACGACAATGCCATTTTCAGATAAATAGCGACGGTTAGTTTCAATTAATACGGTTCCACCTCCTGTAGATAAAATAATATTTTTATATTTACATAACAAATAAATCATTTTGACTTCGCGTTTACGGAAGCCTTTTTCTCCTTCTCGTTCAAAAATCCACGATATATCGGCACCCGTGCGTTTTTCAATCTCGATATCCGAATCATAAAAACGATTACCAGTTAAATTAGCGAGCTGTTTACCGACACTAGTTTTGCTAGACCCCATGGGCCCGACGAGATAGATATTTCCGAATTTCTTTGTATCGTTATGCATGTATCCCAATCGTTTGGGGTGTTATAAAAATAAATTGTTTTGTTTTCTTGACGCGCTGGTAGTGAAGAAATATCCCTTCAAAAATAGGAATCCTGCGCAAACAAGGACCTAGTTTCTTCCTATTGACCGGCCGCGTGCTCATAGATTCTACCTAATACTAACTTTCTAATTATCAGAAATCACCTGAGTGGTTAATTATTAAGTCTAAAGTCGGCACCTCCCATTTACCAAGATGGACTTATTTTATTCTCATTAATAGTTAGTTGTAAAAGGATTGACTTACTTGGAAATAATGAACGTCATTTAAAGCGTAATGATTGTTATTTAAGCTCATTCAAGCTCCAAGACAACTTCCGCCTTTTCCGCGTTCTGATTCGATCTCCGAAAGCACCACATCTAAACAATTAGCTATTTTCAATTAAGAAATTCAAGAGCATCCGTGATTAATCATGTTACCTGTAATTAATTACAGGTAACCGCGACAAATTTTATAAGGGAGTGTTTCAAAAATGAGAGCATAGTCTAGGCCATTAAAAGATTGCATTAAAGCGTCTTGGCAGTTTCTAGCAGCCATACCGAGAGAACTAGGAGCTTCGAAAATGAGGACACTCTACATTATCCACTAGTAAACAATCAACATGCCATGGTAGCAAACTTCAACATTTAATAACAATATTTAATAATTTTCTTATACGCCCTTTTCAAGGGAAAGGATAAATTCGCGGGTGACAAGAGCAAGCAGCTAGTCCGTTTCGTCTGTTGCGGACGCACACACCTCTCCAAGGCTTATACTAGCGAGTTGAAGCTGCCTAGCATATAATTCAAGTTTATCGAAAGTACAGCAGAATGGTTGATTATATGTACTTTGGAATTTGAGGCGTTGTACTATGCCATATAAAAAATACATGTGCTTATTATGTGGCTTTATTTATGAGGAAGCAAAAGGTTGGCTCGAAGATGGTATTGCTCCTGGCACGCGGTGGGAAGATGTTCCGGAAGATTGGTTGTGCCCTGAATGTGGTGCGATGAAATCAGATTTTAAAATGATTGAAATATAAGAGCACTTATAGATATTTACTCTAATTTATTTACTACAATGGATTTTGAGTATTTTAAAGCAGCGGGAGAAATTGAAAAAACTCAAAGCAGACACTTTGAATAAAGTATTTGATGAATACCTGCACGATAAGTAATTTATTAAAGGAGAAAAACACATATTCACTCACCTAAGGCAAATGCCATCAATTTTTTTAACTTTTAATAATAGCTAAATTACAATCAGTATTAATAGTATAGCTCGAATTTCATTGAAATAACGGTAATTTTAGCAGTGTTGACTGCGATCATATTCAACATCCAATAAATACTTCATAACATACATTAAATAAAAAATCCAAAAAGAGTACGACTGAACGCTGTTGCTAAAACACCTCCTGGTCATGCTCCAAAAATAGCTTCCGCTTCATATAATAACTCATTGCTAATTTATTTCCGTTTAAGCGTGATATACAAAAGTCATTATGTAAAGTCGGTAACTTCAGCGGACAACTCAAAGATAAAACGAAAAGCGAGAATCCAGCGCATGCATCGTATTGCACAAGAGAGGCAGAAACTAAAGAATAGAAATTCCTTGACACTAATCGGATCAAAATTGCTAAGCTCAGAGTTAGGCAGAAACTGCAATGGATAATCTAGTTGACACCAGAATTCAATAATTGAGATAATTTACTATATGGCAGATTTAGACCGAGAATCCCATTCCCAACCTACCCTGATCTTTACCGACGCTGCAGCCCGTAAGGTAAGGGCGCTAATTATTGATGAGGAAGATAACCCCCGTTTGAATTTGCGCGTCTTTATCACGGGTGGTGGTTGTTCGGGATTTCAATATGGATTTACCTTCGATGAAATCATAAACCCCGATGATCTGGTTATTGAGAAAATCTTACAGGCTGATGAAGAGAATGATGAAGATGACGGGAATGGTAAGATAGGGACAGTGAGACTATTAGTTGATCCCTTAAGTCTCCAATACTTACAAGGCGCTGAAATTGACTATCGTGAGGACGTAAGCGGCGCCCAATTTGTGATTTATAATCCCAATGCTAAAACTACCTGTGGCTGTGGATCCTCTTTTGCAGCGTGATAAACGTTTCAAAAAAGGAAGGGGTTTCTTCAACTAGCTATAGAAATCGAATTGAGCTCTTACCCCTCGTAGATTAAATGAGACTAACGGCCGTTGTTATTAGGGATTTCTAAAAGTTGTTGACGCATTCATCAAATAGATAGTATTAGTCATTCATAGAAACTCTCAGTAGGCTTGTCGCGTATGATTAGGTTGTTTCCAAAAAAATAATAAATTGATCAACAATAGTTCACCAGTCAATTTTGGGCTTGTAACATTAATTTCTATTTAAGAATCCCAATCATGTCTTGATCAACAAACCAGAGGCCTTTTTAGTGTAGGGCAAGACCGACTTTTTGACATATCCATCGATCACGATCGGTCAATTCTTTCCCTTCCCATCTGCACCTACCGCTAAATTGTCACGATCATCACTTTTCAGTGAGCCGTCATTGTGTTAAAGATGATAAGAATGTTGGATCCTTAGTGGTTAATCGAAAAATCAATTTACCTGCCATTGTTCCAAAATGCTTAATAACAATTTCTTTTGTTCTTGATAATTCTTTGCACGAGGTGACGAAAGTTTTTGATATGTACTGAGAAAACCAAGTTGTAAATAATTTTTATTTAACAATCCCTCTTTTTCAGAGAGTTCAGTAAGTAAGTTAAATAGACGTGTAGATTATCATATGGATAAATCCTTTATTCTCTGTACAATAATTATATCTCGTTTTATTTGCATGATTATATCCCTTAGCATAAGATAACGTTTTTAACCAAGCACAAACAATAACATTTCCAAGAGCTCATTTAAATAACTCCCATATTCATTTAAACGATGCTTGTAAATAATATTAGAACTTACCGTGAGCTTTGATTCTGAAATTAAAAAAACCTGTTGCCGCTTTATGAGTCAACATTATCCTGATAAATTGATGGCGAAAGAGTTGTCGCCTGAAATGATAAAAGCGGCTATCCAAAAGGCTTAAAAAATGAAGAATACTTACGAATACATTCGAAAAACGCATGGGATGTGTAAAAATTCTATCTCTTCTTCCATTAGTTGAGTTGAGAGAGATTGAGGGAGCAGTTTTTGCAAAAAAAAAAATTATTTCCGCATCAATTTTATCAGCTGACTTCACTCGCTTAGGAGAAGAAGTAAAGCAGATTGTCGCAGCTGGCGTTGACTATATTCATTTTGATGTGATGGATCACCATTTTGTACCTAATTTAAGTTTTGGCCCTGTAGTATGCGAAGCATTACGTAAAACCGGAATTGCTGTTCCTATTGATGTCCATCTCATGGTAAAAAAGCCGAATGATTTTATAAAAGCGTTTGCGAATGCCGGCGCTAATTTAATTACCTTTCACCCTGAAACAGCAAAAAATGTAGAAAAAACGCTAGTATTAATTGATCAAGCTGGGATGCAAAAGGGTCTTGCTTTTAATCCAGAGCGACCGGTATCGTTGCAGCCTTCTGTTTTAAAAGAAGTTGATTTAATTTTACTTATGTCTGTTAATCCAGGTTTTTCGGGCCAATCTTTTATAATAAGAAGCTTGGAAAAAATCATGTTTACAAGAAAATTGCTAGAAGAGTCAAAAAGCAATGCAATGCTTGGTATCGATGGTGGAATAAAATTAAATAATATTGCAGCGACTTCTCAAGCGGGGGCCAACTTTTTTGTGCTAGGTTCCGGGTTGTTTCAGGCCTCAAACTATCAAAAAGAAATTCAAACTATTCGACAGCGATTAGCCTAACTAAAAATGAGTCTGAAAAATGTGCAGTCTACATAGCTTCCATCGAGTTTTTTGAATAAACTGCGTTAATGGGAAAAAAGCAAATTAAACAAATTAAATCCAATAAGTCAGCATTGTCATAACTTTTGCGTGGAGGCCCATTAACTTTTTTATGCTATATGGCAATTCCCTTGCACCTGCCGATTTCGCTTTTCGGCCATGTAAAACTTCATCTTTTTGCATTTGCTCCACGATTCGGCGGCTTTTGGTATCGGAAGAGGGGAGTTTATGTAAATGATTCTCTAGATGCGCCTCGACTTGTTTTTCTGTTTCTTCAATAAAACCAAGGCTCAACTGATCATTCGCCATACCTACTAATAGCCCTATGAGAAAGGCATTGATATACCAAAAAAAATTTAAATAGCTGACGTGTCCCCCCAGTTCTTCTATGCGATCTTTGCACCACGCTAAATGATCGGTTTCTTCCTCGGCTGCTGTTGCTAATACCGACCGGAGCGCTGCATTTTGAGATAAAATCATTTGTCCATGATACAGTGCTTGAGCACAAACTTCACCACTATGGTTTACTCGCATAAATCTAATACTATTCCATTTTTCAGAAGGAGTAAGAGCTGGTTCAGTGAGCTCCTCAGCTGGGCTCAGCTTCTTAGCTCTAGATTGATTAAATACAGTTTCTAAAAAGTTATGACACTGTAAAACCACTTCATCGAAAACGGAATAATAGCGAAGATTACTGTTCATACTGTAGAATTAACTCGAGTATTTTTGCATAGTTTTGATGCTTCTTTTTTAATCTGTATGTAAACGTAACCAGCCAAATTTAAAAAAAGTTAAAACTAATTACAGAGAGGGCCGTTTACCAAGACTTTTAAACGCAAATCTTAATAATTAGCGAAGAAGTCTCTAATACGTATTCTGATTTAGAATCATCTCATGACCAACACCTACGAAATCAACCGCCTTCCGAACCCCACGAAGGCAAAAAAGTAAAGTACTAAGAAAGAACTCCTCCCTTTTGTACTAATAACAGCAAACGTTCACAGGATCACTATTATTCTAAACTATTTTAACCGCATATCAAAAATTACTCTTACGAAAAGTACTATAAAAAAAACCAAGATTGCTGTGACAAATGAAGTCACAGACCCGGTATCAAAACTAAAAACACATACTGTTACCAGTTAACTAACTGGTACGCCCTATTGAGAGCCGAGTAGGTAATAACATACCCATTATTATCAAGCAAGACAGCCTGTAGCAGAATGCGCTGCAAAAACCTACATTACCTTAATTATTCTATATTAGTAATACTAGAGCACGCCCATAATTGCTGATGGACTAAAACTAGTCCAGAAGCGCACATCTATATTATCCAAAATTATTTTTAAAATCAATCGCCAAATAAAAATTCTGTGTAAACGGTGAGGAATGTACTCGGTAAGTTTGATCCTCATGGGATACCACTTACTATGAAGCAATGGTGCTAGGTGGACAACCTTTTTCGTATTTCTATCTCTTTTGCCATGGAATTTGCGATCACAGATACTACAAAAACTCCTGTGCGTATTCACGACTGTGAGAATGTTAAAACTTCTTTTGTGGATAAACAAAGGAATTGAGGAAGTCTTGACGATTCTAAATCCTTCGCAACACGTTTTTACAGAATCTAGCCTTTTTCTGTATACTCAGTTTATCGTCCATTTTGATAGCACCTTATGGAATAAGAATCTACCATCTCGTGCCGACGCTCCACTACCCAATGTTTTTATTAAATGAGACAAGGGTTACAGTCGGTATGATATGATCACAGTTATCACCTACCAATGATCTCTGGTGGCTAAGATAACATATGCTTAGTAAACAGGACCTATTAGTTCAAATTTGAGATCGTGCCTAGGGCATGCGGCTAGCGCGCGAATTATATTCCTCTACATTTTACTATCTTCAATAAAAGATAATGCTTTATGTTTTATACGATGAGTGAAGTGGCTGTTTTAGTTATTCTTTTTGCATTTTTATTTCTAGGTTCAAAAAGGGCAGCGAGTATTCCCATTATAACTATTCCTGTTAATTTAATTGAGGTATTTATTTTTATTGCGCTACTTAGGTTTCAGAATAGATGTCATCTCATTGTTTAATTATTATATTGCACCTTGTCTGGTTAGTTAGATATCTAGCAACAGTGAATAATATTTATGTTACGTTAAAATTGTGGGGCGAACGAAAAGAAACCCTCAAAAGAGGGGATTACATGGATTTGCTCGATCCGAGTTAGTTAACATGGTTAAGATCTTAAAGCGATAGTCATTTAAAATATACTCAGCAATACACTATACCATCAAACACAATCTAGCGGCCGGCGCTATTTAAAGAGTATTCAAGATATCGCAGATACGGTGAGCGTAATAATGCGCAGGAATCATTGGCCAGATGTTCAAGTAGTTAATAGGTAATTAAGAGCCATGAGGTCACCGTGCAAATGCAAAAAAGGATGATTATCCATTCTAATGCACTCAAGAAAGCTGTATGTTCGAAGCAGTGCGAATTCTACAAGTCATATAATATTAACTAAATTAAAATTAAATTTCATGTACCATCCGTGTTAACCTTCAATGTATACGCTGTCCTTTCAAAAAAACAGTGCAATTTCAAATATCTCAACGCATTGTTAGCGTTGTTATTATATCATTATATTTTTATTTATTTGATATTATTGGCTCAATCTAGTAGTTTTATAATCATCCCTCGATTATTTTATCAGCCATTCCATTAAGTATTTTGGTAGTTTTTTGTCATTAGAGTTAGCTGGTGGCTTGCGTATTTATTCTCAGATTGAGTCAGTCAATTACATTAATTAGTATGATTAATTAATCATGGAATTTTAATCATGCTTTAAAACGATTTGTACAAACAAGCCTTACAATGCCATACAAGATGCTATTTCTGATGGAGCGAGATATTCGATTGTCGCATCTTAATTAACAAACGACTACTATGGTATTTAGCGCACTTTCCTTTGACCCTTAGTCATAGGAATAGATTTTATTGGTTGACTTCAGATCAGTTAGGTCGTTGTTAGGTGATGCATTATTCTGGCCGTTATTCTCTCATTGTGCTGTTCATTCTGTCCGCTTATTTGTATTATGCTTATCCATATTTCGTTTAATTCAAAAAATCCTCGACTTTTTCTGCCGCGGGTACAAGATAATTCTTTTTAGTGATACTTTTTAATTAAGATTAAGAGTTATCTTTGGTTGTTTCTTTAATCCATTAAAGTTCTTTTATGAAATTAGTGGATACCATCTAGGGTAATTTACCAGAAGCTATCTTAAGCATTTTTAAAACAGGAAATCATAACTATTACGCAAGTTATTCCAATGTAGGCTCATGAATCTCTGTGTTTACAGAATGTATTTTCTAAATTGGCAAATTACTCCAATATTTCGTCTTTGGCTTTTTAAGTAATCAGCATCGTCTAGGATGCTGATTACTTAAAGCTCATCGCCAATCCCTTTCGTATAATTTTGCATTGACTATGGTGCAGCAGTTTATCCAACATCAATGAGCTTATTCGTTAGATATAAGCGCCGTTAGAAGGGTAAATATTAATGGCCCACGCTTAAGTAGCTTTGGGTGACTCATATTATAGAACAAAATATCGCCTTTTCTTTAGCCGTTAATGTAAGTTGTAAGATTATTTATTTTCACGAATCCATATTAGTGAAACCTATTTTCAGGAGTTTTTAAAATAATATAGCGAGAATCTGAAGATACCATAGCTCTGAATTAATCCGAGTAACATTATAAATTTTCAATTTTTACGTATTGTAATTGTAATTTCCTTAAGGTCTTTTGTTTCGTTTCTAAAATCAGCCGTTCCTTTTCTACGATTTCTTTAGGGGCCTTTTTTAAATAATTAGAATTATTTAATTTTTTTAGAGAGTTTTCTTTTTCTCTTTGAAGCTTAGTAACTTCCTTTTTTAATCGAGCAAGTTCGGTTTCTTTTTGGATTAATGCTGCTAAGGGAAGGTGAATTTCAAGGTTTCCCATAATGTCCGTAGCACTGAGAGGTATTGATTCATCATTATCAGCCCATCGCCATTTGGTAATTTTTCCTAGCGATTTTATATATTGCTCAGTTTCCTGCAGACGTTTTTTATCATTTTCTTCTCCTTTGCTGAAAATAACTGTGATAGTTTTAGCAGGAGAAATATTCATTTCAGCTCGTAACGTTCGAATCACAGTGATGACATTCTTAAGCCACTCAATTTTTGCGCTCGCTTCATTATCAAGTTTGGACTTATCAAATTCCGGATAGGGTTCGATCATGATGCTATTGCTATTTTTCTCTATGAGAGGCGCTACCGTATGCCAAATTTCCTCCGTGATAAAGGGTATAAGCGGATGAAGCAGTCGCAATAAGGTTTCCAGTATTTCAAGTAGAGTTATCCGAGTGCCACGTTGCTGAGAAGCTTTAGCGTGCCTGTTGTAGAGAATGCATTTAGCAAATTCTACATACCAATCGCAATATTCATTCCAAACGAATTCATATAAAGTTTGAGCAAGCAGATCAAAACGGTAATGAGTTAAAGCCCTTCTAGCTTCTGTCACAGCTTGTTGTAAGCAGCTTCGAATCCAATGATCAACGATATTATAGGTTACAGGTTTTTCAGAATTTAAATCTTTTTTTTCTGTATTCATAACAACAAAACGAGCCGCATTCCAGATTTTATTACAAAAATTACGATAGCCTTCAATACGGTTCATGTCAAAATTAATGTCACGCCCGGTGTTTGCTAAAGCACAAAAAGTAAATCGCAAAGCATCCGTTCCATAACTAGCAATGCCCTTTGGAAATTCTTTACACGTTAGTTTTTCAATTGATTTAGCTATCTTTGGCTGTAATAAAGTACGCGTTCTTTTTTTGATAAGCTCTTGTAGGGAAATTCCATCAATAATATCGATTGGATCGATAACGTTGCCCTTTGATTTAGACATTTTTCTTCCTTGACTGTCGCGGATTAGCCCGTGAATATAAACTTCGTGAAAGGGAATTTTCCCAGTGAATTTTAATCCCATCATCACCATTCGGGCAACCCAAAAGAAAATAATATCAAAGCCGGTGACTAATACTTGAGTAGGATAAAAAGTTTTATAGGCTTGGGTTTTTTTGGGCCAACCCAGAGTAGCAAAGGGCCATAGACTAGCTGAAAACCAAGTATCAAGCACATCAGTTTCTTGTATTAACTCTATTTCGGTTTCTAAATGATATTTTTTTCGAATTTCTTCTTGCGAATGACCAACGTAGTAATTTTTTTCTTCATCGTACCAAACAGGTAATCGATGCCCCCACCATAATTGTCGACTGATGCACCAATCTTGAATATTGGTTAACCATTGTAAATAAGTTTTTTCCCAGGCGGCTGGAATTAGCTTTAATTCTGCCGATTTGACCACGGCCATGGCTGGTTTTGAAAGCGGCTCCATTTTTAAAAACCATTGATCCATTAAGAATGGTTCGATAATAGCTCCAGAACGTTCACCTCGAGGAATTGAAATACGATGAGGTTCGCTTTTTTCGAGAAAATAATTTTCTTCAAGGGCAGCCACAATTTTTTTTCGAGCATCAAAACGATCTAAGCCTTGATACAGTTTAGGTACATTTTTATTTAATCGTCCCTCAGGAGTCAGGATATTAATTAAAGGCAATTGATGACGTTGACCTATTTCATAATCACTAAAATCATGTGCGGGCGTGATTTTTACACTGCCTGTCCCAAATTCCCGATTCACAGCACTATCTGCAATGATAGGAATAGTGCGTTTAGTCAAAGGTAAATGAACTTCTTTACCAATATGGTGTTTATAACGACCATCATCAGGATGCACAGCAATAGCTACGTCACCTAACAATGTTTCCGGTCTAGTGGTGGCGACTGTAAGATGCCCGGTGCCATCAGTCACAGGATAGCGAATATACCATAGCACACCATCGATTTTTTCGGTAATTACTTCGAGATCGGATATAGCCGTGTTTAAGATAGGGTCCCAATTGACAAGCCGTTTTCCTCGATATATTAAACCTTCATGATAAAGACGGACAAATGCTTCGGTAGTAGCTCGTGAAAGACCTTCGTCCATACTAAATCGTTTTCGCGACCAATCGATAGAGACGCCCAGGCGATGCATTTGGCGAATGATCTTATTTCCTGACCGATCGCGCCATTCCCACACTCGATCAATAAAGGAGTTCCGTCCTAAATCATGACGATTGAGCCCTTGTTGAGCAAGCTGTTGTTCGACAACCATTTGGGTAGCAATACCTGCATGATCCGTGCCTCCTTGCCAAAGAGTGCGGTCACCTTGCATTCGGTGGTAACGAGCTAAAACATCCATGAGAGTTTGCTGAAAACCATGACCCATATGGAGAGTGCCTGTTACATTGGGTGGAGGTAACATGATGCAATAAGGGGATCCTGAACCACCCGGTCGACTTAACTGATGCTTTTTCCAGTAGTCAGCCCATTTTGTTTCAATGAATTTGAGGTTGTAAATTTTTTCCATGTTGTATGTGCTTTGGTAAAATGTAAACAACTTATTAATGAGAAATATTGTATTCAACCACAAAAGGTTTGATTTGTCAGTGATTGTCTTCTGTTATTTAAGTAAAGAAATTCTCAGTACTTTGTTAGCGACGATATTAATCTTATTAATTATCTTTATTACCAACCAATTTGTTCATTATCTTAATGACGCTGCTGCTGGTAGGATCACCGTTAAAGCGGTAATGGAAATTATGTCATTACAAGTGCCCTTGTTATTGGGTTATTTGCTGCCCTTAAGCTTGTTCCTTGGTGGTTTGTTGGCTTTAGGACGGATGAGTGCGGACCATGAAGTGGTTGTTTTGACCACTTGCGGGGTAAGTCGTTTTCAGATTGTAGTTATGATTATGGTATTAGCCACCTTTATCACACTTGTAGTGGGTTGGTTAATGTTGTCGGTGGAACCGCGAATGGAGTGGTATCGCGCTAAAATCATTAATGAAGCCTTGGCAACAGCTTCGTTAGAAAAGATTATTCCGGGGCGGTTTCAGCCTTTGGGCAATGACGACAAAGTTTTTTATGCCGGCAATGTGAATAATCATCATAGAAGAATGAGCAATGTTTTTTTAGCAGAAAGTGAACCAACCTTAATGGAGAAGGAGCGATGGAGACTTGTCTTAGCCACTGAGGCTGGTGAGTATAAGGAATTTAATTCTAACTTTGTTTTGTTTAAAAATGGATTTCGTTACGTATGGATGCCTGGAGATTTAAAATTTGACGTTATTAAATTCAGTCAATATGGAATTCGCCTCGACTCACCGAAAATGAGCATTTCCGGGAAAGTGCAAGCCATGTCCACGACTAAATTATGGAAATTAAGCAAAACGGATTCGAAGGCGGCAGCTGAATTGCAGTGGCGGTTGGCGATACCTATCTCTGTTTGGATTTTTGCTTTACTGGTTGTGCCTTTAAGTGAAGCTAGTCCTCGCAAAGGGAAGTTTGCTCAAATGTTACCGGCTATTTTGATTTATATCGTTTATGCTAATTTAATGTTCTTAGGTCGAGTCTGGATTGAAAAGGGAATGGTTAGCTCAACCGTTGGATTAGAGTGGATAAATGGATTTCTTTTATTGCTAGCGTGTGCTTTATTCTTTTTCCAATCACACTGGTGGGAGCAGCACCGCCCTCATCTAAACCGCAGAGGGCCTTCATGAGGCTGCTAAATCGCTATATCCGTGAGACTGTCATTAGTGCAACATGGCTAGTCGTTCTTGTCTTGCTAGGTGTTGAAATTTTTATGGAATTTATCGATCAATTATCCAAAATTGGATTAGCTCATTATGGTTTAAAGCAAGCTTTTTTTTACGTCTTAACCCAATTACCATCCGACTTGTACCAATTATTTCCAATGGCCGGATTTTTAGGTTGTTTAATTGGTTTAGGCAGATTAGCCTCTAGTAGTCAATTAATTGTAATGCAAGCGGCAGGAGTTTCTATTTCTCGTATGACAGGGTCAGTTGTAAAAGCAGTATTGCTCATGATTATAGTAGTAACGTTTATTGGTGAATTTATAGCCCCCCGATTAGAATCAAAGGGGACACTGATGAGATCTCTCGCACTCTCTCAAACTATTGGTTACCAGGCATTGGGTGGAGTATGGTTACATGATAGAAACTCGTTTATCCACATAGACTCCATTAATTCAAAGAATACAATTAGACATGTAAGTAACTTTCAATTTAATCAACATCAATTGCTATCAGCAGCCTTTGCTCCCGAGGGTCGCTATTCAGGGGGGCGTTGGGTGCTCTATCATGTTAAACAGTTTCTCTTTATGCCAACTCGAATAACAAAAAATCAAATAAGTCAGTTGCCTCTGCAGATTATGTTTGATCCTCAGCAACTACAGCAAGGTCGAAAGACAGTTGACGAACAATCAATTATAGAGCTCTACTATACGATTCGATATTGTATTCAAGCAGGGCTTCAAACCAATTCGTTTATTTTTGCCTTTTGGCAGAGGACCATTCAGCCTTTTGCTACTGTAGTAATGATTTGTTTGGGAGTGCCATTTATTTTTGGTTCGTTGCGCCAGGCTAGTATGGGGCTTCGAGTTTTAACTGGTGTTATTATTGGTTTTGCTTTTTATATGTTAAACCAGTTTTTTGGGCCCTTTGCGATGGTTTATCAGTTACCTCCAATATTGGCAGCATTAATGCCCACCGTGTTATTTGCTATTGCTTGTGCTATCCTGCTCCGTTATTCGCGGCGATAAAACGCTAAGATTAAGAGAGATTTAAGATAAGTTAGGCAACTTAGTGGAAATGTCACTAGAAAAAGAAACGGCCATGCGTCGGACTTTTGCGATCATTTCGCATCCGGACGCAGGAAAAACTACTTTAACAGAAAAGTTATTGCTTTTTGGGGGCGCTATTCAATTAGCAGGGACGATTAAGAGTCGTAAATCACCTCGTTATGCTAGATCAGATTGGTTGGATCTAGAAAAGGAACGAGGAATTTCCGTTACAACATCTATCATGCAGTTCTCTTATCAGAGTTATTTGATTAATTTATTAGATACGCCAGGGCATGCAGATTTCACAGAAGATACTTATCGAACACTGACAGCAGTAGATTCAGCATTAATGGTAATTGATGCGGCAAAAGGGGTGGAGCCGCTCACCATTAAATTAATGGAAGTTTGCCGACTAAGAAATACTCCGATTATGACTTTTATTAACAAAATGGATCGCGATTCTCGTCACCCCCTGGAATTATTAGACGAAATCGAATCGGTTCTGAAAATTTATTGTGCTCCTATTACCTGGCCGATAGGTATGGGTAAGAGTTTTAAAGGAGTATATCATCTACTTGAAGATACCGTTTATCTTTATCAACCTGGAAAACACGAACGCGTTAGTGAAAGCTTACGGATAAAAAATCTTTATAATTCTGAGCTGGATAAAGCATTCGGTGATTTGGTGACCGAGTTACGCAGTGAAATTGAATTGGTGAAAGGAGGAAGTGATGCTTTTGATCACGTGCAATATCTGAAGGGTGCTGTAACGCCGGTATTTTTTGGGTCTGCCATAAATAATTTTGGTATACGTGAGTTATTGGATACTTTTATAAAGGAAGCGCCTGCGCCCCAATCCCGAGCAACAGATGTCCGTTTAGTTAAACCGGAAGAGAAAAAATTTAGTGGGTTTATTTTTAAAATCCAGGCTAATATGGATCGTGGTCATCATGACCGCATTGCTTTTTTACGGATTGCTTCAGGTCAATATAAAAAAGGGATGAGCGTTTATCATGTGCGACTTAGTAAAGAAATTCAAATCAATAAGGCGCTGACATTCTTAGCGGGTAAACGCGAGAATACAGATGAGGCCTGGCCAGGGGATATTATTGGCTTGCATAATCATGGTACTATTCAAATCGGGGATTCCTTTACGCAAGGAGAAAAACTCAAATTTAGTGATGTTCCGAATTTTACGCCTGAACTTTTTCGACTAGTGCGGCTTAAAGATCTTTTTAAACAAAAAGCTTTGTTAAAAGGATTAACGCAATTGTCGGAAGAGGGCGCCACCCAACTCTTTCGGCCTATTAACAGCAATGAATTCATTCTAGGAACGGTGGGTCTTTTACAATTTGATGTAGTTGCTTATCGGTTGGAAAATGAATATAACGTCAAATGTGTTTATGAACCCATCAACGTTTCTGCTGCCCGATGGATTGCCTGCGATGATAAAATTATTATGGAACAATTTAAAAGAGAGCAATCTCGCAATTTAGCCTATGACTGTGCAGAGTATTTGACTTACCTAGCACCATCTCTGGTTAATTTAGAAATTAATATAGAAAAGTGGCCAAAGATTTTATTTAGTAAAACCCGTGAACATTGAACTTTCTTCTTCAAAAACTGTGGAATCTACCAGCCAGTTGGCTAAAGGTTATTGGTTTAGCTTTTCGATGATTGATTTATGTTTGATTCAAACGTTAAGCAAGTTTATCGCTGTGTTCCCGAAGGCACTTGCACCGCCTGCTTTCAGTTCGTTGTTTACTTTTTACAAAGTACCCATTTTTAAAACCACAGGATATAGGAACAGAAATAACTAAAATGAGACTGTAGGGATTAACCTAAGTATCAAAAACTGAAATCCATTATTTTATTGAAAATACGTCCTAACTAAATTGAGAATCAATTTCTAAAGGTTGGCGAACGCCTTGATTTAAAAGTTCTAAAACAAAAGGCTCAAGTCTAAAAGCTTGTTTTTATTAATTCTTGCGCAGTAGCATTGTAAGGACCTAAAGAACCTCATTTAAATAAATAATAACTAATGGGCAGCCCAAATTGGTCCTCTACAAGTGCTTCATTATTGCTCTACTTTTGGATTCACTTGATTTTGCAAAGAAGCCTCCTCTTCGTTATATTCTACATCGAATGGATGCTTCATCAAATCGTAACTCCTTTTTTTTAAAGTTATTTAATTTCAACAACAACGAATAATCTTTACTCAGAGAGTTATCTCCCATGAATACTCGTACAAAAAAAAATAAAATAGGTCTTGGCTTTACTATTAATAATGTGAATGGGAATATTAACTAGCGTATAAGTATAGATAAATAATTCTATTTAGGTAGGTATAAGCTGAAATATTTCCGGTGGGTGGTTGTATTAAGTGGTCGAAAATCTTTAAGTCCCCTTTTGATGATTAGCCTTGATAGCGATTGTAGCCTTTAATTGGCTTAGCATTTCTTTCTAAAAAATCAATGACCATTCCAGAGATGTCCTTTTGGGTAATTTTTTCAATTCCATGTAAGCCTGGCGAGGAATTTACTTCAAGCACTAAAGGACCACGTTTTGAGCGTAATAAATCAACGCCAGCTACATTAAGTCCCATAGCTTTAGCGGCATTGATAGCAATTTCTCTTTCCTTTGGGGTAATTTTAATTAATTTGGTAGTCCCTCCTCGATGTATATTTGATCGGAAATCTCCCGATTGCGCCTCGCGTTGCATAGCTGCAATTACTTTGTTGCCAATCACTAAGCAGCGAATATCTCGTCCTTGAGTCTCTCCAATAAATTCTTGAATAAGAATGTTTACTTTTAATCCTAGGAATGTTTGTATTACGCTTTCCGCTGCCTTTTTGGTTTCTGCCAAAACCACTCCAATTCCTTGCGTTCCCTCAATAAGTTTGATGATTAAAGGGGGACCACCTACCATTTGAATAAGGTCACTGATGTCATCAGGTGAATGAGCAAAACCAGTAATGGGCAGATCGATTCCTTTTCGAGAGAGAAATTGAAGTGAACGAAATTTATCTCGTGAGCGAGTAATAGCTATGGAAGAATTGAGACAAAAGGTGCCCATCATTTCAAATTGACGGACCACGGCTGTTCCATAAAAGGTAATTGAGGAACCAATACGGGGAACAATTGCATCATATGTGGTTAATTCTTTTCCCATATAGTGAATGCTGGGTTTTTCATGACTTAAACTCATATAACAGCGTAACGTGTTAATAATTTTTACTTGGTGACCTCGCATTAAAGCAGCTGCTTTAATGCGCTGAGTAGAGTAAAGTTCTTGCTTGGTTGATAGAATGGCAATTTTCACTAGAAAGAATCCTTGTGGCTTAGTACAAATGATTGATTAGGATTGACAATAATGCCCTTTAGAGCTGATCGCCCGAGTAACATTCGAAAATTCATGCTGTCGCGATTGGTAAGCGTGATCTCAATGGGCCAACGTCTGCTACCTAGAATAATGTCTGTTTTAATAACATAACGCAATTCTTTATGCCCGCCTGAATTGGTTACGAGTCGTTGATCTAAAATAGCTGCCTCACAACTAACTATAACTTGATCATTTTTCTGAATAGGGTGCAGTTGAAAGCGAAGACGATTTGGATTCCCACTTATGACATCTATAGAGAAAACACCGAGAGCTGAAGTTCTAGCGCCTGTATCAATTTTAGCTTTGATGTGATTAATGCCAAATTCGGGAAGGGCAAGCCATTCACACCAACCTAAAGTCATTAAGGAAATTTTTGAAGATTGTTTAATCATAAAACCACCCATGTATTTTAAAAAATACTTCTTTATCTACCATTTTACTAAAGAATTTGATCTAATTAATCTTTCTTATAGTTTATGCTCGACTTTGGATTTTATTTTTTAGTGGTACATATAGCTCACTCCCGTTGGAAGGGTGTATGGTTTTCCAATGAAAGCGGTCGGCTATGGTTCGGATACAGAAAGCCGATAGTATATGGGCTTTCAAATGTTATCGAAAAGAAAATATTCGTTTAGAAGTCGTTTATATACTTATTTGTAAATGCGGTAGAGGTTAATAGTAAACTGAAACGTTATAATTAGCGTACTTGAGAAAAGCTTATTACTATAATTTTCATCTTGATAAAACCTTTGGCTCCTTCTTTTAGTACCGACGTGGGCTGTTTCACTTTCTTGGAAACGATATAGCTCAGCGTTATTGAGCTAGAACAAGATGAATTTTCCTATCAGGGAGATCCTGGCATGTATTTTTCTATCAGCTGGCGGAATCACTGTAAGTCTGTTGTATTGCTTGTTGAACTGGACTGATGAGCATAGAAGCTAAAATATGACAGAAGCTATTTTAATCTTCTGACTATTTTTTATTTTATAAAGGAAGGATCTAAAAAGAGCTTATGAGTTTTAATTAAGTGGTTTAATGGGCGTTTACTTGCTTCTCAGGAGGGTAACATGTTAAAAATAACCTCCCTAATGGGGGTGAGCAACTGCGGGCCCATAGCTCAGTTGGTGAGAGCAATTGACTCATAATCGATAGGTCCCAGGTTCAAGTCCTGGTGGGCCCATTAATCAATGAAGCGGTGTGTATCCCCGCGCGCTCAATGATAAAAGAGTCTTTCATCTCGCCTTTGATATGTTTAAAAGGACGGCTAGTGTGGAAGAGGCTTAGGATATTACTGCAGTATTACCGGCCTTAAGATATCCAAAGATGGTTGTTATCCAATATCGAGACTGTTCAATTTAATACGTAATCCAGAGAAAAATAAAGCCCATAACATAGAGATTCTTCAAAGCCTACTACACACACAATACGATTCCACACACAATACGATTCGTACACTATCTAGTCGAATTAAATGATGATGATTGAATCATAGAGGTTTGCTTGCTTTTTGCCGTTGGTGTTTTTGGATGCTTTTGGAGCGGCACTATTTGATATTGCTCTATGAAGTTTGGAATGAATGCGCACAATTGTTGCAAAATAGTGTCAGCGAATAAACGAGCTTTTTCTTAAGACATTTTCATAAGATAGTTATGGCATAAGGGTATGCAGTTGTTTCTTTAAGTTGTACATCTTACTTATTTATCTTTTCTGTGACTTAATGACTCGATACTAAAATCAATAATGCTTCTGAATGCATGGATGATGTCGCTTGCAGTGGGAAGGATGATTCACTTATAAGAGCACAGAACTTAGCTTATTCTTCCGTCTCAAGGAAACTATGTAATTTTTCAGCTCGACTAGGATGACGCAATTTGCGTAACGCTTTAGCTTCGATTTGGCGTATTCGTTCTCGGGTTACATCGAACTGCTTTCCCACTTCTTCCAAAGTATGATCGGTATTCATGTCAATTCCAAAACGCATACGTAAAACTTTGGCTTCACGTGGTGTAAGCGTAGCTAAAATCTCACGAGTTGCTTCAACCAAGCCGGCTGAAGTTGCAAAATCAATAGGCGATTCTATATTTACATCTTCAATAAAATCACCGAGATTAGAGTCCTCATCTTCACCAATTGGTGTTTCCATAGAAATGGGCTCCTTAGCAATTTTAAGTACTTTTCTTACTTTTTCTTCAGGCATATCCATACGACGGCCCAATTCTTCAGGAGTGGCTTCTATACCAGTTTCTTGCAAAATTTGCCGACTAATTCGGTTAAGCTTATTAATAGTTTCGATCATGTGGACAGGAATGCGAATGGTCCGTGCCTGGTCGGCAATCGAACGAGTAATTGCTTGACGGATCCACCAGGTAGCATAGGTTGAGAATTTATAGCCTCGACGGTATTCAAATTTATCCACGGCTTTCATCAAACCAATATTGCCTTCTTGGATGAGATCAAGAAATTGCAATCCGCGATTAGTGTATTTTTTTGCTATAGAAATTACTAACCTCAAATTAGCTTCGATCATTTCTTTTTTTGCTCGGTGTGATTTGGCTTCACCAATAGCAACCCGACGATTAATTTCTTTAATTTCTTGAATAGTCAAATTACTTTTTTCTTCTAATTGTGCAAAATTCCGTTGAGCGCGATAAATCTCTTTACTATAGAGTTCCAATCGTTTTGCTTGTTCCCTATTCTCTTTTTTATATTGCTCTAACCAATTCATATTAGTTTCATTGTAAGGAAATGAGGCAATGAACTTTTTACGTGGTGTTTTTGCTTTTACCACGCAATAAGTCATAATCAATCGTTCATGACTACGCGCTTCTTTTAATAGACGACGTAATTGTCCGGTGAGTCGATTGAATTGTCGAATGGATAGTTTAAAGGTGGAAAAGAATTCCGCTAAGTTTTTTTGATGCTTGAGAGTAATGGGTGCTTTCTTACCATAGCGTTTAATTGCATTTAAATAACGATCGTAGAGTGCTTTAAGCTCTTTCGTATGTTTTTGTGTTACTACTGGATCCGGGCCGCTGCTTTCCCCGAATTCATCCGCGCTCCCTGCTTCGTCCTCAGTTATTTCGACCTCTTTAGCAGTTTCAGGAGGTAACCCCCCTTCTTCGTCAAAAAATCCGATAAGTAAATCGCTTAGTCGGCCCTCCGTAGCTACTATGATTTCATATTCTTTAATAAAGGATTCAATAAGTTCGGGGTATTGGACCACAGCTCCCACTACCTGACGAATCCCTTCTTCAATTCGTTTTGCAATTACGATCTCACCTTCGCGCGTTAATAATTCAACGCTACCCATCTCCCGCATATACATGCGGACAGGATCTGTAGTTCGCGTTTCTGTCGCTAATACTTCCGCTACGTCTTCATTAATTTCATCATCATCCGATTGGGTATCTTCTTCTAAAAGCAAGGAATCCGCATCAGGGGGAATCTCGAAAACCTTAATCCCCATCTCAGTGAGACGGCCGATAATACCTTCCATTTGCGCGGGGTCGGCATAATCGTTCGGCAGAAGGTTGATAAGATCTTCGTGAACCAGGTAACCTTTATTTTTAGCTTCTTCTAATAAAGCGCTGAAACCCAGACGTTGACTCTCGCCGATGTTTTCTTCTAATTTACCAAAAGATACCCTTTTTCTGGTCTTTTGCAAAGAAGGGCTCGGTTTTTTAACACCTTCTCCTTCAATTTTAGGTATAGAGGCTTTCCCAGCTCTCTTTGCCAACCTATCTTTAGATGACTCGAATTCCTTTACTACAGGGCATTTGAGCGCAGGTTTGGATTTAGGTTTTACCGGAGCTTTAGACTTAATCTTACTGATCCCCATTTTTTTCGCACTGACTTTTTTCTTACGAGTTGGCATAAATATCTGCTACACTACGTTTTTTGGTTAGAACATAGCCTATTCACTGCACTAGCTTATTAGCATACCATTCCTCATCCGTCAAATTGAAACTCTCTCTTGAATAATTTACTCAGTATAAATAATGGTCAGGGGGATAATTTCCTTATGTAAGATCAGTTAACTGTTTCGTCAGGTTTTTTCTTCTTAAAAGCTGTAATGTTTTTTCTCTTTCGCTTTGTTCTGTAAGGCGTTGAATCGCGTCTTTTAATTCGGTGGCTAAGTCGTCTGTTGATAAACGAGCTTCTTCGATTAAGCGACGTCCCACCAAATCTGCAATTAATTGGCGTTCTTTGGGATCGGACCATAGAGCCAGCAACTCAGCAGTTGAGTTAGTCTGTTTCTTAGTTAAAAGCTCGACAACTTTAAAAAGCAATTGCATATCAGGTGCATTAATAATAGGAAGCGCGTCCTTGGGCACCAATGTAACCAAAGAGGGTATTTGCGCTAGAATAGATATTATATGATAAGCAAGAGAAAGTACTTGTAAGGGCGGGCGCCAGTGATTTGTTGAAATATTTCTCTTCTCCAAGTTGTCTTCAATGAGCGCATGGATTTCGTCAATTCTAACTGCTAGCCGTTTGGCAAGTTCCTCGACGAGAAGCTGATAGAAGAGCCCTTTGGGCATGGTGCTTAGATGTTTTAATGCCTTTTTAGCAAAATTAGCTTTGTCGGCGAGGGAATGTATCGGAATTTCTCTTTGTAAGTGCTCAAAGAAGACGTCACTTAATGGCAGCGCTGCTTTTATTTTTTCTTCAAAAGCCTCTTTGCCAATCTTGCGAATTAAGCTATCGGGATCTTCTCCTTCTGGTAAGAATAAGAAACGAATATGAATACCATCGCGCATTAAAGGTAAGCTCTCGGTAAGAGCACGCCATGCAGCTCGTCGTCCAGGATTATCGCCGTCAAAGCAATAGATAATTTTATTACTATATCGCAGTAATTTTTTTAAATGTTGAGTACTGGTTGCCGTACCCAGTGTAGCGATAGCGTAAGTAATCTGATGTTGGTGAAGAGAAATAACATCCATATAGCCTTCTACGATTAAAAAGCAAGATAGATTGGCCTGTTTTTTACGAGCTTCATACAACCCGTATAATTCGTTACTTTTGTGAAAAATCGGAGTTTCTGGAGAATTCATGTATTTGGGTTGATCGTTTCCCAGAGCTCGTCCTCCAAAAGCGATGATACGACCCTGAAAGTCGCGAATGGGAAAGATGATACGGTGACGAAAACGATCAAAATAGCAATAATCTTTTTTAACAAGTAATCCGTTGATAATCAGTTGGGTTTTGACTTTAGGATTCTTGGTAAATACTTTTAAATTCTCCCAGTTCGGTGATGCGTATCCAATGGAAAATTGTTTGGCAATCTCACCCGTTAGCCCGCGTGATTTTAAATAATTAATAGCAATGAGCGAGCGTCTCAATTGTTGATGATAATAGCGGGTAATTTTTGTCAAAAGGTTATAATAATCTTCTAGTTCTGGTGAACCCGCTCGCCGAGCTTCTATTGGCATTTCAAGGCCGAGCTGGATGGATAAATTTATTATGGTTTCAATAAATTCAGTACAGTCGAATCCCATTAAAAAGTTAATAGCATTCCCACTCGCCCCACAACCGAAGCAATAATAGAATTGTTTCGTAGGGCTGACAGTAAACGAGGGGGTTTTCTCATTATGAAATGGACAGAGTCCTAAATAGTTTTGACCTTTCTTTTTTAGACTCACACGCGACTGAATTAATTCCACAATATCAATACGGGACAATAGATCTTGAATGAAAGATTGTGGGATACGTTGCACAGTCCTACTCTACATAAAGCCTAGATTTATCACACCTGTTTCTTGATAGTGAGGGAAAAAAGAGGAAGAGGAATAATTTTTAAATCGATAACTTTAGATGTTAAACCAGGTAACGTTTCACTTTTGCGCTAACCGCGCTCATATTATCAATGCGACGATCTCCTAGCTTTTCTCTCAGAAATACCATCACCTTCCCCATATCCTTTATTAAGTTTGCCTTGGTCTCTTCAATAGCTTCCTGAATCAAGGCATCGATCTCCGATTCGTTCATAGCTTCAGGGAGATAATCTTCTAATACTTCAATCTCTCGTCGTTCTCTCTCAGCCAGATCCGGTCGATTACCGTTTTTATATTGGATGATAGACTCCCGACGTTGCGTGATCATTTTTTCAATTATCTTGATTACATCTTTATCTTCTAATCCTTTACTATCAAGCTCTTTAGGCCTATCATCGATTTCATGCTGCTTAATCGCTGCGAGCAACAAACGAATGGTGCTTAGGCGTTCTTTTTCTTTCGCCCGCACAGTAATTTTCATATCTTCTTGAATGCGATATTTGAGGTCATTACTCACTGGTCTCTTTCCTTTGTTGTTAAGTTAATATCGGGTTCGTTCGTGCTCCAGTATTTCCCTTTCTTTTTGGATCTTCTTTGCATAGCGCTTCACGGCGGCAGCTCGTTTTCGTTTACGCTTACTTGTAGGCTTTTCGTAATATTCAATTTGACGTAATTTGGTGAGGATGCCAGCTTTTTCACATGCTCTTTTGAAACGCCGCATAGCGACCTCGAAAGCACTATTATCAGGTACTTCTATCATTGGCATCAGTCAGTTTACCTCTAGAATTTGCAATAATACTGAATTTAAGAATAGAATGCAATCATCTAGGCATTTTTTCTGCTACTCACAGAATCCTGTCTATTGGCACTCCAAAAATGAGGTTTAATGGGGGATTTTTGACGAATCATAATTGTACTAAGTTGTGTGTACCTGCATTTTGTTTTATGGGGAGTTAATTTGCAAGTCCGAACAGTGTGTCAATTTCTTAAGTTAGAATCTAGTGGAGGTATCGTTCTTTTTACCTCTGCTATCTTAGCACTTATCTTTGACAATACGCCATGGCGTACTTATTACGAAGCCTTGTTTAATTTACCCCTGAGTATTCAATTAGGTCACTTACAATTATCCAAACCCTTATTATTGTGGATTAATGACGGACTAATGACCGTTTTTTTTTTATTGGTGGGCTTGGAAATTAAAAGAGAAATGTTTGATGGAAAGTTTAATAGCTTTTCTAAAGCCTCCTTGCCTGTAATAGCAGGACTTGGGGGAATGATCGCACCCCCCTTAATCTATATTGCTTTTAATTGGGGGGATACTACTTTCTCGCGGGGATGGGCGATTCCTACCACTACTGATATTGCATT
Source organism: Coxiella endosymbiont of Haemaphysalis japonica (assembly GCA_048491795.1). Taxonomy (GTDB): domain Bacteria; phylum Pseudomonadota; class Gammaproteobacteria; order Coxiellales; family Coxiellaceae; genus Coxiella. The sequence goes on from JBGDGR010000005.1 coordinate 77,746, forward strand.
TTCATTAGGAATTTTATCATTATTAGGAAATCGATTACCTATCGGTCTCAAAATATTTTTAACAGCTTTGGCAATTTTTGATGACATTGGTGCAATTGTTATTATTTCAGTTTTTTATACGAATCATGTTTCCTTGGTTCTCGTGTTAAGTGCGAGCCTGCTTTTAGGATTATTATTTCTATTAAACCGATTACGTGTCACAACGATTGCAGTTTATATTCTGGTTGGTATTGCTTTATGGATTTGTGTTATAAAATCTGGCGTTCATGCTGCATTAGCCGGTATTGCCTTAGCTTTTGCGATTCCAATTCACGATCGAGAAAATCCACGGGTCTCGCCATTGCGTAATTTGGAGCATAAATTACACCTTTGGGTAGCTTTTGGGGTATTACCGATATTTGCTTTTGCAAATGCGGGTATTTCCTTTGTGGGAATGGGTTTAAAAAATTTATTTAGCTCGGTTACTCTGGGAATTGCCTTGGGTCTGTTTTTAGGAAAACAAATTGGGATTTGGTCCGCCTGTTGGCTTAGTATCAAAGCAGGGTGGGCTCATATGCCCTACGGCGGAAATTGGCGTTCTCTCTATGGGATTAGTCTGGTGGCAGGCGTAGGTTTTACTATGAGTCTATTTATTGGAACCATCGCATTTAGCGCCATTGGACAGTATTATCCAGCTATGGTGCGATTGGGTGTCATCATTGGTTCCTTCTTTTCAGGAATACTTGGTTATTTAATTTTATATTTTACTTTTTCTAATCGTAGCGGTTACTCCGTAAGCGATCTATAGATTGCATTTCTATGATTGATTCAATTTCTATCAGTTAGGATTAAGTCCGAGCGAATTCAAAACGAATGGCACCTTTTGGATAAAGAGATTTAAGATCTGCTTGTGCTGAGATAATCAGACAGATATGGAGGTCATTAAATTTTTTAATAGCGCGTATAATGAGGACGGTTCTGATTAAAATTACTTTAATTTCTGGGAAAGAAATAAAAATCTTTTATCAATTGCAGTATACATAGAGCAGTGCGAATTCACGCTTCAATTCCTTTAACCTTTCGCTCCTTGTGCCCACAATATTTGGCCTTTTCGTAGTGGTGCCATGACGACATCCTTATTGTTGTAAAACGTACTTCTAGCACGATGAGCAATTTTTACGGAATTATTTGTACAGAAAAGTAATAAGGCGATGAAAATGTATTAATTGATAAAAAGCACGACTCGTATTTATCTATCTGTATCGTTGCTTTGATGGAAAGGAATGTGCCTATCACACGCACTGCTTTGGCTTATACAACTTTATTTCATTGATTTATTTACCTCTGCGATCGTTTATTTTTACACTTTTTCCTTCGTTCTTGCTTTTCGAATGGAAATAATACGCATTCAGAATATGATGCTAGAAAATTCTATGCCTAGCTTATCAGATTCGATTACTCAATATTTACAACAAATTACGTAAAATACGATTGTCTTATCCGTCACAAACATCCTTTTTGGGTTTAGTAGCCTTGTTACTTATTATATTATATAAATATATATAATATTAACTGAGCGTGTGTGGCTATTTAGCATAATGAACATTGCTACCATTTTCATTACGTTTTTAATTTATTTTATTGCTTTTTATCGTTATCACCATTTTTATTGACTGCAGTAATAGTTTTAGGAACTTTGATATAAGCAACCTCTGCGGCAAGTTTGATTAGTTTGCTTTATTTAGTTTGTTTTACGTTATGCGAAGGTATTGCTTTTATTTATTTACCTCGCGGGTACTTCCTTCTATTAGAGTAAAGTTATTTCATACTATGATTAGTAGATCAGTTATAACGGTATTATTGAGTTAGCAAAGCTTACCTTGCCCCTTGTGCTTAAATTTGTTTCTCACGTATGGAGGCATTATACAACGCTTTATTAGCAACATCTATCTTCTTAGTATAGTTGTATTATATCTTGGACGATCATCTGGAGAAACACTGCGTTCGTTAAGATGTCAAAATAAACGCGGATGATCATGATTTTTTTTCGCTTATTTTGTTTGTTTTTTTTGTTTTCTTTTGTTTTTCCAACTTTTGCGCTTTGTTTTTCCTTACCGTCAAAGGGCAATGATTTATTTGGACACATTCAATTTGCTACGGTCCAAAATGGAGATACGTTTGCGTCGATTCCTAAACGTTATGATGTTGGTTATTATGAACTGCTGGAAACCAATCCTGAGATTAATCTAGACCATCCAATTCCGGGAACGGTTTTAATTATTCCGACCCAATATTTGTTACCTCACGTTCCACAAAATGGTATTGTCATTAACTTAGCGGCTATGCGCCTCTTTTATTTTCCTAAAGGGAAGGATTATTTTTATACCTTTCCCGTAGGAATTGGAAAATTTAATTGGTCAACACCATTGGGTAAGTTACATATAATTCAAAAGATTAAAAATCCTATTTGGATTGTTCCTGATAGTATTTTTCGTTACCGTCAAGAACAAGGCGATCCGGTACCTAAAGTGGTTCCTTCCGGGCCTGAGAATCCATTAGGTTATTACGCATTGCGGTTATCCGAACCTACTTATTTAATTCATGGTACGAACGATCCAGGGAGCGTTGGTCGAAGGAGTAGTGCAGGCTGTATTCATTTGTATCCTAATGATATTAAAACTTTATTTAATATGGTGAATATAAATACACCTGTTTTGATTATTAATCAGCCTTATATGGCCGGTTGGAGTGAAGGAAAATTGTATATCGAAGCACATCTCCCTTTGGAAGAACAGCGCAAGAAACTATTAGCAAATACTTCAGAAATAGTTACGAGACTCGTTAATAGTCTTTCAAAAACAGATGAAACGGTTTATCAAATTGATTGGCAGAAGGCGGATGAAATCGTAAAAGAACACATAGGTGTTCCAACTTCTGTTAGTTATACGACGGTTGGGTTCTGATAGATACTACCTATTTATTTTCCTTTAACTGCGTGGGAGCAGACGCTTGAAAAGCCACTGTTCCATTCTCAACATTTTACTGTTTTCATCAGCATCCTTCGGATTTTAACTGAGAATTGATGTTAGTCCAAAAAGTAAATATTTCTGATAATTTCTCATCTATCATTTAGAGTGCATGAGCCGTCCAACAAGAATTTGATGGTACTTCTCAGAGGATAGTATTTTCTTTCTGATTTTGATCATCGGAAAATAAAGGTGTTCTTTCCATCCCGCTCTTCGGAAATTAATTGTAAAAAAGCTTAAGATGCCCACCTTCGATAGGAGCCGAACGAAAGTCCCGTATACGTCGAAAATTATTCTTTAAAAATGACATACAATTTGAGAAATTTATTTTCCTATTCTCTACAATTTTTCTATTGACTAAAGCAGAAACTACAGAGGATAGCTTATTAAGCAATTTAGTGGTGGAAAAGTAAGATAACTGCTTCTTTATAAAGAAAAATAGAAAATATCTTTTTTGTAATGTAATGTCTAACGTAATTCCATCTTAGATTCTCTCGGAAAATCTTTTTTCTTACAGCATAAATTTCTTACAGCATAAATTTTCTCTTAAAACATAAAAAAACATTTTTAATGAGCCAAGTAATAATTAAAATTATTTGGTTACTTCCAGTGCTTGAAAAAATTCAAATCTCAGCTGGGGCAGTGGCAAAGAAGAGATAACAAGGCTAACCCACATTAGATCACTTATCGTTCATTAAGATAAATCTAATATTTAGGAAAGTGGCAATTGCGCTGGAAACGGGTGCTCACCATTTTTATAATCAGGAAGATCTTCTGTTTATAAAGTTATAAACATTAAAAGAGATTTTTCTAGGCGTTCATTTTCTGAGAGGAGTTCTCTGAGGGAAAATGTCAATTGCTAGTTGAAACTTTCTCTAAAGAGAATGTTTGAGCATGTTCATTAGCGCTCTTTTTTACGTTTTTTGGACTAGTATTAATAATAGATTCTCAGAGGGAGGCTAAAGGAATCTTCAGTAGAAATTGTAACACTTTGGTTTCAAAGAAAAAACCTTAAAAAAATAAAAAATTTTATTTTAATTTAGGATAGATTTTGAGTCATGAGCCCTACGCTATTTGCGCCGGCGTGCTGAAGCAATTCAATAATTTGAACAACTTTTCCATAGTCTATTTTCTTATCGCCTTTTATATAGACTTCTTGTTTTTGATGATTTTTTTTAGCTAATTGCAAAGCTTTTGTGACTCGTATAACTAAATCCTGGGTAGTAATTGGCTGATAAGGCTCTTTTGAAATATTAAGAAAATAATCCCCGCGATTATCTATACTGACGATGATGGGGGCTTTTTGTTTCGGAAGAAGAGCTCTCGCGGCACCTTGTGGAAGACTCACATTAACGCCTTGCGTTAGGATAGGTGTAGTTATCATAAAAATAACCAATAAAACTAGCATAACGTCAATGTAAGGCACCACGTTGATTTCAGATAATGGTCGCTTGTGCATCTTTTTTCCTTACATTACTATAAAATTTTCGATATAACAGCGTTAAAAACTCTTCTTGGAAGGTATTGTAAGTTTGAGTTATTTGCTCTAACTCATTAGTAAAGCGATTGTATGCAATCACAGCTGGTATAGCTGTGAAAAGCCCTATAGCAGTTGTAATTAAAGCTTCTGAAATTCCCGGAGCCACCATGGAAATAGCAACTTGTTGGGCGGCACCTAAAGCCTGAAATGATGTCATTATTCCCCATACTGTTCCGAACAAGCCTACATAAGGACTGGTTGAACCGACCGTTGCTAAAAAATTCAAATTACGTTCCAGAAAATCCACTTCCCGCCTTTGGACAATACGCATGGCACGCTGCGTTCCTTCTAAGATGGATTCTGGATTTGGGTGTAATTCTTGTCGTAAATGAGAGAATTCATTAAATCCGGAGAAAAAAATGCTAGCAGTACTCGAGAGTTCGTTCTTTTTTTCTGAAAGTTGATAGTATAGCGTTATTAAATTAGTGCTAGAGAAAAAAAGTTGTTCAAATTTTTTTATTTCTTTGCGAGTTTGGTGTAATAAAAAAATCCGTTGAAAAATAATACTCCATGAAGTAATAGAAGCTAGAAATAAAAGAGAAATTACTAGTTTAACGACAAAGCTAGCATGGCTAATAGAACTCCATAAATTGGGTTCACCCATTTTTTCTCTCCGCTGTACGTTCGTTAATTGATTTTACCAGAGATGATTAAATAAAATATCTAGTTAATTAGCCTTTAGATTAAAGTTTTTCTTTATAGAGATTAAATTCAGAACTCGTGCACGGGTAATTGAAGATGTTGAAATGAATTCTTGCTGTTTATCTTCGGTATGCAAGGTTCGGACAAACTTTCCAAGAGAGTAATGAGGGTGTGTGATTCACTTACTACTGTAAGTGAATCCTAAAATCAATCCAGAACAAAGGTATCTAAATACTTACCGATGATATTCAATACAGTTAAAAAGATTTTCAAGCACAAGATTCTTCAAAATGTGTAGAGGTTTTGGTACGGTGAGTCATCGCTCAAGGCAGGACATGGTAATGAGAAAAGTGCAGTCGCAAAGAAAGGGACAGCGCTTTTAAAATCACCAATAGGTAATAAAAATTACCTGAGCGCTGGGTAATGTAAAGAAATCATATGCATATATATAGAAAATAGTGGCGGCTAGAAGGGAAGCAATAACATCATACATGCATGTGAATAGTACCCCTAAGCGAATAATAAAAGGTTCAATACGAAAAGAAGCAATAAACAACAAGGTAGAGAATTATAAAAATAAGCCGCAAAAGTCGGAATCAATCATCAAAGAGACAAAATACCTTTCAAATACAAGTAGCACATTAAGAAAAACAACTGTAAGAATGATTAAGTTTGATAACGAAAAAAATAACATTGATAGGAATAAAAACATCCCATACGTTCTTTAAACACTTTACTTTATTAAAGTATTAACTCACCCCCCCACCCTCCTTCTTTTTAAGAAGCAATGACTTTTTAGATAATGATTTGGTTCCAGATCTACTAGACGAAAAATTCTATCAAAGAAAGTGAGAGTGAGAGTTTAAGGCTACTCCTCGTGGCTAGACTCTATTACGAAGTCGATGGATACAGCGTGGATAGTTTAAAATGATGGTAAGTTTGTTCCGTAGCCATACGACCTCTAGGCGTACGAAGAATAAGGCCTTCTTGAATTAAATAAGGTTCAATGACATCTTCGATAGTGCCACGTTCCTCACAAATGCTTACCGCGAGACTCTCGATCCCAACAGGGCCTCCTCGGAATTTTTCAATGATAGTTTGAAGCAATTTCCGATCCATCAAATCTAAACCACGAGTATCAACGTTTAACAAATCAAGTGCTTCTTTGCCAATATTTTCGGTAATAATTCCGGAAGCTTGTACTTCCGAAAAGTCACGAACTCGACGAAGCAAACGATTTGCGATACGAGGTGTGCCTCGCGAACGGCGCGCAATTTCGTGTGCGCCATTCTCTTCAATACCTACTCCTAAAACATTAGCTGCTCGTTTTACGATACGGATCAGATCGTCAACGCGGTAAAATTCAAGGCGTTGGACTATACCAAAACGATCTCGTAAAGGTGAAGTCAGTAGCCCTGCACGTGTAGTGGCTCCGACTAAAGTGAAAGGAGGTAAGTCCAATTTGATTGAACGAGCCGCAGGCCCTTCGCCAATAATAATATCTAATTGAAATTCTTCCAGCGCAGGATACAACACCTCTTCGACGGCTGGATTTAATCGATGAATTTCGTCAATAAATAACACATCGTGTGGTTCAAGATTCGTGAGCAAAGCAGCTAAATCTCCTGCTCTTTCCAAAACGGGCCCGGAAGTTTTTTTTAAGCCCGTATGCATTTCATGAGCAATGATATGAGCTAAGGTCGTTTTACCTAATCCGGGTGGGCCAAAAATTAAGACATGATCTAAGGCCTCTTGACGTTTGATCGCTGCGCGAATGAAAATATCCATTTGTTCACGCACAGAAGATTGGCCAATATACTCGTTTAGTCGACGGGGACGAATGGAGCGTTCCATCAATGCTTCATTTAGCTGTAAAATGGGATCAATTAAGCTCGTTTCTGTTTTACTCATTTCCATTTATTATTCCTCCAGTCATATTTTTTAATGCCATGCGGATTAATGCTTCGCTCGTCAATTGCAGTTGCTTAATGGCATCAACAGCGCGCTTAGCTTCTTTTGGCTTATATCCTAAAGTAATCAAAGCACTAATAGCATCTTCCCTGAATTGTTGATTTTGAGACAAGTTCATATTCAATTGCCACGAAGTCAAGGTGTCTTTAATATCGATTATTAACCGTTCAGCTGTTTTTCGTCCAATGCCAGGAATTTTCATTAGACGTTCGACTTCTTGATTTAAAATACAGTGGATAAATTCATCGAAGGCGATACCAGATAAAATCGTTAAAGCCAATTTAGGACCTACGCCATTAACTTTAATTAATGCTCGAAATAATCGGCGATCATGCTCAGCATAAAAACCATATAGGGTATGAGCATCTTCACGCACACTAAGATGGGTATAAAGGACCACTTCTCGTTGAACATCAGGAAGTGATTGAAAAGTCGAAAGGGGAGCAGCAATTTCATAGCCAATACCATGGACTTCAAGCAATAAATAAGGAGGTTGCTTGTTAATTACAATTCCTCGGAGTCGTCCGATCATATATTCATCCCTCATTCAAGGGTAGCCTTAAATTTTTCAGCTATGCATTGAGTTGTGGCATGACATAAAGCAATTGCTAATGCATCGGAAGCATCAGTCGGCAGCGTTTTTTCCAATTGTAACAACATTCGAATCATATGTTGCACCTGCACTTTAGTAGCTGCTCCGTAGCCTACGATTGCTTGTTTAACTTGGCGAGCGCTGTATTCAGCGACGGGCAATGCATAAACGGCAGTAGCTACTAAAGCGGCACCCCGTGCCTGCCCCAGCTTTAAAGCTGACTGATGATTATGAAAAGTAAATACCTGTTCTACAGCAGCTTCGTGGGGTCGATGAGTAGCGATGACGTTACGCAATCCTCCTTCGATTTGTTGGAGCCTATAATTTAGAGGCTCAGCCTTGGTTTTAATTTGTCCGAATGTTATGCAGCCTTGCTGAGAACCTTGTGACCAAATAATTCCGTAACCAGTAACTCGTGATCCTGGATCGATGCCAATGATAATTCGCTTCGGTTGAGCCATTTCACTATTCTAACACTTCCTCAGGATAACCCGCGTTAGAATAAACATTTTGGACATCATCAAGATCTTCTAACATTTCCGTCAATCGCTCCATTTGTTCTGCACTTTCTCCGTAGAGCTTGATCTCCATTGAAGCAAGCATGGTGACTTCAGCATGAGAAGGAATAAGATTGATGGCTTTCATAGCCTCTTGTACTTTTTCAAATTCTTCAGGGCTGGTTAGTACGTCGATGCTGCCATCGTCATTTATATTTACGTCGTCAACACCGACCTTCAAAGCGACCTCCATAATCTTTTCCTCATTATTTCTGAGTGCAAAAGTAATAAGACCCTGTTTCTTGAAAAGGTAAGCAACGGAGCCTTCAGCTCCCAAATTGCCGCCACATTTTCTGAAAGCGTGACGCACTTCAGATACGGTACGATTTTTATTGTCGGTTAAGCAATTCACCATAACAGCCACGCCACCAGGCCCATATCCTTCGTAGCGAACTTCTATTAAATTGTCTGTAACTCCTGCTCCAGCGCCGCGTTTAATAGCTCGATTAATTCTATCCTTTGGCATATTAGCATTAAATGCTTTATCGACTACAGAGCGCAATCGAGGGTTGGAATTTATATCTTCGCCCCCAAATTTTGCAGCTACGGTTATTTCGCGAATTAGCTTGGTAAAAACTTTACTACGTTTGGCATCTTGGCAAGCTTTCGCATGCTTAATATTAGCCCATTTACTATGTCCAGACATAATTTACCTATTTTCTATATTTACTCACTTTAAGTCCCAAACTTTCTAGTTGTTGAATATCAACAGGTGTAGGGGCATTCGTCAAAGGACATTGCGCCGTTTGGGTTTTTGGAAAAGCAATTACATCACGAATGGAGGAAGCGCCGGTCATAATAGCTACAAGCCGATCCAATCCAAAGGCAATACCACCCATGGGCGGAGGTCCAAATTGTAATGCCATAAGTAAGTGCCCGAACTGCGCTTCGGCTACTTCTTTTGGGATGCCCAGGATTTTTAATATTGCATATTGCATATTAATATCGTTAATGCGAATTGAACCGCCCCCAATTTCGCTCCCGTTGAGAATCATATCATAAGCGCGCGAAAGCGATGCTCCCGGATCAGCTATAACTTTAGTTGGATCGGTGTCTTTGGGAGCCGTAAAGGGATGGTGTAACGCTTGCCAATCTCCGACGCCTTCTCGTTCAAACATCGGAAAGTCCAGAACCCATAGCGGCTTCCATTGTCCTAGATACAAATTATGATCCGCACATAATCGCTCACGCAATGTGCCTAGGGATTTATTGACAACTTTTGCTTTACCTGCGCCGAAAAATATCAGATCGCCGTTTTGCGCTTCAGTACGAGTTAGGAGTTCCGAAATGATTTTGTCAGATAAAAATTTCAGAATATGTGATTGGAGTCCTCGTCGACCTCGGTTGACGTTTTCAACTTTGATGTAAGCTAAGCCCTTAATGCCATAGATACTTACTAATTGTGCGTAATCGTCAATTGTTTTTCGCGTTAATTCGCCGCCTTTTGGTAAACGTAAAGCAACCACGCGCCCGTGTGGATCATTGGCTGGCTCTCTAAAGACTTTAAATTTAACAGTTTTCATTAAATCTGTAATATCGATAAATCTTAAAGGGTTACGAAGATCTGGTCTATCTGTTCCATAATTTTTAATTGCTTCTGCATAAGTTATACGTGGAAAAGGATTGGGTAAATCTACATTTAAAAAGGTGGAAAATAAATAACGGATCAAGTCTTCCATGAGATCCTGAATATCTTTTTCTTCTACAAAGGCCATTTCCAAATCGAGCTGAGTGAATTCTGGCTGGCGATCGGCCCGGAGATCTTCATCGCGGAAACAGCGAACGACCTGGTAATATCGGTCAAAACCTGCGATCATTAAAAGTTCTTTAAAAATTTGCGGTGATTGAGGCAAAGCAAAGAAATGGCCATGATGAATTCGACTGGGAACGAGGTAATCACGCGCACCTTCAGGTGTAGATTTAGTTAACATGGGTGTTTCTATATCCAAAAAACCATGTTCTTCCAAAAAACGACGAATTTCCCGAATGATATAGGAACGCATTTTGAGTCGGTGAGCCATATCTGATCGTCGCAAATCGAGATATCGGTATTTCAATCGAACTTCCTCCCTTAATTCCTGGTGTTCATCAATATTAAATGGCAACGATCTGGATTTATTTAATAGGGTCATGTGTGTTGCCGTTATTTCAACTTCGCCAGAAGCGATATTAGCATTAACAGTTTCTTCTGGTCTTTTTCGAATGGTCCCTGTGACGCTGATGACGTATTCATTTCGCAGGCTTTTCGCAATCATAAAGACCGATGGACAGATTGGATCACAAACAACTTGAATAAATCCTTCTCGGTCATGTAAATCAATAAAAATTAAACCACCATGATCTCGAAGACGGCGAACCCAGCCTGCGAGAGTAACAGTTTGCCCAATCAATACAGGATTGACTTTATCAGTGTAATGCGTACGCATATTTTCTCGGCTAACGATAAGTAGATTTTAATAGTAGCGGGAGTTATAAGGCGGATCAAGAGAGACTATTATGATACAGCATCCAGAGGTGAGTTATCATATTCGCCAAAATTCAAAAGACGTTAGTTTAGGTGGTACCATCAATAATCGCTGACTGGAATGTAGCTTTAGGAAATTTATTCGAAATAACTGATGCTTTAAATCGTATCTTACATAGTAAACCTCGGGAATTATGGTTATTTCGCATGATTACTTCTTTTATCTTAAAAATAATTCTTAAAAAGAATCGGTGAAAATAGCACCTTTTTATTCGACTCGACTATTTTTATTCGACTCGACTATTTAAATAAAAGCTTAATTTACATTAAAGCTGTCACAGTTCTTAACATTCCGTAATATTAACAGCAACAGCTAATCCACCTTTTGAGGTTTCTTTATAAATAGAGTTCATATTTCGACCAATTTCGCGCATCGTAGCAATTACCATATCCAAGGATATTTTATGTTTGCCATCTTCAGCAAGGGCTAATTGAGCTGCATTCACTGCTTTAACGGCACCCATTGCATTACGTTCGATACAGGGAATTTGTACAAGTCCTCCAACGGGATCACAGGTTAAACCGAGATTATGTTCCATTGCCATTTCAGCGGCATTTTCCACTTGTGCAACAGTGCCGCCCAAAGCAGCAGTTAAGCCAGCTGCTGCCATAGAACATGCCACACCTACTTCCCCTTGACAACCCATTTCAGCGCCTGAAATAGAAGCATTTTTTTTATAGAGCATTCCTATAGCACCTGCTGTTAATAAAAAATCAATGATCCCTTTTTCAGCGGCCTCTTTACAAAAATATTTATAATAATTTAAAACCGCCGGAATAATCCCCGCCGCGCCATTCGTAGGCGCAGTCACAACACGGCCTCCAGCTGCATTCTCTTCATTAACAGCCATTGCGTAGACATTTAACCAATTCATGGTTTGAGGATGTTGCGCCGTAGCTGGACCCAGGGTCATCAGTCTGCGATAAAGCGAGGGGGCACGTCGCCGGACCCGTAAAGGTCCTTCCAGACATCCATCGGATTGGCAGCCTTTATTGATACAATTCTCCATAATTATAGCAATATGTAATAAATTTTTTTTAATAAATTTTTCATTATGACCTATTTTTTCATTGGCTAACATGATATCGGCGATGGAGAGGTTGTCTTTTTGACAGTAAGCCATGAGCTCAGCAGCAGAATTAAAGGGGTATGGGACATTTAGTGGAAGACCATTAGAAACCTTCTGATTTTTATCTTCATCATTAATAATAAATCCCCCACCAATGGAAAAATACAAAGATTTTTTAATTAAAATTTCATTAGCATCATAGGCTGCAAATTCAAGGCCATTTGGGTGAAAGTCAAAAATTTTTTGATCATTAAAAACAATATCGCTTTCTATGGAAAAATTTATCGAATATTGCTTTAATAAGCTTAATTTTTTTTCATCTCGAATTTGTTTCATTTGATCAACAATGTCATCGGGATTAATAGTTTCAGGTCTCTCCCCCATTAGCCCCATAGTAACGGCTTTATCTGTACCATGGCCTTTTCCGGTAAAAGCCAAAGACCCATAGAGAGTAATTTTTATCCCGTGAATATGAGTTAATTTACACTGGAAAGCTTGAATGAAATCATTGGCTGCCCTCATAGGGCCTACAGTATGTGAACTGGAGGGACCGACACCGATTGAAAATAATTCAAAAACGCTAATCATGGTTATCTAAAAATGATCTATTAAAATTTCTCTCTTATTTCTAAGTGAGAGATAGCAATTTAAAAATTAGGTGGAAACGCTCTTCCCGGATAGGGCTATTTTAGCACACTCGTAGAGACTCTGATAAGAGTATAACAGTCTAACTTTGA
>JBGDGR010000006.1:0-72356 GCA_048491795.1 Coxiella endosymbiont of Haemaphysalis japonica
CAATTCCGTTGCCTACGAAAATTGAGCGTTATACTGTGTTAATTTCACCTCACGTTGATAAAGATGCCCGGGATCAATATGAAATTCGAACTCATAAGCGATTGGTAGATATTGTGCAACCTACCGATAAAACGGTTGATGCATTAATGAAACTGGATTTAGCTGCTGGAGTAGATGTTCAAATAAGTGTTGAGTCAGAATCCGCCTAGGATGGGATATGGTTTTAGATTGTACCCTTTCTTATACAAATAATTGGAGAGTAGGGAATGTCTGTTGGTTTAGTTGGTCGAAAATGTGGTATGACCTGCCTCTTTACAGAGGCAGGAATTTCTATTCCTGTCACCGTGGTTGAAGTAACGCCTAATCGGATTACTCAAATAAAAACGGTTGATATCGATGGTTATTACGCTATTCAAGTGGCTTATGGAAAAAAATCCTCCGCTCATGTTAATAAGGCAATAACAGGACATTATGCAAAAAGCGGGGTAGAGGTGGGTGATCTTATTCGTGAATTTCGTGTGACCGCCGATGAATTGGCTAAAGCTAAAATAGGAGATGAACTTAATGTCAGTATTTATAAAGAAGGACAAGCTGTTGATGTGCGTGGTTTAACTCGCGGTAAAGGCTTTTCTGGTACAGTAAAACGTCATAATTTTCGAACTCAGGATGCTACACATGGGAATTCTTTATCTCATCGTGCGCCAGGTTCTATAGGTCAATGTCAAACCCCGGGACGAGTCTGGAAGGGTAAAAAAATGGCAGGCCATATGGGAAACACTTACCGTACGATTCAGAATCAAAAAATTGTTAGAGTTGATGCCGAACGTCATTTTCTTTTGATCAAAGGTGCTTTACCGGGTGCTCCTGGTAATAAAGTGATTATTACAGAATCAACTAAAAGTAAAGGGGATAAGTGATGGAGCTCACAGTACATTCCTTCGATAAGAAAGAACCGAGCGTACTCTCTGTGTCTGATGCTGCCTTTGGAACTGTATTTAAAGAAAGTTTAGTTCATCAAGTGGTTGTTGCTTATTTGGCTGGTGCACGAGCGGGGAGTAAAGCACAAAAGACACGAAGTGAAGTCAGTGGCGGCGGAGTCAAGCCTTGGCGACAAAAAGGAACTGGTCGAGCTCGAGCAGGTAGCATTCGCAGCCCTTTGTGGCGCGGTGGTGGTGTGACTTTTGCAGCAAGGCCCTGTGATTTCTCAAAAAAAGTTAACCGAAAAATGTACCGTCGGGCAATGACTTCAATTTTATCTGAATTAATTCGACAAGAGCGTCTAACTGTAGTAGAAAATCTGAAACTAAAAGAGCCTAAAACCCGTGAATTGAAGAAGTTATTGGTGAGCTTAAAAATAGAAAAAGTTTTGATCATTCTTGGTGAGAATAATCGCAATATTGAACTGGCCTCACGGAATATGGTCGACGTCACAACTTCCGATGCTATCCGGGTAGATCCGATCAGCCTCGTTAATACTGAAAAAGTATTGATTACGGTAGACGCGCTAAAAAAACTTGAGGAGAGATTCTCGTGAATCACGAAAGATTATTAAAAGTTCTTGTGACCCCTCATGTATCGGAAAAGAGCGCCTCAATTATTGGTCAGTATATGTTTGAAGTATCATCTGATGCAACGAAATCTAACATTAAAGCGGCTGTGGAAAATCAATTTAATGTCACGGTGAAGGCAGTACACACTTGCAAAGTTAAGGGAAAAACTACACGATTTCGACAAGTGCGAGGCCGACGTAAGAATTGGAAAAAGGCGTACGTTACATTAGTACCAGGCAATGAAATTGATATTGCAGTTGGTGAATAAAAGTTGGAGCGAATGAAAAAATGCCTTTGTTAAAAACAAAACCTACGTCACCCGGAAGACGCTTTGTTGTCAAGGTGTTGCATCTGAACCTACATAAAGGGGAACCGTATGCACCACTGCTAGAAAGTAAAAAGCGTATTAGTTGCCGTAACAATCAGGGGCATATTACCGTGCGCCATCGCGGTGGTGGACATAAGCGCCATTATCGAATTATTGATTTTAAGCGTGATAAGGAGGGCGAAGGCGTCGTAGAGCTTTTAGAATACGATCCAAACCGAAGTGCTCATATTGCCTTAGTTTTGTTTTCGGATGGGGAACGTCGTTATATTATTGCTCCTAAAGGACTCCATCAAGGTTCCCGAGTGGTTTCGGGAAACGATGCTCCAATAAAGACCGGAAATTGTTTGCCATTGCAGAATATTCCATTAGGGACTACTATTCATAACCTTGAATTGAAACCTGGAAGAGGAGCACAACTTATCCGAAGCGCGGGTACTTCTGCTCAATTAGTCGCAAAAGAGGGTATTTACGCCATTATTCGAATGCGTTCTGGCGAGATGCGAAAAGTTTTGGCTAGTTGTCGTGCTTGTGTGGGAGAAGTATCCAACTCGGAACATAATTTACGTTCTCTAGGTAAGGCAGGTGCTAAACGCTGGCGAGGTCGTCGGCCTAAGGTTCGTGGTGTGGCTATGAATCCAGTGGATCATCCTCATGGGGGTGGAGAAGGTAAAACTTCCGGAGGTCGTCATCCGGTTTCTCCTACGGGTAAACCGACGAAAGGCTATAAGACACGTCGTAATAAACGTACGATTAATATGATCATTCGTGATCGACGCAAGAAATAAAAAAGAGGTATGAACAGTGCCAAGATCAACAAGTAAGGGACCCTTTGTAGACCACCATCTCTTAAAGAAGGTGGAGCAAGCACAAAAAGAAGGCAGTAACCGACCTATTAAAACCTGGTCGCGGCGCTCTATGATAACTCCTGAAATGGTTGGGTTAACCATTGCGGTTCATAATGGTCGTCAACATGTTCCCATTTATGTTTCGGAAAACATGGTGGGTCATAAATTAGGAGAGTTTTCTATGACTCGTACCTTTAGGGCTCATTCTGGTGATCGTAAAGCGAAAAAAGAGGGTTAGTGATGAAAGTTGGTGCAAGGTTGAAGTATGCACGTATTTCAGCTCAAAAGGTAAGACTTGTGGCTGATCAGGTTCGAGGTTTACCGGCTGACAAAGCAGTTGATTTATTGCGTTTTAGTAATAAAAAAGCTGCGGCCGTTATGAAAAAAGTCTTGAATTCAGCTATCGCTAATGCTGAACATAATGAGGGGGCTGACGTGGATGAATTGAAAGTGTCAACAGTAATGATTGATGAGGGGCCTATGGCGCGGCGATTTCATGCTCGCGCTCGTGGTCGTTCTAATCGAATTTTAAAACGCACTTGCCATATTACTGTTAAAGTGTCGGATTCCCGAATGGAGAACGACTAATGGGTCAAAAAGTTAATCCAGTAGGTATACGGCTTGGTATTACGCGAGACTGGACATCTAACTGGTATGCGGGTAAAAAAGATTTTGCTGATCGTCTGAATGATGATTTACGAGTGCGCCAATTATTAGAAGAGCGTTTAAAGGGAGCGGCCATTAGTCGCATTCAGATTGAACGACCTGCTCGTAATGCTAAAATTGCAATTTACTCTGCGCGTCCAGGGGTAATCATTGGAAAGAAAGGCGGAGAAATTGACGCTTTGCGTGCCGAAATATCGAGGGTAGTGAAAGTTCCGGTGCATATTACTATTGAGGAAATCCGAAAGCCTGAATTAGATGCAAAATTAGTGGCGGAAAGTATTACTCAACAACTGGAGCGTCGAGTTATGTTTCGAAGGGCTATGAAACGCGCTGTACAAAATACTCTGCGGCAAGGTGCTTTGGGAATTAAGATAAGCGTGAGTGGTCGCTTAGGCGGAGCTGAAATTGCTCGTACCGAATGGTATCGAGAAGGCCGTGTTCCTCTGCATACATTTCGTGCTGATATTGATTATGCGACGGCTATAGCGAGAACTACTTATGGAACGATCGGAGTGAAAGTATGGATTTTTAAGAGAGAAATCCATTCCCCGAAAGTGCGAGTATCAGAAGCTGCTGTTGAGCAAATTAAAGTGAAATAGGGAAGGTTAAATGCTGCAACCTATCAATAGAAAATATAGAAAAGACTTTAAAGGCCGGAATCGAGGGGTGGCTCATCGCGGTAATCGTGTCAGTTTTGGAGAGTTTGGTCTCAAAGCAATGGCTTGTGCCCGAATTACCGCACGACAATTAGAAGCCGCACGACGTGCTTTCTCACGACATATTAAGCGGGGCGGTAAAATTACCATCCGTATCTTTCCAAATAAACCGATTACGAAAAAGCCATTAGAAGTACGTCAAGGTAAAGGTAAGGGAAGTGTTGAATATTGGGTGGCGCTTGTTCAACCAGGACGAATGCTTTTTGAAATCGAGGGGGTTGATGAAGTCCTGGCTCGGGAAGCCTTTGCTCGAGCGGCGGCTAAATTGCCTTTGAAATGTGCGTTTGTCAAACGGACGGTGATGTAGTGAAAACCAACGAATTACGTAAAAAGTCAGAAGATGAACTTAAAAAAGAGTTTCTGGACTTACTAAAAGAGCAATTCATTTTGCGTATGAAAAAAGGTATGGGAGAAGTTCCTCGCCATCACCTCTATAAACAGGTGCGCCGTAGTATTGCTCGTGTTAAGACCCTTTTGAGGGAATGTATTATAGTATGAGTAAGAATGAAAAAGCAGTTCCTACCTTCATGGGAACTGTAGTTAACAATAAGATGAAAGACACTGTTGTCGTGTTAATAGAACGACAGGTAAAACACACTAAATATGGGAAGTTCATTAAACGTTCCATAAAAGTGCATGCGCATGATCAAGGCAATAAATGTCAGGAAGGTGATATTATAATTGTGCGCGAAACACGTCCTATTTCAAAAACAAAAAGTTGGGCGTTAGTAAAAGTTATAGGAAAAGCTAAGAAGGTATAAGGAGCTAGTCATGATTCAAGTACAATCACTAGTTGATATAGCGGATAATAGTGGAGCAAGACGCGTGATGTGTATCAAAGTTTTAGGTGGCTCTAAACGTCGTTACGCGAATATTGGTGATGTTATTAAGGTTAGTATTAAAGAGGCGATTCCTCGTGGGAAAGTAAAAAAAGGGGATGTAATGAACGCGGTGGTGGTGCGAACACGTAAAGGCGTTCGACGGAACGATGGATCGGTAATTCGATTTGATCGTAATGCAGTTGTTCTGTTAAATAATCAGTTACAGCCGATTGGGACGAGGATTTTTGGACCAGTAACTCGCGAATTACGAACCGATAATTTTATGAAAATTATTTCATTAGCCTTAGAAGTTTTATAGGTGAGGCTGATGGCAATGAAAAAAATTAAAAGAGGTGATACTGTTGTTTTGATTGCAGGAAAGGATAAAGGTCATCAGGCTAGAGTGCTAGGGGTTTTACCTAATGGACGAGTCTTGGTGGAAGGTGTAAATCTTGTTAAAAAGCATATAAGACCCAACCCCAATAAAAATGAGCAGGGTGGGATATTAGAACTGGAACTAGGGATTCATGTTTCTAATGTTGCTATTTATAATCCTACCACAAAAAAACCAGATCGGGTGAAGATTAAAGTATTGGAGAATGGTTCGAAAGCTCGAGTATTTACATCAAGTGGAAAAATGATTGACGCATAAGGTAAAAAATATGGTAGAACTACAAGAACTCTACAAAAAAACGATTATCCCAACTTTACAAAAAGAGTTTGGTTTTAGATCAGTGATGGCTGTTCCACTGATTGAAAAGATTACTTTAAATATGGGTATTGGTGGAGCTGTAGCTGATAAAAAAGTGATTGGACATGCTATGGACGATATGATGAGAATTTCGGGGCAAAAACCGATTATTACTTACGCGCGTAAATCTGAAGCTGGGTTTAAAATTCGTACTGGATGGCCTATTGGCTGTAAAGTGACCTTACGTCGGGGACGCATGTATGAATTTTTGAAGCGACTGATTTCAATTGTGATACCTCGTATTCGAGATTTTCGAGGTTTTGGTGCTGAGTCGTTTGATGGACGAGGTAACTTTAGTCTTGGAATTCGAGAACAAATTGTATTTCCAGAAATTCAGTACGACAAAATCGATGCTATTCGTGGAATGGATATTACTATTACCACCACAGCGCGAACTAATGAGGAAGGACAAACCTTATTAAGGGCTTTTCGCTTCCCATTAAAAGGCTTAAAAGATTAAGGTAAGCTATGGCAAAATTGAGTGTTATCGAACGAAATAAAAGACGTATTCAACAATCTCGGAAGTCGCGGAAAAAACGATTGGAATTGAAGAAAATGGTTAAAAAAGGCACCCCAGAAGATCAAGAGTTAGCCCTATTAAAGTTACAAAAAAGTCCTCGCAATGAGTCTGAAGTTCGAGTGAGGCACCGATGTCGCGAATGTGGTCGGCCGTGTGGCACATTTAAAAAGTTTGGGTTGTGCCGAATTCATTTGCGGGAGGCTGCGATGAGAGGTGATGTACCCGGTTTGAAAAAAGCGAGTTGGTAATTTATGATGCAAGATCCTATATCAGATATGTTAACGCGTATTCGTAACGCGCAGGCAGTGGGAAAACAAGAAGTTGCTATGCCTTCCTCAAAATTAAAATTGAGTATTGCGGAGGTGTTAAAGAACGAGGGTTATATTGTCAATTGTCATGAAGAAAATAGTTTGAACAAACCAAGATTGATCATTACCTTAAAATATCACAAAGGGGAGTCTGTTATTTCAACTGTAAAACGCGTGAGCGGTCCAAGTTTGCGTGTGTATAAAAGTAAGGATAAATTACCTAAAGTAAACAATGGATTGGGTATTGCCATTATTTCCACTTCAAAGGGTGTGATGTCTGATCGTCAGGCACGGCGCCGCGGCGAAGGTGGGGAAATCATTTGTTATGTCAGCTAGGAGAAGAGATGATGGTAAGTCGTGTGGCAAGGAATCCGGTTAAAATTCCTAGTGGCGTCGGTATTAAGGTTCAAGGCCAACTCATAACAGTTAAAGGAGAGCTTGGTGAACTTACTCAGACACTCCATAAAGCTGTTAAAGTTACACAGGGCGATGATGAACTCCAAATACTACCCGTGAATGAATTGCCGGAGTCAAATGCGTTAGCGGGGACAACACGTGCGGTGATCCAAAACATGGTTCGTGGTGTGCACGAAGGATTCCAACGTAAGTTGGTAATGGTGGGAGTTGGTTATCGTGCGAAGGTTCAAGGGAAGACATTAAATTTAACGGTCGGGTTCTCTCATCCAGTGGACATTGAAATGCCGGAAGGTGTCACTGTGGAAACTCCTACTGCGACTGAAATTATTATCAGGGGGGCTGATCGGCAGGTAGTTTGCCAAGTTGCAGCAAATATTCGTGCAATTCGGCCGCCTGAACCTTATAAAGGTAAGGGCATTCGTTATGATGATGAACATGTGATTAGTAAAGAGGCTAAGAAGAAGTAATGGATAAACGAAAAAAACAACTTCGGCGTGCACGTAGAACACGAGCAAAAATTAAGGAACTAGGCATGGTGCGCTTATGTGTTTACCGCTCACTCAATAATATTTATGCTCAGATTATTTCTTCTGATGCGAATGTGTTAGCTGCTGCATCGACTTTGGAAAGAGAAGTGAGAGGCCAATTAAAGCATAGGGGTAATATTGCAGCAGCCACCGTGGTGGGTAAGCTTATTGCGGATCGCGCCCAAGAAGCAGGAGTTACAAAAGTGGCTTTCGATCGGAGCGGGTATAAATACCACGGGCGCGTGCGAGCATTGGCAGAAGCAGCGCGTGAGGGTGGAATTAAATTTTAAAGGTGCATCTATGCGTGAAGTGGGTACTGATACGACAACCGATGGTAACCAGGATAAACTGGTGTATGTGCGACGTACGGCGAAAGTTGTAAAAGGTGGACGTGTATTTGGTTTTTCCGCGTTAGTTGTTGCAGGCGATGGTGGAGGTAAGGTAGGTTTTGGTTTGGGGAAAGCACGCGAAGTTCCAGCTGCTATTCAGAAGGCTACGGAAGATGCTCGCCGTAACATGATTTCTGTGTCTTTAGATGGAGATACATTAAGTTATCCCGTAAAAGCCACTTATGTATCCTCGACTGTGTTAATATTGCCTGCTTCGGAAGGAACGGGAGTGATTGCCGGGAATGCAATGCGAGCAGTTTTTGAAGTTATGGGTATTCAAAATGTTTTGGCAAAATGTATTGGTTCTTCCAATCCGATTAATGTAGTTCAGGCTACTTTCAAGGCTCTCGAGAGCATGGAAACACCTGAATCGGTGGCTGCAAAACGTGGAAAATCTATTGAAGAAATTTTGGGGTAAGTCATGGCACAATCGAAAAAGGTTCATGTGACCTTAGTGGCAAGTAAGTATGGGCGAAAACCCGGACATCGCCAATGTGTGGAGGGTTTGGGATTGCGACGTATGTATCAAACAGTTGAAGTTATTGATGCGCCTGCTAATAGGGGGATGATTAATAAGGTTTTTTATTTATTAAAGATTGAGGAAGTTTAAAATGCGCCTGAATGTCCTAAAGCCTAGTAAAGGGGCACGGAAAAATAAAATGCGAGTAGGACGTGGGATTGGTAGCGGTAAAGGAAAAACTTGTGGTCGTGGATGCAAAGGACAGCATTCTCGATCGGGCGGCTATCACAAAATGGGTTTCGAAGGTGGGCAGATGCCTATACAGCGCCGAGTCCCAAAGTTTGGCTTCACTTCAAAAAAGAAATTAATTTCTGCAGAAGTGCGCTTACATGAATTGAATATAATTCCTGGTAGTGTGGTTGATATCGATGTTCTGAAGACCGCTAACATTATTCGTCGTCATGTTAAGTGTGTTAAAATATTTGTTTCAGGTAAGTTAGAAAAACCATTGGCGATTCGTGGCTTGCGAGTAACTAAAGGTGCTAAGGCCGTCATAGAAGCAGCGGGTGGCAAACTCGATGGCTAGAACCAAATTCAGTGCGTCTTTGTCACAAGGCGGACTTAGCGAATTAAAACGACGCTTATTGTTCGTCTTAATTGGTATTGTTGTGTATCGATTAGGAGCTTACATACCTGTTCCAGGTCTCGATCCTACTCGGCTAGCAGCACTTTTCCACCAACATGAGTTAGGTTTTTTAGGAATGTTCAATATGTTTTCCGGCGGTGCTTTAAGCCGGATGACGATTTTTGCGTTAGGGGTAATGCCATACATTTCCTCTTCCATTATTATTCAAATGTATAGTCAAATTTCTCCAAAAATGCAGGTTCTTCGTAAAGAGGGGGAAGCGGGTCGTCGCAAGATCAATCAGTATACGCGGTATGGGACTGTCATATTGTCTTTACTGCAATCGATTTTTATGACTAAGTGGTTTGCTGGCAGTGGCACCGTAATTAACCCGGATTTCAGTTTCTATTTTACAGCTGTTGTTACCCTTGTAACTGGTGCCATATTTCTAATGTGGTTGGGTGAACAAATGACAGAACGAGGTGTGGGTAATGGAATTTCTTTAATTATTTTTGCTAGTATTGCCTCACGATTTCCTACAGCAATCGGCCAAGTATTTACGCAAGTACGTCAAGGTCAAATGCCTATGCTAACTTTACTACTTTTAATAATTGTAGTAATTACGGTTACTGTGGTGGTTGTCTTTTTCGAACGAGCTCAGCGTCGAATTACTATTAGTTATGCTAAACGTCAACAAGGAAGAAAGTTGTATGCTGCTCAAAGTAGTCACCTTCCATTAAAAATTAATATGGCAGGAGTTATTCCAGTGATTTTTGCACAAAGTATTATTTTATTTCCAGGTGCTGTAGCCAAATTTACGGCTTCTATTCAAGGATTGGGATGGCTAAATAATGTCTCTCTAGCGCTTTCAAATGGTCAGCCAGCCTATATTGTAATTTTTGCTATAGCGATAATCTTTTTTAGTTTTTTCTATACGGCTTTAGTTTTTAATCCCAAAGAAACGGCTGACAATTTAAAAAAATCCGGAGCATTTATTCCTGGTATTCGCCCGGGCGAGCAAACGGCGAATTGTATTGACAAAATAATGACCCGATTAACTTTAGTGGGTTCTATTTATCTTGCTTTGGTAGCTTTGTTACCTCAATTTTTGATTTTGGCATGGAATGTTCCTTTTTATTTTGGAGGCACTTCCTTGCTGATTGTAGTGGTAGTTATTATGGATTTCATGGCGCAAGTACAAGCTCATTTAATGAGTCATCAATATGAATCTTTAATGAAAAAATCGGGTATGAAAGGCTCAAAATTTGGGCTTATTCGATAAAGAGAGGAAGGAGATGAAAGTAAGAGCGTCAGTGAAACGAATTTGTCGAAATTGTAAAATAGTTCGACGAGAAGGTGTTGTGCGTGTGATTTGTAGCGACGCTCGACATAAGCAAAGGCAAAAAGGCGGGAAGTAAATGCCACCAGCGGTGTGCGTGGTTTTTCCTGCAACCAAGAATTGAATATAAGCTATGATTAAAAAATGTTTAATAAGTTGAGGGCGTTGGTATTACATATCTCCCTTGATTTATTGGGCGATAAAGAGTAAAATCTATGACTTTTTGTGAACTTAAAGTAAGCTGGAGCAAATAACAGAATGGTGGCTCGTATTGCAGGCGTTAACATTCCGATTCAAAAACATTCACGAGTAGCGCTTCAAGCCATTTATGGCGTAGGCAATTCTCGTGCGGTAAAAATTTGTAAAGCAGCGAATATCGATCCCGGTTCTAAAATTAAGGATTTATCCGAGGTAGAGCTTGATGCTTTACGGAACGAAGTTAGCAGATTCACGGTGGAAGGAGATTTAAGACGCGAGCGTTCCATGGATATCAAAAGGAAGATGGATTTAGGCACCTATCAAGGCACCCTCCATCGCCGCGGGCTCCCTGTCCGCGGTCAACGAACTCGCACAAATGCTCGCACTCGTAAGGGTAAACGTAAACCTATACGAACTTGATAATAAGGTTATTTCATGGCAAAAAAACGTTATCGCAAAGTCACTGAGGGCGTTGCCCATATTAATGCAACATTTAATAATACAAAAATATGTATTTCTGACCTCCAGGGTAATGTATTGTGCTTCCGATCGGTGGGTGGATCCGGATTCAAAGGTTCCCGTAAAGGGACCCCATATGGGGCACAATTAGCTGCTGAAGGAGTGGCTGAGAGAGCAATTCAAGATTTTGGTATGGAAGCCGTTGCCGTATGTGTTAAAGGTCCAGGTGCTGGGCGTGATTCTGCTATTCGTGGATTGCGTTCTGCGGGTTTAAAAATTGTTAGTCTAGAAGATCGCACAGCATTACCACACAATGGTTGCCGACCGCGTAAGAAACGACGAGTTTAGGAGGTACTTAAGTAATGGCAAGGTATTTAGGCCCAAAATGTCGATTGTCACGGCGTGAGAAAACTGATTTACAACTGAAAAGTGGCATTCGATCTGTTGATTCGAAATGCAATATCGAGCGTATTCCTGGTATGCATTGGCAACGCCGTGGTCGGATGACAGACTATGGTGTCCAATTGCGAATGAAACAAATGATTAAACGTTATTACGGTATTTTAGAGAAACAATTTCGTAATTATTATGGGAAAGCTGATAGATTAAAAGGGTCAACGGGGGATAATTTATTGAGTTTATTAGAAAGACGATTAGATAACGTTGTCTATCGAATGGGATTTGCAGCTACTCGAGCAGAAGCAAGACAGCTTGTAAGTCATAAAGCAATCATTGTTAATGGGAAAGTAGTTAATATCCCTTCTTATCAAGTAAAACCTGAAAGTCTAGTCGAAGTTCGTAGCCGGGCAAAGGAGCAGCTCCGAATTAAAGGCGCATTAGAACTAGCACAGCAAAGTACGCCGGCTTCTTGGATCGAGGTGGATAGCAAAAAAATGGTAGGTACATTTAAAAATCAGCCTGATGTGAAAGAATTACCTGCTGAATTTAAAGTTAACCTCGTTGTCGAGCTCTATTCGAAGTAAGGGGCACTAGATATGCAAGATCTTCTTAAATCATTTTTAACGCCAAGAAATATTTTGGTTCATCCAGTGTCGCCTAATCATTTTCGTATCGTGCTAGAACCGTTAGAGCGTGGTTTTGGACATACTTTAGGAAATGCTTTGAGACGAATTTTATTATCCTCCATGCCTGGAGCTGCTATTGTGGAAGCCCAAATAGAAGGTGTTTTGCATGAGTATAGTTTCATTGAGGGTATACGCGAAGATGTGGTCAGTATTATATTAAATCTGAAAGGAGTTGCTGTTAAGTTAGAAGGACGTAACGAAGCCACTTTGATCCTGAATAAAAAAGGTCCGGGCGTGGTCACAGTAAGAGATCTCCAGAGTGATCATGATGTCAGGATTTTTAATCCTGATCACATCATCGCACACCTTACTAAGGATGGTAAAGTTAATATGAGGTTGAAGGCAGCGGTGGGTCGAGGTTATGAGTCTGCTAGTATGCGTGCAGAGAAAGGAGAAAACCACTCAGTAGGTGTGTTATTGCTAGATGCTTCATACAGCCCGGTTCGACGCGTTTCTTATTCTGTAGAGAATGCGCGGGTAGAAAAGCGCACTGACTTAGACAAATTAGTCATTGAGCTTGAAACTAATGGTACGCTTGATCCCGAAGGGGCCATTCGACTGGCAGCAACTATTTTGCAACACCAATTAGCTGCTTTTGTCGATCTAAAGCATGAAGAATATCCATCTGCTGGCGGGAAAAAAGATAAAATCGATCCTCTATTGCTTCGTTCTGTGGATGATTTGGAATTAACTGTACGAGCAGCTAATTGCTTAAAAGCGGAAAGTATTTATTATATTGGTGATTTAGTACGGCGTTCCGAAAACGACTTATTAAAGACGCCAAATTTAGGTAGAAAGTCCTTATTGGAAATTAAAAGCATACTTGCACAAAAAGGGTTAAGTCTAGGTATGCACATTGAAGAGTGGCCTCCTGAAAATTTGTCGGAGAAACAAGACAATGTATCATCGTAAAAGTGGTAGACATTTAAATCGTCCCAGTGCATATCGCAAAGAGATGCTGCAAAATATGGCCGTATCATTATTTAAACACGAGCTATTCAGAACTACCTTGCCGAAAGCAAAAGAATTGCGGCGGATAGTTGAGCCACTAATTACTTTAGCAAAAGAAGATAGCGTAGCTAATCGTCGTTTAGCCTTCAATTGTCTACGTGATGATAAAACCGTGGCGAAGCTTTTCAAAGAAATTGCGCCACGGCACAAAGAACGTCCTGGAGGTTATTGCCGCATATTAAAATGTGGTTTTCGTGCTGGAGATAATGCGCCTATGGCAATTGTTGCATTAGTTGATCGATCAGAAGTAGAGGCGGAGGTAAAAGAAGCCTAGCTCATGGACTTCTCCTTTTAATCCTACTTTTTTACTGTATGATCGTTTCTATTGCATTACCTTACTAGAAAAATACTGAGCTGTTCAGTAAAAAAATAAAACATCCGATTGCTACGCGCCCCAATCATGAGCCGCTTTATAGGCTAAAATTGTACGACAAAATTACCACGTTAGCTTTAGAATTATCTAAAGATTCTGAATTAAATAAGCTGGGACTAAATAATTAGTGTATGTATTCCAGTTGATGACTGGTGCTTGGAAAATCGAATCAAAAATGCAATCGGAACTCAATTAAGAAAAAATTTTATTGCCTCATTATACTCGCTTTTACTTTTTATTAAAAATACTCAAGAAAAAATTGAAATTATAGAGTTAAATAAGTGTCGCTTGGATTATTCACTTTATTGTCCCAATATCGCGTAAAATCAAGCCACCATCAAAACATTACTTCCATTTTGGGCCTCTGCTAACTATATCAAACGGTAATGTAAATACTGTGCAATGCCGGACAGAAACATTTGTACCGAAATAGTTGTTAATATCATTCCCATTAATCGTTCGATTGCTGTTAGTCCTCGTTTTCCTAAAATTTTCATTAAAAATGGTGCAAACAACATAATCGCGGTAAACATTATAGAGGCGATAAGTACGCCTAGAAATACTAACCACAAATGATGTGGGTCCCGGGTAACAAATAATAACACCATTGCCATTGCGGATGGTCCAGCTGTTAAAGGCACGGCTAGGGGAACAATTAAGGGTTCCTCAAAGTCTTCTTTGGCTGCCTTTTGTTTTGAAGGAAAAATCATTCGAAGGGCGATAATAAAAAGGATAACCCCACCAGCTATGCCCAAAGCGGGAGTAGTAATATGTAATCCGTGCAAGATATAGTGCCCGAAGAATACAAATAATCCCAAAATGATAAAGGCAATTGCAGATTCGCGCAGAATAATTCGTGTTTGAGTTCGCGTGTCATAGTTGCGCAAAATAGCTAAAAACACAGGAATATTTCCTAGCGGGTCCATCACCAAGATTAATGTAATTGCAATTGTATAAAGCGTCATTTAAAATTCTCTCCAACCGCAAGCTCATGCTATTTTAGGAGGCGTCGTCCTGTGTAATAGAAGTTCAGATAAGAATCATTACCTTAAGCAACTATTCTTATCTGAACGTCAAAAGACAGACGGCAATTGTTGCGTAAGCAACATTCTCTCCTTAATACAATCTCCTGACAAGGCGAAACCTTGCAGTTTACCTTCTTGATCGTAGAATAAAGCTTTTTGATGGTTCCCTTTCCCTCCTCGTAAATATTGCCACTTGCCTTCCATCTTTTTAAATGGTGGATAAGCAGCAACGGTGCATGCAGGGGTTTTGACTATGATGGGCATGGGTGGATATTGCACTAGCTCCTTATCACCCAGAAGATGACGAGCAAGAGCTCTCGTACATTGTAATAGGGGTGCCACATATTGGTGTACCTTACCGGCTACCTCCGCACAATCACCAAGCGCATAGATATTTTCGGTGCTTGTTTTCAAGTGACGATCCACCGCTATTCCCAAATTGCACTCCAAGTTAATTATTTCAGCTAAATCACATTCTGGACGGATCCCAATTGCGGAAAGGACTCCATCAACCTGAATAGTCTTTCCATCCGTAAATGTAATTTGATAACCACATCCGTCTGAACTAACAGCTCTAGCTATTTTATTTAAGTACCAATGTATCCCTCTTTCAGCTAAAGCCTGTTGCAAAGCATGTCCGACAGGTTCAGGAACGAATTTGGCTAACGGATAGGAATCCGGTGATACCGCATCTACATGATACCCCGCGTTAATTAAATCATTCGCAAACTCGCAACCCACTAAACCTGCCCCCAAAATAGCAATTGACTTTTTTCCTTGTATCCGGACGCGAAATTTTTCATAGGTCACGAGGTCATTTACTGAAGTGACAGCGGAAACGGCATCACCTTGTAACGTCGGCATCATTGACTTGGAACCACAAGCCATAATGAGTTTTTGGTAAGTAATTTTTTCTTTTCGAACCTGAATCGTTTGTGAGAATGGATCAACAATTTCTACGGGTGTATAAGCATGGATCCGAGCTTGTAATCTCGAGCTCATTTCATTTACGGAATGAATCGTTAATTGAGCAATGGATTTTTTATTGGTTAATGCCGTTGATAATAAAGGTTTTGAATAAAAAACGCCATCATTAGCGGTGATAATTTCTAACGGTGTTGTTGTGTCCAATTTACGAAATTCTTTAGCAAAGAGATAACCTGCCAATCCACTACCGATAATAACTACTGGTTGCTTCTTCATTTCCGATCATATTACATCTACTGTTGCAATTTTTTGCAATCATTATCCGCTTTTTTTGAAAAAGATCAGAGGAATTTTGTTCCATTCCTTTTCTAGCATCGCTTCGACGGCAATTTACAATGAATAATTCAATGAAAATTTACCAATAACTTCGGATATTAACAAACTACCATCATGTGTTAAACACTATCAAAGCATCGACGCCAGCGCTAATTTAAGTATTTAAAATTGAGCATTCAAAATAATTTCTCCTTAACAAAGTTATTTCACAACAATCTAATCAAAAGAGCCCTGTCGATTCAGAGTCTTTACAAGAAGGTGAATTGTCTCAAAACGTAGGAAATCTCTACGTCAGGATCTTCTCTCTCAGCTATTCAATGTGCTTGCTCGTACTCCACATATCGTGTGTATAGGATTACGAATGACAAGCCCCACTTACAGAGGCTTCGCTCTATAAATCAACTCCAATCACATCGGGAATGTTAAAATACAAATGATGCGGTATCTGGTGAAAAGAGTCCCCTTTTGTTAAAATGATACCTTTCAAATTTTCTAAAAACCATACCACTGTCTTAGCAAAAATGAGATAGAAATAATGAAGAGGAAGATTCATGATTGTCGCACCAAAAGTTCGTGGTTTTATTTGCACAACAGCTCATCCAAAAGGGTGCGAAAAACATGTGACAGAATGGATTGATTACGTTAAAAAACAGTCGCATCTTTTTTCCGACGCTCCTAAAAAAGTTTTAATTATTGGCGCTTCTACTGGTTTTGGTCTTGCAAGCCGCATTGTAGCCGCTTTTGGTGTAGGTGCTAAAACGATTGGTGTTTTTTTTGAAAAACCAGCTAGTGAAAAACGAACCGCTTCTCCAGGGTGGTATAATACAGCAGCCTTTTGGAAAGCCACCCGCGCGTTAGGGTTATATGCTAATAGCGTCAACGGGGATGCGTTTTCAGATGATGTAAAACAAAAAACTGTTAAGTTAATTCAAGAAGATTGGCATGGCGGCATTGATTTGCTTATTTATAGCATTGCCTCTCCACGTCGTGTTCATCCTAAAACTGGTGAAATTTTTAATTCCGTGTTAAAGCCCATCGGTCAACCTTATCGAAATAAGACAGTGGATGTTATGACGGGCAAGGTAAGCAAGGTGACAATTGAGCCTGCAACTGAAAAAGAAATTCAGAACACAAAAGCAGTGATGGGGGGCGATGATTGGGCTTTGTGGGTAACTGTTTTGATGGAAAATAACTGTCTAGCAAAAGAAATTAAAACGGTTGCTTTTACGTATATTGGCCCCAAGCTAACTCAAGCGATTTACCGTAACGGTACTATTGGAAGAGCAAAATTACATCTGGAAGAAACAGCTAAAAAATTGGATTCTCTTTTAAAATCAAAATTAGAAGGGCGGGCTATTATTTCTGTGAATAAAGCATTAGTAACACAAGCCAGTGTTGCTATACCCGTTGTACCTCTTTACATCTCATTGCTTTATAAAGTAATGAAGGAAAAAAAGCTGCACGAAGCCTGTATCGAACAGATGTGGCGGTTATTTAGTGAACGCTTATATCGCGCTCACAATATTCCCGTTGATACAAGAGGCCGTATTCGTATTGACGATTGGGAAATGCGTGACGATGTGCAAGCTGAAGTAAAAGGATTATGGTACTCTATTAAGAGTGAAAATGTCGATCACATCTCTGACATTGCTGGCTATCGCAAAGATTTTTACAAATTATTCGGTTTTGGTTTAACTGGTATTGATTATGAAAAGGATGTGGATATCGATGTTGCTTTTCCTTTAATTTAGGAAGAGGAAAATAATTAATATTAGTCTAAAGTTTCTAATAGAAATATCTACACTAATTTTAGTGGACTTAGGATATTTGTTAGAATAGACTCACCATCATTTAGTGAACTATCTGCTGGATTCCAGATAATCGAAAACGCTAATGGTTACTTTACCATATTAAAGAGTCTTTGACTAATCGACGTTGATTTGCTATCCTTTTTTTGTCGTTTCTAGCGTTTTTTATCACTACGACTGCGGCGCGTTATAAGTCGGATGGAGAGGTACATAATACTAAGAGAAATTACGTGCTCTTTGCAAGAAATAAAAGAAACGTTTCAACGATTGACTATCCCTGCGAAGCCTAGAAAATCAAGATCTGGAATATTAGTGTGCTTGTGAGAAGTAGCGCCGTGAGAAATGGCGTCCTATCTTAAATTTTGGGTTCGCACGCCCGCGGCCCCCTACCACTTCCCTAGCAGTGTGAGCGAAAGACTGTCTTAAAGCCGGCTTATTGTTATTAACCCAATTGTTATTAACCCCATAGGGTGAATTGAACTGATGTATCAGCTAGGCTAACTTTTAGAAAGGAATATCGTCTTCGAGGTCAGAGTGGGAACCATCATCGTTGGGCGCGGCTGCTCGATTCTCTATCGAATTGTCTTGTTTATAAGAAGAGTTCTTCTCTTTATTTCCATGGATACCGTCACTTCGACTATCGAGCATGTGCATTTCATTCGCGATGATTTCTGTAGTATAGCGATCAGTACCGTTCTTATCTTGCCACTTACGCGTTCGTAAACTTCCTTCAATATACACTTTTGAACCTTTACGCAAATATCCCCCTACAATTTCAGCTAGACGATTAAAGAATGCAATTCGATGCCACTCTGTACGCTCTTGCAATTCACCTGTTTGTTTATCACGCCAGGTTGCGCTTGTAGCCAATGTTACATTCGCAACAGCGTTTCCGTTAGGTGTATAACGCATTTCGGGGTCTTGGCCTAAATTTCCAATTAAAATAACCTTATTCACACCTCTAGTCATTACAAAAATCTCCCAAGTTCTCAAATCTTGATAATTATAACTGACAGCATCCACTGACTGTTAATGGCTCCTGGTTGCGTTTAGACTACTCTGTCTGATTTGTTTTCGCAATTTGTCTTCAGTAATTATTTTTTTATCAATTTTAAGATAAATTAAATTTTCCTGAGCCGAAATCGCTGCTTCAGAAACTCCTGGAATGGTATGGAGATTTTCTTTCAAAGAGGGAAGATTATGTTTTAAACATTTGTCTATTTTTATGGTAATAGTAAAAAGATAAGGTGGATTTTGCATTGTAATGGCTAGCGCCAACCATAATAGCGCAACAATCGCACAAAAAATAAATATACCTGTCCACTGGAAGTAATTAAAAATCCATCCTCCTATACTTCCTCCTAAGAAAATACCCAAAAATTGGGCGGAAGAATAAATTCCAAGAGCAGTGCCTTTTTGACGAATCGGTGTAATCTTTGAGATTAATGAAGGAAGTATAGTTTCTAATAATGTAAAGGCAGTAAAAAAGAGAAATAAAGTAATGCCAATTTCAATAACTGAGTGGTGAAAAGCTATTAATAAAAACTGACACACTATTAAAAGAATGATGGCACTGATAAAAGTTAACTTAAGTTGGCGTTTTTTTTCAGAATGAATGATGATGGGTATTGCTATTATAAAGGTTAGTAAAAAGGTAACTAAATAAAGAGATAGCTGCTCATGCTCAGTGAGATTAACTACCCGGTTTAGAACGATGGGAATTCCGATAAACATTGCTGTTAAAATACAATGAAGAGAAAAAATACCAAAATCTAAGCGTAAAAGCGCCCTACTGCGAATTACTTTTTTAAAATACCTTGGTTCGGATTCCAGCTCAGAATAAAATAGTGTTCGTGGGGGAATTGGCACCACCGTATAAAGAAGGATAATTCCTAACATTGCAAAAATTGCTGTCGTCCAAAAAATACCTTCAAGGTGAAACCACGTGTTAATAGCTGGTCCAATAACAAAAGCGGTAGCAAACGAAAATCCAATTATCATTCCCATGAGTGCCATGGCTTTACTGCGCTCTTCATCACGAGTCAAATCGGCAAGCATAGCAAGAATGGTACTCCCAATCGCTCCTGCACCCTGAAGAGCCCGACCGGCGATAATGCCGTAAATAGAATGCGAAAGAGCAGCAAAAACACTTCCAACGCTTAACAATATTAGTCCTGCCGTGATGACCGGCTTTCGGCCAACGCGATCAGAGATCATCCCGAAAGGAATTTGGAAACAAGCTTGTAAAAGCCCATAGATGCCAAGCGCTATTCCAACGAAGGTTGGTGTTGCAAAAGGTATTTGGTTGGCATAGAGAGAAAATACGGGGAGCAGCATAAATAATCCCAACATCCGAAAGGCCATGATAGCGGCAAGGGAAGCTACAGCAATTCGTTCTTTTGCATACATAGCAAAACTAGATAAGTCTCTAAAATGGGACCCCCATTATACCTTCAAAAGATGTGATAAGCTAATTCATAAATTCAGTTTAAATTATTCTCATCGTAACTTAACAATAATTATGGTATTAGGGTCCCATAAATAAAAAGATTAGGTTTCATTCATCGATTAGTACTTCATATTCACTGTATTCATTGTTTTTCCTGGATAAGGTTTGGCAAAAAATATAACACCATCGTTCTTAATCAACCTTGAAGGCGGGAGTTCAACTCATATTACAGTAATAGACTATAATGAACCGCTCTTATCTCTCCTGACATAGGAGGAGATTCTATTTAATGGGTTCGCTTATCGAGATCACTGCTGTACAATATTGGTCTTATGAGCCACATCCAATTACGCGGTGTTCGGACGCACAATCTTAAGAATGTTGATCTTAACCTGCCGCGAAATCAATTAATTATCATTACGGGTCTTTCAGGTTCGGGAAAGTCTTCCTTAGCATTCGATACTCTATATGCAGAGGGACAAAGACGATATGTGGAATCGCTGTCAGCTTATGCACGCCAATTTTTGTCAATGATGGAGAAACCTGAGGTGGATGTTATCGAAGGGTTATCCCCAGCAATTGCGATTGAACAAAAATTGGCGTCGCATAATCCCCGTTCTACTGTAGGTACTGTTACGGAAATTTACGATTATCTAAGATTACTGTATGCCCGCGTGGGCCAACCACGTTGTTCAATACATCAACATCCCTTGCAAGTACAAACCATTAGCCAGATGGTAGATGCGGTTCTAGCAATTCCAGAGGGGACGCCAATCATGATATTGGCTCCTGTTATTCGAAAGCGCAAGGGGGGACATGTTCAGATTATTAAGCAATTAAAAACCCATGGCTTCATTCGTGCACGTATCGACGGTGAATTGGTTGAATTAGATGAAGCGCCTAAATTAGGTTTGCGTAAAAAGCACAGCATTGAAGTAATAATCGATCGAGTTAAAGTTCGCCCGGATGTGCAACAGCGTTTAGCAGAATCGTTTGAGACGGCCGTACGACTATCGAATGGGTTAGCAGTAGTTGCTCCATTTAATAAGCAACAAATTGAAGAGCGTACTTTTTCGTCTTGTTATGCATGCCCTGATTGTGGTTACAGCTTAGAAGAATTAGAGCCGCAGTTGTTCTCTTTTAATAATCCTATTGGCGCGTGTTCGACTTGTGATGGATTAGGTGTTAAGCAATATTTCGATTCCGAAAAAGTAATTCATAACGAAAAAGCTAATCTTGCCAATGGTGCCATTCGTGGTTGGGATCGTCGTAATTTGTATTATTATCAATTGCTCTCCTCCTTAGGTAATCACTATGGCTTCGACATGGAAACTCCTTATTATCAATTGTCACAATTAATTAAAAATAAATTATTGTATGGGAGTGGAAATGAAGTCATTACTTTTTCAGTTCCTTCACATGAAGGTAAAAAAATTAAACGGAAATACCCTTTTGAAGGGATAATTCCCATTATGGAACGGCGCTATCATCAAACAGAATCACAGGCTGTGCGAGAAGAATTAGCCAAGTACTTAACAGTCAGCGAGTGTGAAGCTTGCGAAGGAACTCGTTTGCGAATAGAAGCGCGACATGTTTTTCTAGAAAATAAAAATCTTTCTGAAATTACAGCGATGTCTATTGGTGACGCTCTTAAATTCTTTCAATCGTTAAAGTTAAAAGGGCAACGGGGGGTAATTGCAGAAAAAATATTAAAAGAAGTCAATGCCCGACTCGGTTTTTTAGTAGACGTGGGCCTGAACTATTTAAATTTAGCTCGAAGCGCAGAAACCTTATCCGGTGGTGAAGCACAGCGTATCCGATTGGCAAGTCAAATTGGTTCTGGATTAGTTGGAGTGATGTATATTTTGGATGAACCGTCGATAGGATTGCATCAACGAGATAATCAACGATTATTGCATACATTAAAACATTTGCGTGACTTAGGAAATTCGGTTATTGTTGTGGAGCACGATGAAGAAGCCATTCGCATGGCAGATTATATTGTCGATATGGGACCAGGCGCTGGGGTCCATGGAGGGGAGATTGTTGCAAAAGGCACTCCTTTTAAGATTATGGAAAATCCTCGCTCATTAACAGGGCGTTATTTATCCAGGAAAAGCACGATTCCAATTCCGAAAAAACGCAGATCAAATACACGGCATTTCATCTCGTTAAAAGGCGCGATGTGCAACAATTTAAAAAATATAGATGTGAATATCCCTATCGGTCTTATAACTTGTGTGACTGGTGTGTCCGGTTCAGGAAAATCGAGTCTCATTAGTGATACGCTTTATCCTATTGTTGCCTCACGATTAGATGGTACAACGGAACGACGCGCGATCCCCTATAAATCGATCGAAGGATTACAACATTTAGATAAAGTCATTGAAATCAACCAAAGTCCCATTGGACGGACGCCCCGATCAAACCCAGCGACTTATACAGGTCTTTTTACACCGATTCGCGAATTATTCGCAGGCACTCCAGAAGCACGCACGCGAGGTTGTTTACCAGGTCGATTTAGTTTTAATGTAAAGGGGGGGCGTTGTGAAGCATGTAAAGGGGATGGCCTAATTAAAGTGGCGATGCATTTTCTATCGGATATTTACGTGGTTTGTGATGTTTGCAAAGGAAAACGATATAATCGCGAAACATTAGAAATACATTATAAAGCGAAAAATATATATGAAGTTTTACAAATGACCGTCGAAGAAGCACGCAAATTTTTTCATGCAATTCCAATTCTCGCGCGTAAATTACAAACATTGATGGATGTTGGTCTTTCTTATATTACACTTGGGCAAAGCGCAACGACTTTATCAGGCGGAGAAGCGCAGCGGATCAAATTATCACGTGAATTATCAAAATGGGCAACCGGTCGAACTTTATATTTATTTGATGAGCCGACAATCGGGCTTCATTTTCACGATATTTCGCATTTATTGCAAGTGCTTTATCGACTGCGCAATGATGGTAATACTATCATTATCGTAGAACATAATCTCGACGTTATCAAAGTGGCTGACTGGATTATTGACATTGGTCCGGAAGGAGGTGATGCAGGAGGACAAGTCGTCGTTTCTGGTACCCCAGAAACTGTTATAAAATGCAAATTTTCCCATACGGGGAAATTTCTAAAGACAGTTTTAGAATCGGCCTACTCGTTGCCATAAGAAAAATAAACTCGTACATAAATTAGTTATTTTTCATTTCCTTAAATGTTAGTTTTAAAATGCGTACGATCGTCTAGTAATGAGTGGCATGATTTATACAATGGATAAAAGAAATGTCATAACGGGCATAAATTCAAGAGAATATCTAAGGTTTTCTTCAAAAATTATTTTTCTTTTGAAAGAGGGGCATTATCAATCAATCGGATGTCACCAATGTGAATTGCTGCAAATCGCCGTCCTTCATAATCCTCAATGTAATCAACGTTTATTCCCTTTTGAATTAATGCGTTTTTAATTTGATCACAGGAAAGAGGTGAGTGGAAAATTTTAGAAAAGTACTGTGCCAATTGAAATTGTTCTTTTGTCAAACACTTATTCCGAGAACTTAAAGGCAAACCAAACTCAGTACGAACAGTCTCGCATTCCACAACTTCAGTTTCTAGGAAGAAAGCTTTAACCAGACCTTTTATGAGCTGCAACTGCTGATAATCTTTTACGCCAAAATAACTGCGATTTGGCTGTACCAGAAGTAATAATTTCATCACAATCGTTAAAACTCCATCGAAATGCCCAGGACGAAATATCGCTTCTTGATGCGGTGGAGCAGTATTAATAATTTTATAGGTGAAATTATCAGGATAAAGTTCCTCATAAGAAGGTATCAAAATATAATCAATGCTATAATTTTTAGCTAACGAAACGTCTTGCTCTATCGAGCGAGGGTAATTTTTAAAATCTTTACGGTCATTGAATTGGGTAGGGTTAACAAACAAACTTAAAATGGTTAACTTGTTTTCCTGTTTTGATCGTAGTAATAAGCTCGCATGTCCCGCATGTAGATTTCCCATAGTCGGTACAAAACCAATAGTAGCTTCCTTTGTTAAATTTTTTCGGATTAATAACCAATCAGTCGCTGTATTAATTATTTCGGACATAATTTTTTAATAGCAATGTTCTTCAATATTAGGAAAAGCCGATGCCTTTACTTCCTTGTTGAAATCATTTAATGCGTCTTTGATAAGTTCAAAGCCATTTAAGAATTTTTTTAAATATTTAGGTTTGAATTGACTATTCATACCTAACAAATCCTGTAATACGAGGACTTGCCCTGAAGTATGAGGACCTGCACCGATGCCAATTGTTGGAATTACGATAGAGTTTGTTATTTCCTTCGCTAAATTGCTGGGGACACACTCTAGTACTAGAGCAAAACAGCCTGCATCTGCTAGTGCTTTAGCATCCTTTTTTAGTTTATCAGCCGCTGATTGATTTTTACCTTGAACCTTAAAACCGCCGATGGCATGGATGGATTGAGGGGTTAGACCCAGATGTCCTATAACAGGAATGCCCGATTTTATGATGTGGTGGATTAGTTTTAAATTTCCATCGGCGCCTTCTAATTTAATGGCGTTGGCCCCCGATTGCATGAGCTTTTCGATGGACGTCATACTGGCGGTTAAATCTTTTCGATAAGAGCAAAAAGGCATGTCACCAATGAGAAATTTATTAGGAGCACCTTTCACAACAGCTTGGATGTGTTGCGCCATCATAGGTACAGTTGCTGAAAGAGTGGTTGAATATCCGTACATAACCATAGCGAGACTGTCACCCACTAAAATACAGTCTATTTGGCTTTGTGAGATAATACAGGCGGACCAGTAATCGTAACAGGTTATCATGCTGATTTTTTTATTGTTTTCTTTCATGAATTGGAAATCATAGGTATTCATGATGCTCACGAAAGTGAAAAAATACGAAATAAGAATGAAAAAACAAACCGAGCCTTGAGGATACCTGTCGCATTGGATCAAGTCCTTATTAAATTTCAGACATGATAAACCCAAAAGGGAAAAAAGGCAATAGCTAGAGCAATGACCATTCTTTCCTGGAGAGTGGGACCCAAGTCGTCAGTACGCTGTGACTAGTTTTTCGCTCTATGGGTCTTTCGAGGATCATCTCTTACCCATCCATGGCGTTACTCATTAGTCATAAAATCGCCTAAGCCAAGAGCTAACTAACATAGCTCTACGTATATGTAATGGGTGTGTTGATTGCTTTGAGAATAGATGAGGTCCGGAAAAATGGTACTTTGTTTCAAATTTCTTTGATTTTAATTGCTAACACTGTAACGCAGAGAGTTGCAATTCAACTTTCAACGCTCGCCCGTCATTCTATGGTTATATTTTAGTACTGCTCCTCTCCTGGAGTCTGTCACAACACATTGTAGATAATGCGGTTTGTTCTGCTGTATAGTAAGTTGGAAAACCAAGCAGGTCAATCATGTCATGGATTGAAATAAAAAGTATAACAGTGAATAAAAGTTCGATTTTTATTTATCATTTTTGAATGAGAACTATAAAAATTATATACTGAAAGGTCTCGATTAGTTTTTCCTACTGATAAAAATTATTGGATGAAGCAATCATAAGTGACGATGGGAAAATTATGAATATAGCGGGTGATCGCGACCTTACCGATTCCCCTTGCATCGGTATTTGCAGTGCAACGGCTTTGGGTGATGAAATTTGTATTGGGTGCGGACGTACTTTTGAGGAAGTTTGTCGGTGGAATTTCTTGTCCAATGAGGAAAAGATTGTGATTAATCTTCGTTTGGCTAAGGAATGGAAAAGGGGCCGATAAAATTAATCTTTCTCTACTACACTGCGTAATCGTTGAGTTGGAGCTATGAAGATTATTCAAAAACCGATCCCATGTTATTAAGGCATCCTGAATAAAGGAAGAAAAATGTTAAAAATTAATTTCTTAATTGAAAAACTTGATGATCTTAAGGCTCGTGGTCAGGCTTTGCGGAGGTATCTTTGACCTTGATGTTAGGAAAACGCGTTTATTAGAAATTCAGCGTGAATTGGAAAATCCGGCTCTTTGGGAAAATCCTGAAAAAGCTCAATCCTTAAATCGTGAGCAATCTGAATTGGAAACTCTTGTTCAGCGGTACGGTGAGCTTGAACAAGAAATCAATGATGCTCTTGAATTAGTCAATCTTCTTAAAGAAGAAAAAGAGGTTAATTTGTGCAAAGAATTAACTAATGAAGTCCAATATTCTGAAAATAGAATTAGAGAGATGGAATTTCAATGGATGTTTTCTGGAGAAATGGATTCCCGAAGCGCTTATTTAGATATTCAAGCGGGTTCAGGGGGGACAGAAGCCCAGGATTGGGCAGAGATGCTTTTGCGCATGTATCTGCGTTGGGGAGGTAAACACCAATTTATTATCACTTTAATAGAAGCATCTCCTGGGGAAGTGGTTGGCATTAAAAGTGCCACTGTTAAGTTTAAAGGGGCGTACGCCTATGGATGGTTACGTACTGAAACCGGAGTTCATCGTTTAGTGCGTAAGTCACCTTTTGATTCAGGCAATTGTCGACACACGTCATTTGCTTCGGTATTTGTTTCTCCGGAAGTAGAAGAAGATATCGATATCGAAATTAATCTCGCTGAATTGCGAATTGATACCTACCGCGCCAGCGGTGCCGGTGGCCAGCACGTGAATCGAACAGACTCGGCGGTGCGTATTACTCATATGCCAACGGGCATCGTTGTCCAATGTCAGAATGATCGATCGCAACACAAAAATAAAGCTCAAGCGATGAAACAGCTGCGGGCAAAGCTCTATGAGTTGGAAATGATAAAACAGCGTGAGAAACAAGCCACCCTTGAAGCTGATAAATCAGATATTAGTTGGGGAAGTCAAATTCGTTCTTATATTTTAGACGCTTCGCGAGTAAAAGATTTACGAACAGGGGTTGAGACGAGAAATACCCAGTCTGTTTTAGATGGAGATATCGATTTGTTTATCGAAGCATGTTTAAAAAAAGGATAATAATCATGCCGTTCGTGCCGTTGGATTCCTAACCCTTTTAAGTACGTTATTAATAATTATCGCTTTTAATGAGTAACGAGATGGAATTAGAAGATCAAATCAAAGAAGAAAGTGAAGAAATTGTACATCGTAAGTTGAAGCTTGCTAAATTGCGCAAAATGGGTCAGCCCTATCCTAATGATTTTAGGCGAGATAGTTTAACATATGATCTACATGCCACCTACGATCGACATACAGGAGAAGTTTTAGCGCAAAAGGTTGTGTCTGTCAAAATAGCCGGACGCATGATGACTCGTCGTCTTATGGGAAAGGCTAGTTTTGCTCATATTCAGGATATGGCGGGGCACATACAAGTTTATATTACCCAAGATAATTTATCAAAGGGCATCTATTCTGAATTTAAGAATTGGGACCTTGGTGATATTATTGGCGTCGAGGGCGAGCTGTTTAAAACAAAAACTGGGGAATTATCTGTTAAAGCTAAGGAGGTTCGATTGTTGACAAAAGCGTTGCGCCCTATGCCGGATAAATTTCATGGGCTGCGTGATCAAGAGCAACGTTTTCGCCAACGCTATCTCGATTTGATAGTTAATGAAGCATCACGTCATTTATTTCAAACACGCTCACGTATTGCGGCACAAATTCGTCATTTTTTAGATGATCGTGGTTTTATAGAAGTCGAAACACCTATGATGCATCCTTTGTTAGGAGGCGCAGCAGCGCGCCCTTTTGAAACCCACCATAATCTTATGAATATGGATTTGTATTTACGTATTGCTCCCGAATTGTATTTGAAGCGATTAGTAGTTGGCGGTTTTGAAAAGATTTATGAAATTAATCGTAATTTCCGGAATGAAGGGATTTCGACTCGGCATAATCCGGAATTTACCATGTTGGAGTTTTATCAGGCCTATACGACTTATGAAGAAATGATGTTACTTACGGAAGAAATGATTAGATATTTGGCTGAAAAAATTTTTGGCCGATTGCAAATCACTTATCAAAGTGTAGAGATTGACTTAAGTAACCCTTTTCCGCGTTTATCTTTACGTGACGCAATTTTGAAATTTAATCCTCAAATAAAGAGTGGTCATATCAATGATCTTAATAAAGCACGCGCCTTGGCTAATCAGTACAAAATTACCATCCCAGAACATTATGGTTTAGGGAAAATTCAAACGGAATTATTTGAAAAACTGGTCGAAGAAAAACTACAGCAACCTATTTTTATTACTCATTTTCCTAAGGAAGTATCACCATTATCACGAAGTAATGAGGTTAATAATTTTGTTACTGATCGTTTTGAACTTTATATCGGGGGTCGAGAAATTGCAAATGGGTTTTCTGAATTAAATGATCCTGAAGATCAAGCAGCTCGTTTTCGTGAACAGTTAAAAACTCGCGATGCGGGAGATTTAGAAGCGATGGATTTTGATGAAGATTACATTATGGCACTGGAATATGGCCTTCCACCTACAGGAGGTGAGGGTATTGGTATCGACCGTTTAGTAATGCTCTTTACAGATAGTCCTTCTATCCGAGATGTGATTTTATTCCCGCTCTTGCGGGTTAAAAATGCAAATAAAAATAATTGCTACTAATTTTTTTAAAAAGCCTCCAGAGGCTTTAGTTTTTAATTTTCTTATTTTTCCAGGATAGGAGTAATATTTTCTAAGGCAGCTTGATTAAAAAGGATGTTGTTACTAATAACAGCATCCTGAATGACAGCTAATAATTTGTGTGTTTGATTTCCTTTCGAGGTTACTTCAACAATAACTCCCACATTTTGATTGTTTTCGTTTTTTAATTTATCTCCAGGTACCGGTAAATTTTGACAAATAACGTTGGCGCGATAAAGGTGACGTTTTAACTTTCCAAGATAGTGAGTGCGTGCAATGATTTCTTGGCCGATGTAACATCCTTTAGAAAAACTGAGAGCCCCCCACCTTTGCAAATTTATCATTTGCGGAATTAGGCTAACTGTGGTTTGAGGATAAATCCATACCAAACCGACGTCGATATTTAAGGCGCGCCAGGCGTTTTCCTTAATTTTAGTTATTTCAATTTCGAGCGGAGGCTTAACTGAGGTTGTTAAATTATCGACAGCTGCTAATTCTACTTTAGAAAAAACAGCATATTTTTTAAAATGATTTAGGGTGAAAGAAGCCATTGATTTTGGAAGTAAAAAATAATAACTTTTTCCTTGGCGGAAAATGTAAAAATTTGCAATCATCCGCCCTTTGTGATCACAGCACGCACTAAGCGATCCCTGAATCTCAGTAATGTTATGTACGTCACAGGTAAGTTGACCTTGTAAAAAGGCGAGGGCATCTATACCGCTAATGGCTATAGCTGCAAAGTGATTAAGCGAAATAGTGTAGGTTAGCATAATGACAACACATTATAACATTTCTTATACATTTTAGTCCGAAATCATTATCATGCTATCTCAACGTTAAGCAAGGACTAACCGTCAAGCGAGATTATTGAACGCTTGATGAAGAGCTTTTGCTTGAGTGCCCTTAGACGGGAGTGTGTTTGGTGTGTTCTATCATTATAGTATTTTGAGTTTTTTATAGCTAGTTGAGGTAAGTGGTGGTTATGGGCTTATTAGATGGCTTCTGTTGAGTTGTTCTTTAGTTTTAATAGGGTAAACTATTTTATTTACACACTATAAAATACCCCCGAGCGAATTTGGGTTTTATTAATATATTTTTTATTAATGCATTACTGTAGGCGACGCTCCTTTATTACAAACGATTGTTGGTCTTACCTCACACTTTTCGTGTGTATGATTCTATCCATAACTGTCAAGAAGTTTTAACCTTAACCTTTCTTAAAATTGTAGGAATTCTAACAAAATAGATGTTGATTAGAGAAAAAGAAGAACTTTCTTTAAGTGGTAAGAATACATTCGCCCTCATGATGCAAGAGCCAACGTTTGATTTCTAAAAAAGGACCTTTGATAACGCCGTTGTAACCACTCATACTAGTGCTGGAGACGATTCGATGACAGGGAATGACAATAGGGATCGGGTTTCTACGACATGCATTACCCACCGGACGTGGTTTTGTTCCCAATTTTTGAGCTAATTCCTTATAAGTTTGAGTTCTTCCTACTGGGATTGCTCGCAATGCCTGTAACACTTTTTCTTGAAAGGGTGTTACATTCAAATTAAAAGGAATTTCAAAAGAAAATTCAGGATCAGCAAAATAACACAGAACTTGCTCGATTGTCTCTTTAGCAATCATGGTTTTCGGTTTTACAACCAAATCATCCTCGCCAAGATAGTCAATACCTAATAAACACTTGTCCGAGGTTCGGACACCGATTTTTCCAATCGGTGTTGAGACGGTGGCTTGGTAAACTAAGGCCTCCACCATAAAAATTATATTTTTTCTTTAATTCTTGCTTTGCGACCTTGTAAATTGCGCAAATAATAAAGCTTTGCACGGCGCACATCACCTCTGCGTTTTAAGTTGATCGAGGCGATTAGTGGGCTGTAAATTTGGAAAACGCGTTCAACACCTTCGCCGTGAGAAATTTTGCGAACGGTAAAGGATGAGTTTAAGCCGCGGTTGCGACGAGCGATTACCACGCCTTCAAACGCTTGAAGTCGTTCACGGTTACCTTCTTTCACTTTCACTTGCACTACTACACTATCTCCGGCACGAAAAACAGGGATTTTTTTATTTTGAATTTGAATATGTTCTTGCTCAAAAGTTTGAATAATCTTATTCATAATAACTCCTCAATAAATTCGTCAAGTAACCGCTGCTCATTTTCGCTTAGGGTACGTCTTTTTATCAGATCTTGACGTCTTTGCCAAGCCCTACCAAGTGCTTGCTTGAGCCGCCAACGAGCTA
The DNA here is from genome assembly GCA_048491795.1 of Coxiella endosymbiont of Haemaphysalis japonica. GTDB lineage: Bacteria > Pseudomonadota > Gammaproteobacteria > Coxiellales > Coxiellaceae > Coxiella. The sequence continues at coordinate 30,815 of JBGDGR010000006.1, forward strand.
TTGCTCCGTGATTGCCGCTAAGCAGCACCTTAGGAACTGACCAGTTAGCAATTTTTTCTGGACGCGTATATTGAGGATAATCTAATAGTCCAGAAGTAAATGAATCTTGAGAAGCAGAATCTTCATGCCCTAGAGCTCCTGGCAAAAAACGAGTCAAGGCATCAATCAAGAGCATAGCCGGTAATTCTCCGCCACTAACAATGTAATCTCCAATTGACCATTCCTCATTTACTTCAGCTTCGATTAAGCGTTCGTCTATCCCTTCATAGCGACCGGCGAGAAGAATAATAGGCTTTGAGTCTTGTGCTTTTTTCTTCATTACTTCATGAGTTAACAATTGGCCTTGCGGAGAAAGGTAAACGACTGCAGTATTTTCTCCTAACTTTTTTTTAGCTGCCTTTATAGTGGCCGATAAAGGTTCAAATTTCATGACCATTCCCGGCCCCCCACCATAAGGTCGATCATCCACGGTGTGGTGAATATCTGTGGTATAGTCGCGTGGATTCCAAAAATGGAGGATTAAAAGGTTGTTTTTAAGAGCCCGTCCGATTACACCATACTTTAGTGCTTCGAACATTTTTGGAAAAAGGGTAATAACTCCGATGATTAATTGTGTGCTAAAAGTCAGCATCCCAATCTACAACCATAATTTCGTTTTCTATATCAACTGATTTAATGACATGCGAAAGATAAGGAATTAACCGTTCACGTTTTTGATTGGATACCACTAGAACATCATTGGACCCAGTTTCAAGGAAAGATTTCACCCTACCTAATTCGACTCCTCTTATGGTGATTATTCGTAATCCCATTAGATCTGCCCAGTAATACTCGTCTTCTTCAAAAGGATCAAGTACACTTCGTTCTACAGCGATTAAATCATTAGTGAACTGTTTGGCATTTTTGGGATTATCAAGCCCTTCTAGCTTTACAACTAAAAATGGACCGTGGATTCGCCCGGCACTGAAAGAAATGGTTTTCCATTCATCGTGGTGCTGAATGGACCATGTTTTATGATGTAATAAATTTTCAATAGGATTGGTAAAAGAAACCACTTTTATCCAACCCTGAACCCCATAGGGTCGCGCCAAACGACCCATGATGACTTTTTTATTTTGCATGGAATGAAAAGAGCCTAGCTTACTTTTTAAGGATTTCTTCAGTAGCTTCTTTTTCTTCAGTCTTTGATTTTTTAATCATTTTAGATTTTTGAGCTTTTTCAGATGAGCTCACTTTTACAAGAGCCACCTTTTTAGCTTCTTCCAGTGATTTTTCAAATTTTTTAATGAGGTGCTTTACCCGTAAGGATACTACAGCACCTTGACCTAACCAGTAGGCAATGCGGTCTCTTTCGAGCTGTAACTGGATATTATACCCCTTAGCCATGGGATCATAATAACCTACTCGTTCAATAAACCGACCATCACGCGGCATACGTCTGTCAGCTATCACGATGCGGTAAAACGGATTTCTTTTACTGCCACCACGAGCAAGACGAACAACTACCATGTGAGTAACCTGTATTTGTTGAAAGGTAAGTATTCTATGTGAAATTGATAATAAGATGCAAGAGCTGATATACTCGCTAAAGGACTTATATAAAAAAGGTATTTTTACTAAAGTGCTACCTAAGGATTCCGATTAGGAATCAACAACAGCATTAAGGAGCTTTAAAAAAATAATAATCAGGATCGGCGGCAACTTATTTTATCACGCCGGCTCTGAGGAAATTGATTAAATGTATCACCAGGCAGTGGATCCTGCATTTGTTTAAAGCATTTCATCATCTTATCGCCTTTCATGCGTTTCATCATTTTTTGCATTTGAGTGAACTGTTTGAGAAGTTTGTTAACATCTTGTAAGGTGGTTCCTGAACCCACCGAAATACGCCGTTTACGAGAGCCGTTGATCAAACTAGGGAAGTGTCGTTCCTTATGTGTCATCGACTGAATGATGGCTTGCATTTTAATTAATAATTTATCATCCATAAAAGCTCCCACTCCTTTAGGTAATTGTCCAATCCCCGGTAATTTCCCAAGCAAAGATTGCATACCACCCATTTTTTTCATTTGGTGGAGTTGCGTTAAGAAATCATCAAAATCGAAAGACTTGCCTTTTTTGAGCTTTTTGGCAATTTTTTCGGCGTACCTTTGGTCAACTTTACGTTTTGCTTCTTCTACTAGACTGACGATATCGCCCATACCTAAAATGCGAGAGGCCATCCGATCAGGGTAGAAAGGGTCTAAGGCTTCAATTTTCTCACCAAAGCCTACGAATTTAATGGGTTTATTAGTGATCATTTGCATAGAAAGTGCTGCACCACCTCGGGCATCCCCGTCAGTTTTTGTTAGAATTACGCCCGTCAGCGGTAGAGCTTTATTAAATGATTTTGCTACATTCGCCGCAACTTGACCCATCATACTGTCGACGACGAGCAAAAGTTCTGTGGGATTGACAGCGTCTCTGATGGACTGCATTTCTTCCATCAATGCATTGTTCATATGGAGAAGACCTGCTGTGTCGATAAGTAAAACGTCTATAAATTTCTTAGTAGCTTGATTTAAGGCTTTTTTGACAATATCAGTGGGTTTTTGATTGCTGTCCGACGGGAAAAAATGCGCATTAATCTGTCCCGCTAATGTTTCTAGTTGTTTTATTGCTGCAGGGCGATAAACGTCAGCTGAGACCACCATTACGGATTTTTTCTTTATTTCTTGGATCCATCGTGCCAATTTGATGACTGTTGTGGTTTTACCGGAACCTTGCAGTCCGACCAGAATAATAACAATAGGGGATTTGGTATTAAGATTAATCTCTGTTTGTTTGTTGTCGAGAATATGGGTTAATTGATCCTGGACAACTTTGACAAGTGCATCGCCGGGCCGCACATTACCCACTACTTTTTGACCCAGCGCTTTTTTTCGTATATGAGCAATAAAGTTGTTGACAACGGGCAAAGCCACGTCCGCTTCTAGTAAAGAAGCGCGAATGTCTTTAAGGGTAGATTGGATGTTTTCTCCTGTGAGACGACTCAATCCTCGCAGTTTATTAATAATCGTTGTTAAACGGTCGGTTAGAGTATTAAACATAAGGATAAGTATATCATATGGGGGTACGCTTAGTTCATGAATATGAGTGTTGTTTTATTATCGACGATTGCAATTATCTTAAATTATCTGTAGCACCTTGGCTTTTATATTTACAAATCGCGGCTCAGCGTCATCGAGCCTTTATACATTGTCTTATATAGAGCACTTTCACAAAGACGGTCTTCAACCTATTACGATGGGCTTTTACTTTTAATATTTTTTTATTTAGGTTCAAGTACTTAATTCTTTCGCCAGGAGCTACAGTGAAGTATTTCTTAAAGAAAATTAGGGATAATTTGTTCTTCGGAAGCCATCTCATAGACACGTTCCTTCTTATAGAGCAGGGAAATTTGCCTTTTAGAGGAATCTCTCAAAAATTTGAGATTGGAGCCATTTAATCCGTAATTACCTAAGCGCAGTAACGGAAGCTAAACAAAAAGTCAAACTTTTAATTTTTCAGAATGGAAGGACTTTCTAGTCCCATTTGAAATCCGCTCTGATTTCTAAGGAGTTGATGCAATAAATAGATTGGGGGATTTTTTGGTGGGCTATGTTCAAAAACATAGCCTAAGTGGGTGTTGTAAGGATAGAAATCAATTTCTGTCCACAAATACCTAGTAAAGAATTATCTAGAGTTAATTGAGCTTTCTGTTTCATAAACTAAGTCATCCACATTCGACATCGAACACATCCTTCGGGTCAAATAACTCGGTACCGCAACAAATATACCAATAAATACCCTACTTCATTGCATTGATTGTGTTTACCGATAAACGGTTTCTCAATACCTTTTTTGCGAGTGACAAAGTAGGCTTCATCGTTTAAAAATTTCTCACCATTCTACTTTGGGTTTTTAATTTTTTTCGCTGTTTGATCTCTGTTTGATATGGCTAACTGGGATTAAAATCTCTTTCTCTTGATTATCAGTTTGTGGAGAAATAACTCCAGACCCAAAAGCATGACTATAAATGACTTCAATTGTTACTGGAACGGAACGACTTTCGTCTCGCCATGTTTCATAGGTGTTTAGCATTTGTTGCCATTCATTTTTTCCCATCAATCCTCGAGATCGATCTTGAGCAGCATTATGTGCGCCTATAGCTTTTAAATCTGCTATTAGTCGAAGAACAGAAGAATAACGCACGGTTAGGTAATCCATATCCATAACCGGATGAATAAAATTTAAATAGGTAAGCATATCGCCAATGTCGTGCATGTCATAGAAAGAATGGACATGTCGTTTTTCATCGGAAAAACTCACTCGCAATTCCTTCAGTGTATCGGGTCCCACAGTACTAAATAACAAAAGCCCTCCCGGTCGCAAAATTCGCCGACATTCTTGCAAGGTCTGTAGAAGATTCAAAGACCACTGGAATGTTAAATTAGAAAAAATCAAATCGACTGACTGATCCGCAAATGGCATGAGAGTATATTCTGCCACTAACATTTTGTGAGGGTTTCCCAGAAAGCTACCCTTAGCTCGATTTAACAAAGAAACTGAAAAATCGAGGCTAATAATGTCGGCCTTCTCATAGTGCTTTAATAACCCATTCGTTGTGTATCCGGTTCGAGCGCCAAAATCTAATACCAGCAAAGGATTGAGACGAATTAAATCCAGCCGTTCCAAGAGCCGATCGGCGATGACGTGAGGGATTTCAGCCCCTTCTTCGTAGCTCTTAGCAGCCGCCTCGAGAGCTTTTGCTACCGCTTGGTTATCAATATTAAAAGGTTCTTGCATCACATCCTTAATTTTAAGCTCTTTATTCTGGATTAAGAACCCATCAGTAAGGAATATTACTAAATTTATCTTGGGTAATCAGATTCAAAGCGGAAGTATTCTAAAAAGTTATGTTATCCAAGCTTTACTGTATTGAATTAACTTTTGAATAAGTATTTAATAAATAAAGATAAAAAAGATAATTCTAGTAACCTATTTATTTTGAAATGCAACTTAGTGCAAGGAATTCTATGTATTAGCTTATCGATTAGCCATTTCCGCGTTGTAATTTAAATTTATTTGATGGCAGATCCTTAATTTATTTTTCTACGCTTTTAATTTCCGAATTGAAATTCAACTAAAATTCCATGCTAACCTCGTTAATCGTTATGCCTATTTTCTCTGGTTTTTACCGAAAAGTGAGATCATCGCAGAGAAAAAATTCTCGAGAACTTTAATTCTTGTGCCTTAAGTAAGTGCCTGCAAGAATGAAGCTTGAGTAGAGCCTAGAAGTTTAGACGCCAAAAGTTAAAATTTGTTGTTATATAAAGATGTAATAAATTACTATTTGCCCTTTCCTGCTCGTGAGAAAGTGTCAAGGAAGAGGATTTTCCTATCCAGCCACAAAGCCCTTTTCCGTAAATGAAGGAAATTATTTCTTCTTTGGAAGAACTAAATCTGTAATAGTCCCCTCAAACATTTCACAGGCCATCATTATCGTTTCTGATAAAGTTGGATGAGGATGAATCGTAAGCGCAACATCTTCTGCATTACAACCCATTTCGATAGCTAAGGATATTTCAGAAATTAAATCGCCTGCATTTACGCCAATAATACCACCTCCGATCACTGTGCCATTTTCATTAAAGAGCAATTTAGTAAAACCCTCACTGCGACCTAAGGATAAAGCGCGACCACTAGCTGCCCAAGGAAATACGTATTTCTCATACTTAATTCCTTGCTTTTTCGCCTTCTTCTCAGTTAACCCAACCCAAGCAACTTCTGGATCTGTGTAAGATACAGATGGGGTGCAGCGGGCATCATTGTAATGTTTCTTACCGGTGATTGCTTCAGCTGCTAATCGACCTTCATACGTTGCCTTATGTGCTAACATCGGTTGACCAACGACATCACCAATAGCATAAATATGCGAAATATTCGTCCGCATTTGGCTGTCCACTCCAATAAATCCTTTATCGTCAACTTTAACGCCTGCTTTTTCTACATCAATCAATTTTCCGTTAGGACAACGACCTATAGCCATCAAAATACGATCATATTTTCGCGTTTGCTTGGGCGCATTTTCGCCTTCAAAGGTGACATATAATCCATCTTCTTTAGCTTCTACTTTTTTGACACTGGTTTTCAACAAAATTTCGTTATAACGTTTCTGAATGCGTTGATAGAGAGGTTTTACTATATCCACGTCTGCTCCAGAAATAATCTGATCCATTTGTTCTACTACACTAATCTTTCCACCTAGTGCATGATAAACTGTAGCCATTTCTAAACCGATAATGCCACCTCCTATTACCAATAAATGGCCTTTTACATTTTCTAGTTCTAACGCATCTGTAGCATTCATTACACGCGGATCATCAGGAATAAAGGGTAGTTCTACAGGTTTTGAGCCTACAGCAATAATCGCTTTCTCAAAGTGAATAACAGTTTTTTCGTCATTGTCGATACACAATTCATTGGAGGAAGTGAATTTTCCATAACCCACAATAAGCTCTACATGACGTTGCTTTGCCATCATTTCCAGGCTGCTTGTTAATTTTTTAACAACGCTTTTTTTCCATTCACAAATTTTACCTATATCTAAATTGAGTTTGCTAAAACCTACGCAAAAAGGGGCTATATCATGAGCATCTTCAACGACTTTAGCCACGTGTAATAAGACTTTTGAGGGAATACATCCCACATTTAAGCAAACTCCACCAATTGTCTTGTATTGTTCTATCAAAACAACTTTTTTTCCTAAATCACTAGCCCGAAATGCCGCGGCATACCCCCCTGGTCCACTACCTAACACTACCAATTCGGTTTTAATTTTTTTCACCATTTTTCCTCCCTTTTTTATCAACTACTCAAGAGTTTGACTTTTCTCATCTTTTTTATCGTAAGCTTATGATAGAATGCGTTGGCAGCTACAATAATAGTGTTCTAATATCCGATAAACGTTCCACTAAATAAACAATAAAACGTGCTCCGTCAGCACCATCAATGACACGGTGATCGTAAGATAAACTCAATGGCAACATCAGTCTGCTCTTACAGTCACCGCTTTGAGAATAGACAGGTTTCCATTGCATTTTCGAAACTCCTAAAATTGCTACCTCAGGCGCATTGATGATCGGCGTAAAAGCTGTACCCCCAATTCCTCCCAAACTGGAAATACTAAAACATCCCCCTTGTATGTCGTTCAAACTTAAGCTTTTAGTACGGGCTTTTTCGCTAATTTCACTAAGTTCTTTGGCCAATTCAAATAATCCTTTTTTATCTACATCCTGAATAACAGGGACCATTAATCCTTCAGGCGTATCGACTGCCACACTGATATGAAAATATTTCTTTAAAATTAAATTTTCTTCCGAAGGATCTAACGAGGCATTAAAATGAGGAAATTTTTTAAGCGTGTTAACTACTGCTTTAATAATAAAAACTACAAGAGTCAATCGAACCCTATTTTTCTCTGCATAAGCTTTTTGACTCTGACGAAATGCTTCAAGCTCAGTGATATCTGCTTCTCCAAATTGAGTCGCGTGAGGAATGGTCATCCAATTATGAGTGAGATTGATGCCCGTAGCTTTTTTAATTTTAGATAAAGCTTTTTCTTCGATGGGACCAAATTTAGAAAAATCAATTTTCGGCATAGGAGGTAAATGCAGACCTTTACTTTCTTTTCTTTTAGCAATTTTTAATTGCTGTTTTACGTATTGCTGGACATCCTCTTTAAGGATGCGATCCTTCTGACCAGTTCCTTTAATTTCAGTTAAATTGACACTAAATTCATTCGCAATTCGACGAACACCAGGTCCCGCATGAACGGTAGTGCCAAAACCTTTACTTTCAGAAATATCTTTTATTTGTGCTCTTTCCTCTGATTTTCCTTCTTCCGATTCTTTTTCCTCTTTTCCGCTTTTAACCTCGATGGTTAAAATTTCGTCCCCTTCTTTAACTTTATCTCCTATCTTTACTTTAATGTCTTTAATTTTACCCGCTAAGGGCGAGGGAACATCCATCGAAGCTTTATCACCTTCTAAAGTGATTAAACCCTCCTCTTTTGCTACTGGATCACCTAATTTTACTAATATTTCGATGACGTCAACTTCAGACGCTCCACCAAGATCTGGTACAAAAATTTTTTCTATCGAATTTGCCACATCCTCCCCTTTTATCTTGTCCACGGATCAGGTCGATTCGGATCAATACTCAGTTTCTGCATGGCTTTTATGAGTTGATCCTTTTCAAATTCATCTTGATCTGTTAGTGCTTTTAATGCGGTATATACGATCATCTTGGCATCCACTTCAAAGAAATCGCGCAAGACGGGTCGTGTATCACTACGGCCAAACCCATCGGTTCCTAATACGTAATAAGGTTTTTTAATTGCCTGGTGAATCTGACTTGCTTGTAATTTAATATAATCTGTAGCAGCAACTACTGGACCTTTTCGATCATCAAGACATTCTTCTACATAATTTTTCTTAGGAGCCGCTTGAGGATGTAAACGGTTGTAACGATCTATAGATTCGATATTATGACGCAATAAATTAAAACTAGGAACGCTCCAAACATCCGCAGCAATATTAAATTGCCCCTCTAAAATTTCAGCCGCTGCAATAACTTCCCGCAAAATAGCCCCCGCCCCTAACAATTGGACACACTGGTATAATTTTCTATTACCCTCTTTAAACAAATACATTCCCTTAATAATTCCTTTTTCAACTCCTGCAGGTATCGGCGGATGTTGATAACTTTCATTCATGAGCGTGATGTAATAAAAGATGTTTTCTTTGTTTTGATACATCCGGTGTAACCCATCTTGAATGATTACAGCCAGTTCATAACCAAAAGCAGGATCATATGTTCGGCAAGTGGGTACCATGCTGAACATCAATAAATTGTGGGAATCTTGATGCTGCAATCCTTCACCTGCTAATGTCGTTCTACCTGCCAATCCGCCTAAAATAAAACCTCGTGCTTGCATATCCGCAGCAGCCCATACCAAATCACCCACACGCTGATAACCGAACATCGCGTAATATAAGTAAAAAGGAATTAAAAGATAATTATTATTAGCGAATGACGTAGCAGCAGCGATCCAACTAGACATAGCACCTGCTTCTGAAATTCCCTGCTGTAGCATTTGTCCCGATTTGTGTTCACAATAACAAACTAATTTTTTCTCATCTTCTGGAATATATTTTTGCCCTTCTACCGCATAGATACCTGTTTTTCGAAACAAACCTTCTAATCCCAATGTTCGAGCTTCATCGGCTACGATTGGAACAAGTCGTTCTTTGATATTTTCATCCCTTAACAATAACCCCATAATTCGAGAAAACGCCGCTCCAGTAGAAATTGAACGATCAGAGGTACCTTTTAAAAGTGAATTAAATAACGTTAAATCTGGAATCTTCAAAGCTTCATATGAACCATTGCGTGCCGGCAACGGCCCTCCTAATTTTTCACGATGTTCATGTAAATATTGTAATTCAAGACTTTTTTCAGAGAGCCTATAGAATTCTAGGTCTTTTAATTGTTTATCCGACAAAGATAATTCGAATTGATCACGAAATTTCTTTAAGCCCTCTTCGCTAATTTCTTCTAAATTATGAGCAATATTTTGGGATTCTCCTTCTTGACCGTAACCGTAACCTTTGACAGTTTTTACTAAGAGAACAGTCGGCTTCCCGGTTTCTTTTAGCGCTTCCGTATAAGCCGCGTAAATCTTTTTAGGATCATGACCTCCATCCGTTAATTGCTCCAGGTCGAGATCACTCATATTAGAGACAAGCTCCTTTAATTCAGGGTACTTGCCAAATAAATGTTCTCGCAGGTAAGCCCCATTTTTTGCACGATACGCTTGGTATTCTCCGTCTACCATCTCACTCAAGCATTTTAATAATAAACCAGATTTATCTTTCTGGAACAATTGTTCCCAATTATGACCCCAAATGACTTTAATTACCCGCCAACCTGCTCCATGAAAAACACCTTCTAACTCTTGGATAATCTTTCCATTACCCGAAACAGGTCCATCAAGACTTTGCAAATTGCAGTTAACAATAAAAATAAGGTTATCAAGACGCTCGCGACTTGCCACTAGTAATCCACCTAAAGTTTCAGGCTCAGCTGTTTCACCGTCACCACAGAAAGCCCACACTTTACGCTTCAGCGTATCTGCTAACTCTCGATGGTGCAAGTATTTCAACAATTGAGCTTGATAAATAGCCATTAAAGGTCCTAGGCCCATAGATACCGTGGGAAATTGCCAGAAATGAGGCATTAAATGAGGATGAGGATAAGAAGAAATCCCTTTAGTTAAGGCTTCTTGGCGAAAATGAACTAATTCATCTTCACTCAGTCGCCCTTCTAGAAAAGCACGTGCGTAAATCCCCTCCGACGAATGACCTTGAAAAAAAACCAGATCATCCACACGAAAAAAATAATTTAGTCCTACCTCAATTAAAGTTGCTATCGAAGCATAACTGGAAAGATGCCCTCCTAATCCCGCTTTTTTACGGCCCGCACGCATTACCATAGCGAGAGCATTCCATCGCATATAATTCGTTAAACGCTGTAGAATTTTTATTTCGTTCTCGGGAAATTTAGCTTCTACGTTAGCAGGAACTGTATTGATATAGGGAGTATTAATACCAGTAGGAACGGGCACACTAATTTTTCTGGCGTGGGACCATAATTCTTGCAAAATGAATTCAGCACGCTGGATGCTTGCACATTCAACAATTGAATCAAGCGCTTCTTTCCACTCCTGGGACTCTACGGGATCAGCATCCTGAGAATGTATGTTTTTCTCAGTCATAATCTCACTCTTTAAACTAATTTCTTTAAGTAATTTCCCTTAAATGGATGATTACCACTTCGTAATCTAACCAATCCAGCGCCCAATTGTAAACAGGGCTATTACCATAAGCCACACCCACAGTGCTCGATTGATTAATCCATCAATAGCCATTAATTCTTCAACCAATAATGGATGACTTCTTTCAATTCCTGAAGCAGTCAGCCCGTATTCGATGATCTGCTGTCGCGCAGAAGTGATCCCGGTATACACATAGGAGTGCCATTGCTTAAAGGTTTCTGAAAAGTGGCCAACAAGAGCAAATGTAATTCCCGCTAGCCTCACAGGTATCCAGTCTAATATGCCTTCCATTCTACCTGCTGCCAAGAACAAACTATTATCCTCTTCCAAAGAATGACTTTCTAAATGGCGATTCAAGCTCGCTACCAATGTGTAAAGGACCACGCCTGTTGATCCGAGGACTAACAACCAAAAAATCAAAGCAAAAATGCGTCGATAGGCGTTAATCAGAACCTCATCAACCGTTAGTTGAGCTACATTTTCTGTGGCCAGAGGGCGCGCATCCATACAATACCATAAAACCACTACTGTCAAAAAATAATAACCAATTGCCGTTAAGAGATGGCAGATAAAAAGAGCCATTAGAATATAAATAAGAAGTAAGGGTAGAACAACAATACCAATACCGCCAATTCCGTTCCAAAAAGATAAATGCCTAAACTGTGCTTTTAGCCATTGAAAATACGCATCAAACCAATAATATTTTCTGCTATAGCTATCAAAATGAAGCCACCGCTGTATCAGAAAACATAACAAAACGGCGCTCAAAATCATAATTGCCATCCTTCCTTCACAGACTTTCAAATGGTGGGTCTCATTCTCGCTTATCTTTTTGACTATAGCAATCCGTTCTTTAGCTTTCCTGTAAGCCCTCTCAATCTCGACGCAGACGATCAGACATTGCTAAAGGCGTGGGATATTTAATAACAACCCAATACGAAGAAATGATAAAAGATAATATAGTAGCACTCTCAATTAAATAGGCTGCTTTATCTGAAATAATCTTGCTACTGAGAGCCATATAAGCAATTATCAAAGAAAATTCGCTAACTTGACCTAAGCGTACTCCTACTTCCCAAGCTACTTGCTTAGATTCTCCCATCCAGCCTAGTAGCAGCCGGTAGGTTAAGGGTTTCACTCCCATTAATAAAGTAAGTAAAATTAATGCAGGTATTATAACAATTGGTAAAAAGTTAAGGTCGAAAGTGGCGCCCACAGAGAAGAAAAATAAAACTAAGAAGAAATCCCGTACTGGCTTTAAACTTTCGGAAATGTAAACAGATACAGGTCTTGAGGCTAGGCTAACTCCAGCAATAAAAGCACCGACTTCCCCCGATAAGCCCAATAATGAAGCCAACTGAGCCATACTGAGACACCAGCCAATCGCCAATAAAAAGAGATACTCTTTAATCCGGTTAAATTTAGAAAACAAAGGAAATAAAACCAGCCGATCAAATAAATAAGCGAAAATTAAAATAGCAGGGAATCCTAATACCACCAGACTAACATCAACCAGCATCTTCCCCTCACGGGAAGCTCCATGCAATAAAAACAAGACAGCAATAGCGATTAAGTCCTGCAGCAGAAGAACGCTAATCATTACCCCCCCGGTATGTTGATGATGTAGAATCGTGGTAGGCAACAACTTAATGCCAATAATGGTACTGGAAAACATCATCGCACCACCAATTACTAAACATTCGAGTGTCGAGTAACTAAAAAAATAAGCCACGAAATACCCTATAACTGCAAAGATAGTCGAGCTGATTAAAGCTACCCACGTAATCTCTTTGAACATAGTGATCAATTTTTGAGGAGGTAAATTAAGGCCCAAAAGAAATAATAAGAAGATGATTCCAACATCACTGACTGTTCGAAGCATGTCGATATTAGCAATTAATTTTAATCCCCACGGCCCAAACAAAATCCCTAATAGCATGTAAGCTACCAGCATAGATTGACGGGTCATTAATGCAAAAGTTGATAAGATGGCGGCACCAGCGAAAATGAGAAAAATTGAAAAGATTATATTGTGCTCCACATTAACATCCCATCGTCGATATTGCGGTGTTCGCGCTCTGTTTTCCTCTCTAGAATTCCTCACTGCTCTTCTTTACAAGAGAAGAGCTCTAAAACACCAAAATTCTATCACTTCCGCCCAATTTTTCTATTAAAATAAAATCATAAAAAAGTCACTTATTTCTTTGAACTTATTGGTTTTTATGCAAATAAAATTGCCATTATGGTAAAGATGCTAGAAAAAAAAGAAAAACTTCTTACTAAACGAGGGCATACGACTAAGGGATGTTTCCAGTAAGTTCCGCGCATCATTTAAGAAATGTCTCGGAAAAGTGTGACAAAGCGCGCAAGAATCTACGTCCCGCATAAAAGCAATTAGCGAAAATAAAGAAAGATGTAGTTTGAGGTAGATGCAGCTAAAAAAATCATGAACCATAACGAGAGACTGAAAACTGCTGTGAGAAAACAAGCGGGTTGCATCCCGTAAACAGCTTTAATGGCGTGAACTGCCTCCATTTCTGTGAATGTCCTCGCAAAATAGCGGTGTATTTTGAATAACCTAATTCTTTTGAGTTTTTTCTCATCAGAGAATGACCAGATCCATATCAAACTGTAATACTCATGGTATGGTTGTAATTAACCCCCATCGCGATTAGCGAATTCGTAACTATTTAACACCTTTAAAATTCGCTCCTTCACTTCATCCATAGTACCCAGGCCTGATACACGATAATAACGAGGCGCCTGAAAATCTCCTGATTTTTCATACGTTGAAGTTGAATAATAGTGACTAAGAGGACTGGTTTGTTGTCTATAAATGGCTAAACGTTTTTGAAACGTCTCTTTACGATCATCCGCTCTCTGTACCAATGGTTCACCGGTTATATCATCTTTACCGGGAATTTGCGGAGGATTATGCCACCGATTGTAAGTACGTCCCGAAGCAGGATGGACTAATCGACCAGTCATACGTTCAATAATTTCTTCTTCTGGTACATCGATATCAATCACTAGATCGATTTTAATTTTCTGTGCCCATAAAGCTTCTGCTTGTGCCGTGGTACGGGGAAACCCATCTAATAAATAACCGTTTCGACAATCAGGTGAATGTACGCGCTCTTTCACCAATGCAATCATAATTTCATCTGAAACTAGCCCCCCTTCTTCCATTACTTTTTTTACTTCAAACCCAAGAGAAGTTCTTGCTTTAACGGCAGCACGTAACATATCTCCTGTCGAAATTTTCTGTATATTCAATTGCTTCACGATAAATTCTGATTGAGTTCCCTTACCAGATCCGGGAAGGCCTAGTAAAATAATTCGCATTATGAATTAACCTATTGATGAATTGACGATAACCCCATACTCTATTATGGTTTTGATGCAAACGCGACCGCTTCGCGTGATTACAAAGCTCACGGCAGCTCATTTATGCTTATGGGGGGGGGGAACGAGCGGCGACATACTCCGTAGCGGTAAATCCAGATAGCAAATAATAATTATGATTTAAGCTACTCTGCGTCGTGTTGTTTCTTTAGTTCTCTTGAAACCTTAAAACGATGTATGGTAGGGGAATTGAGAGTGGTCTTCCTATAACACTCCATAGGCTCTTATCTTGCTTTTATATAGACACATTATTACTCTCTTTCTTATTTATGACCCCACGAAGGAAAGATCTTTTCTCTCGTGTACTACCTCTTCTCTTGGTTCACCCCCCAGTTGAATACCTAAGATTTACGTTAAATCAAGGCGTGTATTTCCTTGCTTCTTCAAGACCTTCCCTAATTGCACTTATGGGTATTCTAGTCTAATCTGAAGAGCATTTCGAGTTATTACAGGAATTGGGGAGGGGGCGTCTGGAACGTGACAGGAGAGGTGCTCGAGTGGTTGAAGAGGCACGACTGGAAATCGTGTGTGCGCTAACCCGTACCGAGGGTTCGAATCCCTTCCTCTCCGCTAGATAATTAAGTCATACAGGAAGGGTAAATATTATATGCGTCAATCAAGGTTGAAGATTCAGAGTATGAGAGATATATTGAATTTGGTGGCCATAGAGGTCCCCTAGCAATCAATTGCTGTGAATCCCGATAGAGGCCCGGAAGGGAGCAACGGTAACGGTGGATTTGGATGCAGGTGTGGCTTTTATGGCTGCTTTTTTAGTAAGATAGAAATGGTTAAGGAATGGATCGATGGTTCATCAAGTCTTAGCGCGGAAGTGGCGTCCTCGATGCTTTCAAGAAGTAATTGGTCAAGTGCCCGTTATTCGAGCCTTAAGTAACGCTCTTAATCAACGATATCTTCATCATGCCTATTTATTCACTGGAACCCGTGGGGTTGGTAAAACAACTCTAGGTCGTCTGCTTACGAAATGCCTCAATTGCGAAAAAGGCATTAGCGCCAATCCCTGTAATATCTGTGACAATTGTAAGGAGATAGATTCCAGTCGATTCCCTGATTTTTTTGAAATAGATGCGGCGTCACGCACCAAAGTAGAAGATACGCGGGAGTTGCTTGACAATATTCAATATGCACCAACGAAAGGTCGGTTTAAGGTATACTTAATTGACGAAGTACATATGCTTTCTGACCATAGCTTTAATGCACTGTTAAAAACTCTGGAAGAACCTCCTAGCCATATTAAATTCATCCTTGCCACTACAGATTATCATAAATTACCAATAACAATATTATCACGCTGCTTGCAATTCCACCTTACTCCCCTCTTACCGGTACAAATTGATGCTCATTGCCAACGAATCTTACAAAAAGAAACTATTGAATTTGAAAAGGCCGCGCTTGGTTTATTAGCTCAAGCCGCTAATGGAAGTGTTCGCGACGCTTTGAGCCTTTTAGATCAAAGTATAGCTTACGGTAATGGTAAGGTTCTTACGACTGATATGAAGACCATGCTGGGAATCATTGAGCCGACCTTATTACTTGATATCCTCGAGGCTCTTGCTCAGAAACAGGGAAACAATCTGCTGAGCTGTATCAAAAAACTGGCCCAACAAGGCGCTGATTTTTCTAGTTCCTTAAGTGAGTTATTGGCATTACTCCACCAGATTGCTGTTATTCAAGCAATCCCCGATGCTCAAATTGAAGGCGATAGTGAACGATTACGTCAGTTAGCAAGCTTTCTTCATTGCGAGGACGTACAGCTCTTTTATCAAATTGGCCTATTAGGCCAACGAGATTTACCTTATTCTCCAAACCCACAAATGGGGTTCGAAATGACGCTGTTGCGAATACTTGCCTTTTACCCCGAATCGACATCGTCGGTGATTAAAAATAAACCGTATCGGAAAACAGTCACCACATCAGCGCCCCATGTCCTATCCTCCCAAGAAACTCAATGGCACCGACTACTACCTCAATTAGATCTTACTGGCGCCGCCCTTGCTTTGGCACAACAATGCAGTCTCAGTCGAAAAACTGAAACGCATTTATATTTAATTTTAAATCCTAAACAAAAACCCTTGTTGCAAGAAAAGCAAGTTCAAAGAATATCAAAAGCAGTAAGCAAGTATTTTAATCGATTTATTGATGTAGAAATTGTTATCGGTGACAATTTTGGAGAAACTCACGCCGCAACTGCTGAAAAGATAACCCAAAGTCGACAGTCGGAAGCGGAAAAAAGGATTTTGAATGATCAACAGGTTCAGCGGATAATACAAAATTTCAATGCAACTGTGATAAAGGAAAGCATTCTTCCCCATGAAGAGCATAAAATGTAGAACGAAAAATGATAAAATCTAAATTGGGGGCGAAGTATTTCAATAATGCTAGTTTTTACTGACGAACATAAAGTAGCATCATTATGCAATGATGGATGCAAAGTATCTATTTCAATCCGGTTGATATGAAACTAGTCGGTGACTCAAAAAATTTAACATCTTCGAAATTATAAGCTGAGTTGTCATTATTGTAATTCGAGCTTTTTTATCAAAGAATGTTATGAGCGCGCACTGTCAGGCAATATTAAGGTATGTACATGGTGTATTCGTGAAGCCCGGAAAAATTAAGCGAAGCTATTTAAAATCACCCAATCTAAGACAATTAAATTTAAAATATGCATATTTCTACGATATTTAAAACATTTCAATAAAAAATAGTAAAGAAGGAAAAGGTGACAGTTGTCCAAGAGCCCTTACGGAAGGTTCTGCCAGTTAGGGGTAGGTATTTTGTTTAGTTTACTGATAAAACAACTCATAACTACGCTTCAAACCTTACCCGGTGTGGGTCCTAAATCTGCACAACGGATGGCCTTCTATTTTCTTGCAAAATCTGGACGAGCCAAAGGATTAGCTTTGTCCAAATCTCTACAATCTGCTATTAATCAAGTGGGGGAGTGTGAATTATGTCGGATTTATACCGAGCATAATTTATGTAATATTTGTTGCAATCCGAAGCGTAATTCTGCTCTCTTATGCGTCGTGGAAAGCCCAGCCGATGTAGCTGCTATAGAGCAAACTCAGATCTATTCGGGTCGCTATTTTGTGCTTCAAGGACGTCTTTCCCCCTTAGATGGTATAGGACCTCAAGAAATTGGAATCCCCATTCTACTTAATCGCTTGCGCAGTGAAGTTGTTACAGAACTCATTATCGCTACCAATGCAACTATGGAAGGCAAAGCAACGGCACATTATATTGCAAATCACATCGATCAGACTAAAATAAAATGTTCGCGCATCGCCTATGGCGTGCCAATTGGTGGTGAATTGGAATATCTCGACGGCGGTACATTAAGTCACGCTTTCCATTCCAGAGTACCTATTGAAAATTAATTGAAGATATTTAAAGAAGATACAAAGATGATTGATGGCAAATTTAATATTGGTAATTTAATAAAAAATGCAAAAAAAATTCAAGAAATCATGCAGAAAGCGCAGGAGGAATTATCAAAAATTGAAGTTACTGGTGAATCTGGCGCAGGCATGGTGAAAGTTACTCTTACTGCTCAACATGAAGTCATTAAAATTAATCTCTCTGATGAACTTCTAAAAGAATCAAAAGAAGCTATTGAAGATCTCATTAAAGCCGCCTTTAACGATGCCAATCAAAAAACTTTAAAAATTACTCGAGAAAAAGTAGTGTCTACCGGTAGTCTTTTGGATGACGAAAAAGAAAACGAAAAATAATTCCGTAATAGCTAAGTTAGAAAAATTGGTGGATTACACATTGTGACGCCCATCCACCAGATAAAACATGTAAAAATAGTTAGTTGCGAGGTGAGAGAATTCTCAAATTACCAAGATACTCGCCATCACCAATTGTTAGTATTTTCTATAGTCTTTTTCTTGATTGCAGGCAGTAAATTCTTCTTTGTAGTACTGAGTCATAGAAACAGTTCTTTTATGTAAAGAGTAGCTTTATAAATTAAAGAATTATAGAAAATATATTTCTCTATTCTCTCTTAAGCTCCAAGATTTTAATGAGACAAAGCCACGAAGAAAGTAATCGAAAAAACGTTGAAAAATTTCATTGGCAAGAAGCAATATGAAACTAGACATTGAATTACTTACCGTAAGGAATGATTTGGAAGTTTTCTAACATGTCTCAAAAATCGTCGTCGGAGATTTAATTGTAGAGTTGCAGAATATCATTCGTCATTTTTAGTAAAAGGATTTTAAAAGGATTTTGGTAGTGGAATGTGCGCCGTTGTTTTCACAAATTGACTGATAGGCTGCGTACTTATTATCTTTAGTAAATTATTAACCAGTATGTTACTGACCAATATTTTGGTATCAACCCGTACGCCAAACGCGATCTCTTAAATTACTCATATGGTATCAACATATATGGTCAATTAACTAATCAAATTTTAAAACATTATCTTGATTATTACGTGCATTATTCGCTGCTGTTTTTTTAAAATGCAGTTTTTATATTTAATAATTAAATTTAATATGTTATTAAGCTAGAAAAATAAAATTTCTAATCAATATGTTAATAGAGGATGTTCATGAGGTTAAATATCCTCATTTTATTATAATCTAGTAGCACTTTTGCAAAAACTGTAGGAGGGCATTTAGAGAGTTTCAAAACATATTCTTGACATAGCATTGTATTTGCTACGTTGTGGGTATACGCGCGAAGCTGAATGTAAATACGGCCTAAATGTTTTAATGTAACAATTGTCCATTATTCTCTCCATTTTATTAGGGAGCTCGGGATAATATATAACCAGTTCTTAATAGAGCACAATTTATCCTCTATGAAGAACACAAAATACTCTTTCTACAAGATGTACATGATAATACGAATATTGTGAAGAAATAGATAAACGTTAGTTTTAACTTTATCTGTGTTCCTAAACTATTTAGAATACAGAGCAGGTTTATCCTTCAGAGTTTCCAAATACAGAATTTATTATAAGTTTAACTGGTTTTGCTTCAGATCCTGGATCATGGCGACCATTATGCAAAACCTCTGGAGCAGAGAAAGCTACTAACTGGTTATCGAAGAAGGAAGCTGCTTTACCAGTATGGTAATTTAGGAAAAGAAAAGTATCACATTGGCTTTTAAGTATGGTGAGGTTTTGTAAACGAAGAAATTTGCCCATCGATATTGAAGTAGATGATTCTAAGAAAATATATGGTTGATAGTTGTATCGTTTTCTGGAAAATGCAGGAGCCACTTTAGTACAGGAAGCGGTTCTAATAGTTAATATTTAATTTTACTGGTGAGGTTAAAAAAATATTGAACAAGCTTTTCAAGCTAAACCGGAGATCAGTTATCAAGCAGTGTTCAAACGTTATCTTTTCTAAATGTGAAAATAAAATAAAATTGACTATTTTATTTTTGAAATACGGTAGGCCTTTTAGGATAAAAGTATTACATTGACTGGATAAGTCGTTACCTCCTTTAGTAGTATTATTACGTTTACTTTTGGTAAAGTGTGTAATTAGTCGAATTACATAGACGACTGTTCTTGAAATAAATCTCTATATATTCATTTAATTAGCATTTAAATGAGCCTATCGGTGTAGGCACTCTAAAAACCAACATGACGCACCGCTAATGTGTCAAGTCGTATTATTTTTGACCCTCCCAATTTTAAATATTTTAATTCTATAAACAGAGATTATCTTTAGGCTTAAATCGAGTTTTTTATCAATACGCTTGAGTTCACCCTCAATGCATAAGTAAACTTCTACTGCTCGATTTTACAGACTTTCAAAAGAAATAGAGGGGCTGTTCGCGCTAATTAGCTAGAAATTTGACTGTCCTTGTTCAGTATATTATACCTTTTTAGTCCTTTATGAATCCAAGGTTATAACGTTAAATATCAGCGCTTAATTGGTAAACATTGCTAAACATTTCATTCCAGTAATCAATGATGTTTTTCCGAATGTTGTCTTCTATTCTTTTGTAGCATGAAACCACTTACATTTGGTAGATATAGAGTCTAGAAAGATGTTAGGTTTCAACTCTCAAATGTTCGTTATAGCGCTTTTCCCATCTTAGCTTCAGCGGTTACTTTTATTTCTGACCGGAAACGTGTCCGCTGAAAAAAGCTTTAGCGCCTTTCGGGCAAAGATTTTAAAAATGCTGGCTAGTTTTCGATCATTTCAAGAGATTTACCTTTCATTTCAGGTAATAAAAGTGTAGACAGGATCCCAAACAAGCATATAACAGAGAGAAGAGCCATCGTATAGCGCAGTCCATAAAGATCCGAAATATATGGTAGGAAAAATGCTCCAACAAAAGCACCAACCTTGCCCCAGGCTGCAGAAATGCCATGAGCTCTTGCTCGTAAACTCGTAGGATAAACTTCAGAAGGAATAAGAAAGGTGGTGGTATTCGGGCCAAAATTAACGAAAAAGAAGCTAATGCCAAAAAGTGCTGTAAACAACGGTATATTTTTAACCGCATGAGGAATGAGTGCAATGAGTCCATAAGCAACAGCGATCATTAAAAATCCAAACATCTGTAAAAATTTTCGACCAATTCGATCAATATAGGCAGCGGCCAAAATGTAACCTGGAACAGCAAAAAGAAAGAAAATCAAAGCAATAGTTGAGGTATTGGTAATTAATGTTGCAGACGGATTGAGGTGTTTGAGAATGAGAGCAGAAGAAACACTATTACCGTAAAAAGCAACATCTAATAAAAACCAAGCTCCCGCCGTTCCAACAAGGCGAATAAACAATTTCTTTTCTAATAAGCTTTGTTTAGGTTTAGGTTGAGGTAAGCACTCGTTTTTCATTTTTCGAGTAAATCCCGTCAAATCAGAGACCACACGACTAACAGCTACTGGAACTGATTGTGTAAGAAGATAATGCGATGTTTCTTGAATTTTTCTACGGAGATAAAAAACTGAGGCGGCTGGAATTGCGCCTACGCCAAGTAAAATTCGACAAATTAGCGAATGGTGCAGAGGAGTAAGAAGTAATAGCGAAGCTAATAAGGGGCCTACTAGTAAACCAACAGCTTGCATGGCAAAAACCAGTAACACTAAAAATCCTCGTTTTTGGCTGGGAGCATATTCACTAGCGATCACCGCGCTTGAAGGGTAATCTCCGCCGATGCCTAAACCGACGATTATTCTGGAAATTAACAACCAGACGTAAGATGGAGAAAATGCTGCTAGAATGGCGCCAAAAAAAAGAATCGCGACTTCCACTCCGTATAATCGTTTGCGCCCGAATTTATCAGATAATAATCCGAAAGAAATAGCACCTACTGCCGCTGCGGCTAAAGCCGAACTATTTAATAAAGCTAACTGCGAAATTGTCAAATGCCATAATGGCATTAAGATGGTAGTAACTACACTAATAATAAAAAGGTCGTAAGCATCCGTAAAAAAACCGACACCCGCTGTAAAGACAATTCGCCAATGGAGTGCTTTAATGTTGCCGTTGTCAAGGTCCGTCAGCTCATTCTTCACAATGGTAGCCTATCATATTCAATCCCTCCAGATAATTACACTACTAGTTGTTTGGAAAGCAAATGTTCGACTGCATGCGTCGTCTAACCACTTTGAGCTTCTCCAAAACTTTTTTCCATTCGTTAAAATCACTGGTCCTAAAAATCACTGGTCCTAAATATATCAAAGCAACTACTTGCATTGGTTGATCTAGCTCTAGATTATCAATGGTCTCTTTGAGCGCGAGGCAGGTAAGGTCGTTTTGATGATCAGTAAAGATTTGCATGAAATCTTTTTCGCTAGGCTCGTTGATACTTTCCAGGATCACAACATCTTCTCTATCTTTAGAATGAAATTCTCGAGTATGAACAATAATGCTGCAAACGATGAGCGGACTTAGACTAAAAGCCATAGCTTTCTCCCTGAATATGAAGAATAAACATACCAATCAGGATTGGAAGACACAAGTGGGCAATTTCACAGAAATTTCAGCGAGGGCTTATGCGAAAATTCTTCTGCTCTGTTGGCTCCCTCGTTTGTCTACTTTGGTTAGTGTTACAAAATTAATAAACTCTAAAATTAGCTGGGAGTCACTGAGAAATGTATATTTTATTTGACATTTTAGTTAATCTGATATACCAATAATAAAAATATTGGCAGCTGCCAAAATAGGTTTTATATGCAGAAATGAAACTTCAGACCATTGCTTCCATTGCCGAAAGTAGGCCAATACAACCTGTTTTTGCTTTTAGACCCAACGCTCTAAAGCGTGCGGTTAACTACTTTCGCAATCGATTTAAAGGACGAATCCTATATGCAGTAAAAACAAACCCTGAACAACACGTCATCCAGTCGGTTTATGCTTATGGCGTGACTGCATTTGATGTGGCTTCCTATGAAGAAATTCGTACCATCAGAGGATATGCGCCATCCGCTGAGCTTTATTTCATGCATCCGGTGAAATCGCCTCACGCGATTCGTAGAGCTTACTTCAATTATGATGTTCGTCATTTTTCTCTCGATTGCTTAGACGAGCTGAATAAGATCTTGCGCTATACTGAAAATGCTAGAGACCTCTGCTTGCATTTACGGCTTGCTATTCCGAATACGTTTGCTGAGTTTAATTTGGCAGAAAAATTTGGAATTAATCTACACGAAGCTCCTGAACTACTAAAAAACATGCGTAAAGTAGCTTATAAACTTGGTATTACGTTCCATGTGGGCTCGCAATGTATGCACCCTGATGCTTATCGAATCGCTATTCGGATGGCTGATAAAGTAATTGATGAATCGGGTGTAGGAATCGAATATTTTAACGTAGGCGGGGGTTTTCCCTCCATTTATGCCGGTATGATTCCGCCTGCGTTGCATATTTATTTTGAGACGATCCATACAGAATTTGCGAAAATAAACCGAAAACGACCCCATTTGGAACTACTTTGTGAACCAGGTCGTTCATTAGTGGCAGAAAGTACGTCTGTAGTTGTGAATGTCGAGCTGCGAAAAGACGATGTACTTTATATCAATGATGGTACTTACGGGAGCCTTTTTGACGCAGGTATTCCCCACTTTATTTTCCCGGTGCACTTATTGCGTTCCAATCGTCTTACAGACAGAGATCTTTTACCCTTTAGTTTTTACGGTCCAACTTGCGATTCTTTGGATTACATGAAGGGTCCTTTCTATCTCCCAAACGATATTCAAGAGGGTGATTATATTGAAATCGGTCAGATGGGTGCTTATGGTCGAACTTTGTCTACTAAATTTAATGGATTCAAGCAAAAAGAAGGTGTTGCCATGGTTTCAGATGAGCCTCTCATGACGATGTATTCTGATAACTACATCACGCAAGAACCCCTTGAAGTTATTGCCGCTTGATTTTTATTAACCTGTGAGGAAATCCTTGATGAAAAATCAAACCTTACCCGTGCCTTCATTGAAAAAAGAATTATTGCAACGAACGGTTGAGCATATTGATATTACTCGCTTTGATGCTCGTCCGATTATTAATGCTATGGATTGTATGTCATTTACTTCCCGTAATCTCGCAAGAGCAACGCAGATTTTCAACCGAATGATTAAAGATAGGGAATGCAGCATTATTTTAACTATTGCTGGGTCGGCCTCAGCCGGGGGTTGCATGAAATTATATGCTGATTTAGTGAAATACAATATGGTAGACATCATTGTGGCCACAGGCGCTAGCATTGTAGATATGGATTTTTTTGAGGCTTTAGGTTTTCGACATTATCAAGGTACACCAGAAGTAGATGACCAGCAATTGCGTAATTTATATATTGATCGAATTTATGACACTTATATCGACGAAGAAGATTTACAACGATGTGATCATACTATTTTTGAAATTGCCAATAGTCTTGAACCCCGCCCTTATGGCTCACGTGAATTTATTCAGTCTATGGGTGCTTTTTTGCAGAAAGGAAAGGCCAAAAAAGGAGATTCATTGGTCCAGCTGGCCTATGAAAATGATGTGCCTATCTTTTGCCCCGCTTTTACCGATTCTTCAGCGGGTTTTGGATTGGTACTCCATCAAGTAAAGAACCCGGGTCATCATTTAACTATTGATTCTATACGTGATTTTCGTGAATTAACAGAAATTAAAATTCAAGCAGGAACAACTGGATTATTAATGATCGGAGGTGGTGTTCCGAAAAATTTCGTTCAAGACGCCGTAGTTTGTTCAAAAATTATTGGAAAATCTGTGGATATGCATAAGTATGCTATCCAAATAACCGTAGCAGACGTACGTGATGGGGCATGTTCCAGTTCGACACTTAAAGAAGCCTGCTCGTGGGGCAAAGTAGATACTGCCTATGAACAAATGGTTTATGCAGAAGCTACGTCCGTATTGCCGTTATTAGTAAGTGATGCTTATCACAATGGTTTTTGGAAAGATCGGTCGCGTCGACATTACAGTCAGTTATTTAGCAAGAAATAAAAATAATGAAATGCCTTGTCTCTAAAGAAGCTTTTTTAGGCTTGGACCCTCAAGATGCCGTCAGTTATGAAAATGCGAAGGCTGTCATTATCCCCTTTGGACTTGAACAGTCTGTAAGCTATGGTGGAGGCACCTTCAAAGGACCCGCCGCTATGATTCAAGCCTCTCATGAGGTTGAACTATTTGATGAAGCTCTTTGGCGCGAGCCTTATCGTGATATCGGTATTGTAACTTTGGAAGAACCTAAGCTCGAAAATGACATGCTAAAAGCATTACAGCAATTGGAAGGTCTAGTGGAACGTGTTTTAGAAGATAAAAAATTTCCCTTTGTTTTTGGGGGAGAACATTCTATCACAGCGGGTTCTATTCGCCCATTTGTTAAAAGGTATTCTAATTTAGAAATTCTGCATTTTGATGCGCATGCAGATTTACGCGATCGATATCATGGGGAACCTTTTTCTCATGCTTCAGTAATTCGGCGTTGTTTAGATCATTCAAATATCGAAGTCGTTTCGGTTGGCATTCGAAATATTTCTGCTGAGGAAATTCCTTTTTTTGAAGCCAATCAAAATCGAATTCATATTTATTGGGCAAAAGATAAAAAAAATTGGGATTTTAAAAAAATTATTGCTCCTTTAAAAAATCGTCCCATTTATCTCACGTTTGACGTGGATGGATTTGATGCAAGTTTAATGCCTGCCACCGGGACACCTGAGCCAGACGGATTGCTTTGGAATGATGCGCTTGAAATTATTTCTGCAGCGAGCCAGGTTGGTACTATTGTTGGCGCCGATATTAATGAATTAGCACCCATTCCCTATTTTCACAGCTGTGATTTTTTAGCAGCTAAATTGGCCTATAAAATTCTTTCTCTGGCCTTTTTTAGGGGAGGGGCTTCTGTCTCCCTGTCCTGCGATGCGCTTTTTTATTAACGTAATTAGTTATAGCTTTTAAGCACAAAAACTAAGCTGTTCACAAGTATTCTGGATGTCTCTGATTATAAAAACCTAATAAAAACCACTCTAATTCACAAAATACTCATACTTAAATATTGCTGTATTAGTGCAAATTTTAGTATTAAAGCAGTAGAAACATTCTGAAAATTTCAGTTACTACATCTACAGAGAGTGCCGAGCAATATTTCCAATATAGTCTCATGGCAATTTCCTTAGTAAAAGCCTCTTTTAAAAGATTTAATTTTAGCTATTTCCTTGACAAACAGACCTTTTTTCCGCTTTATTCTTTAAATCATTTCCTTATCTATGTTGTATAGCTAATAATATTGGGTTTAAATACTACTATCTAATTTCTTTAACTCGTTTTTAAAGGCGTTAATTTTTCTACATGGTTTTATATGGTTTATTTAGAATGTAAAAAGTTTGCACAATTATATAATTTAATGGCAAAATAATCTTAATTTAAGGAAATTTTTCTTGTTATGGTCGCCACCAAAAATGAGCCTCCTGCGTCCATTGAAATTTCTCCGGATCAACACGTATTGTATTGCACAGGAGATTGGTCGCTAAGTGGTTTATTTCAAGTGGAACTTCATATAAAGCGTTACGTGGAACAAGCAGCGCAGGCAACTACAATTAGCGCTCAAGATATCACGAAAATGGATAGCGCGGGCGCTTTACTTTTTTACACTTTAATAAGCCGCCTTCAATCATCAGGAAAAAGTGTAAAAATACAAGGGCTGAATCAAAATACTGAAACTTTATTAAATCTGGTCAAGCAAGAAGCTGATGTTTTTCGAAGACCACCAACACCTCCTTTAAAACCGGGGTTTATTTATTGGTTAGGCGAAGGGATAGTTATTAAATGGATTTCGCTTATTAATTTTTTGACTTTTATTGGGGAGGCCTCTACGATACTGGGTTACTCTCTCCTTCAGCTGCGACGAATTCAATGGAGAGCCATGTGGCGAACTGTAGAAGAAACAGGTTATCGAGCGTTATCTATTGTTGCTTTACTCAGTTTTTTAGTGGGCATTGTGCTCACTTACCAAATAGCCCTGCAACTCGATAGTTACAGCGTAGATATTTTCGTAGTAGATATTACGGGTACTGTTATTTTTCTCGAATTTGGCCCTTTAATTACAGCTATTATTGCAGCAGGGCGAACGAGTACTGCATTTACAGCACAAATTAGTACTATGAAGGTAAATGAGGAAATTGATGCTCTTAATACAATGGGTGTATCTCCGCTTGAGTATCTCGTTTTGCCAAAAATTTTTGCTTTATTAATTTCATTGATATTACTTACAGCTTGGGCAGATATCTTTGCAGTTTTTGGTAGTATGTTTATAGCTAAATCACAATTGGACATTGGCTATATGGCTTATTTAGATCGATTGCAACATGCTATCCCTGTGCGACATTACGTTGTCGGGTTGATTAAAGCTCCTGTATTTGCGCTAATTATTGCAGCTGTGGGTTGTTTTCAAGGGTTTCAAGTAGATGCCACGGCAGATAGTGTGGGCCAAAGAACTACTCAAAGCGCGGTGCAGTCCATTTTTCTTATTATTATTGCGGATGCTATTTTTTCTGTGTTATTTAGATGGTTGGGGATCTAATGGCTTTTCCTGAATCTTCTCAACCTCTGATTGAGATTCGTGGTTTGCACAATCGATTTGGAAGGAAGCTTGTTCATGAAGAATTAGAATTATCGATTAATCGAGGGGAAATCGTTGCCATTATTGGTCCCAGTGGATGCGGTAAAACGACTTTATTGCGTAGTATTTTGATGCTTCAGAAACCTACAGCAGGGGATATTCGAGTTTTTGGTATAAACGTCGTTAATTGTACAAAAGCCGAAGCTTTGTCCGTACAGCGGAGGTGGGGAGTCATGTTTCAAAGCTCCGCATTATTCAGTTCGTTACGTGTTTTAGAAAATATTCTCTTTCCATTAGAGAAATATTCAAATTTAGAACCAGATACACAAATAGAAATTGCGCTTTTGAAAATTGCACTGACTGGTTTAGAATCGGATGCGGTAAATAAATACCCTGCAGAGCTTAGTGGTGGGATGAAAAAACGTGTTGCTTTAGCTCGCGCTATAGCATTGGATCCAGAGCTTGTATTTCTTGATGAACCGACTACTGGGTTGGATCCTAAAAGCGCGAGTGAAATGGACGAATTAATTTTACATTTAAAAGAAACTCTTGGATTAACTGTGGTTTTAGTTACACATGATCTCGATACGTTATGGCGAGTTACTGACCGAGTCGTTTTTTTCAGTGAAAGAAAAGCTTTAGCTGTTATGTCAATGTCCGAATTGATTCGTCAAAAACATCCTGCCATTCAAGAGTATTTCAGTGGTGGCCGAAGCATCTTTCGTGGTAACCTTACGCCAGAGGCGAGGGATGGACACTAAAGTTAACTACAGCGTTGTGGGTTTATTCGTTGTTCTGTTAGGTGCTGCCGCAATTATGCTTTTTCTTTGGTTAGGCGTTTTTAAAAACCACCAAACTTACAATACTTATTTTGTTTATATGCATGAACAAGTATCGGGAATAGGTCCACAAACTCCAGTGCGATTTAACGGAGTTAAAGTAGGGTACGTGCAGAAGATCGAATTAAATCCGATAGACCCTCAACAAGTAATTTTGACTTTAAAAGTTAAAGAAGAAACGCCCGTCACTACCAGCACTATTGCGACATTACAGCCTGAAGGAATTATGGGAATGGATTATGTGGCTTTAAAAGCGCTGACAGCCACAGCGCCACCGTTAATGGTTAAGCCAGGTGAAAAATATCCTGTTATTCCTTCGGAACCCTCTTTGTTAATGAAATTAAGCACTGCTTTAGAGGAGATTACTAAAACGATTAAAGAATTAAGTGACAATATAGGAAAAGTTTTTGATGAAAAAAACCGCCAAGCGATCAGCGCTAGTTTGGCTAACTTACAAAAAATAACGACGACATTAACAACTGATTCGAAAAGTATTAGTTCAACGATGGTCTTGATGAAAAGATTTATGTTTAATAGCGCTAAAGCTAGTGAACAGTTACCAGAAATAATGCGCCAATTAAGCAATACCTTAAATAGCATTAAGTTAACCGCACATCAATTTGATATAACAGGGCGAAGTGTAGAATTGACGGTGCAGGATACTCATACCACAATGCAAAACGTAGTCACTCAAATGATGTCAAGTGTCCAACAATTACTTGATAAATTAAATGTGATGACGAATCACTTACAACAATTAAGTAGAGATGTAGAACACAATCCATCAATTTTAGTTCGAGGTAAATATCCTTCTCCTGTGGGTCCAGGAGAGAAATGATGAGTATTTTGAAATGTATGTTGTTATTTTTATTTAGTCTTTTTTTAACTGCTTGCGGTCCTGTAGTTGTTCCGCTGGTGTCCTATTACCAGATCGGGAATTTACGTTCGATAAAAGTACCTCCTGCTAAAACTTATTTAACTATTTTAGTTTCTAGACCAATGGCTAGTCCGGGATATCAAACTTCGGCAATGATTTATATGTTGACCCCATATCAATTAAGCTCCTATGCTAATAATCAGTGGGTAGTGCCACCATCTCAAATGCTTTTACCTTTATTTGTTCAAGCGCTACGTCGAACGGGACATTTTTTTGCGGTTGTTTCACCACCCTTTATAGGGGTAACTAATTATCGTTTCGAGACCCATTTATTGAAATTACAGCAAGAATTTTTTTCATCCATCAGTCAGGTTCGGTTAACGGTTCAAGCTTCATTAATTAAAAATTCCACTAATCGAATTATCGCGAGTCAACTCTTTGAAGTACTTATTTCAGCACCCAATAATAACCCTTATGGTGGGGTTTTAGCGGCTAACCAAGCCGCCGCTATTATTAGTCATCGCATTGCTTTATTTTGTGTCGCTCATACGTGAAAAAATCGATCTTTTAATTGTTTCTGATCTTGAATTGACAGTTATTTTAGAGTTGGGTGATAACTTCTACTCATTAGCCATCGTTTGCTTATAAACACAAGCAATGCGCTTCTTAGTCGAAAAGTTTTTGAGTAAAAGACATAGAGACAACCCTCTAATAATTTTTGCTTCTAAAAGTTACAGTTAAATTAGTTAGCTGATAAGGTTTCCAACTAAGAGGATTATTGAGAGCCCAATAACTTTTTTTGATTTTCTGTAAATTAGTTAGGGCAACCCCCCCAATCTACCACAAGAACTAATCCTAAAAATGATTATCAGGAGTCCCCATTCAATGATCGACTTTTATCTTCCCCCCTTTTTCTCTATCAAAATAGAGAAGGGCTTTTAAGCAAAGAAACTAATGGCTAAAACTGAAATTATCCATTCTACTATGTAATTTTATGTACTTTACATGAGCGAGCAGAATTTATAGGACAATCTTTTGAGAAGATGAAATATCCCACTAGTCCACGACATTTATCTAGGTCTTCTAAGCATCAGGAACGCTTATGAAGACCGTGGCCTTTAACGGAATGAGTTTCTGAGACCGACATTATAGTAGATGAACTTACTTTTGCATTTAGGTTCTAGAGGTGTTACATGATTTCTCCTGATTAGAACGCTGATTCTTCATTGCAACCGCAAGTAATGAAAGCTAGCGACGTGTTAATTGCTACAGCAGCAGTTCGAGATAAAAAGATCTTCTTTCTGTTACGTAGATATTAGTTATCCTACTGTGGTATTTTTCTTAATATGACAAATGCGACGAGGGCTGCTACGGTATTGATCCAGAAAGATATACCAAAATCCGGTATCATCCATGGGAAGGATTTTTATGTATCTGAGTCTAGCGCCTCTTAAGCCAGTTTTTATAATTATCACTTTTTTTCAAAAGGCTTTTAACATCTACAGGAGATTATTATTAAAGCAAATGCGATATTCTCTCTCGGCTCCCCCGAGCGATGCTATCAAGAGCAGCGATTAGTTGTTATCAAAGTCTTTTATGCTCTTACCTTAAAAACTTATTGCTGGAGGAGGAGGGCAGAAGCAATTAAAAACATTGCCTATCTGTTGCAGCTTACCTTCATTAGATGAAAAATGAGATTAGAGAGATAATAACCGAATATAATATTATAAATTTGATCGACCTTTCCTCTATTTTCTGCAATATTCGGATAGGCGGATTGAAAACTAGGATTTATTGCGAACACTAAAGAACCATTATTGAATGGAATTGTATTTCTAAAATATTTAAAAGACTAGAAAAAGGACAATTAGTAAAAGATGCGTGAATAATAACTGATCAGAATCCTTTCAAATTCTGTTATTTCTATCAAGTTGAGAAAAAGGACAGCACTTGATTTTGAGCCTGTCTATTGGTGCTATAGCTTACTCGTGTCCCGACGATCCGATGATTTGATTAATTTTGGTGCAAGTTGTTGCCTCTGTAGTGAAACTTGATAAGGGTAGGCAGTGTATATAGATAAACTTAAAAGTACTTGGAAATACCATTTTTTGTATAAGAGACTCCGATAGGATGTTCAGTTTATCCCATTATGATAGTATAAATGCCAAATCTAGCATTGGATTATTTTTCCGTTGGTTTAGTCCCTGTGGTATTTAATGTTTAATAACCCTTGAATTACATGAAATATTGCGAGAGTGGCGGAATTGGTAGACGCGCTAGATTTAGGTTCTAGTAGGTAATCTCTGTGAGAGTTCGAGTCTCTCCTCTCGCACCACCACCTGTCTTGAAATTATCTTGGTGAGTAGTCTTTTTAAAAAATCGACGAGGCTTAGCCGCTCATAGTAAAATTTCAGGATAATTTCGAGAAGAAAATGGGGAAAAGGTTTATGTCATTAATAGAGAAAATAGAGGGATTAAAACAGCGTTTGACGGTCACAGTTCCAGCGGAAGATATTGAGAAAGCCTATCAAAGTCGGCTTAAGAAGGTTACCCGAATGGTCAAACTGCCTAAATTCCGACCTGGAAAAGCGCCTCCTAAAATAGTTGAACAGCGTTTTGAAAAGGCAATCCTCCAAGAAATAGCCGGTGAACTTGTTGAAACTACTCTAAGAATGGCTGTTAAAGAAAATCACTTACAGGTCGCTGGTATGTCTAAAGTGGAGCTCGGGAAAGTATTGAGAGGACAGCCTTTTGAATATACGGTTAATTACGAAGTTTATCCAGAAATTACTCTTAAATCCCTTGAAGGTGAAAAGGTAGAACGGCTTAACATAAGTGTGTCCGAAAAAGATGTTGATAACATGCTGGACTCACTGCGTACCCAGTATACCGAATGGAAAGAAGCGAATCGAGCAGCAAAATCTGGAGATCAGGTTATCATTAATTTTGAAGGAAGGCTGAACGGAAAAACTTTCGAAGGTGGAAGCGCTAAAGAGTTTACACTGAAGCTCGGTTCCAATTGCATGATTCCTGGTTTTGAAGAGGGAATTGAAGGAACAAAGCCAGGCGAAACTAGAGTGATCGACGTAATTTTTCCGACCGAATACCCAAGCACAGAGCTTGCGGGTAAAGCGGTTAATTTTACGGTAGCGGTATATAAAGTTTTAGAGCCGGAACTTCCCTTAATGGATGATAAGTTTTTAGAGAAGCTCGGTATTAAAGGGGGAGGCGTAGAGGCTTTACGAGCTAGGGTGAAGGAGAATATGGAAAAAGAAGTTCGTAACTATTCGGAAAGTAATCTAAAAATGGTTATTTTGGATAAATTGCTTGAGCATAATCTCATCGAAGTACCTAAAGTTTTGGTGGATGCCGAAATTGAGCATCTCCAAAATATGATACGTCAAAAAATCGCAAACCAAACTGGTAAAACCAAGGAAGCCAAAAAATTAGAACTGCCACGGAAGCTCTACTTTGAGCAAGCGAAAAAACGTGTAGTATTGGGTTTATTGCTGATTGAAGTAATCAAACAACACGATATCCAGGTAGATTCTACGCAAATCAAGGCGCGAATTGAGGAAATAGCATCTGTTTATCCCAAGCCCGAAGAGGTAGTTTCACGGTATTATAATAATAAAAAGAAACTTACAGAGGTCGAATCGCTTATTCTTGAAGATCAAGCAATAGCAGTATTGTTGAGCCAACTTGAAGTTGAGGAACGAGATGTACCTTATGAGATAGTAATCCAATCACAAGAACAACCAATAAGGTTTTAATGATGAGTATCTTAATTCCCATGGTGATTCAACAGACGTCGCGAGGCGAACGGGCTTATGATATCTATTCACGTCTTCTAAAAGATCGAATTATTTTTCTAATCGGTCAGATTGAAGACCATATGGTCAATGTAGCCATCGCTCAAATGCTTTTTTTAGAATCGGAAAATCCTTCCAAGGAAATTAACCTTTATATAAATTCTCCTGGAGGAGCCGTAAGCTCAGCAATGGCAATTTATGATACTATGCAATTTGTAAAGCCTGATGTTCGTACTTTATGCTTGGGACAAGCTGCTAGTGCCGGCGCCTTGATTCTTGCAGCAGGGACTCATGGCAAAAGACAATGCTTGCCGCATTCCACGGTGATGATTCACCAGGTATTGGGGGGGTATCAAGGTCAGGGTACTGACATTCAAATTCATGCTAAACAAACAAAGCGAGTAAGTGATCAGTTGACGGAAATTCTGGCAAAACATACGGGAAAAAGTTTTGGACAAATCGAGAGGGATACCAACCGTGATTATTTCTTAACGCCCGAAGAAGCTTTGGAGTACGGTTTAATTGATTCAATAGTTACGGAACGACCTTAGTATTGAAATAAGTAATTTTCATCCCCATTCATCAGAGGTGATGAGGTAACTAAATGAGTGAAGAAAAACTGCAAGTTCTACATTGTTCGTTCTGCGGAAAAAGTCAGCATCAAGTTCGTAAGTTAATCGCAGGTCCTAGTGTTTTCGTATGTAACGAATGCGTAGATTTATGTACCGATATTATTCGTGAAGAAGAAATTGCTCATGCCATTGAGGCTCAAAAAAAACTTCCAACGCCGCCAGAAATTCATCAATTGCTGGATGAATACGTCATTGGTCAAGACTTTGCTAAGAAAGTATTGGCTGTCGCCGTGTATAATCATTACAAACGATTGGGATCACATAATAAAAAGAGCGATGATATTGAAATTAGCAAAAGCAATATTCTTTTAATCGGTCCGACAGGTTCAGGAAAGACATTATTAGGACAGACATTAGCAAAAATATTAAATGTTCCTTTTGCTATTGCAGATGCGACCACATTGACCGAAGCGGGATATGTTGGCGAAGATGTTGAAAATATTGTTCAAAAACTATTGCAAAAATGCAATTACGATGTCGAAAAAGCAAAAACCGGAATTATTTATATTGATGAGATTGATAAAATTGCTCGTAAGATAGACAGTCCATCACTAACTCGCGATGTTTCGGGTGAAGGAGTGCAGCAGGCTTTATTGAAATTAATTGAAGGTACGGTTGCTTCGATTCCACCTCAAGGTGGCCGAAAACATCCGCAGCAAGAGTATTTACAAGTAGATACGTTCAATATTTTATTTATTTGTGGAGGAGCATTTGCTGATTTATATAAAATCATTCAGCATCGCACCGATAAGAGTGGTATTGGTTTTTCCGCGGAAGTACGTTCAAAAGACGATTCTACCAATGCTTCAGAATTGATTAAGCAAACAGAGCCAGAAGATTTAATGAAATTTGGTTTAATTCCGGAATTTGTTGGTCGGCTGCCTGTTATCGCCACTCTGGATGAATTGGACGAAGACGCCTTAATGCGCATTTTAACGGAGCCAAAAAACGCGTTGGCCAAGCAGTATTATAAATTGTTTGAATTAGAAGGTGTAGAAATTGATTTTCGGGAAGATGCTTTGCGGCAAATTGCTAAGCGAGCAATTCAACGAAGAACAGGAGCACGTGGATTACGCTCCATTGTTGAACATACTCTACTGGATTTAATGTACGAACTTCCAACTGTTGTTGATTTGAAGAAGGTAGTAATCGACGCAGGTGTTATTAATCAAACTTCACCGCCGTTATTTATTTATGATAAAGAAAAAATTTCCCGTAAGATAGCTCAAGAACAATAAATAAAGGATAGAATATGATAGAAGCAGCACATCAAAAATTGAAATTACCATTATTACCATTGCGAAATGTGGTGGTATTCCCACACATGGTGATTCCTTTGTTTGTGGGTCGTTCTGAATCAGTCAAAGCATTGGAAGTGGCGACATCAGAAGATAAGCGAGTTTTTCTAGTCGCACAGAAGGATGCTAATAATGACTCACCAGGACAAAAAGATCTTTATGAAATTGGAACAATCGCTACTGTTTTACAATTATTACGATTGCCGGATGGCACCGTTAAAGTGTTAGTGGAAGGCTCGGAGCGAGCTAAACTAATTCATTTAGAAAAAAAAGAAAATTATCTAGAAGCTGAAATTGAACTATTAGAAGAAGAAAGAGCAGAGAGAGAGGGTAAAACGGAGGTAGAAGCACTAGTTCGTTCTATTCTCAATCAATTTGAACAGTTGGTAAAAATAAATAAAAAAATTCCTCTGGAACTTTTACCATCCTTGGCGAGCATTGATGATCCTGGCCGTTTAGCCGACAGTGTTGCAGCCCACATGACAGTTAAATTAGATTCTCGACAAAAAGTCTTCGAAATTCTTCCTGTTAAAGAACGATTGGAAGTTTTACAAAAAGTTTTGGCTCAAGAACTAGATTTAGTGGAGGCTGAAAAGCGGGTTCAAGGCCGAGTTCGACAACAGGTAGAGAAAAGTCAGCGTCAGTATTACTTAAGTGAAAAAATAAAAGCCATTCAACAAGAGCTTGGTGAATTGGAAGAAGGTGGTCCTATTGATGAGCAGCAGCAATTGCTTAAAAAAATCGAAAAAGCCAGTATGCCTTTAGAAGCCAAAGAAAAAGCAATGGCTGAGTTGAATAAATTAAAAATGATGCCCCCGATGTCGGCAGAAGCAACGGTAAGCCGTAATTATTTAGATTGGCTGCTCCAAGTGCCTTGGAAAAAGCGCGCTAAAATTAGCAAAGATTTAAAGCTTGCCGAAGAAATTTTAGAAGCGGATCATTACGGACTAGAAGAGGTTAAGGAACGAATTCTAGAATATTTAGCCGTACAACAGCGTGTGCGAAAATTAAAAGGACCTATTTTATACTTGGTCGGACCGCCTGGTGTAGGGAAAACCTCGCTAGGACAATCGATTGCGAATGCGACAGGTCGTAAATTTGTTCGCGTTTCCTTGGGAGGCATCCGGGATGAAGCTGAGATCCGAGGACATCGTCGAACTTATATTGGCGCTCTTCCCGGGAAAATTATTCAAAAGATGGCAAAAGCTGGTATCCGAAATCCATTATTTATGCTAGATGAAGTGGATAAAATGGCAGCAGATTTTAGAGGTGATCCCGCCGCTGCTCTCTTAGAAGTTCTGGATCCAGAACAGAACCATGCTTTTAGCGATCATTATTTAGAAGTAGATTACGATCTTTCCGATGTTATGTTCATTGCTACAGCAAACTCTCTTAATATCCCGTCGCCATTGTTAGATAGAATGGAAATCATTCGATTAGCTGGCTATACGGAAGAAGAAAAATTGAATATCGCTAAACGTTATTTAATTCCACGTCAAATTAAGTTAACTGGATTAAAAGAAAGAGAAGTACTTATTTCTAATGGCGCGATTTATGAAATTATTCGTTATTACACACGAGAAGCTGGAGTTCGGGCTCTGGAAAGAGAAATTGCAAAATTGTGTCGGAAAGTCGTTAAAGAAATTTTAACAGCAAAAGAAAAATTAAAACGAGCTAAGCAACGTCAAATAACCATACGCAATTTAGAAAAATATTTAGGCGTAAAGCGTTATCGTTTTGGATTGGCAGAGGAGAAAGATCAAATTGGTCAAGTGACAGGTTTAGCTTGGACGGAATTTGGAGGAGAGCTTCTAACAATAGAAGCCCAAGTAATGCCCGGAAAGGGTAAATTTCTCCATACCGGGCGCCTAGGAAACATTATGCAAGAATCGATTCATGCGGCTACCACAGTAGCACGGAGTCGATCAACGGGGTTGGGTATTCCGGATGATTATTTCCAAGTCCAAGATTTTCATATTCACGTTCCACAAGGTGCTACGCCAAAAGACGGTCCGAGTGCTGGTATTGGGATGTGTACAGCTTTGGTCTCGGCAATTACGCGAATTCCAGTGCGAGCTGGCATTGCTATGACAGGTGAAATTACTTTGCGTGGTGAAGTACTTCCGATTGGAGGGTTGAAAGAAAAATTGTTAGCTGCACTACGAGGAAATATAAAGCATGTGATCATTCCTGAGGACAATAAACGAGCTTTGAAAGAGATACCCGCAATCGTTACTCATGGTCTAAAAATTCATCCCGTAAAATGGATTGATCAAGTATTTGAATTAGCTCTAACTTATATGCCTGAAGCAGAAGTTCCTATTAAAACTTCTGCATTAAAAGCAGAAAATAAAATTCGTAAGGAAGATCGACGGACTCGGACACATTAACTACTATTTGTTCTTATGGTAAATAATCAGAAAAAATTACAATCCCATATTTTGCGTCTTTTAGATCATGTGAAGAAACGAGCTGATCAAATTGAAATTAGTGCGAATATAGAAGCAGGTTTTTCCGTAGAAGCTCGACTCGGAAATGTAGAAACCGTTGAGCATCATCGTAAGAACTCTCTGGATATTATAGTTTACCATCATCACCGCACGGGCAGCGCAAGAACTTCCGATTTATCTTTTAAAGCGATGGAAACAGCCTTTGATAAAGCTTGCACTATTGCCAAATTTACTCAAGAAGATCCTTATGCCGGATTAGAAGACGTATCGGAAATGGCCATTGGTTATCCAAATTTAGCGCTTTTTCATTCTTGGCCAATTACGCCTCAAGAGGCTATCAAGCTCGCTATAGAATGCGAAACGGCTGCGCGAAAACACGATTCTCGAATTAAAAATTCCGATGGCGCTACGGTAAATACATATAGTTCTTTTAAAATTTATGCGAATTCTCACGGATTCCTAGGTCATTATCCTTCCACAATGCACAGTATAGGTTGCAGCTTGATTGCTGAGCAAAACAACCAGATGCAACGCGATTATGATTACACCTTAGCGCGTAGTTCTGACAGATTGTCGCCAATCAGTCTGATCGCTCAACATGCCGCAGAAAAGACAATTCGTCGATTAGGTGCTAAAAAAATAACGACCCGCCAATGCCCTATTATTTTACATGCATCAATGGCAAAAAGTCTACTGCGTTCGTTCGTTTCGGCGATTCAGGGTGGTAATTTATACCGTGACGCTTCTTTTTTATGTGGTCAATTATATCAAGAAATCTTTCCTAAGTTTATTACTATTTATCAAGAACCACATTTGTTGGGCGAAATTGGTAGCGCCCCTTTTGATGAAAATGGCGTTAAGACCCGGAAAATAAATTATGTGGAACATGGAAAGTTAACTAACTATATCTTAGACACATACTCTGCAAGAAAATTAGGCATGAAGAGCACAGGAAATGCGGGCGGTGTTTTTAATTTATTTATAACCACTAGTAATAAGAACTTGATCGATTTATTTAAAGAAATGCAAACAGGTTTGTTTGTTACTGAGCTGATGGGCCAAGGGGTTAACTTATTAAGTGGAAATTATTCCCGTGGTGCTTTTGGCTATTGGATTGAAAATGGTGAAATTCAATACCCCGTCGAAGAAATTACTATTTCGGGTAATATGAAAGAAATGCTTAAAAAAATCCAAGCAGTGGCTAACGACATCGACTTTCGTAGCAACATTAAGACTGGATCAGTCTTAATAGAGCACATGACAGTTTCTGGAAAGTAAGATAGATAAAAGGAATACGTTTTTTAACTGTTTGATTAATAAAGATTTAGTCATGAATATGATACTATGCTTTGTGATTAGGTAAAAAGTAAGGAGTGTTGTGCGCATGAGGCTTTGATTATGAGCAAAAAGAATGCGAATACAAAAAAATGTTTGAAGCTCAGCGACAGCACGATAAGCCAACATTAAATAATTCTTTGAATTATTTGGCTTAAGTTTCTAGGTAGAAGAACACATATAAAAATACAAAGCTGTTTCATAAGAATTTTGGCAAAAAGCCGTATAATGTGTATATGGTGGTCATTGGTATCTAAGTGCACTCCAGAAACATGAGACTTCGTTATCCGAGTACTTCAATACGGTAGTCGTTAATCTCGCTGAGATCGTATGAAACCTACTTGTGCTCCTTAGTTATAGAGATTATACCTGATAAAACAGGATGCTACCGAGCTGCATTAGCTATCTGATTTTTCTATTGCGTTAGGTGCTTTTTCAATCATACGTAAGTGAAGAGAAATTTATTTCAGTTTATTCAATTCAAAAGTCGAGTAATAGCTAAAAATAGCTTAAGCCTAACGTCTCCAACTCAGCTTAATTGATTTTTATACGGATTGGTGTATTTCTCGCAAACAGAAGGACCAAAACTGGTATGTTGTTGGCGAGACATCAGCTTCAAAATTTTTAAATCATTTCCTAAAGGGAGATCAAGGTGTTAATGGGAATTCATTAAGAAAAAATAAAACGGAAGGGAATAACGACCCCTAGTAATTTCTTCCTATCTTTACACACTACTTACGTAAATCTTTACTGTGGGTAGTTTCTGGATAGAATATGATCATTATAAAACATATACCGTTATTTAGAAATAGAAGAGAACTGATCTTGATGTAAGCATCTTCTGATTAAACATGGCTCTATAAAAGGCGGTAATCTTGCTCGGATCTAAAGCACATAAGACGATAATTTTTCAATTCTAGACAATCTAGGCCAGGTAAGGCAGAATTACCAACAAGTTATTTTCGCAAAATCGAGAATAGAAATTGGTTAAATATGCTGACTTAATTACAAGGAACTTCTTTGGACATACGTAAAATTAAAAAACTTATCGAACTGATTAACGAAACAGGGGTGGCAGAAATCGAAGTAAAATCCGACGAGGAATCGGTGCGCATCAGACGATTTCCTCAACAACTTCCTATAACTCCTCCCACTCCTACCCTTATTACCACTTTACCGGAACCATCTATCAAACTCGATCCTACTGTAGTGAAAGCGAAGGAGGTTCCTGAAGCGGGTTCCTTAAAAGGTCACCATTTAAAATCGCCTATGGTAGGAACGGTCTATTTATCGCCAACCCCTGGAACTAAACCTTTCGTAGAGGTTGGGCAGCAGGTATCCGTGGGCGATACAGTATGCCTTATTGAAGCAATGAAAATGTTTAATAAGATTGAAGCTGATAAAAACGGTATCATTAGCGCTCGCCTCGTTGAAAATGAACAGCCTGTGGAGTTTGATCAACCGCTCTTTATCATCGAATAAAACTAGACGAGTAGCTTCATGTTTAAAAAAGTATTAATTGCCAACCGTGGCGAAATTGCTTTACGTATTCACCGAGCCTGCAAAGAAATGGGTATTCAGACGGTAGCTGCTTATTCTGCTTCTGATCAAAACCTGATGCATGTACGACTGGCAGACGAAGCAGTTTGCATTGGACCGTCTAATAGCACTAATAGTTATTTGAGTATTCCTGCTGTTATCTCTGCTGCCGAAATTGTTCATGCTGATGCTATTCACCCAGGCTATGGTTTTCTCGCAGAAAATCCAAATTTTGCGGAGCAAGCGGAAAAAAGTGGATTTACATTTATTGGACCTTCTCATGACACCATTCATCTTATGGGAAATAAAGTCTCAGCCATTAAGGCAATGAAAGAAGCGGGCCTACTTTGCATTCCTGGCTCCGATGGCGCTCTAAGTAAAGACGACAATGTCAATATAGCAATTGCTCGTCACATTGGTTATCCCATTTTAATTAAAGCTGCAGGGGGCGGTGGCGGCCAAGGTATGCGTGTGGTCCTTCAAGAGGTGGATTTATTAAATTGCATTGCTTTAACGCGAATAGAAGCAGCCACTGCTTTTGGAACAAATGAAGTTTACATGGAAAAATACCTCAAAAATCCTCGGCATATTGAAATCCAAGTTCTTTGTGATGGCAAAGGGCATGCCGTTCATCTTGGAGAACGTGATTGTTCCATGCAACGCCGTCATCAAAAAGTTATTGAAGAGGCCCCTGCCCCAAGGATCAGACCAGAACAGCGTGCTGCTATCGGAGAACGGTGTATCCAAGCTTGTATTACAATGAATTATCGAGGGGCAGGGACGTTCGAATTTCTCTACGAAAAAGGCGAATTTTATTTTATTGAAATGAATACGCGAGTTCAAGTGGAACATCCTGTCACCGAAATGATTACGGGTATTGACATTGTAAAAGAACAAATTTGTTTGGCTGCTGGACATCCTCTACGTTATAAACAAAAAGATATTGAAATAAAAGGGCATGCTATTGAATGTCGCATTAATGCCGAGGATCCTAAAAATTTTATGCCGTCTCCTGGAATTGTGACTGCCTATCATGCACCAGGTGGTTTAGGCGTGCGTATGGATTCTCATCTCTATACTAATTATCGAGTTCCTCCTTATTACGATTCCTTGATTGGCAAATTAATCGCTTACGATGGAAATCGTCCTGAAGCTATTGCTCGTATGAAAAACGCATTAACTGAGCTGGTAGTTGAAGGAATAAAAACTAACGTTCCGCTTCATCAAATGATGATGGAGGACGAAGCTTTTTGTAAAGGAGCACAAAACATCCATTATCTGGAAAAAAAATTAGGACTTAAGTGAGTTTCCGCTCCATAAGTGATCTTTCTTGGCTTATCCGTAACGCTTAGTCTCTAGGAGACTGTTCTTGCATTAGGTT
>JBGDGR010000007.1:0-56858 GCA_048491795.1 Coxiella endosymbiont of Haemaphysalis japonica
TGAATTCAATTTGAAACTTTGGTGAAATCGCTTTATTCTAAAACTATAAAAATTAGATGATAGAAATATTTAACCTAAAGTTTCTTAAAGTTTTTTATAACATAATTTATTATCTTATCTAAATTAGCATTATCAAAATATACTTCCTTCTTTCTTTAAACTTACTTACAATTTTTCGTTTCTACTCTAATTAATAAGGAAAAACCATGGTAACAAAAAAACAAGCTACTCAAAAATTGACTGCGAGAAAATCTGGAGCAACAAGAGTACATACTCTTAAAAATCGGATGACGAAAGCACAAGTATTTACTCACCTGGCTGAAATGACGAATCTCACAAAAAAACAAGTGACTCAGATATTTGAAGTATTATCTGATTTAGCACGCACTCACCTTAAAAAGAGTAGCGTGGGAGAATTTATTATTCCAGGCCTAGCCAAATGTATCGTCAAACAGAAAGCGGCGATAAAAGCGCGTAAAGGAATTAATCCATTTACCGGCGAACCCATGACCTTTAAGGCTAAGCCGGCGCGAAATGTTGTTAAAGTTCGCCCGCTCAAGCGATTAAAAGAAATGGTAGAGTAAAGGGGTAAATGCGAAAATCAACAAAATCAATTGCTTTTCAGAAAGCTGAAAGGCGATAAAAAAGTTGAAGGTACGCTTGAAAAAGGCTGAAGCAAAAGTTAAAAAAGAATTAGTAAAAGCAAGAAAAGCAATTAAAAAGTAGTGCAAAAGCGAGAAACGGTTCTGAAGAAGAGAGCTTTAATCAGAATTGTTGAAGCAAAACGCAAAAGGATATTACGAAGTTCGTTAAGACTGAAAAAAAGTTGGGACGTTCGCGGAAGAAAAACTCTCTTTAGTTTCATTGATAATATTTTTCATTCAGTGTCGATTGGTTTCAGAATTGATTTAAGCTCAATGAGTGTTTTTATAATGTTCTTCAGTTTCTAACTGACCATAATCTCGAAAACAGCGCAAAACCCGTCTTAATGCTATGTAGCCAAAAGTAGCTGACGGGTGGCATTAAAATTCGTTAAATCAAAGAACC
Organism: Coxiella endosymbiont of Haemaphysalis japonica; assembly: GCA_048491795.1. Taxonomy (GTDB): domain Bacteria; phylum Pseudomonadota; class Gammaproteobacteria; order Coxiellales; family Coxiellaceae; genus Coxiella. The sequence continues at coordinate 1,048 of JBGDGR010000007.1, forward strand.
TGCTGTGACGAGAAAAGAGTAACTTCGAGTATGAAGCACATAATGGTGCTTGAATATATCCAAAATACAGAAAAATTCTCTGATAACGTTTCAAAAAAGATAAAAGAAGATAAAGTTTGAAAGGACGACATTGGTTCTTATTTCTAGAAAAAAATAGAAGCAATAAAACGCAATAAAAGTGGGTTACCATACAAAATAATACTATATATAGGTCTTCCTATGGCTGGAGTTACTACCGGTCGATGGATCAGATAACTACCTACGCAAAATCTTTTCCACAGTAAAATAAATCGGAAAAATAGCGCGAACAGAATGGATAAGGACAGCCATGGAAATTCTTCTCAGAAGCGAAGTAGTGCGTTAATGCCATGGCAAGAAGGAATTAAGAAAGTAAGAAGTATATTTATTAGCATCACCATTAATACTACCATGAAAATGGTTTTTACATCTAAAAATATGTTAAGCCCAATCTAATCATACACATTGTAATGATAAGCTGGACTAAAGATTTAGTATGCTAGAATGTTAACTCACTTTTGTAATAGAGGCGTAAAATATCCACGCTTAACCAAGCAATAGGAATTAAACAGGGCAATCAAAGCGTATCGATAGCGCGTTGAGCTTGAGTTCAGAAGAAATGTCAATTTATTAAAAATTTCATGGTAAATTAGATAATACTAGGTATGTTCAACAATTTTTCTATAATTTTGTTCCGTAATGATCAGTCTAATTGGTACTAGAGTTATTTTTTTATTACATTCGTATAGCAATTTATAACGGTTATTAACATAAAATTCATCGGTAAGTTTCCATTCTTAATGAAACCGCACTTAAAACAAATATGTAAGCAATGTCCTTTAATTTGCTACTAGATTAACAGAAAGTTTGAAAGATAAAGTTTACGTAATTAATATATTACAATGAATATTAATTATAAGTTGCGTGGTTTCACTTACACAGCCCTTTTTTTAACCTGATAAAATAACTTGAAACTAATTCCGTTAGCTTTACTAGTCAACTTTATTATCTCTTTACCTCTAATTTAAATGAAATATCTTTTAGCCTGATTATACAATAGATTGATTATAAACATGTTTAATATGGAAATCTCTAGCTTCATAATAAATAATATAAATCGTAAGATTCTTCAAACCAATAGGATATAATTGAAAAGGAATAATAATGAGCATTTGAATGACAGCTATATATCTTTTTATATATGTTCCTTTTGCTTCGGCTTTGAAGGAAGGCGTGTTCTTATGCGAAACTCAAGTTAAAATAAGTTATTCTTATTATTTGAAGGTCCAAGAAAAGGTTTAATACTCCCTTTATTTTATATCTTACTTGGCAGAGGTTTATGAGGTCAGAGTAAGAGCTTTCACTAAAGATCTCGTTAATTGTGAAAAAGTTAAGTAATTTCATTAGGATCTAAATCAAGACAAATGCTATTTTATTGAATATATTAAAATAGGTGTGCTTATGGATTTAATTCCCAATCATGAAGCAACTAGGAAAATTAAATTCTGATTAAAAAAATTAATACTTTTACATTGATTAATTTAGATTGATAACTGGTGATATAGGAAGGTCTATTGTAAATTCCCCTTTTAAGTTTATTTCGCGAGGTGAACTCAAATGCATATTGTGATTGGTCAAACGGCTCCTAATTTTACTTTGGAAACTGATGAAGGAGAATTGTTATCGATTAAGAATCTAAAAGGGAAAAAAATTATTTTATACTTTTATCCTAAAGATGATACCACCGGGTGTACTAAAGAAGCCTGCGGGTTTCGCGATGTATGGTCTGATTTAATTAAGGCAGGAGTAATCGTTCTTGGTATTTCAAAAGATAAAGTTGAAACCCATCAATCGTTTAAGAAAAAATATAATCTTCCCTTTTCTTTGTTGTCAGATAGAGAAGGAATTGTGTGTGAGCAATATGGGGTTATAGTTGATAAGAATCGTTTCGGTAAGAAATATAGAGGAATTGAACGTACCACCTTTCTTATTGATGAAAATGGGAATATTTCTGCTATTTGGCCTAAAGTGAAATTAGAGGGTCATGTTTCAGAAGTTCTAAACGAAATCCTAAAACAAGCTTGAGGATCAAAGCTTGAGGATCAAATTGAATTATAAAGGATTTAGGTTTTTAGCAAACTTCATGAGTGTCCTGCGGAAGTTGTGAAGACTGGTGATCCCCTTTTTTATTTTTATAACGTCTGGTTCGGCTCGAAATTAAAAGGGATATTGCATAACTAATCAGGATATTTTTTGTCGAACAACTAAAATTAATTGTTGATTACCAAAAAACGATATCTTTTGGTATGCAGAAAATATTGTACAGATTACTAGAAATTCGTATTGTGACATCTAGCGGCAAACAGAAATCGGCGTATCGTTTATTAACCCTTTACTGGGAATTATTTCTTGAAAGTCCGTATAAGGTTTTTTGAACGTACAGATGCGCCGTTATTGCCATATTAGCTTCCCTATAAGGGATGGGGAAGCTAATATGGCAATAAGTTTATAACTTTTCGAAATGAGATTCTAATTCTATAACCATAAAAGAATATAAATGCCTAACGATGGCTGGTGAGAATAAATTGCCGTCCTTTTTTGCTCGATGAGTGTGAACAAGGTCCAAAAGTTTGGGAAGCTCAGGAATATTAGGCGCTTTATTGTCGAACGATGTCAGGCTGCAAAAATCAACCACTCCTTATGTGGAAACGTGCTTCTACCAGATTAATTTTTCTGTTCCACGAGGACTAATAAGAAAGGGGCTTTCTTTTTTTCAAAATAGTTCTTCGCTTAGATTAAGAAAATTTTATTAGCCATATGAAATTTATTAGATAAAATTCATATGGCGACTTAATTTATAGTTACTTAACTTAAATACTAAGTAAGAGCAGGCTTACTCTTCTTCACCGAACTTACTATTAATTAATGCTTCAATCGCTGCTGCGGATTCTTTCTCATCCTTACCGGTGATGGTAAATTCGATTTCGGCGCCGCAATTGACGGCAAGAACCATAAGACACATAAGACTTTTAGCGTTGACTTCACGTTCGTTGTAGCGAACTAAAGTTTGGCTTTGGTAACGAGAGGCGAGATTAGTGAGTTTTATGGCTGCCCGAGCGTGTAGACCTAATTTATTAATAATTTTTATTTTTTTTTGAATCATTATTATTATTTTCTCGTATGTTGAAAATGATTGTTAAAATAATAGGATTTCTGGTAAATGTCTTTGGTTTTATTAATTTTCCTAAAAATCACTTAAACGCAGAACGTTCACAGGAAACGGCTGTAAAATTAACGCTTGGATCATAGCCTTCTTTTTTTAAGCCTTGGTTGCGTACTAGTGTTTCGATTAGAAGGGAAAGGGATAAATTTCTTACTGCATTAATAGGAAATATAATTTTAGGGATGGTTATTCCTAAAATCGTTTCTTCTTGGGAGACGGGGTTGAGTGGATCTACAGTCTCAAGTTTCCCTTCAAATTTGATTAATGTAATTATTAAATTAATTTCATATCGAGCAATAACCGTATCAAGCCCGAAGAGTTTAGGTACGTCGATCATTCCAACACTTGAAATTAAAATATACCCGTATGAAACAGCAGGACAGTAGCCAATTAATTGATTATTTTTATAGACAACATTAACCACATCGTCACAAACCATTTGGTGACCCCGATCTAGCAAAGCAAGAGTTAACTCGCTTTTACCAATATTTGGCTCGCCCATAATTAAAACACCTAATTTATCAATGACGAGAAAATTAGCATGTAATGTGGTGCGGTTAGTAAGCTCCGACGTTGTTTCTATACTTGAATGGGAGGACATTATCGGTGGTCATCTTTTTTAGATTTGTATTTTGTTAATTGTGTTTGCAATTTTTGTATTAAAAGGTCAATAGTTTGATACATATCCTCAGATTCCGCTTGAGCATTAATCCTGCTGCCCGGTAATTGGAGATTGGCATCTGCGATCTGACGGATTTTATCGACACGAAAAGTAATATGAATATTCGTGATTTCATCAAAACATGGGTGTAATCGATTTAATTTTTTTTCGGCAAGTTCACGTAAAGCTGTTGAAATATCTAAGCCATGGCCTGTCATTTGAATTTGCATAGTACTTCTCCTTTTATTGCTAGTATCTGCATTCTTAATGCATTTGAATTCTTGGATAACCATTTTTATAAATTAAATGTATCTCCCAAATAAACCTCTCGTACACTTTGGTTGCTTAATATTTCCTGAGATGTTCCTGCAGCGATAATACTTCCTTCATTAACAATATAAGCTCGCTCGCAAATATCTAGAGTTTCTCGAACATTGTGGTCCGTAATTAAAATTCCAATCCCTCGTTCTCGTAAATGAATAATAATCCTTTTAATATCAAGAACCGAAATTGGGTCAATACCAGCGAAAGGTTCGTCAAGTAAAATAAATTTAGGATCTATAGCTAAAGCACGTGCGATTTCCACACGGCGTTTTTCACCACCCGATAAGCTGTATCCTAGAATATCTCGCAAATGCTCGATATGAAATTCTTGAAGCAAAGATTCGCATTTTTCTTTGCGCTGCTGTTTAGATAAATCTTTACGCAGTTCAAGAATAGCCATAATATTGTTGGTTACAGATAATTTTCTGAATATGGAAGTTTCCTGAGGTAAATAACAGATTCCCAATTGTGCACGTTTGTGTATAGGGTAGAGACTAATATTTTCCTGGTCTAAGAAAACCTCTCCACTATCTGGAGTAACTAAGCCTACCATCATGTAAAAACTGGTAGTTTTACCTGCTCCATTTGGACCTAAAAGTCCTACAATCTTGTTACTGATGGATAGCGAAACGTCTTTTACTACTCGGCGAGATTTATACTTTTTTTGTAATCGTCTGGCGCTTAAAGTTGACATGACTATTGCGGTTCAACCACCATTGTTGCAGTGCTTTTTCATCCGGATCTGTAGAAATCACGGTTTGCTTACTAATATCATACCAGATATGCGGGTCGATTAAGATAGCTTGGTTTTGAACCCTAAATGCCCTAATTCACCAGATGATAGTAAAATAAATTTTTGGAATGATTTTGAATTGTTGTTCTACAATTTCGATTTCTGTAATTCTAAGTGGCTTTCCCATCTAATCATGGTTATTTACTTCTGCTGACTATCATCGTTTGTGCAACTTAGTTCGTCTAATAATAAATCTTTGCATTTCCAGACTGAATTTAGCCATTTTTGAAAATAACGACGAAAATAGCGATTTTCATAATAATCGCCGATAAGATCATCGGTTAAGGATAATAATTCATAATGAACAGTGATAGTAGAGTGATCACCACAAAAATATTTCCATAAGATGATAGGTCTGGAATAATGAATAGTCACATTTAAAATTCCATTCAATTCGTTTCGCAATTCTTTCATAACAATAGCAATTCCGCCTGATTTCGGCTTTAACAAATGTAAATAAGGTGAAGATTGGTGTTGCTGCTTAGCAGTTGTAAAACGAGTACCTTCTACAAAATTCATTACTGTAGTTGGAAACTCTCTAAATTTTTCACATGCTTTTTTTGTGGTTTCAATATCTTGTCCTTTCAATTCTGGTTGTTTACGAATCTCATGGCGAGAATGACGATGAAGAAAAGGATAACCCAAGGACCAACAACTCAAACCAAGTATGGGTAAACTCCATAGCAATTCTCGTTTCATAAAAAATTTAATCACGGGGATTTTGCGGCCAAATACCCGTCCGAGCACTAATATATCAAGCCAGGTTTGATGATTGCTAATTAAGAGATACCACTGATCAGGAGAAAGGTTGCCTTTGCCTTCAATTTTCCAGCGGTGATGACGCAAGCTTAGAAACTTTCCAGAAGTAGTGGCCCAGAGGATAGGAAAGAGTAGAGCAGTTTTCATTACTGCCTGATACCAAGACTTAAGCGGCATGAGTCGAGCCAGAAGTCCGAAAATAAGCGCGAGTACCCCTAAAATCAAAGAAGTGATAATATAAAGAAAAATAAGGAAAACTCCCAACAGAGAATTAAAGAAACGCCGCATACGCTACTCCTTCTTTTTAAAACCCCATTTCTTTTTGAACAACGGTGTCTCTTAATGGCTTGCTTTTTTTGATAAACATCGCCGACTTCGGTTAAGTCTTTGGTTTAACAACATATTAATACTGATCAAATGCTTTACTATAATTGGCGTAACCGCCTAAATTTTGCTCCACTTCCCGTTAATAAGTTTTCTATAAAGTAGATTGTATTCTAAGGCAGGAGAGAATGTCATTTCTTCGTTAGAGGCATATCATACCAAAGCTCAAAAAGGTTCCCAATAAAATGCAGAGCAAAAAATAATAATAACCCACTCCTTAATCGGATAACATACTTTTGGTCGTGTTTAAAGTAGTTGCTATCCTAAGAAAAGAGTTTCTAAGACTAATAAACTAAGCGACCATAATTCCACTCTGAGTTGACGTACTAAAAATGGAACCCCTACAAGATCATCAATAAAAACATCAATTCTTTAATGATCAAAGATAAGGGTAGTTCTTAAGTCTTACAAGCATAGAAATTTTATCAGAAAGCTATTCTGTAAATGAGTATTACTTGTAAACCTACAGAAAAACTAAGAAAACCAAGGACGATAATGCAGAATTTTGTTATGAATTAACGTGGGATTAACTTATAGCCACTGCAGAGAAAATAATTTCTGAGACAATATTGTGCGCTGCATTTTAAGGTTTTCAGAAGGTTTTAAATCTTAAAATCGTGCCGATTAGCATTAATAGATACCGCACCGGGTAATCTCACACTAATACCCAAGAAGTATTTATACCAATGTTTCTAATCTCGCATAACTAGCTACCAACCATTTTGTACTGTGCTCATCAAATTTAACTTGTAGGCGAATGTGTTCTCCTTGACCTTCGTAACTAGTGATAGTGCCGCTACCAAATTTTGGATGATTAACGCGCTGTCCTACATGAAATTTAATTCCACTAGCTTGAGATCGTTGCACAGGAGTAATAAAAGTTGGTCGAGATATTTTAGGTATGGGGTAAATTACTTCGATTAATTCCGATGGAATTTCGTTCAAAAATCGTGAGGGCTGATTAAATTTTTCTAGCCCATGTAAATGCCGACATTTAGCATAAGTTAAAATTAATTTTTCCTTAGCACGAGTCATTCCAACATAACATAGTCGCCGCTCTTCTTCTAATCCGTTTTCAGTATCTGCAGACATGTAATGAGGAAACAGATTTTCTTCTAGCCCGCTAATAATAACTAAGGGAAATTCCAAACCTTTAGCAGCATGTAAAGTCATGAGATTTACGAAATCACTGTGCGGACTTGTTTGTTCTAACTCGCTTTCTAAAGCGATGTGAGAAAGGAAGGTATCTAAAGGTGATAATAGAATAGTTTCATCCGCCATCAGTTCTGGTGTAAATGACGAAGTGGCGTTGACCAATTCTTCTAAATTTTCAACGCGGGAAAGCCCTTTCTCGCTTTTATCCTTTTTGTAGAATGTGAGCAAACCGCTTTGATTTAGCACTTTTTTCGTTTGTTCGGCTAACGAAAGATTTTTTGTTTCCGCGCCGAGTAGTTCGATTAACTTTAAAAATTGTTGTAAGGCATTAAGCGCGCGTACGCTTAGATCTTGGTTATCAATTATGTGCATTGCGGCTTGCCACAAAGAGATGGCCTGATCGCAAGCTACAGTACGCAAAGTTATTAACGTGGCGTTTCCAATACCACGCGTCGGTGTATTGACGACACGCTCAAAAGCGGCGTCGTCGTAACGGTTCGCAAGTAAACGTAAATAGGCGAGTGCATCTTTAATTTCTGTTCGTTCGAAAAATTTTAGACCACCATAAATACGGTAGGGAATTTGTCGATCGATAAGCCGTTCTTCTAATAAACGGGATTGAGCGTTAGAACGATAGAGAATTGCGATATCACTGTATTTCCGTCCTTGTTGCATCCACGATTCAATGCACGAGATGATATGAAAAGCTTCATCGCGCTCGTCAAAGCCCATATATAAGGCAACTCGCTCACCTGTATTGCTAGTGGTCCATAATTTTTTTCCGAGACGATTTGTATTATTTTTAATAACAGCATTAGCGGCATCGAGTATGGTTTGTGTTGATCGATAATTTTGCTCTAAACGAATCGTTTGAACGTCACTAAAATCCTGACAGAAACGATGAATGTTTTCTATCTTCGCGCCACGCCAACTATAAATGGATTGATCATCGTCTCCCACTACCATCATTTTCGTGTTCTCATTCATCAAAGCACATAGCCAAGCGTATTGAATAGTATTGGTGTCTTGAAACTCATCCACTAAGATATGATGGAAGTGTTGTTGATAGTGATATCGAATTGATGATACATCGTGGAGCAACTCAAACGAGCGTAATAATAATTCCGAAAAATCGACTAACCCACTTCGGAGGCAAACGTTTTCATAAGCTTTGTACACCTTTACCAGCACTTCTGTGAAATAGGTGTCATGACTATTAATCACCTGGTTAGGCCGGCGACCTTCCTCTTTGTGTTTATTGATAAACCATTGTGTTTGCTTAGGAGGCCATTGTATCTCTTCTAAATTGAGATTTCGCTGAATACGACGAATTAAACGGTATTGATCGTCGGAATTAAGAATCTGAAAAGATTGGGGTAAACCGGCTTCTTTCCAATGGGTATGAAGTAAACGATTGGTCAAGCCATGAAAGGTTCCCACCCACATCGTCGTAATGGGAATACCTAACATTCTTTCAACCCGTCCACGCATTTCGCATGCCGCTTTATTGGTAAAAGTCACTGCTAAGATGCTATAAGGGGATACGCCTTGTTTCTGGATAAGCCAAGCAATACGATGAGTTAATACGCGAGTTTTGCCACTACCTGCCCCGGCTAGTACGCGGACGTAGGGAGATAAGGAAGTAACTACTTCTTTTTGCAGAGGATTTAGTGATTTTAAAAGAGCTAAATTTTCCATCTTGGTCATTGTACCTAAACTACGGAAAGGTTGACAGAAGGCTATAAACTAGCGATGATGAGCCCATGCCTAAACTTGTACAGAAACCGCGATTGCTCAGCGGTGATACACCCACGGGGCGTTTGCATTTGGGACACTGGGTAGGCTCAGTCGAAAATCGGGTTTTGCTTCAGGATGAATATGAATGTTACTTTTTGCTCGCTAATACCCACGCGTTTACTACACGGGCTGAAAAACCTGAAGCCATTCGCCAAAGCACATTAGACATCGTGCTCGATTATTTAGCGGCGGGCATTAATCCAGATAAGAGTACAATCTTCATTGAATCAGACGTCCCTGCCATTTTTGAGTTAATGGCCTTCTTTAGTATGCTTGTTTCGTTTCCTCGATTAATGCGAAATCCAACTATTAAAGATGAAATTCGAGATAAAGAAGTAGGGAATAATTATTTCATGGGATTTTTATTATATCCACTCATGCAAATAGCTGATATTTTATCGGTCCGTGCCGAAATTGTCCCTGTGGGTGAAGATCAAGTTCCCCATCTTGAATTAACTCGTGAGGTAGCTAGGCGCTTTAATCAATTGTATTGCGGAGTAGATTTACACATTGAAGATAAAGATTGTCTAAAGGCGGGCGGTTTATTTCCAATACCGGAAGCTAAGGTAGGGCGTATACGGCGATTAGTTGGGATTGGAGGTTCTGGTAAAAACGGTCAATTATTGAAAATGAGTAAATCATTAAATAATGCAATTTTTTTAAGTGATCCGCCGGATGTTGTGCGAAGAAAAATTATGAATATGTATACTGATCCTAATCGTTTACGCGCGACAGATCCGGGAAATGTCGAAAATAATCCCTTATGGATTTTTCACGATGCTTTTAATCCCGATAAAAAATGGGTAGAAGAAGCGAAGCAGCTCTATCGTGAAGGGAAAATTGGAGATGTAGAATGTAAAAAGCGCTTACTGGAAGTATTACTAGAATTTTTAGCGCCTTTACAGAAACGCCGTGCTGAATACAAAACGGATCATACGCATGTGTATAAAATTTTGCAAAATGGTGCAGCTTGGGTTAATACTATTGCGGGCCAAACCTTACGCCTTGTAAAGGAAGTAATCCGGCAGAATTATTTTTAATAAATCCTGTATTAGCTTACCAATAGAGGATTTGTATTGATTGCTATCGAGCATCTAAGTATAAATTTATATCTACCTGCCACCAAATTTTGATCCTGCTTCTTCATCAAATTAAAGGGGGATAATATATTTGTCTCCTTGGTAAGGCCGTTTACATTAGTAACGATAATGATCCAATTTAAATGGTCCCTTACGGTCAACGCCGATATAGAACGCCTGTTTTTCGGTTAATTCTGTTAATTTAGCTCCCACTTTCTGTAGATGAAGATGTGCCACTTCTTCATCTAAATGTTTAGGTAATACATACACGCCCAGTGGATATTTTTCTGGACGTTGCCATAATTCCATCTGTGCCAATACTTGATTGGTGAAGGAGGTCGACATAACAAAGCTGGGGTGACCAGTAGCACAACCTAGATTTACTAAACGGCCTTTTGCCAAGACTGTCAGTCGTTTTCCATTAGGAAAAATAACCTGATCGACTTGTGGTTTAATATTGACCCACTCGTACTTTTTTAAAGAATCAACCTCAATTTCTTTATCAAAATGACCAATGTTACAGACAATAGCCTGGTTTTTCATTTGAACCATGTGTTCGCAGGTGATGACATCCGTATTGCCGGTTGCAGTAACAAAAATATCAGCGATAGGAGCAATTTCTTTCATAGTCACAACCCGATAACCATCCATAGACGCCTGTAGAGCGCAAATAGGATCAATTTCAGTAATGTATACTATAGCTCCGTATGCACCCAAAGATTGGGCACAACCTTTACCTACATCTCCATATCCGCAAACGACAGCGCGCTTACCCGCAATCATCACATCAGTTGCCCGCTTAATAGAATCGATAAGCGATTCGCGACAACCGTAGAGATTATCAAATTTTGATTTCGTTACAGAATTATTTACATCTATGGCCGGGAATCTCAAAGTTCCTTCTTTGAGCATTCTATAAAGTCGGCGAACTCCTGTGGTCGTTTCTTCGGATACCCCTTGAATACTCTGACATAATTGGGGGTACTTTTCTAGAAGAAAAGCGGTCAAATCTCCACCATCATCCAATAGCATATTAGGCTGCCATCCGTTAGGCCCTTTCAATGTAGAAGCGATGCATTCCCAATATTCTTCATCGGTTTCCCCTTTCCAAGCAAAAACAGGAATGTCCTTCTTCACAATGGCTGCAGCTGCATGATCTTGGGTCGAAAAAATATTACACGAAGCCCATCGAACTTCAGCCCCAAGCTCGGTTAAAGTTTCGATCAAAACAGCTGTTTGAATAGTCATATGGATGCAACCCGCAATATGGGCGCCTTTCAAGGGCTGACTCTTTTTATATTTTTGACGTAAAGCCATTAATCCAGGCATTTCTGTTTCAGCAATCTCAATTTCTTTTCGACCCCAATCTGCTAACTTACTGTTAGCAATTCGAAAATCTTGAGTCATTGTCATTTTCATTTTAAATACCTGCCATTTTAAGAATATTGAGTGGCGGTTGAAAGTAAGCCCGCAGCCTCTCGAAGTGTTTCAGCTTTATCGGTCTGCTCCCACGTAAATTCTGGCTCTTCTCGGCCAAAATGGCCATACGTAGCAGTAGCTTTGTAAATAGGTCGTAGCAATCGGAGTTCTTTGATAATTCGTCCAGGGCGAAGATCAAAAAATTCCATAATTAATTGTCGGATACGTGCTTCATTAATCTTTGCGGTTCCGAAGGTTTTAACGCTAATTGAAGTTGGTTCAGCAATACCTATTGCATAGGAAACTTGCATTTCACAACGATCTGCTAGTCCGGCAGCTACTATATTTTTAGCAACATAACGAGCTGCATAAGCAGCCGAACGATCTACTTTAGAAGGATCTTTTCCTGAAAAACACCCACCTCCGTGGCGAGCCATTCCTCCATAGGTATCAACGATGATTTTTCGTCCCGTTAATCCACAATCGCCAACAGGTCCACCAATTACAAAACGCCCAGTAGGATTTACTAAAAATCGGGTTTCTTTGGTAATCCACGCCTGAGGAATAACGGGCTTAATGATTTCCTCAATCACAGCTTCTCGTAAGTCTCTTTGAAGGATATCCGGGCTGTGTTGCGTCGAAAGTACAATACAATCTACCGCTACAGGGATGTTGTTTTCATAACGAAACGTAACTTGCGATTTAGCATCTGGACGCAACCACGAAAGAATGCCTGCTTTGCGCAATTCTGCTTGCCGACGAACTAGACGGTGAGCATAGGTAATTGGGGCCGGCATGAGCACATCAGTTTCTATTGAAGCATAACCAAACATTAAACCTTGATCACCTGCCCCTAATTCTCGATCTTCGCGCCCATCAATGCCTATTATAATGTCAGGCGATTGTTTGCCAATAGCCGAAAGCACAGCACAAGTCTCTCCATCAAAACCAATATGCGGATCATTATAGCCAATCTCTAACACTGTATTACGAGCGATTTGTTCTATATCAGCCCAAACACTGGTAGTGATTTCTCCCGCGACGAAAACCATGCCAGATTTCACAACGGCTTCACAGGCTACGCGAGAATGTGGATCTTGGCCAATAAGTGCATCTAAAACAGCATCAGAAATTTGATCAGCTATTTTGTCGGGGTGGCCTTCCGAGACAGACTCTGAAGTAAATAAGGTTGTGCGCGTCATGCTAAAATCCCTAACTTAAATGAAGTGGTCATAGTAATAAAATTTTAAGAAAATTGCACTGATTTTAGAAGGATCTGGTGTACTGGTTTAAACTGACTCTCAGAGCCATACTATATTTTGAAGAGGTTTGGAAGAATACTAGAGACCTATTTACCCTTAAATTATCGTTAAAATATATATATTATATATTGCCTATTGAGAGAAATTCGCCCAATACGCATTGACCCAATCAAGTCCAAATGGCTATTAATTTTATTATCAATTAGTTAAAGAGAAGGCTAAATAAATGTCCTCATGGTGATCCTTATTCCAAAAATTTCTTTACAGCAACTGAAAATTTGGATATTCGAAAAGTGAATTAATGTCCTTTCAGTAAATTGATTGTCGAATATGAGGCTCATGCAGGATTTGGCGATCATTTTCGTTTGTTACAATGATACAGTTCGTTACCTTATAGACTTGTAGGGGGGCGCACGCGTATAGGAGCGAGTTACTCGTTGAACAAGGCTCATCGATAATTTGCTATTTTGGTTGTTGGTTAAGCCCGCTACATTTGATTATTCCATTAAAGCTAAAATTGATGGCGTTACGTTATATGCTGTTATTTCTGGGCGACTGAGTTGACTCGGGCGATCCGGAAATCCCTGGATTATTCGGCTTCATTAAAAATGCCTGGATTAGTATCCATTAAGCCATTAGAAAATTGGAAAGCATTGTGCAAACAAGATCCTTATGACTAATGATGAAAAAAATTTTCGATTCGTTCCATGATGCCTCGTAAAGCGCATATTGCTATTGAGCATATTGATAAAGGGAAGCTGATTATAATATAAATTAGTAACTATATAAAAATGGGGACAATTATCAGACGAAGAGCCCAAACAACTGTATCAATGTATCGAAAAACAACGAGCACAAAACATATTACATACAACAAACTTTTTGAAATATGAATCATTAATGACAAAGCAAATGCATGAAATAAATCATTCGATGAATCCTTAACTTTTTTGAGCATAAGTTGAGTCAGATAAACAGGCATCATCATAGTGGAATGGGATAGTAAGACTGAGGCTCTTGACTTCGATGAGTGATCGTAAGTAAATTTACTATGATTAGTTAGGAACGAGAAGGAGTTGCTTATGTTTGATTCAAACAACCTCAGTAATATCGTCAGTCGTCTCTTAAGATCGATACCGCCTGGCGTTAAAAACTTGCCTAAAGATTTAGAAAAAAATTTTAAAAGCGTTTTACAACAATCGCTTAGTAAGCTTGATTTTGTGACTCGGGAAGAATTTAATATCCAAATGAAAGTGTTAGCTCGGACCCGAGAAAAATTACAGATGCTCAAAGAGAAGCTAAACGAGCTCGAAAAACACCAGAGATAAAGGCCTTTACGTCTCTATCATTATGGATAGCTAGTTAGAACCGGTGTTAATGCTAACCGATGACTGATTGAGGCTCACTTAATCTTAATTGTAGTGTAATATAACAGGACAGCCTAGGATATTTCTATTCAGTAAACTACCGTAAATTTTCCGTCTGCAGATTTTCCTAAAGAAGGTTAATTTAATTCAGCCTTGCATTGGAAGTTTAGTTAGTGGCTTCTAATTAGATTCTTCAGAATCAGTTAAATGATTATAGATTCGCAGCCAAACTGAATTTGTTTGGCAAACTTCCTCCTATTTGTGAGGAGTATAGAGAGTTGCCCTTTGTGATTTTCAACGGTGAAAGCTGACCGATGTTTAATATTATAATTCCTGCTGTGAATCTAGATGAAGTGTCTAAACTCAATGGATAAAGCTCGATGAATGGATAAATTTTCATTGCTAACCACTTACTTGATCTTTATACTCATTGAGGTTGCTACACTTTTATTTCTCTAGTAAAAGGATTTACTTTATTTATTTATAGATGGTAGTTCACCACTAGTAGCAGCGGTGAATTCATGTCCTTGTAGAGTTGCCACAGTGATCCAAAAGGGCAGCACCCAATGTATCAACCAGCAGATACAGAAACACCACCTCTGTCTTTTTCAGATCCACCAATTCAGTTGATTAGTATGCATGTGAAAATCTTACCCTTACCACCAGCGTGAGTACTTTCTTTTTCGGGAGAAAATAAGTGCAGTGTAAATTCAACGAATGGAAGGTAAACGCCCGTTAGCTAGACCGAGCTTGTCAAGCATTATCAACTATGAAATGACATGAAATATTCGGTTTTCATCAAGCTTTCATTAAATAATACGTCTGTAAAAAATTAATAGGATTGACCGTTAGTGATTTTAAATTTTTTGATTATTTAAAAAAACAGGCGTTAGTGATTGATGTTTTCAAACCTTTATTTTCATTAAGCATAATTGTGAATCGAATAAATAAAAGAATTACCTTCTATTTTTATTGGCAGATTATCGCTCATTCTTCAACGTCGTCGTTTTAAAATTAAAGCACCGGCATCATAAGAGTGAATGTTGGTAACCCCCCTTTGAATAATAAGTAGTCGAGTATTAAAACATTTTTAAGCTCAAATTCTTAAGTAAGTATGTCAAAGAATTGAATAGCCGTCGCTTGAAAATTCTTTTTAAAGAGGGACGACAGTGGATGAGAATGAGAAAGATACGCAGAGGAAGTGTCAAATTGTGGTGAGGATGGGTTCTCTTTGGTGAAGTATTGATCTTAGCGATGCAGAGCTCAGCTTTAAGGATGATAGGATGAGTTAGAGGCTCAACGGTTTCAGAGAGTGATAGCTTTTGGCAATACCTTTAATAAGGAAAAAGAGTAAGGTAGATTAGTACCCTTAAGTACTTAATCCATCTAGGATGAAGAAAGTAAAGGTTTTTGAAATAATACTTTTCGCAGTAACAGTTATGAGAGTATCTATCTCATGGTTGTGTCTATTTTATGGCTATGGATAATCCTAAATTGAGTGTTATAATGCCTCCCTCTATTTAGTCTTTAATTCGGAAGGATTTCGATACAGTCGATAGCGAGTTATTAACAGACCTAGGCAAGGACGAAGAATAATTAGGAAAAAGGTAGTGCCTCGTTATCATGAGATTTCGTTATTATGAGATTATATAAACGCTCCCTATTTGGGATTAAACGCTCCCTATTTGGGATTGCATTAATCGTTTTCTGTCTTCCTTTTAGCTTGGTGGCCTATGGCTTTATTATTCGTTCCATTCATATCCAAGGCTTGCAAGGAATTCCGGAGGGCACAGTTCTTAGTTATCTTCCGATCCATGAAAGCCAACAATATACCCCTCAACGTGGTCAAGCTATTATTGCGACGCTCTATAAGACTGGATTTTTTGGTAATGTTCGGCTGAGTCGATGTGGGGAAGCCCTTATTATTACGGTAAAAGAACGTCCTACAACAAGTTTAATTCGTATTACCGGTAATAAAGCTATTACTAGTAGAAAATTGCATCCTATTTTGAATAAATTGAGAATTATAGAAGGTCAAGCCTTTGATCCTAATAAATTAAAGCAAATCGAGCAGGGATTGGAGCAGCAGTATGGTGCGATAGGATATTATGCCGCTCATGTATCCACAAATGTCATTAAAGAATCCCGCAATCGTGTGGCCCTCCATATTAATATTAATGAGGGGATGGTTGCGAAAGTTCGCTCAATTCAATTTGTTGGAAACCACGTATTTAATGTGCGCACCTTGCGCAGACAATTTAAATTAACAACCCCTGGTTTGTTTACGTGGATTAGTCATGCTGATCGTTATTCAGAGATTAGGTTAGAAGAAGATTTAGAAAGTCTCGCTAGGTTTTATTTAAATCACGCTTATTTGCGTTTTCACATCGCTTCCCATGAGGTTCAATGGTCACTGGATAAGCGAAGTGTTTACATAACTGTCTACATTAATGAAGGACCAATGTATCGAATTGGTGATTATGAGATAAGTGGCGAAACGTGCGGTTTTAAAGGCCGACTTTATAAATTAATTACATTAAAATCCGGTAATGTATTTTCTCGCCAAGTCACTATCGATATAAATAAAAAAATCGGTAATTTTCTGGCAGATCGAGGCTACGCATTTGCGAGAGTGACGATTATTCCAACAATCGATGACCAAAGGCATTTAGTCTACATAAATTTCAATATTTTGCCCGGTGAGCGTATTTATGTCCGGCGAATTAATTTTCTCGGTAATCAGCGTACGGACCAAGAAGTACTGCGACGAGAAATGTGTCAATACGAAGGAAGCATATATTCTTTATCAAAAATTGAAGAATCAAAACGACGCTTAGAATTACTGGGCTATTTGTCCGACGTTACTTACACATCGAAACCTGTACCCAATTCTCCTAACCAAGTGGATTTATGTTATCACGTAAAAGAAGTGGCAAAAGGGCAAGCTAGCATCCAGGGTGGTTATTCGGATGTCTATGGGTTTTTATACGGTGCCAACATATCAGAACCCAATTTTATGGGAACGGGAAAGTACGTCTCGATTGGGTTTCAGAGTAATCAATACCGAAAAAATTATTCGATTAGCTATAATAATCCTTACTATACAATCCGAGGATTACAGCGAGGGTTCTCCATTTATTATTCTCGTATTAAACCAGATACAAAATTTAACCTTTCTTCTTATTTAGAAGATGGTTATGGGGCTGATTTCACCTATGGTTATCCTGTTTCGGAATGTAATTCCATTACATTTGGTTACGGATTGGGACATATCACTATCAGTCATGTTGATATTTCTAACGCTGCGCCGAGCGTACTTGCA
Source organism: Coxiella endosymbiont of Haemaphysalis japonica (assembly GCA_048491795.1). GTDB lineage: Bacteria > Pseudomonadota > Gammaproteobacteria > Coxiellales > Coxiellaceae > Coxiella. The sequence continues at coordinate 18,611 of JBGDGR010000007.1, forward strand.
TTTTTAGGTACAATTAACGGTGCACAAAATACCAGTGCCAACTATAACCAAGTTAAGTTTACAGCAGGTTGGCTTTACAATGGGCTCGACTGTGCTATTTTCCCAACTAAAGGCCTTTATACGGGATTAGATCTCGAAGTAAGTGTTCCTATTTTTAAATCCGGTTTGGATTATTATTTGGCAACGTACGCGGCGAAATATTATCAACCACTGGGCCATGAATTTATTTTGAATTTATTAGCAACACTCGGCTATGGAGATGGATTTGATCATGATTGCTTTCCCTTTTTCAAAAATTTTTTTTCTGGAGGAATTGGGTCTGTTCCTGCTTTCGCTCCAAATTCGTTAGGCCCAAAAAACCGTTATCCTCTTGATAGTGATTTCGGCGCCATTGGTGGTAATTTAGAAACTATTTTTGGAGTGCATCTAATTTTACCGAAATTTATCGATCAAAAAGTCCGTACTGCCATTGTATTTGATGTAGGAAACGTTTTTCAGGTGCCTTTATTCCCAGGAGATATTGCAATTCCAGCCCGTGGAGGAACTGCTGATCCTAAAGCAAATACACAGCCACAGATCATCCAAGACGATAAATTTTCTCTTAAAAATTTGCGGCCTTCGTTGGGTCTTTCTGTGGAATGGTACACACCTTTTGCACCAATCGATTTCACTTTAGCATTTCCGTTAAATAGGCGAGTAGGGGATAATTTCGAAGCATTTCAATTTTCTTTTGGTGTAAGTTTGTAGGTAAAAGAGGTTTAGCCTTAATCTACTACTAATTTTTATGTAAATGATCGAAGCTTGGTTTACATACGAACCTGAACTATAATATGCGCTACCCCTTACTTTTTAAGGAGAAGGTTATGATAAAACGCTTATTTTTGGGTACCTGTTTATCAGTGATAATAAGTTGGGTAACCGTTGCTTTTGGGCAAACTGTGGGGACGGTGGATATACGGCAGGTTTTTCAAGCATCGCTGCAGGTAAAGGACATCAATATCCGTCTTGAAAAAGAATTTTCACCACAACGTGAAAAAATTATTAGTTTAGACAAATCCTTGCAAGAGGATGCTAAAAAATTACGACGTAATGAAGTTGTAATGAGTAAACAAGAAGCTGTGGATTTACGCAATAAAATTCAAAAAGAGCAAAAGGGGCTTCAGCAGGCACAAGTAGAATTTCAGAAAGGATTATATGAAGCACAGAATAAAACCATGGGCGAATTTATGAAAAAAATTTCGGGTGCTGTAAGAACCGTTTCTGAAAAAGAGAAAGTGGATTTGGTTTTTCCGAAAGACGCTGTTCTCTATGCTAGAGATGGTAAAGATATCACACCGGAAGTGATTTCCGAATTGAAATAGCCTTGTGACTAAAATTGAAATAACTTATACCCTCAACGAATTAGCGAGCGCCATCGGTGCAAAAGTGAAGGGCGATGGTGCTTGCAAAATTCATAATATTGCTTCAATTGCGCATGCCCAGCCTGGGGAGATAAGTTTCCTGGCAGATCGTAAGTATCAAAAGTATTTAACCCAAACAAAAGCTTCGGCATTGTTATTAGATAAAAAGTTAGCGAAAAACTGTCCTATAAATGCTCTTGTTATGCCAGATCCCAAGATAGGGTTTATCAAAATGATAGCCTTATTTCGGCCTCAAGCGATATCAAAACCAGGTATTCATCCAACGGCTGTTATCGGAGAAGATTGTCAAATCGATTCCACTGTGCACATTGGAGCTTATTCTGTCATAGAAGATGCAGTGGTGATTGGTGCTCGAACCATTGTTGGAGTAGGAACGGTTATTGGTCGCGCCAGTCAACTGGGGTCAGATTGTTGTTTTTATAGCCGGGTAACTTTATATCATCATACAATTGTGGGTGATCGAAGTATTCTTCATAGTGGTGTCGTTATTGGATCTGATGGATTTAGCTTGACCCAAGATAAAAAACGTCGATGGATCAAAATTCCTCAAGTTGGAGGAGTGGTCATCGGTGATGATGTAGAAATTGGAGCAAATACTACAATTGATCGAGGAGCGCTTGAGGATACGGTGATTGGAAACGGCGTTAAATTGGATGATTTAATTATGATTGGCCATAACGTTCGCATAGGCGATCATACAGCTATTGCTGGTTGTGCTGGGGTCGCAGGAAGTACGACCATCGGACGCCATTGCATGATTGGCGGGGGTGCGGGGCTCAATGGCCATATCGATATTTGTGATAACGTAGTTATTACAGGTATGGGCATGATCCAAAAATCTATTACCAAGCCCGGGGTTTATTCGTCTGGAACAGGGATGCAGCCCAGTCGGGAATGGCGCAAAAGTGTGATTCGATTTTGGCAACTTGACGAACTCACAAAACGATTAAAACGGTTAGAGAGGTTATACGATGAGCGTGATGGAAACTAGTGAAATTAAAAAATATATCCCACATCGATACCCCTTTTTATTAGTTGATCGAGTGATAGCGATGGAAAAACGTAAGTCCCTAGTGGCGATTAAAAATATCACGGCAAATGAACCTTTCTTTATGGGACATTTTCCCGTTCGTCCGGTAATGCCAGGAGTTTTAATTATTGAATCTTTAGCGCAAGCAGCAGGGATTTTAATCGTTAAATCTCTTAATTTACCTGAATACCATGAGGATATTTATTTTTTCGCTGGCGTAGATAACGCACGTTTTAAGCGCATCGTCGAACCTGGTGATCAATTAATTTTAGAAATCAAAGTACTTAAATCAGACCGTTTGTGGAAATTTGAAGGAGAGGCAAAGGTTGAAGGGCAACTTGCCTGCAAAGCAAAATTTATGACAATAAGGGAAAAAAAAAGTGATTGATAAACAAGCACTTATTCATCATAGCGCCAGACTCGGCTCGAGTGTAACTATTGGCCCCTGGACCTTCATTGGTAAAAATGTCGTAATTGGAGGTAATACCCAAATTGGGGCTCATGTCATGATTGGTGAAAATACCGCGATAGGACAAAATAATAAAATTTATCCTTATGCTTCTATTGGTTCTGATCCACAACACATTGGATATAAAGATCAAGACACCCGGCTAGAGATTGGAAATAATAACGTTATCCGTGAATTTGTAACCATTAATCGCGGGACCTGCGAAGCCCATGGTGTAACCTGTATTGGTGATAATAATTATTTGATGGCTTGCTCGCATGTGGCCCACGATTGTCAAGTAGGAAATCATGTCATTTTTGCTAATACGGCCTCTATTGCAGGGCATGTTGAAGTTGGCGATCACGCGAATTTGAGTGCTTTTTCAGGAGTTCACCAGTTTTGTCGAATTGGTACTTATTGTTTCCTAGGACGTGCAGCAAAGGTTTATCAAGATATTTTACCTTACATGCTTGTTACTGGAAATCCTGGTATCCCTATAGGGTTGAATTCTGTTGGATTACGACGCCATGGTTTTAGTCCTAAAACGCTGCAATCGTTAAAATTAGTGTATCGACTGATTTATCGCACTAATCTTAAATTAGAAGAGATTCAACTTGAGCTTAAAAAATTAGCAGTGGAAACACCAGAGATTAATCACTTATTAATGATGATTAATAGCTCCACTCGCGGGTTTGCGCGTTATAAAGGCAATGAGCAACTTTTAACACACAATAATCTTTCTTAAGTCTAATTTTCTTAGTTCTTTTTGAGACTCAATTAGACAGCTTTATTAAAAAAAATCGATAAGAAGTAATATGAGAAGTACCAGAGACCTTGATGGAAGCCAGTGCAGTAACCTTGAGGTAATGCCTTGAAACCCTTTTAATATAGCTTCAATTGGTCATTACCTACCTGGATATCAACCGCACATCACATTCGATCACCAAACTATTCAACTAATTGGTCAGTACTTTTATACGGTGCTGACTGCAAAAAGCGACTCGTTTTCGAATGCACTCACCTCCCATTTCACTCCTCAGAGCTGTCTCCTGTAATCGCGGCCGCCTGATTTTCCCATATTTTGGTTCTTTAAATCACATTCAACTTACTTTTGAGAGATTTAAAGCATGACGTTTAAGAAGTCCAATTGTAAAATAATCCAACCCACATCTTGAAACTTGCTCAGGCTGATAAAGATTGCGACCATCAAAGATTGCGGGATAACGTAATTTATCTTTAATGTAAGAAAAATCGGGATTTTTGAACTCATCCCATTCCGTCACAATAGCTAAAACATCGGCGTTCTCCAACGTTGCATAAGCATTTGGACACAATTTTAAACGAGTAGATTCTCCATAAATTTTTCGAATATTTTCCATAGCTAAAGGATCGTAGGCTTGAACTTGAACATCTGCGTCCCATAAACTTTCCATTAGTTTTCGACTAGATGCAGACCGAACATCATCAGTTCCAGGTTTAAATGCCAATCCCCAGAGTGCCACAACCTTGCCTTGCAATTTATCGTTAAAATAACGATGGATTTTTTCATATAAAATCAGTTTTTGATGCTCATTAATTTCAAGCACGGCATCAATGAGTAAGGACGGAATAGCAGCAGATTTTGCAATTCTTTGTAAAGCCAATAAATCTTTCGGAAAGCAAGAACCACCAAATCCACACCCAGGATTAAAAAATTTTGGATTAATTCGCGAATCTAATCCCAACGTTGTTCTTATTTTTTCGATATTTACATTAAAATATTCTGAAAAATAACTTATCTCATTAATGAAACTAATTTTCGTCGCCAAAAAAGCATTCGATACATATTTTGCAAATTCAGCCGAACCTTGATCCATCACTATAAAGGGTCGACCCCTTTTGATTAAGGATTTATAAAGCTCTTTCATTTGGCTAACTGATCGTTCATTACTAACGCCTACGACTATACGATCGGGCTCTAGAAAATCATTAACTGCAGTTCCTTCTTTCAAAAATTCAGGATTGGAAACAACATCAAATTCAATAGCTAGTTTTCTTTTTTGAAGGCCGTTAGTAATTTGTTTAGTTATACAATCTGCTGTACCTACTGGAACTGTCGACTTTACTACTATCGTAGCGTAATCAGATAAATAGTCACTCATGGTTTGCACGACTTGATTTACAAATTGCATATCCACTCCACCATCTTTCAGAGAAGGCGTACCGACAGCAATAATTTGAATAAGTCCATGCTTGACAGATTCTTCGGAATAGGTGGTAAAAAATATTCGTTGTAACCGTATATTTTTAATTAATAAATTATCCAAATTTGTTTCATAAAGAGGAGAAAGACCTTTATTCAGCTGAACGATTTTCTTTTCATCTACATCACAACAATAAACTTCATGCCCAAGGTCTGCCAGGCAAACAGCACTAACTAAACCAATATAACCTGCTCCATAAACACTTACTTTCATTAATTACGCTCTTCTAAAATGAATTGCTGTTCCATAAGAACTTATGATACAGTCCGGCAACATGCATGAGATCAAAAGGAAAATCGCCGTCATTGGCCTCGGTTATGTGGGTCTTCCTGTCGCTGTAGCTTTCGGGCGCACACGGCGTGTTATTGCTTACGACAAGAATTCTGCTCGCATTAGTGCTCTTAAAAAAGGTCATGATACATGCGGCGAGGTAGATCCACAACAATTACACGAATGCCAGTTGAATTTTACGGATAATCCTGATGATCTCGCCGAAGCTAATTTTTATATCGTTGCTGTACCGACCCCTATTAATCCCTCAAACCACCCTGATTTAACTTTGCTCTTAAATGCATCGGAAACCATCGGTCAGTATTTGAAACGAGGCGATATTGTGGTTTTTGAATCAACAGTTTATCCTGGTGCTACTGAAGACGATTGTGCACCTATGCTTGAAGCTGCTTCAGGATTAAAGTTCGGTACGGATTTCACTCTCGGCTATTCACCTGAGAGGATTAATCCCAGTGATAAAACGCATCGGTTTGAAACAATTACTAAAGTAGTTTCTGGTTCCGATCTGCAAACATTGGATATTGTGGCCCATATCTATGAATGTGTAGTAACAGCAGGTATTTATCGCGCTCCTAATATTCGAACGGCCGAAACCGCTAAAGTAATTGAAAATACCCAACGTGATTTGAATATCGCTTTAATGAACGAGTTGGCAATTATATTTAAGCGCATGAACATAGATACCCAAGAAGTGTTAGCTGCCGCCCAAACGAAGTGGAACTTTTTACCTTTTAAACCGGGACTGGTGGGAGGACATTGTATTGGAGTTGATCCCTATTATTTAACCTATCAAGCACAACGTTACGGTTATCAGCCTGAAGTTATCTTAGCTGGTCGACGTATTAACGATCATATGGGAAAATATGTAGCGGAACAGACTATTAAACAAATGATTCACGCTGGCTATACTATTAAAGGTGCTACAGTTGCCATCTTGGGACTCACTTTTAAGGAAAACTGTCCTGATCTTCGAAATTCGAAGGTAGTAGACATTATTCATGAGTTATCAGACTATGGCGTCAAATGTATAGTCCATGATCCCATTGCTGATCCTGAAGAAGCTAAAAGCCTTTACGACATCGAATTGAAGCCCTGGGAAAATATTTCCAATGTAGATTCTATCATCGTCGCTGTGGCGCATGATCAATTTCGACAATATGGTCTGGAAGCGTATCATGCCAAATTGGCGCATCATTTACTTATCGTTGATGTTAAAGGAGTACTTAACTTTAAGGAATGCAAAGGAAATGGCATTACTTTATGGAGGCTTTAGCTAGCGCAAATGATACTTATCACGGGTTGTGCAGGCTTCATCGGTTTTCATATAACCAAACGTTTACTGGAGCAAGGCGACGCTATTATCGGGCTTGATAATCTAAATCCTTATTACGATATTAAATTAAAAGAAGCTCGTTTAGCTCAACTAAAAAAATTCCCTCACTTTAATTTTGTTAAATTAGATCTTGCTAATCGTCTAGGGATGTCAAATTTATTTCAACAGAAAAATTTTGATCGCGTGCTTCATCTCGCTGCTCAAGCAGGCGTTCGTTACTCCATTACCGATCCTTACGCTTATGTCGACGCTAATTTGGTAGGTTTTGCCCATATTTTAGAAGGTTGCCGTTATCAATCCGTTAAACACCTCATCTTTGCTTCTTCCAGTTCCGTGTATGGTGCGAATAAAAAATACCCATTTTCAGAAAGTGACAATGTGGATCATCCCATTGCTTTTTATGCCGCATCAAAAAAAGCTAACGAATTAATGGCCCACAGTTATGCCCATTTATTTCATCTTCCTTGTACGGGGCTTCGCTTTTTTACGGTCTACGGCCCTTGGGGGCGACCGGATATGGCATTATTCAAATTTACGCGTCGTCTATTAGCTAATGAGCCAATCGATGTTTATAATCAGGGAAATATGCTACGAGATTTTACCTATATCGATGATATTGTGGAAGGCATACTTCTTGTTTTAAATCGACCGCCTAAAGCTGATCTTACATGGACAGGCAACCTCGCGAGTAGCGAAGCTCCTTATCGAATTTATAATATTGGTAACAATAATCCAATTCTTTTATTAGATTTCATCGCTGTTTTGGAAAAAGTTCTTAACAAAAAGGCTATTAAAAATTTTCTACCTATGCAGCCCGGTGATGTTCCGCAGACTTATGCAGATATTTCTCTTCTCGAAAATGATTTCCACCACAGACCGAAAACCTCGTTATTAGAAGGAATCAAAAATTTTATTAATTGGTATTTAGAATTTTACGGCGTTTCTGTCCGCTAAGTTCTTTATACACATTCAAAGTTTGTTTAATAATTCGTTTTAATTCATACTTTTTTTCCACCATCACACGTCCTTTAAGACCCATTTCTTTTCGAAGTGATGAATTGTGAATAAGAGTTTCAATAGCTAGAGCCAATTCTTCCCTATCTTTAACTGGCACCAATAAACCGTTTTCACCATCGTGCACGACGTCTCTACAACCTGGAACATCTGTAGCGACAATGGCGCGGCCACTCGCGGCTGCCTCTATAAGAACACGTGATAAACCTTCACGGTAAGAAGGTAAACATACGATGTGTGCTTCGCGCATAATCTTTGGCATATCAGTGCGTTCTCCCCACCACTCTATAATTCCTTCTCTTTCCCACTCTTCTAACTGGACATCAGAAATAGCAGCAGGGTTAGCTGCATCAATAGCGCCCACTAAGATAAATTGAGCCTTCACCTTTCGTTTTTTGAGTAATCGAGCAGCTTCAACAAATTCACCGACCCCTTTGTGCCACAGCAAACGCGAAGCTAATATCACTCGTAACTGCCCAAGGGGCTCATCAACAGGATAAAAGGTCTTCATACATACACCAGAGCCGGGGATCAAAACAGTTTTATCCTCTTTTAAAATATTGGCTTGGATAAAATATCCTTTATCCTCTTTATTTTGAAAAATAACTCTCATATTTCGATGATTGAAAGCCCATCGATAACCTTTCTGTACCATTTTACGAAGCAAACTCATAAAACACGATTGAGCAATAAATATAAATCCAAGCCCTGTGAAAACATTTACTACCGCTGGAATTTGAGCTAATCGAGCAGCAATCCCTCCATATAAAATGGGTTTAACTGTGATATGATGAACAATGTCGGGCTTTAATCGCCAATATAATCGTAATAAAGAAAAAACAGTAACCACATCTTTGAAAGGATTTAAACTCCCACGATTAAGGATAATTGTATGATGTACAAAACCCGCCGCACCAATTTGCTCATTATAGTCTGGGGTTGCTACATGAATATCGTAGCCTACTGCTTTTGCAGCTTTAGCTAAACATAAGCGATGAGAAATAAAAAATTTTACATCGTTAACTACTATTAATAATTTCTTTCTTAATTTTGCTCTCGCCATAATTGAAACATGAGGACACCCCATAAAAGGTGTTGCCAATTTCTTTTTTTCGATAGATGTTCTTCCCAGCGTCGGCGGATTAATTGAGCATTTAATAAATTATCTTCCTGCAATTTGCGAATGGAAAGAAGGTCTTCCGCCCACTCCATCAACTGACCTCGCAACCAATGGTCAATAGGAATACCAAATCCCATTTTGGGGCGCTCAAAGAGTTGATGAGGAACATATTTTTCTAATATTCGACGCAAAAGCCATTTGGTTTCTTCATTTCGCAATTTAAATTTCAAAGGTAATGTCCATACAAATTCCACTAACCGATAATCGAGTAAAGGAACCCTTGCTTCTAAACTAACGGCCATACTAGCTCGATCGACTTTTGTTAAAATATCATCAGGTAAGTAGGTAACTGAATCAATATATTGCATTTGCTCGACAAAATTTAAATTAGCAATAGGCCGCGGCCACGAAAAAATTTCCGACCCACCTACTACTAATTCGGCTGGTTTTTCCCAAAAACTTACGATATTCCTATAAAGATCATCAGAGGACTGGATTAAAAGAGCGGCGAGTTTATATACTTTATCACCAAACTGCAAAGGACGCCAACGCCTAGGAATAATTTTGGCAATTTTATCCCATGCCGTAGGATTAAAAAAGTAAATCAATTTACTCACTAATTTCTTAAAGGAAATAGGAAGGGCAGATAGACTGGACCATAGTTTTTCCGCTAAAATATAGCGATTATAGCCTGCAAATAGCTCATCTCCTCCATCACCCGATAAACTAACAGTCACATGTTCTCTTGCTAATCGAGAAACTAAATATGTTGGAATTTGAGAGGAATCTGCAAAAGGTTCATCATACCATTCAGGAATTTTTGGAATTAATTTCACCGCCTCATCCACATGAAGATATAATTCGTGATGATCGGTTTTTAAATGCTGTGCAACAGCTTTTGCATAAATAGCTTCGTTGTATGAGAGCTCATGGAAACCGATCGAAAAGGTTTTTATAGGTTTTGTGCTCTGTGCTTGCATCAGAGATACAACGGTAGAACTATCAATTCCACCGGATAAAAAAGCACCTAAAGGAACATCCGCATACATCCGACATTTAACAGCATCTTTCAATAAATAATCCATTTTTTCAAGGACTTCAAATTCATTGAAGGATGTAAGGACACGATTCTGACAGACAGATTTCAGCGACCAAAATTGTTTTTCACTTAAATTCTGGTTAGCATCAATGATGATGATATGTCCTGGCTCTAATTTATAAATCCCTCTATAGATAGACAAAGGGCCAGGAATATAATTATATCGAAAATAAGACGTTAACGCCTGGCGATCGATACTTCCTTGCCAATCTGGATGGATAGTCAACGCTTTCAACTGGGACGCAAAATAAAAAATATTATTTTTTAATCCCCAAAATAACGGCTTAATCCCTAAACGATCACGAACAAGATAAAGTTTTCTTTGGCGTTTATCCCAATAGGCAAAAGCAAACATCCCATTCATTTTCTTAATAGCAGCTTCTGGACCCCAGTGTTCACAAGCCTCCAAAAGAACTTCGGTATCCGCGGAAGTACGACAAAAAATACCTAACTTTTCTAATTCGGAGCGAATAAAAGGCGCATTATAAATTTCCCCATTATAGATGATGGCAGAACTTCCAGATTGAGAAAACATGGGCTGATGCCCTTCTGAAGAAAGATCAACAATAACTAAACGCCGATGCCCAAAAACCAAACCTATCCTTTCGTCACACCATGCTCCCGCCGAATCAGGACCACGCGATAAGATCTGGTTTGTCATCGTGGTGATTATTTCAAGGTACTGCTCTTTTTGACGAGACTGACGAAAGTCCCAAAAACCAGCAATTCCACACATATCATTTCATCTTTTCTATCGCAACAGCTTTCATAGCTCTCTGAAAATCCGCTTGTAAGAGAGCTTGGTAAAATTGATCATAACGATCCACACAAGCCTGCAAACTGAAATAATTCACAATTCGTTCTCTGGCCGCTTTTCCATAATCTCTTCTTTTTTCTTCGTCCGTTATTAACGTCAACAATGCTCTCCCCAACTGTTGGGGCTGCTTAGGTGGGACCACCAACCCTGATTGTTGATGAATCACAGCCTCTGCATTGCCTCCCGCCTCTGTCACCACCATGGGTAGACTGCTGGCCATACATTCCAATAAAGCATTCGAGAACCCCTCTTCATGAGAACATAAAACCCCTACATCAGCAATACCCAATAATCGAGGTACATCGTGCCGTTGACCCAAAAATATAACGTGGTTTTTTAAATTTAAGCGATCACGCAAATTTTCTAACATCTCTCTTTCGCCTCCATTTCTTCCTACACATAATAATTTCCATTTTTTCGGCAATTTTTCTTTAATTAAAGTTAATGCATATAAAAGGTCTTCTTGACCTTTTCTTTTGTATAAATTCGCTACATTAATGATAATTAAATCATCGTCAGACAAACACAGGGAATATTTGACAGCAGCTTTATTATAAGAAATTTGATAACTATCTATGTTCACGCCATTGTAAATTAATCCCAGTTTGTTCGAAGAAACTCCCTCTTTTTTTAAAAGGTCATCTCGCACCCGTAACGACGTCGCCAATATCGCTTTCATTCGTTTATGCAAAAACGGTTCTATTCGAGCAATAATAGGATGCGTTTTGTGATATTCATTAGTAATACGCCGACTCATAACCATGCAGCGTGCACAGGCCATTAAACCACTGACTGCTCCTAATACATAGGTCCCTAGTAAAAAAAAATGGAGAATGGAAGGTCGGTATTTAAAAATAACCAGACACAGCCTAAATATCGAAGCGGAATATATAAAAGGCTTTCCAATTTTACCCAGCTTATTTAAGAATTCGCAGAAAGGCGGCGCAATGACAGGAACATCTGCGGCAATCATTTCCTCATACATAATTCCCCGGTGGTTAGTGAGATACAAAGCAACATTATAACCTCGTTGCTTTAGTAAAGGTAAGACCCGAAGCAAATGCTTTTCAGCCCCACCCACATCTAAAGAGGAAATCGCAACAAGGATTAAATTTTCTTTATTCATTGCTTCAACCACAGATCTTTAAAAAAAAATAATTATGATGTAGCTTCATCAAATTAAAGAGAAAGCGTACGCCACAAAAATCTAGAGTATTTTCACAAATTCTCACATGAGATAACTGATTGATGAAACGAAAAATCATTTTTGGAAAGGCGTCCATCCGGGAACCGCTTTATCAATTATACTGTCCCACGTACGATAAGCTGATTGATTTACAATCTCAACTCGCTGACGAGCCGCACTACCCAAACGCTGTCTTAACGATTTATTTTCTGCAAGATGGATGAAAGCGGTACAAAGGGCTTCCGTATCTTCTGTAGGTACGACTAACCCAGTTTCCCCATTTTTAACAAACTCCAATAGTCCCGAAGATGCATTGCTGACAATAACTGGTAATCCCGAACCCATAGCTTCAAGTAAGGCATTGGGAGTGCCCTCATAACGCGAGGGCATAACAAAGATTGTAGCAGCTTTATAATAGCAAAAAACATCGAATCTCATCCCACACCAAATAACATCATTTGTCAAACATAAACTCAAAGCGAGTTTTTGTAAATCTTTTCCCAACTTACCATCACCTACAATGACAAGTCGCCACGTAGGATAGAGGTAAATAAATTTAGCAAACGCGCGTAGCAAAATATCATAACCTTTTTCGTACACTAAACGTCCTACTGCTAGGATAACAGGAAAATTATATTTTAGTAGCGGCAATTTTTTTTCAATAGAAACGGGATTAGGAACATATTTTAATTTTTTACTATTAACAAATTTTCCTAAAAATCTAATAGCATCATAGCTATTGGCTGTAACAACGTCGGCTTGGCGATATAAAAAATAACGGAGCAAACTCCATCGTATACTTAGATACTCTTTCACTGGGTCACTTCGCTCTGAAATAATGACAGGGATATTCATACCTCGAGTAGCTAAAAGTGTTAACATATTAGTTATATTAAGAAAACTTAGAATACAAGCAGGATAATTCTCGTAAATCAACGACCGTAATGCTTTTACTCTCTTAAGAGTATGCCAAATGGCATCCCAAAACCCATTCGATTCTTTAATATGGTTAACACATTTTCGAGAAATAGTTTCTGGTAATTTAAAAAAATCTGCTTCCTCACTAGAAAAAGTGATTACACAGATTTTTTTATTATGTTGTAGCCATGCTCTCACTAAATTCAGCAAAACACGCTGAGTCCCACCCCCCCCTAAATCTGGAATAACTATACCTATATCAAAGTTTAACTTGGACATTAATTCATTTCTAACCCGTATAAGGTTCTGTATATTTCAGAAGTTAACATAAGTTGGCTATGACTCCCTTCTGAAACTACCCCCCCTTTATGGAGCACTACCAATTTATCACAAAACAAAATGGAACTATGCCTATGAGCGATAATAATTAAGGTTTTTTTTCCCATTAAAGATCGTAACGCTTCATTAAATTCGCTTTCTGTTACTGAATCTAAGGAATTAGTTGCCTCATCCATAACAATGATTTCTGGATCATGGCATAAGGCTCTGGCGATTCCAACCCGTTGACGTTGACCTTCTGACAATTTTAAACCTCTTTCACCTATTTGAGTGTTTAACCCATCAGGCATTTCATCCACTAAAGATTGCAACTGCGCTATCTTAATCGCCCGTTTCACGGTTTGATGGTCGATATGATTTTCTTCTATACCTATAGCTACATTTTCCAATAATGTGCCTTCAATAAGATGAGTATGTTGAGGCACATACCCCACTAAATGTGATAAATCCATGTGGCTATGCTTTGTAATGTCGACATTGTCACAGTAAATAGAACCACTCTTAACAGGCAAGAGGCCAAGAATAACATCCAGCAGTGTACTCTTTCCTGCTCCAGAGGCGCCTACAATTCCTAAAGAAGTATTTTTAGATATTGTTAACGTAATATTTCTTAATGTTTCTCTTTTTGCCTTTGGATATTGATAAGTAACATTCTCTAATCTTAGTTCTCGTTCAAATTTAATATTTCTTTGCGCATGCTGCCTCATTTCCAAAAGATTATGATATTCTGCCAACTTATCTACAGCTTTGCGAACGACTAAAACGTTAGCATAGTATTGCCTCACATTTCCTAACGCCAAGGATATTCGTGCTACTGCTGGTAACATTCTTTGAATGGAAATGGCGATAACTCCGATTATTGGTAAAATACCAACTAAACTTCCATGAGAAGACAACAAGTAGAGGAGAGTAATTAAGAGCATCCCGAAGCCCATCAGATTCATAAGTGCTGACGGTAAATTTGAAATGACGTTATAATTTATTAAATTGTTGGCATTTTTTTTCCGCCAAAATAAAAATCTTTTAATAAAATAATTCTCTGCATTGTTTATTTTTATGTCTTTTAAACCCTGAAAAGTATCAGAAACGATGTTATATAATCTCATTGTAAAATATTCATTCTCATTACTAATAGTTTTGATTCTTTTTTTCATACCCACCATTGTCAAAAGCAGAAAAGCAGCTATTGTCGTAAGAGAAAACAAAACTAATTTGAAATCCATCCATAAAATTAAACAAGCTAGACAAATTGCTACCATAACATCTGTTGCAATTGACAGCATATAAATTACTACATTTATAGTGTAGGTAACATCTGTTAATATATGCTTTGATAAAGTAGATGTATTCAACCCAATCGCTCTTTGGTATGGCATCAATATGTAGCTTTTAATACAAGATCCAGAAATTCGAGTATTTAAATTTTGAGCGAATTTTGCCTGATAATAATCATTTAAGCAGGTCATTACGGCCTTTAAGGCTAGCATTATGAACATTAAACTACCAATAAATATTAAGAATGCATTGTTAGTTTTAAAATGGAAGAAATTAAAAATCGAACTCAAAATTGGATTAGTTTTTATAATTTTTTGATCTCCCAATATTTTTATATAAGGGAAAATTGACCCTACGCCAACAAGCTCAATACCTGCCGTGAAGACCATTAGAATTATCAAAACCATTAATTTTTGATAATCTCTCTTGTTCGTAAAAGATAAAATGGTTTTGATATAATCAAACATAACTCATCCTGTTCATCCAAAGGTTTCTATAACGGGCCCTATGCTGATAGGTATGACTGCTGATCACATGCTCTCATAAGCAGCCTCAGTTATTCTGGTGTACACCCCTTTATTTTTAACTGAAGCGATAAGATAATCTCTTCTTTTTAGAAAAATCTGTAGGAAGGGGTAAATAATGCTACTAAGGCCTTATTCGGTATAGCATCCTAGAAGTTGGGATCTATCAAGTTTTACTACAATAGCATCAAAATGCCGAGAAGATGTTGTCTTTGAATACTTAAGATAAATCTGGTATTTTCAATCTGATTATAAATAACTTTAGAATCTGCAGTTGGAGTAATGAAATATTGCTTAATTTTTTTATAAATTTTTGCAAACACCCTTGCTCTTACCTTTAAGAAAAATTTTCCGTTTAGCATAGGCTCTCTACTGTTTTTTCTTAAAAACCATCGAGTTCAGCTACCAAAGCATCATTCTTTTGTAAATAAAAACCTCCAGCCTCGGTTACTGTTGTTGCTTTACAATGATGAATTTAGAAAAATTGCGAACTAAATTTTTTCCTTTTGATTCACTCGTTCGCTCATGCAAATGGAAACTAATTTCCTATAAATTATCACTTAAAATAGGTGTCGGATAGGCGAGCCTGGCTACACTGTTGACTATAATAGCTCAGTGCTCATCACCTGGCAATGTATCTAACCCAAAAAATATCAAGACACTTTTAAAAGGTGAGTATTTTCATTAATAAGCACTATATTCAAAAGTTCTTCACAAACCTGATCAACAATTTTTTCAGTCAAATATGGATGAAATGGTAAACTTAAAACTTGCTGGCTTGCAATCTCAGCTTCGGGATAACTGTAATCTTCTCGCAGATAATTCTGAATAGCCGGTTGCTTATGCAATGGCTGAGGATAGTGAACGGCTGTGGGAATACCTGCGTTAGTTAAGGCAGCTCGAACTTCCTCTCTTCGTTCCATTCGAACAGTATATTGCGCAAAAGTACTAATATTTCCAGTCTCAATATAAGGGGTAACAAGATAATCGCTCAATTTTTGAGAATACCATTTTGCTACCTGCTGACGGCGTTTTAATTCTTCTGAGAAGACTTCTAATTTTGCTAATAAAATAGCCGCCTGCAAGGTATCGAAACGTACATTTAAACCGATTTGAATGTGACGATAACGTGTCTGTTGACCATGATTGCGAATTAAGCGCATCTTTTCAGCTAAAACATTATCATTCGTGAAGCAAGCACCACCATCACCATAACAACCCAAAGGCTTAGAAGGAAAGAAACTCGTGCACCCTATAGTCGTAAGGCCGCAAGATTGACGTCCCCAATGGGTGGCACCTAAACTTTGAGCGCCATCTTCAATAACTGGAAGACCATAACGATGAGCAATAGCATCAATCACTGTCACATTAGAGCACTGACCATACAAACTAACGGGCACAATCGCTTTTGTTCGTTCAGTAATCGCAAGCTCGATTTGCGAAGGTTCTATGTTATATGTACGAGAATCAATATCGACAAAGACAGGCTTGGCTCCTAAGAAAATAATAGTTTCTGCGGTGGCAAAAAAGCTAAACGAAGAGGTAATTACTTCGTCCCCAGGACCGATGGCTAACGCTAACAAAGCGACCAATAAAGCCGCTGTCCCATTAGAAAGGGTAATGCAATGACGAACCCCTACCCAATCAGCTAGGCGACGTTCTAATTCCTCCACTTCCGGACCCATAATATACTGCCCGTGATCTAAGACGGTCTGGATGTTCTTATCAATAGCCCTTTTTATTAGACAATATTGTCGTTTTAAATCAATGAACTTCACATCCTGATGCTCCTTCTCGATTTCCTTAATTATTACGTACAAAATATTACCCTAAAAAAGACTATAACTGCAATTTCTAACATTCCTTCCTAACCTAGTCGATTTATTTAAATGGCTAACTATCCCTACGGCTGAAAATTACAATTAGTGATTTTAAAGAATCACTCGTGTATGATTTTATGATTATGAAATTAATACCCCTCACAGCCTTATCACCTCTCGATGGCCGGTACCAAAAAAAATTGGATGATTTGCGGCCAATTCTCAGCGAGTATGGTCTCATTCGATACCGTATTTTAATTGAAATAAAGTGGCTACTTTTCTTATCTTCTGAAAGTTCCCTTAATGAGATTCCAAAATTAACCGCACCAGATTACGAAACATTAGAAGCAATTCCGAAGAATTTTGATATGCAGGTCGCAGAAACGATTAAAGAAATTGAAAAAACTACCAATCATGATGTCAAGGCAGTCGAATATTATTTACAACAACAACTAAAAAAACAATTCACAGATTTAATCCATTTTATCCATTTTGGTTGCACTTCCGAGGATATCAATAATCTTTCTTATTCCCTCATGATCAATGAAGCTCGGCAAAAAGTGCTAATTCCTACTATTAAAAAAATCGGACTGTATTTGCAGTCTATGGCAATAGACTATGCGGAACTTCCACTGCTAAGTCGCACCCATGGGCAACCTGCCACACCAACAACTTTGGGCAAAGAACTAGCAAACATAGTAGCACGTATTCATCTCCAATATGGGAATTTTACAAGCCTCAAATTATTAGCCAAAATAAATGGTGCCGTTGGTAATTTCAACGCTCATCAAGTAGCATATCCTAATTTCGACTGGCCCAGTTTTTCTAAACGCTTCGTTGAATCACTTGGGTTAGAACTTAATGAATACACCACCCAAATTGAGCCCCACGATCGGTTGAGTGAACTCTTACAATCACTAATCCGTCTTAATAATATTCTAATCCATTGCTGCCGAGACATATGGGGTTATATCAGCCTAGGTTATTTTTATCAAAAATCTGTAAAAAATGAAGTAAGTTCCTCGACAATGCCCCATAAAGTAAATCCTATTGACTTTGAAAACGCTGAAGGTAATTTAGGTCTCGCTAATGCACTTGCTGATCATATGGCAAATAAACTTCCTATATCACGCTGGCAGAGGGATTTAAGCGATTCCACAGTTATGCGAAATTTAGGGCCTGTATTTGGCTACTCGCTTATTGCCTATGAGTCGCTGTT
Organism: Coxiella endosymbiont of Haemaphysalis japonica; assembly: GCA_048491795.1. GTDB lineage: Bacteria > Pseudomonadota > Gammaproteobacteria > Coxiellales > Coxiellaceae > Coxiella. The sequence goes on from JBGDGR010000007.1 coordinate 36,708, forward strand.
CACAGGATTAAAAAAGATAAGCGCTAATGAAACTCGAATCAAAGAAGATCTTGATTCTCATTGGGAAGTGCTTGCAGAAGCATTCCAAACTGTCATGCGCCGATATGGGATATCACGTGCTTATGAGCAATTGAAGGAATTAACCCGAGATAAATTGATTAATAAAAATCAATTGAAAGACTTTATTGAAAATTTATCTATTCCCAAAAAAGCAATAGAACATCTAAAATCAGTAACTCCGAGCAATTATACTGGTTTCGCTGCATCGCTAGCAAAAAAAGTTCGAAATTTTAAATGGGATTAATTTAATTAATTTACTAAAAAATAGCTAAGCATGCTCAATTTTCTATTGAAAACTGAGGAAATACACGCCTTGATTTAACGTAAATCTTAGGTATTCAACTGGGGGGGGATGAACCAAGAGAAGAGGTAGTGCACGAGAGAAGAGAACGGATCTTTCCTTCATGGGTCATAAATAAGAAAGTAAAAAAAAGAGTAATAATGTGTCTATATAAAAGCAAGATAAGAGCCTATGGAGTGTTATAGGAAGACCACTCTCAATTCCCCTACCATACATCGTTTCAAGAGAACTAAAGAAACCATTGTCTCTCATATCAGTACATGTCAAGTTTATATAGGCTTCTAGCCTATTCGTAGGCTGAAAATGTCGGTATTAATCGGTCGGGTGTAATAAAGGGATTAATTTATAAAAGACATAGGCTATTGTAGCTACTGTCGGTAAAGTAAGATATTGCTATAATATGTGGAAAGAGAATTACAAGCCGATTGTACACTTACTAATACGAAAAGTAGAGGAGCGGTGGTTAGCTTTGAAGGTGTGAAGCTGAACGTTTTACTCCGATGAGATATGGCATCAGTCGCACCGCTATTTTATTTCAAAATGTGTCTTAATGGGCGCATGGCCTACAAATAAAATTCTGTAGAATTATCTCTTTTTATCTTTATCTGTTTTAGCGTATTTCCTGTGAAACCGTTCGATGCGCCCGGCTGTGTCAACAATTTTTTGTTGCCCGGTATAAAAAGGGTGGCATTCAGAGCAGACTTCTAGGTGAAAATCATGCTCTAAAGTGGATCTTACAGAGAAGATATTCCCACAACTACATGTGACTTTAACTTCCTGATAGTTTGGGTGAATTTCTTTTTTCATGTTCTTCTTCTCTTTGCAACTGAGCGTCCGACTATAATCTAAGTTGAAAGGGATAGCAAGAGAAGTCAGGAAGTGTTGGCACCCTGACATTTTTAAGCTTTACGGAAGGATTTAGCTCTAGCTTTCGGGCTGTTCAGCTTAATTATCGCTGTATTTTTGATTTTCTGTTTATGAAAACACAAATTTTCGGCGCATTACCGGCTCTGAACTAGTGTTAAGATGCTTCTACTTGAATTCGCAAGGCGTGAATATCTGTTTTCATTAAATCACCCAAGGCCTCATAAATCATGCGATGACATTCAATGGGATTTTTATTTTTAAAAGCTTTTACTACGGTAAAGATAGCGAAATGCCCTTTACCCTCTTTAGCGCCGAGATGACCCATATGATCACGACTTTCGTCAAAGACCATTAGTCTTTCCGGATGAAAAACCTCGATAAGTCGCTCCTGAATGCGAGCAACACGTTCTTCTTGAAGGGACATGAGTGGATTGTAGCATAATTTTAAAGGGATAGACAATACTCGAGAATAAACATTTTCAGTAATATAAGGACCTATTTTGAAAACTTATATAGCCAGTTTTTACACTTTTATTCATTAGCCGCTTCTTAGAGAAATACCATGTCAGATGTTATATCCTAAACGAAGACAATCGGTTAGGCTAAGTTTTTGGACACCCTATTGCGCTATTATTTCCCTTTTAGAAAGTGTACTTTCAGGTTATTTGATATAAATCCCTTTTTTTTTGAGAGAATGCATCCTTGAATCTCGAAAATGCTGTTGAATCGTTTGTAGTTGCTCATAAGCAACTACCTCCCTTAGCCACTTCTTTCGCTAATCATGCGTAAAAGTGCTTGAATCTAGGTTTTTCTTTACGTAAAGAGCACCGTCCCCTGTAGCTTATGAATAGGACCAGTAGTGTTGCTCTGTATTATTATCCAAATATACTTCAAAAAAGGCTTATTTATATTAAAAAGCCTGTTCATCCCTAACGTTACTTAAAAAATTAAAGCAGTCTTCGATAAAGAACGCTTTAAGAACGCAAATTTCATATCTTTTTTTAAAATTATGTTGTACAATGTCAGAGCCAAGCATGATTCGTTTAGGCTTCTCTTCGCGTGACAGTTCTGACATTCTTGCAAAAGCATTTCTATTTCTATAACTGAAGGAAAATGACGATGAGTCAAAATAAAGTCTATGTAGGGAGCTTGTCATATGATGTGACAGCCGATGATCTTCAATCTTTTTTCGGACAATATGGTGATATCGAGGAAGCCAGATTAATTACAGACCGTGAAACTGGTCGTTCTAAGGGCTTTGCTTTTATCACCTATGCGAACCAAAACGGAGCACAAGCTGCCTTAGTTGCAAACGGCGTTGAACTACAGGGCCGCAAAATCCGAGTTAACATTGCACGAGATAACAACAGCAATGGCGGTCGGCGACGTGAAAGTTTTTCTGGAGGCCGACGAACTCGATTCTAAATGTCACCGCGAACGAAGCGAGGAATTACCTCGCTTCGCCCAAAAAGTCAAAAACTTCCCAAAAACTCCAGAAGAGATTGAAAGATGTACTACTAAAAGCGCTGATGATTAATATACATAACGGTCACTGTGATGATCGTTTGCACTTCGAATAAGTTATCGAGACTTGACTGCAAATCTAGCATTGCTTAGGCTTGCTCGCTGACTAGTTTCGGCTTTTCTTCTTCTCTATAATTTTTGTAAGTTGAGGACTTAGTTTCCTGGTCAAACGCTTCTTTACTGATTGTCCCAAAAAAGCAGATTAAAACGCCTTAATCGTAGCTTTAGCTTCTTAAGGTGCCCTCCCTCCCCAGGTATCGGTCATCGTTCACCAAACCTCACGTCGTATCAAATGTATAATAAAACCATATTCTTTCATTATATCATAAATTACATGAGTTTTGACTATCGTTAGACATATTCGCAATGTAATCTAACGGCATTAGAATAATATAAATTTGATCAAAAAGAAAACGCTTTCTTCGCGACACTGTATTATTTGAAATGTATAATCCTTCGTGGGCGGTGATAAAATTGCATTATTCTAAAAAATAAACTTACCATTTTTTATTGTTATTTCCCGTCCAAATATTAAGGCGAATAAAAAGATTTTTTTAGATTAGAATTAAAAATAAGTTAAAATATGTGACAATTATTATTCACTCGCTTATTCTGAAGGGAAAATAGCAGAAATTTCTCATATATATGTAAGCAGAAAACTAGCAAAATCTGTTATACTCAAAATTAATACTAATAATTAGTGATATTCATCTTACTAAGATGTGCCAAACGATTCCCTAGCTGCGAATCTGAACTCTACTGCCTTTTGATAATTTATTCGATATGAGTATGTATGTTTCTGATAATAAGATTGGTGAATTTAAAAATCCTCTTTATGAATCATGAGGTTAATATCTTCTTAACTAAGCTTTGTAATTGAGGATTGAAAGGAATTTCGTAGCCAAGCAACCAACAGTAAAGTAAAGGATCAGGCTCATCAAGGAGACGATTAAATAATTTTCTTTCCTTAACTGTCAAAGTTTGGAATTGTTTTTCATAAAACTGTTCCAACAGAATATCCAATTCAAGCATCCCTCGGCGACACTTCCATTTAATTTTTCTCGCTTCCAAAAGCTTACTCATTTTATTTCTCTCTAAATTGAACCCGTTGACTTATTCTACACAGTAATTCGTACCCAATGGTACCAGCCTGTTCAGCTATTCGTTCAACAGGTAAACCATTTCCCCATAAAATCACCCTATCTCCAATTTTAGCATCTAACTCGTGACGCAAATTAATGGCCATCATGTTCATAGACACCCGACCAATTAAGGGGCATATTTTTCCATGTAATAACGTTGGTGTACCGCTTGGTGCGTGGCGCGGGTATCCATCACCATAACCAATACTAACAATACCAATAAGTGTATTTTCTGAGGAACGCCACGTACACCCATAGCCTATAACATCTCCAGGGCGACAATTTTTAATTGCTATTATCTTTGCAGATAAAGTCATTACGGGTTTTAAATTTTGCCTCATGCCGGTCTTCCAAGAAAATGGCGACACGCCATACAGCATAATTCCGGGGCGAATCCAATCAAAAAAAGCAGTGGGATAAGCTAATAAGCCTGCTGAATTTACCACGCTTTTTTTGACGTCCCTATTTTTAGCAATTTTCATAAATTGGTTAATTTGCCGTTCAGTAAACGATCGATCTTTATTATCAGCATCAGCTAAGTGAGTCATCAAACCAATTGGTTTTTGTACTGATAGGCAAGCAGATAGGCGATTATAAGCAGAGGTAGCTTTTTCTAAGGAAAACCCTAATCGATGCATACCTGTGTCGACTTTCAACCAAACCTGCAAAGGTGAGGAAGTTTTATTTTTTTCTAAAAGACTCACTTGATGTGAATGGTGAATTACTGCCACTAAATTATGTTGAGTAAATTCGTTTAACTCTGTTTCATCACCAAAACCACATACTACTACAATTGGTGTTGTAATTCCATTTTCCCGTAAAATTAACGCCTCATCAATACACGCCACTCCAAACGCATTTGCAAGCGTAAGCGTTTTGGCAACTCGTACTAACCCGTGGCCGTAACCATTACTTTTAATCATAGCTAAAACAAAAGATTGAGGAACAATTTCTTTTACTCGAGAAAAATTATATTTGAGCGCTTGTAAATCGATAGTAGCAAGTGCTCGATTCACGCTCGTACTCCAAAAGGTGATTGCTGTGATGCATTTTCATGAGAGAAATTATCAAAACGAGTATATTGTCCACGAAATGTAAGTATTACTTTCCCAATTGGACCATTCCTATGCTTTGCGATAATAATCTCCGCTTTACCCTTATCAGGGGAGCCTTCGTGATAAATTTCATCACGATAAATAAAAGCAATCAGATCGGCATCTTGTTCAATTGCGCCTGACTCCCGTAGGTCTGACATTACTGGACGTTTATCGGTCCGAGTTTCTAAGCTACGGTTAAGCTGAGATAGAGCAATAATAGGAATACTTAATTCTTTTGCCAGTGCTTTTAAAGAGCGAGAAATTTCAGATATTTCTATGCTGCGGTTTTCCCGATTATTAGGAACATGCATTAATTGCAGGTAATCTACAGCAATTAATCCAAGGCCTCCATGCTCAATGGCTAAACGCCTCGCCCGTGAGCGAATTTCCCCAGGAGTTAAAGCAGGGGTATCGTCGATAAACAATTTGGTTTCTGAAAGCATTTCAATAGCATGTGTAATTCGAGGCCAATCATCGTCTTTGATCTGACCCGTGCGTACTTTATGTTGATCGATACTTCCTAGAGATGAAATCATCCGTGTAACCAGTGCTTCAGCGGGCATTTCCATAGTAAAAACAAGCACCAAAATATTGCTCTTTATTGCGGCATGTTCAGCGATATTCATCGCTAATATGGTTTTTCCCATGGAAGGGCGCCCCGCAATCACGACTAAATCGCCTGGTTGCAAGCCAGAAGTTAGCCTATCTAAATCTGTGAAACCTGATGAAAGTCCTGTGAGGGCTTTATCGGAGTGATACAGCATATCAATACGATCCGTTGCTTTGGCCAATAAGGCATTGATTGGTATAGGGCCAGCCCCCCGAGAGCGGCTTTCAGAAATATTAAAAACCCTTTGTTCTGCTTGATCGAGTAATTCTTTAATATCACGGGCATTAGGATTAAAAGCGTCGTGTGCAATATCCGTTCCAGCTTCGATTAATTGTCGTAAAATGGCTCGTTCGCGAACGATATCTGCATAAGCTACGATATTTGCAGCACTAGGCGTATTTTTAGCTAATTCATAAAGATAGGATTCTCCAGAAGAGTTTAATCGATTCTTTGCTTTTAAAGCTTCTGATATAGTCAACACATCTAAAGGGTTATGTTGATCAATCAAATGAGCCATTGTTTCAAAAATTGCTTGATGATCCGATCGGTAAAAGTCTTTGGCACTTATCCGATCAGCAATGCGATCCCATGCACGATTGTCTAACATTAAGGCGCCTAATACAGATTGTTCTGCTTCTTGTGAGTGAGGCGGAATTTTAGGAGGTGGATCTCTTAGTTTCTTAGGTGATGGCATGAAAGATAGTGTAACATCCTGATCTTGGAACGAGAAGGCATCATCGATGCTTCATCTTTCTCATCAAAAAGTGTTGTTTTTTTACGCCTACCTAATAGAAAGCAACACTTTGCTAAACATGCAGGGAATAGATCCTTCCTAATGACAACTTTTATGATTTAGCTCGCAATTATCTATGGTTTAAACTTACCGACCTATTAATTACTCAGAAAGCACTTTGATTTTTACCATAATAGAAACATCTGCATGAAGATGGATTCGAATTTCATATTCTCCAATTTGACGAATAGGTCCTTTTGGTAAATTTATTTCCCGTTTTTCAACAGAAACGCTCTCACGTGAAATCGCTTCAGCAATTTCACGTGATCCCACCGACCCAAAGAGCTTACCTTCATCACTAGCTTTTGCTATGATGTGAAAGGTTTTTCCATCGAGCTTTTTCGCCCGCGACTTAATATTCTCTAATTCTTGTACTAACAGCTTCTCTAATTCTACACGACGTTTCTCAAATTCCGCAATATGTTCTGTCGTAGCAAGCACAGCCTTCCCATATGGAAATAGAAAATTACGCGCATAACCACGCTTTACAAGCACTTTGTCACCGACATTACCTAAATTAACTATTTTTTCCTGTAAAATGACTCTAACATCCATAATTTAAATCCTCTCTGTAATTAAAGCATAGCGCTTTCGAAAATCATAAAAACTATCGATAAACCCAACGATGGCTAAAACAATCACTGTAAAAAACGTTAATAACAATAAAGCAATGTAAACCATTACCACTATCAACGCTATTTCTCTTCGATTCATTACTAACTGATGGAGAATACTCAACCCCCCCACCATAAATGGAAATAACAGCATAGGGTAGATATCCACCAACCAACTTGGCTGCCAAATTAAAGCAATACTGGCAATAATCAACAAGCCCGCACTCACTTGACTAATACGAATTCTGTTAAATTCAAGCTTTAATCGTCCAGGAGAAAAAAGAGTCGTTTGCCACCAACGAGCTAAAATCATCAAAACTATCATTCCGAATAAAACAAAAAAGGCACAGCCTCCAGTAGCAATGGCAGCAAGATGCTGGATAAATGCTACAGAGCGATCAGTACCTAAATGAAAAGTTAAAGAAAAGCCATTAGCCTGTAAATAATTGTTAATTAATTCTGTCCATATCTGTCGAACATGTGGAAAAATAAGATGCACCACACCGACTGTTAATATACCTATTGCAGCAGCAGTTTCTAAAACCCATTGCCAAAAAGCTGTGTAGCGTAGAATTAAAGCGAATATAAACATTAAACCACACTGAATAAGTAATAAATCAAACCAATAAAAAAAAACAAAATTTCGTGTTATCAGCAACGCAATAGCAGGTAAAAGGACAAAAGATAAAACGACTAAACCCGCCCTATAGCCTTTTTGGAGAGTGACTAATCCTAAAATTAAAATGGTAACAAATCCTATGGGTAAAATAAAAGCTAATAAGGAACAACCCAGCGCAACCATAGCTGCACGCATGTCGTCGGCCAATAAATATTTCCCAAGGCTTTTCATTAAATTACCAAAATTATCGCTTTCGCCTCTCTTCTAACTTAGAATAGGTGAAGTAAGCTTTTCTTATTGATGCATATCACAATATGGTAATAAAGCTAAATAACGAGCTAACTTAATAGCACGAGACAATTGGCGCTGATATTTAGCACTTATTCCAGTAATACGGCTAGGAACCATTCGACCGGATTCCATAATGTAGTCTTTCAACGTGTCAATATCTTTATAATCGATTTCTTGGACATTTTTTATTCTAAAAGCACAGAATTTTTTACGACGAAATGACATATATTCCCCTCAAGTTTCTTCAGACATCTCAGCAGACCCTTCAACAATAACTCTTGATTTTTCTTTTCGAAGCTTCCCTTTTTTAACGCTTTGCATGATAGGTGAAAGGTCAGAAATAGCTTGATTGCGCTTTAAAATTAAATTACGAATTACAGCATCATTGTAACGAAAAGCATTTTTAAGCTCATCTAAGACGTCTTTGTTGCATTCAACATTTATTAAAAGGTAATGAGCCTTGTATACTTTTTCGATAGAATAAGCTAATTGCCGGCGTCCCCAGTCTTCTAAGCGGTAGATCTTACCCCCTCCCTCTTCAATCATTGACTGATAGCGCTCAACCATTGCCGATACCTGTGTGCTCCGATCAGGATGGACTAGGATCACGATTTCATAATGTCGCATTAGTAATTTCCTTTTGGTTCAAAGCCCCTGAGATTGAATTAGTAGAGCAAGGATTAAAACTCGTCATTCTAAACAATCCTAGGGAAGATATCAAATTCAATCGAAGCATGCGGTTTCTGATTTATAGAAGCAATAAAGCGAGGATGATGAGGGTAAAGTTCATAGAAACTCATGCTATAATCGGAAATAATCACGAGGTCAGAAGCTATGATGCTACTCACTGAAGATATCGGTATTGGAAATTACCACATTCGAGCTTACGATGCCGTATCAGTTACGATTAACGAGACGCTCTATACTTCAAGCGTCATCATCTCTCCCTATAAGTTTATTGCTAATTGGGAGCCAAAATCTTTAGAGGACCTAAAACCAGAATATTTTCAAATTGTGTTATCTTTACAGCCAGAAGTAGTTATCCTTGGGACTGGAAAAAAGTTTATTTTTCCAGATAAAGAAAAGCTCACACCACTGCTCCAAAAAAGAATTGGAATTGAATCGATGGATACAGGCGCTGCCTGTCGGACTTATACAGCGTTAATGTCCGAAGGACGAAAAATAGTAGCGGCATTAATTATATAAATAAATAACAAACTATGAAAAAATTAGTTATCGTAGGTGCGCAAATTAATTTTCTAGTCGGGGACATTGAAGGAAATACCCAACTCATCATCGATACAATCAATCGTGCTTATTGCGAGAGTAAAGCTGATATTGTACTATTTCCGGAATTAGCCGTTTCGAGTTATCCGCCCGAAGACTTGCTTTTTCGAGCTACACTTTACCGGCGCGTGCACCAAGCACTCCAACGGATTGTCGAGGAAGTTAAACATACCACCGTTGTTGTAGTAGGATATCCAGATTTTCAAGACAAGCATTACTACAACAGGGCGGCCGTGATTAGCGAAGGAAAAATAATTGCAACCTACACAAAACACGCACTGCCTAATTATCGAGTCTTTGATGAAAAACGTTATTTTTCTCCCGGAGATCAACCCTGCATCATCGAGGTTAAGGGAGTAAGAATTGGGTTATTAATTTGTGAAGATTTATGGTTGGAAGCCCCTTTACAGGATACTGTCACAGCTGGAGCACAATTAATCGCCTGCATTAACGCTTCTCCTTTCGCTCAAGATAAATCCCATCACAGACGCGATTTGCTAACGAAACGCATCCAGAAATATCATATCCCTATCATATATTTAAATTTAATCGGAGGGCAAGATGAGCTTGTTTTCGATGGTGGTTCAATGGTATTTAATCAAAATGGGGAGCGTATTCAACAAGCTGCTTATTCGAAAGAAGAGTTGATGACCGTTGAATTTAACCTTGAACAACAATTAGATGTTTGCAGCAAGTACTCTTTGCCGACCGAACCATTAGACGAAGAGAAAATTTATAATGTGCTGGTGTTAGGCGTTCGCGATTATATTAATAAAAATAATTTTCCTAGCGCCATCATTGGGCTCTCTGGAGGAGTGGATTCTGCTTTAACACTAGCCATTGCTGTTGACGCTGTCGGCCCATCTCGCGTGAGCGGAGTGCTAATGCCTTCTTCTTTTACCTCTTCGATCAGCATTGAAGATGTAAAAGAAGAGACCAAAACATTAAAAATTTCGACATCTGTTATTGGTATTAATTTCATATTTGAAGCTTTTCTTCAAAGTCTCGCATCAGAGTTTTTGGGTCTTCCTGAAGATGTCACTGAAGAAAATTTACAAGCCCGTATTCGAGGCACATTATTGATGGCCCTCTCTAATAAAAAAGGAGCTATTGTATTAACCACAGGAAATAAAAGTGAAATGGCTGTCGGGTACACTACTTTGTATGGTGATATGGCTGGAGGCTTCGGAGTATTAAAAGATGTTTATAAGACAATGGTGTATCGCTTATGTAAATACCGTAATACTATCTCACCGGTCATTCCCGAACGCGTTTTAACTCGAGCACCTTCTGCAGAATTAGCCCCCAATCAAAAAGATCAAGATACCTTACCACCTTACCAAATTCTGGATAAAATTTTGGAACGCTATATTGGAAAAGACGAAGATCCAAACACGATCGCAACCGCTGGTTTTGATATTAATATAGTTAAGAAAGTAGTTCGAATGATAAATCATAATGAATATAAGCGACGCCAAGCGCCTATTGGTATCCGCATTACGGAGCGTGCATTTGGTAAAGATCGGAGGTATCCGATTACCTCCGGGTTTTCAGAAGATATTTAGAGTTTATTTTTGTCTCAAGTTTTTGAAAAAAGGCTCGTGGGAATTTCTCAGGAACCTTTAAAGAAACGGATAAACAAAAAAACCGTTCATCATTAAACTGACTGCACTTAACTGCATCTTTTTCCGTCATGAGGATTATTTTATCATCTCTAAACTGAAAATCTTTTTTTTGATAAAAATAATGATCGGGAAATGAGTGTTTTATTACTTTTGCCCCTAATAATTTAAGCTGATGAAAGAAACTTTCTGGGTTCCCTAACCCAGCAACTGCATGGATAGTTTTTCCTTGTAATTCTTCAAAATTTATTTTTTTTTCCGGATTTTTTAATTGATAAATTTCAACTGGACATAATTGTTTTACAATAAGAAAATCTACAGTATTCAGCCGCGACTTAGGTTCGCGCAAAGGTCCTGCTGGCAAGCATAATCCATTTCCAAATTGGCGATCCGAATCTATAACAGCAATTTCGATATCTCGTGATAATGAATAATGCTGTAAGCCATCATCGCTGATAACAATATCGCAACTGAAATTTTTCAATAAGTGTTCTATAGCAGCAAGCCGGTCTACGCCCACCACCATGGGGCAATCTGTTCTTGCCAATAAAATAGCCTCATCGCCAACTAGGCGCGGATCGCTATTAGGTGTGACCACTTGCGGGTGATTTTTGGTTTTTCCACCGTAACCGTAACTAACTAGTCCTGGTTGAAAGCCCTGCTTTTTTAATTGATTTGCAAGCCAAATGGCTAATGGAGTTTTCCCACTGCCGCCTACAGTAACGCTTCCTATCACAATAATTGGCACCGAAAATTGTCGATTTTTTTTAAGCCTAAGAGCATAGGATACCTTTCTAAGAATCACAATTAGTTGATATAGAAAAGAAAAAGGAATTAAAAGCCAACTTATCCAAGAACGGGGTTGATACCAAAATTGTGGTGCTGCTATCATTATCGATCCACAGTAGCAAGGACTACGGGTTTTTCCGAAAATTGCATCCGATACAATTTTGCATAAACTCCCCTTAAAGCTAAAAGTTGCCTATGAGTTCCTTTTTCTACAATGCGACCACCTTCCATCACAACAACCCAATCCACCTTCTCAATAGTAGATAATCGATGTGCAATTATTAACGTAGTCCGTTGGTGCATTAAATTTTCTAATGCTGCTTGGATATGTCTTTCTGCATGTGTATCTAACGCAGACGTCGCTTCATCGAGAATAAGAATGGGAGCATTTTTAAATAAGGCACGGGCAATTGCTACCCTTTGACGTTGTCCTCCGGAAAGAAGAACCCCATTTTCTCCAACAACGGTGTTTAAACCTGCAGGTAATTGATCAATAAATTCCATCGCATGTCCCGCCCTAGCTGCTTCTATAATTTTTCTTTTATCGATGCATCCTACCTGACCGTAAGCAATATTATTTAAGATAGTGTCGTTAAATAAGATTGTGTTCTGAGACACCAAAGCAAATTGATTACGCAATTTTTGTAGATGGAATTCCTTAATATTAATGCCATCAATTTTAATGACGCCTTTCAAAATATCGTAAAATCGTGGTAATAAATTAATTAGCGTAGATTTCCCAGCGCCCGATCGGCCTACTAATGCGACTGTTTGTCCTGCTTCAATAGTTAGATTAATATCCGAAAGAACAGGTTTTGGACTTTTATCATAGGTAAAAGAGACATGAGAATATTCTATGGCACCCTTTACTCGTAATACATGAAGACTTCCTTTATCCTTCTCGATCTCTTCATCTAATAGTTTGAAGATACTTTCGGCACCGGCAATACCCTTCTGGATATAGTTATTAACCATAGTTAGTCGCCGAACCGGTCGAAGCATCATGATCATTGCAGAGACCACAGAGGCAAAACTACCGGCAGTTACATGTAAAGAAGGCTGAGTAGCAAAAAATAAAATGGCGGCAATCGGAATAGCAATGAGTAATTGCACCAATGAAGTACTGACACTATTAGTTACTACTACTTTTAATTCACGCTGTTGATTCACCTTAGTGGCACGGTAGAATTTTTCATTTTCATAAGTTTGTCCACCAAAAAGACGGACTACTTTATAAGCTTCTATAGCCTCACTCGCAATATGCGTGACCTCGCCTACAGATCCTTGTATACTGGTACTCAATCGGCGCAGCCGTGCACTGCAAATTTTCATTACCCAGGCAATAATCGGAGTAACTATTAAGAAAAACAATGTTAATTCTAAATTAATTAAAAACATCACTGTCGATAACCCAATTACTAATGAGGACTCTTGAAGTGTGATTACTAAGGCATCGGAGCTTGCTTGGGCAACTTGCTCTACATTGTAAATCACTGTAGATAATAAATGTCCTGAGCTGTTCTGATCATAAAATTTAGCAGGTAAGCGTAATAAGTGACTGAAAATCATCCGTCTGAAATCCATTACAATGTTACGAGCTACTCGATTAATGAAATAAGTTGACAAAAACCCAGCTATCCCTCGAAATAAGAAAATTAATACAATGATTAATGGCAGCCAGCGAATAAATCTAATATCACGGGCAATAAATCCATAGTTAATGATTGGTTTTATTAACCAAGCAAATGCGGCATCAGTCAGAGAGACTATTATTGTACCAATAACTCCCAAAATAAAAGTCGCCCAATATCGTTTAGTGGCTTGTAAAAAGCGCCGATAAGTTTTAACGTCTTCCCGTTTAACTGTTTTCATCAATAGCTAAGGGCCCTTTCCAAAAATAACGCCGCTTATGAAAGGCTCGAATGAACCATTGTATCGTCTAAGAAAAGCTGGATGCAAATAGCTCGTCATTATGGTGGTATTCAAGCTCTTGGTCTTCGTTCCATATGGTAACGATAAATCTATCAGAAAAAAATATACCTCAGGCGGACTTTATGAGCAAAGCGTCTGTGGAAGAAGTGCTATTTCCATAATGTGGAGCAACCAGAAATACAGCTTATAAATTGGGATCCTCTGTAAGGAGCCACTTAATAGAATCGCATACCAATATAGTAGAGTGGTAAAATGGTTGTATGAAAATAAGACAATAAAATCTCGACACCAGCATCAAATCCTTATGGAGATATTCGAGCACTAGATCATAGATCAATGTGACGATCTCTATTAAGAGCAATCAGAGACAGTTGTTAAAAAATATAAGTCAGATATAGGTACTATTATCTAAAAAAGCAACTAATGTAATTCTCTAAGACATGTTTTATATCTAAATTGATCCCACAAGGATAATGACATGATTTTTGGTAAAATCTAAAAGGCGTTCTACTTCCTAGGTTAGAAGACGTATCATGTCATGCTTTTTACTGAAAGTGAATATCTCCGGTTCAAAACGAATTGCTCAGTTGCTCATGGTCACATAAAAAAAGAGTTAATAAAAGATGGGTAGAAAACAGCAGAAAACTTTCAAAACACATACTTTTAGCCACGGATGTCTCTGACGCTTTACAGAAACTCTTTCAAAACGGATAACGATCAACGGGCCTAAAAGGGGGAAGCCCTTTCTATAGGGGAGGATCTCCAGATCGAAGCCAAAATTGACTTGTTTACTAGTCAATTTTGGCTTCTTTTTGTATCCCTTTGGAACTCAGCTCTATGATACCGTATGTAACATTCCGTTAGCATACAATCTTACAAGCTTACATCAACTACCGAACTACGATGGTTTACCGCAACAGACTATCCCGTAACTTCATCGATCTGTTTCATGCTGAGGCGAACTCGACCTTGTCTATCAATTTCGATAACTTTAACACGGACTATCTGGCCTTCTTGGAGGTAATCTCGTACATCTTCAACCTGCTCGTGAGCAATCTGCGAGATATGCACAAGCCCTTGATAATTACGCCAAATTTGCACTACCGCGCCGAAATTCAAAATCTTAATGATGGGACCTTCATATATCTTGCCTAACTCTATTTCAGCCGTTAACTCTTCGATTCGTCTTTTTGCAGCTTCACCCTCTTCGGTGGAATGAGCAGCAATTTTAATCGTCCCATCATCCGCAACATCAATAGCACAATTCGTTGCTTCAGTAATCTCCCGAATCATTACTCCTCCTTTTCCAATAACATCACGAATTCTTTCAGGGTTGATTTTCATAGTAATATAGCGAGGTGCGAATTGGGAAACTTGCGAGCGAGGTCGAGCGATAGCTTTATTCATTATGCTGAGAATATGAAGGCGTCCCTTCTTTGCTTGATCAAGCGCATGCTCCATAATTTCTTTAGTAATTCCTTTGATTTTGATATCCATTTGTAATGCTGTCACACCTTCTTCCGTACCAGCCACCTTTAAATCCATATCACCCAAATAGTCCTCATCACCAAGGATATCCGACAGGACCACATATTTTTCATCTTCCTTAATTAACCCCATAGCAATACCCGCAACAGGAGCTTTTATGGGAACTCCTGCATCCATGAGTGCTAAACTACTTCCACATACACTGGCCATAGAACTAGAGCCGTTCGATTCAAGAATCTCAGAAACTACGCGGATTACATAAGGGAATTCCGATAAAGTGGGAACCACTGGAACAATTGCTCGTTTGGCCAAATACCCATGACCTATTTCTCGTCGTTTGGGTCCACTCATAAATCCAACTTCACCAACACAAAAAGGGGGGAAGTTGTAATGAAAAATAAAATCTTCACTCCGATCTCCATCTAGATCATCTATCATCTGCGCATCGCGCTCGGTTCCCAAGGTGGTAACTACCAAAGCTTGAGTCTCCCCTCGAGTGAACAAAACAGAACCGTGGGAACGTGGTAGAATACCTATACGAATGGTAATAGGACGCACAGTTTCAGTATCGCGTCCATCAATTCGCAGCTGACCCGACAAAATTCGGTTACGAACAATTCGACGCTCTAGATCGTGAAAGATTGCAGCTCTTTTACGCAAATTAACGGAATTCTCATTCTCATTTCCTGAAGCACCGCCTAAGAGATTATCCCGAATGGCTCGAATCCGATTTTGTCGATCTGTTTTTTCTACAATACGATACGCTTCCCGAAGAGCAGTTTCAGCCTTTTGAGCTACCAAGATTTCTAATTCTCCAGGAGGCTCAGGCGGCCCCCAATCCCACTTAGTAGCAACATTGCATTCTTTAACAAAGTCATCAATTGCCTGAATAGCCGCTTGCATGGCATTATGTCCGTGGAGCACGGCTCCTAGCACGGTCGATTCTGGCAATTCTTGGGCTTCTGATTCAACCATCAACACCCCTTCCCGCGTTCCAGCGATGACTAAATCAAGCTGTGATCTTTTTAATTCTTCTAAAGAAGGATTTAAAAGATATTCTCCTTTTTGGTAACCTACTCGCACAGCACCCAAAGGACCGTTGAATGGAATACCTGAAACGCCTAAAGCTGCAGAAGCTCCTAAAATAGCAGGAATATCTGTAGGTACTTCCGGATCGACAGAAAGTACAGTGGCAATAATTTGGACCTCATTAGCAAATCCTTTAGGAAATAAAGGCCGAAACGGCCGATCAATTAACCGAGAAATCAGGGTTTCTTTTTCCGTGGGACGACCTTCCCGTTTGAAATAACCTCCCGGGATTTTCCCTGCAGCATATGTTTTTTCTTGATAATTGACTATTAGCGGAAAAAAGTCTGGCCCCTCTTCAATCTCCTTCCGAGCAACTACTGTTACTAGGACGACAGTATCGCCCATTCGAACCATCATTGCACCTGTTGCTTGACGCGCTATTTCTCCTGTTTCAAATGTAACGTGGTGTTTACCATACTGGAAAGTCTTACTAATTTTTGTCATATTTTTCCTTTGATTATGATCGTAATCCTAATCGTTCAATAAGTTTATGATATCGCTCTATGTCAGTTTTTTTCAAATAATTAAGGACCTTTCGCCGTCGACTAACCATCCGTAATAAACCTCGTCGTGAATGATGATCCTTCTTATGAGTGTTAAAATGCTCACTAAACTTGGTAATTTTAGCGCTCAGGATAGCTATCTGAACTTCAGGAGAGCCTGTGTCGTTATTATCTCGTTGATATTCTTTTAAGATATAAGCTGTTTCTGTAGATGTTAATGACATATTTTACCTCTTTAAATTAGTAAACAATACCCACTATCATTTGCAGATATCACAAGCTTAAAAATTACAGTATTGTAACTTGATTAAAGATCCGATGCAAACGGCAGTGGTTTTCTTAGAAGCTTCAAACTACGCTTTAGGTCTTCTGAAAATTAAAATAGATTAAATTATTTCTTTCAAAGACGAGTGATTAAAATAGCCGACACAGTTTGACAACAGTAGTGTCTAAAATCCCAATACTAACCAACCAATAGGAGATGGAATAAAGATAAAGTTGTGGTAAACAAAAGGTAATTGTTTCGTAATGTAAATGCTTTATGAAAAGAGAAATATTCAGAAGAAAAGAAAACCGCAGCCTGTATACAGTACAAATATAAAAGTACAAGTATAAAAAACAGCAAGGATCAAATCTGATCTAACCTCTCCCATATAGGCAACTAAACGGGGAACATAAACGTGTTACACTGGCAGACGAAAGTAGAGCAGCTAATATAGAAATAGAATAGGACAACATAAAACATATTGATATCACGAAGTAATATGGCTTATAGTAATAACGTCTCGTCATGAGTGATACCCATTTCTCGCCCAGTAGGATTCTGTGATACTTCAAAAAACGCTAATTTTATAGTCTCTAAACCGGTTTTATGGTTTCTAAGCTAGAAATCCTGGGCGACTCAAAGAAAGTTGTAATTAGGACCGTACTGTCTGTACTTACTCTGAAGCAAGTAAGTCCAATAAGTAGGCTCGCAAGGGCTCTTTGAATTCATTACGTTTCAAGGCATAAGCAATAGTAGCTTGAAGGAATCCTAGGCGACTGCCACAATCATAACGACGTCCTTCAAAGACATAAGCAATAACTTGTTCTTCATGCATAAGCTTTGTAATAGCATCAGTAAGCTGAATCTCTCCTTTAATCCCGTGCTCCATCGTATCTAAATACTTAAAAATACACGGTGATAAGATATAACGCCCCGTGATCGCTAAACCGGAGGGTACGCTTCCTATAGGAGGCTTCTCGATCATCTCAGTGATTCGCTGTACTGCTTGCTCCTCTCTCACTGAAACAATTCCGTATTTATCTACTTCTTTAGCCGCCACATGCTCAACAGCGATCACATTCGCGTCATATTTTTCATAAATGCTAGCCATCAACTGAATACAGCTCTTTTCTCCACAATCGATAATATCATCAGGTAACAATACCGCGAAGGGCTGATCGCCTAATACATGGCGAGCCGATAGGACAGCATCCCCTAACCCCAATGGGTGAGATTGACGCACATAACTTACACTTACCTCCTTTGGCAAAATATTTTGCACCAATCTTAATGCATTAAATTTCCCTCCCAATTGTAAACGCATTTCCAATTCATAATTGCTATCAAAATAATCTTCAATTGCGCGCTTGCTACTGCTTGTTACAAATACTAAATGAGTAATTCCTGCTCCAATAGCCTCTTCTACGGCATATTGGATAATAGGCTTGTCTACAATCGGTAGCATTTCTTTAGGGCCCGCTTTTGTTATTGGCAAAAAACGAGTCCCCAGACCTGCTACCGGAAAAACAGCAGTAGTGATCTTTTTCATGAAACAATTTCTATATCTTTATTTTTTACTCATCACATAATTAATTAAACCACTCGTAGAACTATCAAAAAATGAAGGATCAACTTCTCCCAGAAAAGATGCTAAAATCTGATCCGCTAAATGTTTACCCTGCTCCACCCCCCATTGATCAAAAGCGTTAATATTCCATATTTCGCTTTGAACGTACACCTTATGTTCATATAAAGCTAACAAAGAACCTAATGTATAAGGAGTTAATTTTTCCATAACAATAGTATTGCTGGGATTATTACCTATGATTTCACGCTGAAAAGCAAGTGCTTCAGCCTCTTTAGTATTAAAACCTTGAGCGATTAAATCAGCCATAAGTGTGTTTTTATCATATCCTCGCATTAAAGCTTCACTTTGCCCCAAACAATTGGCAAGCAAAGAAAATTGACAAACCGCTTCATTATGCCGCTTTAATACAGCAATAAAATCAATAGGGACTCTAAAAGTTCCTTGTAAAAAAAGTTGGTGAAAACTGTGTTGGCTATCCGTTCCAATCCCCCCCCAAACTACTGGACCTGTATCGTAGTTAATAGGCAACGACCCATCCATTCGAACGCTTTTTCCTTGGCTTTCCATATGCAACTGTTTAAGATAATCAGGCAAATAATACAATCGTTGACTATAAGGGATAATCGCCTGAGTTTGATTACCAAAAAAATTAATATACCAGATAGAGAGTAATGCTAATAAAACAGGGATATTTTTATGAAATTCGGCGTTCCGAAAATGTTTATCCATTGCATAAGCGCCGGACAAAAATTCGTAAAAATTTTCCCAGCCAATCACAATTGCTACACAAAGTCCCGCCGAAGACCAAATCGAAAATCGTCCGCCTACCCAGGGCCACACGATAAAAATATTTTCAGTTGGGATATTTAACTCAAGTGCTTTACCAGGAGCTGCTGTTGCCGCCATGAAATGGGATCGTATTAATTTTTCTTCTTTCGCAGCTTGCATTAGCCATCTCTTAACCCGAAAGGTATTTTCTATAGTTTCTTTTGTCATGAAAGACTTTGAGGTGATAATAAAAAGTGTTGTTTCTGGGTCAAGACGTTGCAAAACTTCCTCTGCATTACCCGGATCTAAATTAGAAATAAAATGACAACGCAAAGTGGATTTTGTGTAGGGCTTAAGCGCATAGTAAGCCATCTGTTGTCCTAAAAAAGAGCCCCCTATTCCAATGTTAACAGCATCGGTAATAGGTTTTCCAGTAAACCCTTTATAATTTCCGTCTCGAATTTTTCGTGAAATTTTTTTAATTTTTTCCCAAGATGTTTTCACTTCCACAGCGAAATCATCACATTCCGCTCTTGTGGGAGAGAGATCGAGATTACGCAAGGCCGTGTGGACTACAGCCGTTTGCATCGAACCTTTTTTTAATCTTCCCTCAAAAAGAGATTCAACCTGGTTCTGAAGACCACATGCTTCTGCAAGCCTACAAAATAAACGTAGAGTTTCTTCATCAACTCTATTTTTAGAATAATCTAAGTAGAGACCTCCAGCTTCTAAACTTAAACTTTCACCACGGTTCGGGTCATTAGCAAACAAGTCGCGCATATGAATTTTTGCTAATTCTGCAAATTTTAATTTTAACATTTGCCACTCAGGCATATCGGTTAATTGCTTCATAACTTACCTACCTTGAGATGGGCCCAGAAATCAATAATTGCTTCAATAAG
>JBGDGR010000008.1:0-34354 GCA_048491795.1 Coxiella endosymbiont of Haemaphysalis japonica
CCATGGTTTTTTAGGTTTGGTGAATGACGCTAAAGCTTACTTTGAAGAGTTGTATTTCTACGATGTTAATAAAATGATCGATGAGGGAGCGGGATTAGATCTTATCGATGTTCGCGAAGAAAAGGAATGGGATAAAGGCCATTTGCCTGGTGCTATTCATTTGGGTAGAGGCGTTATTGAAAGGGATCTTGAGGCAGTGATTCCTGATAATCAACGAAAATTGGTACTATATTGCAGTGGTGGTTTTCGTTCCGCCCTTGCTGCGGATAGTATTCGAAAAATGGGCTATTACAATGTGTTATCCATGGATGGAGGGTTTACCGGGTGGAAGAGGGCTGGATTTCCTGTTGTAAATGATTAGATCAGCCAATTTTTAGAAACTATTTTTTTATTGGTGATTGATTCTTGAGATGCTTAATTTGATTTAAGTTTGATTTAATTTGAGGAAAAACTTTGATTGAACTTTAATATTATAATTATAGAGAAATTGTGTAGATATCTAAAATCTATAGATTGTCTTTTCCGTTATGACAAAATTTAATGGAACATCCCACTTTTCAAAAGGGGTTTCATCGATTTTTTGGAATTCATATGCGATACCTACCAGTACGGGTTTTTTTAAGGTCTTATTTTTTAAAGGTGCTAAGGCTCGATCATAGTGTCCTGCTCCACGGCCTAGCCGGTTGCCTTTTTTGTCAAAGGCAACTAATGGTAGGAAAATTAAATCCAGCTTTACTACAGAAATAGGTTTTTCTTGGAATATATCAGGCTCTTCAATTCCGAAATGGTTTTTAATTAAGAGGTCTTCTAAATGAAATGAATAAAAATCTAAGTGGTTTTGAGAAGAGTGTAAGACAGGTAAATAACAATTTTTTCCAATTGCTTGGGCTTTTTTGAGCGCGTTATCAATGTTCACTTCGCCGTCATGTGCCCTGTAGAACGCGAGATTTTGACTGGTCTCAAAAAGGCTAGGTATTATTTCAATTTTGTTACAAACTGCCTGGGACGCATTAGATCGTTCTGAAAAGGAAAGAACATTACGGCGGTGACGAAGAAGGGCACGCAGTTGCTTTTTATGAGGGAGTGAGTTCACTAAAAACCTCCATGAAGACGTTGCAAGCCTTGGATTGAACCCAAGGGTTCAAGTGGGAGAAGGCGGGCACCGCCTCTCAGGCTCCCCATCATTGATACGTCGATGGGCTTGCTCAACAGCGTGACCACGACCAATTCCCTGTTATATTCATATTGGTTCAAATATCCGGTACTTGCAACGACCGTCACAGAGGAGACGATTACAGATTATACAGCAATTTCTTCGTTAGTTTCCAGAAAATTTTCAATGCGTTGTTGAAGGTCCTGAATACGTTGATTCATAAGATTGATACATCAATATAATTATTTATTTACGCAGCTGCATGAATTGCTGGTAGACGCAGATATTTAAACCTGTTACTACAGTTACACGCTTGGTACTATTGATGCTTATAGTTTATCGTACTTTTTTCGCGTTTGCTCATTAACATAGCTATGGGCTTCTTGAAGCCCTGAATGGCATCCTTTTAAGATCTCTTTTATTCTATTAAAAATAATGTCTTTTCTTCAATTAGCTCAACTTCGTATAGTTTTCTCAGAGCGGTTTTGTTGCCTGACGTAACCAGTCATGCAACTCTTTATTTGGTAATAAATCTTTTAAAGCGAGGTAAATTGTCTGATGGTAATCATTAACCTGATAAATTTCTTCTTCAGAAAGATCTGTCAGATTAATGAGCTTCTGACAATAAGGAACCAATGTAAGGTCTTCAAAACCCCAGAATGGGCCATGACCTGTCATGCTGTCGTTTACTTTGAATTTTTCTATAACTAAACAGAGATTTTCAATCCGGATTCCATATTGATTAATAATATAAACACCAGGCTCATTGCTTACAATCATGCCCGGTTGGAGGGGAATTTTTGTGTAACGAGCCGTAATGGCTTGAGGTCCTTCGTGCACGCACAAGTAGCTGCCAACACCATGTCCAGTTCCGTGTTCATAATCCAGCGCCTCACGCCATAAAAATTGGTGAGCAAATGCATTGAGGTGTTCCCCGCAGGTTCCTTTGGGAAAGATAGTATGGCGAATCGCAAGATGTCCTTTAAGGACTAAGGTATAAAGATGCATTTGTTCTTTCGTGGGATTTCCTAAATGAACGGTGCGGGTAATATCAGTAGTTCCTGAAAGATATTGCCCCCCTGAATCGATCAAATAGAGGGTAGAATCATCGACAATGATGTCAGTCTCTGGCGTGGCTACATAATGTACTATGGCACCATGAGAACCGAAACCGCTAATGCTAGGAAAACTTAAACCTAAACAGCGTGGGTCTTCTTGACGAAAAGCTTCTAATTTTTGAGCAGCCGTTATTTCGCTCACACCTTCTTGCCAATGGTTTTGCAGCCAATACAAAAAGCGCACTATGGCAATAGCGTCAATGATATGTGCTTCCTTCGCACCTTTTTGTTCTACGGGGTTTTTAAGCGCCTTGTCTAGTGTAATAGGGGAAGGTTTATAAATAAAATTTTTTGGATTTTTCAACTGCTTGCGAATCCACCAGTTGGTTGTTCCTGGATCAATCCAAACAGAGCCAGACAAGTTCCTGAGTGCTTCGCCCAGAGCATCATAAGGTCTTATCTGAACCTGAATCTTTTTGAAGTAGGCCTCGTTCTCTTCAGTGAGTTTCTGCGGGTTTGTAAATAGAAAAGCTTCATTTTCCGTAATTATAGTGTAGCTTAAAGCGAGTGGATTGTAATCAATATCGTTTCCTCGAATGTTGAATAGCCAAGCAATCTCATCAATAATATTCGTTATGAAAGCATTTGCCCATTCGGATTGTAGTATTCTGTGAAGAGTAGCAAGTTTTTCTTCAGCACTTATCCCAGCGTATTGTTCGGGATGTAGCCGAATAGGATGATTTGGAAGTGCTGGGCGATCTTTCCATAGTCGGTCCACGAGATTATTGTCTAGTGACAGGAGTCTTCCTCCTTTTGAAAGCAAGGCTTTCTTAATTTTTTCTGCTTGTCGAACGCTGATCACCTGGGGATCTGTAGAAAAGACGATTGGCTGTTTTTGCTCGCGTAACCATTGATCGATAGAGAATACTTCACCTTGACCTATTTTTATTAATTCAAAAAGTGTACTATCGAGTTGCTGTTTTGCTTGTAAGAAATACCGAGAATCAGTCCACAGAAAAGCATTATTTATTCCTATGATGACATCCCCTGCGGATCCTGTGAATCCACTAATCCAAGCTCGCCGTTGCCAACAAGGGGGGGGGGATTCATTTTTATGCGGATCAGTGGCTGGAATGTAGTAATAATTGGCATCAATTTCTTGCATCAATTGTCGTAATTGAAATAGTCGATCTTTAATGGAGCTGTTGGTCATGGTAATTTCCTGTAGTAATTTCCTGCAGTTGAAGATTGTCATCATA
The DNA here is from genome assembly GCA_048491795.1 of Coxiella endosymbiont of Haemaphysalis japonica. Classification (GTDB taxonomy): domain Bacteria; phylum Pseudomonadota; class Gammaproteobacteria; order Coxiellales; family Coxiellaceae; genus Coxiella. The sequence goes on from JBGDGR010000008.1 coordinate 3,471, forward strand.
CTCGATTTTACTCACTTTCGGGAGGCTAGTTAGTTTGCTGAAATAGGATGTGCAAGGATTTAAATTTAAAAAATATCTCAAAATGGCGCCAGGCATGGTAGGATGCTAGCTATGCTAGTTTCTAAAAATAAATCAGACCTTATTATTATTGGTGCAGGTCTTGTAGGAACAAGTTTAGCGGTCTCTATGCAAAATCATGGGCTACAAATTAAAATATTAGAACATCATTTACCCGATGCAACTTTATCTCTAAAAGAAAAAGATATGAGGCCTATTACGCTTTCGCATGCTAGCTATCAAATATTACGAACATTAGGTGTGTGGGAAGACTTAGCTTCTGAATCTTGTCCCATTTCTATTGTCCATGTTTCTAATCAAGGCGCATTAGGAACTGTATGTTTTCGAGCTAGTGAATTGCAGGTTCCTGCTTTAGGCTATGTGGTTCCTTTTTATAAATTACAGAACGCACTTTATCAACGAGTGGCCTCTCAAAAGAATGTAGAAATTATCCCCATTACTAAAGTTCTTGCTATTCGGTGTGGTAATGTAGCCTCGGTTAATTACCTGACTACTGAAGGAGAAAAAAATCTGCAAACAAGTTTGCTAGTCGCGGCTGATGGAACCGAATCTACAGCTCGACGATTATTAAATATTTCTATAAAAGAAAAAAATGAAAATGGAGTTGCGTTGATTGCCTCGATGGATTTAAGAAAACCGCATAATCAAACTGCCTATGAGCGATTTACGCCGCAAGGAACATTATCTGTTTTACCGCTCTTTAACCAGAATCAATGCCGTTTAGTTTGGTCTTTGTCGAGAAAATTGGCTGATAACGTTAGTCGGTGGCCCGATGAAGAATTTCAATGTAAAGTTCAGGAAATTTTTAAAAATCGTTTGGGAGAAATTAAATCGCTTAAACGGGATAGCCAATTTCCTTTACAACTGCTTATTTCTAAAGAACAAATTCGGCCAGGCTTTGTTTTGTTAGGGAATGCTGCTCATACACTCTACCCCATTGCCGCTCAGGGATTTAATTTAGGACTACGAGATGTAGCGGTGCTGAATGAATTGGTGGTATCTGCTTATCAGCGGCATAATTCTTTGGGTGAAATTAGTCTCTTACAAGAATATATTAAATGGCGTAAAGAAGATCAGAAACAAATAATTAGATTAACTCAAAATATTTCTCAATGGGTTAGCTTACCACTACCGTTAGCGAATCGAGTTCGGGGTTTAGTGTTACTAGCCATAGAATTATTACCGCCGATCAAAAATCAATTAGCCAAACGCTTTCTTGGATTAACGGGACGTTTGTCTAAATTAATGCGAGGTAAGCTCGAATGGATGTGATAATACCATCTGAATCAATGCCCATTACCATTATCGGTGGTGGTATGGTAGGGTTGTTATTAGCAACACTATTAGCAAATGCAGGAATAAAAGTTGCCATTATTGAAGCAAAAAAACCCTTGTTGCGCTGGAATAAAGACAGTTTACATTCTCGGGTAAGCGCGATTAACGCGGTTTCTTTGCGTTTATTAAAAAAAATTAATTGTTGGCAGAATATTCGCAAGTCAGCGTATTCTCCATTAGTTAAATTGGATGTGTGGGATAGCACTAGTGGAGCAGAAATTATTTTTGATAGCGCCGAAATTGGGGCAGCCGCTTTGGGCGCCATCGTCGAAAATCGAGAGATTGTTAGGGCTCTCTGGAAAATATTACAAAAGCATCCGCTAGTCGAACTTATTTGCCCAGCCCAATCTCGTAACCTCTTGCGTTTTGATGAGTTTATTGATCTTAAGTTAGATAATCAAAAAACAATTCAGACTTCCCTTCTCGTAGGAGCCGATGGTTCTAATTCATGGCTTCGTGGGCAAATGAGTATTGATATGCAAGAGCGTTCTTACGAGCAAAGTGCCATTACCGCGGTCGTTAAAACTGAGAATTCTCACGAAGAAACTGGTTGGCAAGTCTTTTTACCAGGCGCTGCTTTAGCTTTATTACCTTTGGCTAATCCATACCATTGCGCTATTGTTTGGTCAGTTTCTCAAGAAAAAGCAACGCAATTAATGGCCGCAGATGAAGAATTATTTAATACGGAAATAAATAATTCTTTTGGTTTACGGTTAGGTGAAATTCAGCGGCTTACTCAGCCTAATTTTATCCCTTTAATAATGCGCCATGCAAAAAAGTATTTAGATTCTCGCACAGTATTAATCGGTGATGCAGCGCATACGATTCATCCTTTAGCAGGACAGGGGGTTAATTTGGGTTTTATGGATGCTTCTTGTTTAGCACAATGCATTATTGACGCGCATCATAGAAAACGGGATGTGGGTAGTTTTCGAGTTTTACGTTGCTATGAGCGCTGGCGTAAAGGAGATAATATTATAATGCTGCTAGCCATGCAATTTTTTAAAGAATGTTTTAGCACCCAATCACCTTTAGTTGTTCAGGCACGTAATATAGGGCTGACAGTGACTAATCGACTTGGCTTCATTAAAAACTATTTTATGAAAATTGCGATGGGTGAATCGTTTGATTTACCCGATTTAATGAGGCGTTAAGGCGTTAAATTAATTAAAGACGATTAAAGTCACTTTAGAAAGGTTAGAAAAGAAATGATCCCCTGCTTAGTTTTAATATGAAAGTTAGTCAATTTTTCTTAGCCACTGTTAAAGAACCCCCTTCGAATGCTGAGCTTACCAGCCACCAGTTAATGATTCGCGCAGGTATGTTACGTAAATTAGCGAGTGGCTTGTATACTTGGTTGCCTTTGGGATTACGTGTTTTAAAAAAAGTAGAAAATATCGTTCGGGAGGAAATGAACCGGAGTGAGGCATTAGAATTATTAATGCCCATAGTACAGCCTGCACATTTATGGCAAGAATCGAATCGCTGGGAAGCTTACGGAGCTGAATTATTAAGAATTATTGATCGGTATGAAAATGCATTTTGCTTTGGTCCAACTCATGAGGAAGTAATTATAGATGTTGCTCTTCAGGAATTACGTAGTTATAAACAGTTACCCGTTAATTTTTATCAGATTCAAACTAAATTCCGAGATGAAATTCGCCCGCGATTTGGTGTGATACGTTCGCGCGAATTTTTAATGAAAGATGCATATTCTTTTGATCTGGATGAAAAAGGTATGCAAGCAACTTATAAAAAAATGTATGACACTTATGTACGTATATTTACGCGCTTAGGATTAAATTTTCGCGCTGTGTTAGCGGACACCGGTGCTATAGGTGGTGATTATTCCCACGAATTTCAAGTGTTAGCCGATGCAGGTGAAGATACTTTGGTGTACAGCGATGAAAGTGATTATGCGGCTAACATTGAAAAAGCGAGCGCTCAAGCGCCTCAAGGCGAGCGGCTTAAATCTATGGTTGCCATGGCTAAAATAGCTACTCCCGGCATTCGCACAATGAAACAATTAGCTGAGTCAATAAATATTTCCACGGAAAAGGGAATTAAGACCTTTATTGTGAAAGGGAAAGTCACTCCTTTTATTGCGCTAATCCTACGGGGCGATCATGAATTAAATACTGCAAAGGCTCAAAATGTATCAGGAGTTGCTTCCCCAATAGTTTTTGCTACCGAAAAAGAAATTAGGGAAACCATTGGCGCTGGGCCTGGGTTTTTAGGTCCTGTGAATTTGGCACTTCCCTATATCGTGGATCGAGACGCCGCACATTTGGCCGATTTTTGTTGTGGAAGTAACGAAGATGATTTTCATTTTATAAATGTTAATTGGGGTCGTGATGTTCCTTTAGGGGAGGTGGCCGATCTTCGGAATGTGGTTGAAGGTGACCTAAGTCCTGACGGTAAAGGTCGTTTGCGATTTGCTCGTGGAATTGAGGTGGGGCAAGTGTTTCAACTTGGACAAAAATATAGCCGAAAAATGAATGCCATTGTTATTGATAAAACGGGAAAAAGCTGCTACATGCAAATGGGCTGTTATGGAATTGGTGTTTCACGAACTGTGGCAGCAGCCATCGAGCAGAATCATGATCAAGCTGGGATTATTTGGCCTGAAGCAATGGCTCCTTTTTCAATAGCTTTAATTGGTCTCAACAGGCATAAGTCTTATCGGGTGCAGGAAGCTTGTGAGCGCATCTACCACGAATTGATCAAAGCGGGTTTTGAGGTCCTCTGGGACGATCGTAACAAACGTCCAGGTATTATGTTTGCAGACATGGATTTGATAGGTATTCCACATCGATTGGTTGTTAGTGAACGTGTCTTGGATAAGAATACGGTGGAGTATAAATTTCGTCGAAACCTCACCAGAGAAGATTTGCCCATTGAACGCCTAGTGGCTTTTCTTAAAGAAAAAACTGAATGAAACCAAACTCACTATTTCAATATAACGGAGTGTTCACGCTTGGCTTACATTCTGTTAATACTGCTGCTTTTTATATTACCTTTTCGTTTGGTCGGCATCAGTAGTGATTTAACGGTTGCCTCTCCTGATGATCTTTTTGGTAGTGAGGTCACAGTGTCCGGTTGTCGATTTTTGGTTCGATCATCTTTCTTACGCTGCCCATAAAGATCAGAATTATACGGACGAGGATGAAAAGAAAATTCCAGGATGCGTATAATTTCCCTAGCTTACGTCATCTCGAACTCTTTAAACTTTTTTAGAAAATCAGTAAATGTTCAATGCACAGCTATTACAAATACAGTGCAATGTCTCTCGTTGAGTGTGTGAGATCGCATTTGTTTACTACTCCTAATTTTAAACCATTTCTTTACGTTGATTTTTATTATAAAACGTGGTTTATTTTGTATGGTGAAGTTAACAGTATTGGATAACTTAAAACTTATAAAAACTGATAACTCATTATTAAACGGATCATGGCTAACAACCTAACGAAAAAGATGATAGTAGCTTACTGGGTTTATACTAGTGCTTATACGTCTCCTATCAGTTAGGTGCTTTTTTTATATTAATCTTTTTATATTAATCTTCTAGATAGGAAAAACCGCGAGTTTTATTCCTAGTTTAAATCCCATTATAATATTTGTTCCTACCTTCCTAATAAATAGAGCTGCTCAGTTGCAAAAGTTGTCTTTCCGTTTAATATATTTTGTAGGCCATTCTGTATATTATGGTAGGATCTTGCTCTTTTTTAACTTCAGTAAGGGTTTATTTATAGGGTAGTGCTGTACTTACGAACGGAGTATGAAGTGTATTTGGATAAGTACACATTACAACAAGCCATTTAGAAGAATTACAAAATATTTTCAATGTGATATCTCCTAGGAGGTTAAGATGCTAAAAATACCACCTCATTATCGTTTACCCGCTGGTATTTCTATTTCCTGCCATATAATATTAGTTGCACTCACTATCAACTTATCTTCCTCGGGTACTCGTCGACTGAACAATCCATCACCATCTGTGACCATCATCAAAGCGGAAACGGTAAGCCAGACCGCCATCGATAACGAAATTGACATTATGAAAATAAAAAAAAAACAGAAACGCGAGGCTGAGCAAGCGTATGCTCCAGAATTGCAAGAAAAAGTTCAAGCCTTAAAAAAAAAGCAACAAATTATTGAACAAAAGCAGCTTACGGCTTTTCATGCGAAACAAATACGTATGAAGCAGCAGGAAGAACGAGAAGCATTAGTACGGAAAAAGATATTAATATTGAGAAAGCAGCAGCGAATTAAAAAACGTCAATTAGCATCTGAACAACAAAAATTACAAAAAAAGTTATTGCAACAAGAAATACGGCGAGAAGAGGCTCAAATGAGCACAATGCGTCAGGCCATACAAAATCAAGGGGTTTTAAATCAGTACGGAGCGCAAATTATACAAGCTATCCAACGACAATGGATTATGCCTGTAAACACAAATAAAAATCTTTCTTGTATTTTACTCATTCGCTTGGCGTTGAGTGGAGCTGTTTTATCCGTAACGACACTTCAGAGCAGCGGTGATCATGTGCTGGACCGTTCGGCTCGAGTGGCGGTCTTTAAAGCTTCTCCTCTGCCAATTCCTCAAGATAACACTCTCTTTTCTCACTTTCGTGAATTGCGCTTGACGGTTCGACCATTTCAAACCAAGTAAATTCTCAAGTCCAAGAAAATTTATGACCATTGTGTGAAGGACAGTAGAGCACTATAATTTGGTGATAGTCATCCCACACGAAGCGAAGCCATGCGAAAACGACATCGATTAGCCTTTTATATTATTTATATTATCGTTTCATTATTTTTTATTCCTGCCTATGGGGCATTAGATTTAGAATTAACACAAGGTGTGACGTCTGCGATCCCGATTGCTATTACGCCTTTTGTAGGAACACCCGTTTCCGTCTCCGGTGATCAAACGATTTCTGAGGTAATCATAAATGATTTACAGAAAAGTGGGCAATTTCGAGTAACAGCCCTTAATAATTTAGGTCAGACTCTGGAATCTGTACAACAGGAAAATTTAAATTATGGTTATTGGAAAAAACAGAAAGTTAACGCGGTGGTTATTGGTACTATTCGAGTGTCAGGAATTAATTATTATCAAGTGACATTTACCCTAGTGAATGTTTTCGATTCAGACAGTGTATTATTAAGTGAATCGTTTAATGCGGGGACCCAAAATTTACGAAGCCTTTCTCATCATATCAGTGATCTCATTTACCAAAAGCTAACTGGGGTAAAAGGGATTTTTTCTACACAAATTGCTTACATTCTTGTGCAACGTTTCCCGGGTAAACCTCCTAAGTACACTTTAGAAGTGGCCGATTCAGATGGTTTTAATCCTCAACCTCTCTTAGTTTCTCATATGCCAATTATGTCCCCTACCTGGTCTCCGGATGGGAAAAAGATTGCTTATGTTTCTTTCGAAGGACGATATCCAGCCATTTATGTGCAGAATTTAGCTACTGGGCAGCGCCAACAAATAAGCGACTTCCCTGGCATTAATGGAGCACCTTCTTTTTCCCCAGACGGAACTCGTTTAGCGTTAGTGCTTACAAAAACGAGCAACCCTAATATATATATTTTAAATTTAATGACAAAGCAACTATGCGAAATCACTAATGATTGGGCTATTGATACAGAACCATCTTGGTCGCCCGATGGAAAAACTCTACTCTTTACCTCCAATCGCGATGGAACGCCTCAAATTTATAGATATTCCTTCAATAACAGTAGGATTACTCGTTTGACCTACTGTGGTGATTACAATGCCCGCGCGTCTTTTTTACCTGATGGGAAATCTATTGTCATGATGCATCGAGAAAACGATTTATTTGGTATAGCGTATAAAGATTTAATAACGGGGCGATTGCAAATTCTAATCCAAAGTGGAGCCGATGAATCACCAAGCTTGGCTCCGAATGGTAAGATGGTCGTTTATGCGACCAAATATAGAGATCAAGGGGTACTCGCTCAGGTTTCTATCGATGGGCAAGTAAAATTACTATTACCTTCAAGAGATGGAATGGTCCAAGAACCCGCGTGGTCACCTTTTTAGCTTAATGTTCGTCATTCGGAGCAATGGAGAACAAGAACAAAAGTGGGATAAACAAATTTTTGGAGAGTAAATATGGGTAAAAGATTCCAACGGGGTATTATTCTAAGTATCTTTGTGCTCGGCTTGACGGCTTGTAAAAACTACACCGCTTTAATGGGTGCGGGAACTGCAGCACCTGGGATTGAAGGTAGTGGTAGAACCTATGCTTTGGTAGCGCAATCCAGTTACCACAGCCAAGCAGCGATGGATCCAAGAGATCGAATTATTAACCCTTTAATTGCGCCTGCTAATCAAACTTATTATTTCAATTTTGATAGCATGACAGTGCGATCTGTCGATCTCCAAGCAATTCGTATCCAAGCTAATTATTTAATTATCCATCCAAAAGCAAAAGTTCGTCTTGAAGGTAATGCCGATAATCGAGGCAGTCGAGAATACAATATCGGCTTAGGTTGGCGTCGTGATCAAGCCATCGTTCATATTTTGGAGCAAGAAGGTGTCGCGCCATCACAGCTTGATGTAGTGAGCTACGGGAAAGAGCGTCCGGCCGCATTGGGTAACAATGAGTATGCGTGGCGATTAAATCGACGGGTTAATTTGATTTATGAGGCTTATTAAGAATGAAAGTAAAAGTTTTATACGCCCTAATAGGCTTAACAATCATCTTATTAATGGGGAGGGTGGCATTTGGGGATGTTCCTATCGTTGATATTACGCAACAAGTTAGTGATCAAGAAACCTCTGCTACTGCTACAATGTCCAATGAGTCATCTAAAATCGCTCCTCCTGATCCCGTGCTTTTTTTACCTGTACAGCCGTTGACTGATGGTCAAAGAATAGCTCGTCTAGAACAGCAAATGAATAACCTTATCGATATGAGTCTACCTCAGCAGATTACCGATCTTCAACAGCAATTAGCTCAAGTACGAGGCCAGCTGCAAGAGCAACAGCACGATTTACAATTGCTGAATAACCGGCTGCTAATGCAACTTAAAAATTTAAATAGTAATACCTTTGATAATTCTTTTTCACAGACATCTATTGGGAATTCACTTTTCGATAATAAGAATACTCAATTACAGGGTTCTACCGCTTATCAAGCAGCGCTTAATTTTTTAAATAAAAAACAATATATTAAATCTTTGATGTCTTTTAAGAATTATTTGAATAATTATCCTAATGGAAATTATGTCGCTAATGCTCACTATTGGCTTGGAGAAACCTATCTGAAGCAGAAAAACATTAAAAAAGCAGTATTAGAGTTTCAAACGGTTAGAAATAAATTTCCTAAATCAGAAAAAGTGCCTAATGCTGAGCTAAGGTTGGCCATTATTCATGCGGAAACTGGTCAAGTTGCTCAAGCTAAACAGGAATTAATGGAAATAAAAAAGCAACATTCGGGATCAACAGCGGGCCAATTAGCGAGCATTCGTCTACAACAGTTGGAAGCAACTAATCCTCCATCAATGAATTCCTTACAACATTGTGAGTAAACTTCGGATTGAAGTGCTGGAGGCTACGAGTCCTTATTTCAGCGTCATATTTCAACACCCTATGTGATGGTTTTAGTGAAGAAACCTCTTGTGTAGACCTAGACCGGTATGTTTTACGCTATTAAACGAGAAACGTTAGATATGTTTCTGTAGTCAATCGACATATCTGATTAGATACTGAACGATAGCCTGATAGTTCCTTTCAGTTACAATTACGTAAATATTTAGTGTAATGTGCTGGGAAGGTGGCTAATTATCTTTTATTTTAAAAGCATCAATCCGTGCTGGTGGAAAATTAAGCCAAATATTTTTAGATTTAACTTTTTTAAATTGAACCTTTGATTCGAAAATACTAGGAACAAAACCGTGAGTATATTGAATATAATAATTTCTCGGTTTCAGTATTTTTTCAATTTCGGAAATTATTTTATTTTTTGTTTTCTCTGGAAGAATTAATAAAGGTAAACTTGAAACTATTGCGTCAATATTTTTCGATAAATCTCCTAATAATGCAGACAAGTCTTTAGCATCACCATGGAGGATTTTAATTAAAGGGAATTTACTTTTAAGCGCTTCCACTAATATTTGGGAACTTTCAACAATAATGAGTCGGTGATGGGCAATCCCTCGTCGCAATAAAGCTTTAGTGATAGCACCGGTTCCAGCTCCAATCTCAAGGATGTAACCTTCGGTGTTTGGAACCATCGAAGCTACCCCGCGAGAGAGCCAAGGAGAGCTTGGTGTTACCGAACCTATCGCTCGTGGGTTTTTAAACAAAGCTTTATAAAAAGACCGCATAACTGGTAATTCTAAATTATTTTGTATCCACTCAATCTAAATAGTGGCAAAAATTCACTAATAATGCTTGAAATTATCGCATATCGCCCAGATTTAAGAAATAATAGTCATTTCATAGGGTATTAGTCTTCGCCGGAGGTTCTAGGTTTAGCGATTTTTGAGAATTAACTTTACTTCGAGCGCTAGATATAGGGGTATTATTTAAATTGAGCTTTAGGAGAGTTTTTTCATGCGAATGGATAAATTTACGACGTTGTTTCAAACAGCGTTAGCAGATGCCCAGTCTTTAGCCGTTGGTCGGGATCAGCAGTTTATAGAGCCGATCCACGTGATGAGGGTATTGTTAGAACAAGAACACGGCACTATTGCAGCGTTGTTACAACAATCGGGTGTTAATTTATCGCTTTTGGTCGATGGGCTGGATAAGGCGATCAATAGTTATCCTCAAGTTCAAGGTATCGGAGGAGAGGTTCATTTATCGCGTGAATTAGCACGAATTTTAACTTTAATGGACAAGTTCGCTCAGCAAAAAAAAGACCAATATATTTCCTCAGAATTGTTTATTCCGGCCGCATTAGAGGCTAAAGGTCGATTACACGATCTCTTAATAGAAGCTGGTGCTGATAAAAAAACTATCGAAAAAAATATCAAAAACTTACGTGGTGGTGAAGCTGTTACTGAAAAAGGTGCCGAAGCGCAAAGACAAGCATTGGAAAAATATACTATTGATCTTACTAAAAAAGCCGAAATTGGAAAATTGGATCCTGTTATTGGTCGTGATGAAGAAATCCGCAGGACTATTCAAGTCTTACAGCGACGTACTAAAAATAATCCTGTGTTTATTGGAGAGCCCGGTATCGGTAAAACAGCTATTGTAGAAGGCTTAGCACAGCGGATTGTCAATAGAGAAGTTCCAGAAGGATTAAAAAATAAACGACTTTTGGCATTGGATATGGGGGCACTTATCGCAGGAACAAAATTTCGCGGGGAATTTGAAGAACGATTAAAAGCAATATTAAAAGATTTAGCTAAGCAAGAAGGTCAGATTATCCTATTTATTGATGAATTACATACTATGGTTGGCGCGGGCAGGGCAGAAGGAGCTATGGATGCTAGTAACATGTTGAAGCCCGCATTAGCGCGAGGCGAGCTTCATTGTGTAGGTGCTACCACATTAGATGAATATCGAAAATATATTGAGAAAGATGCTGCTTTGGAGCGTCGTTTCCAAAAAGTATTGGTGGATGAACCTTCCACAGAAGATACCATTGCCATCTTGCGTGGCTTAAAAGAGCGCTATGAAGTGCATCACGGTGTTGAGATTACAGATCCTGCCATAATTGCTGCAGCGAACTTATCACAACGTTATATTACCGATCGAAATTTACCTGATAAAGCCATTGACTTAATCGATGAAGCAGCTAGCCAAATTCGTATGGAGATGGATTCGAAGCCTGTCGAACTTGATCGCTTGGAACGCCGGCTTATTCAATTGAAAATTGAACGTGAAGCATTAAAAAAAGAGACAGACGAAGCATCTAGGAAACGATTGGCTGACTTGGAAAAAGAAATTCAAACCCTTGAAAAAGAATATTTTGATTTAGAAGAAATATGGAAAAGTGAAAAAGCTGCCTTACATGGGACACAACAAATCAAAGAAGAATTGGAGCGGGCCCGCATCGATTTAGAAGCGGCAGGTCGCACAGGTGATTTAGCACGAATGTCTGAATTTCAGTATGGGATTATCCCTGAGTTAGAGAAGAAGTTAGCGGTTGCCTCTAAAAAAGAAGTTCAATTTCAGGAGCGTAAATTACTACGAAGTCGGGTGACGGAAGAGGAAGTAGCCGAGGTTGTGTCCAAATGGACGCATATCCCGGTTTCAAAAATGCTTGAAGGGGAACACGAAAAATTGTTACATATGGAAGAGGTGCTGCATCAACGAGTAATTGGTCAGGATGAAGCGGTAAGCGCTGTTTCGAATGCTATCCGTCGTTCACGTGCTGGATTGTCGGATCCTAATCGACCCATCGGTTCTTTCCTATTTTTAGGTCCTACGGGTGTTGGTAAAACTGAATTATGCAAGGTATTAGCCGCTTTTCTTTTTGATACTGAAGAAGCTATGGTGCGCATTGATATGTCCGAGTTTATGGAAAAACATTCTGTCGCTCGTTTAATTGGTGCCCCCCCTGGTTACGTGGGCTATGAAGAAGGGGGGTATCTTACTGAGGCTGTCCGACGTCGACCGTATTCCGTTATTTTATTAGATGAAGTTGAAAAAGCGCATAATGATGTTTTTAATATTTTATTACAGGTTCTTGATGATGGACGATTAACCGATGGTCAAGGAAGGACAGTCGATTTTCGTAATACCGTTGTGGTGATGACTTCAAATCTTGGTTCCCAGTTGATTCAGGAATTTTCTGGTGAAAGCTATGCCAAGATAAAGGAAGTTGTAATGGGTGTGGTTTCTGAACATTTCCGCCCAGAATTTATTAACCGCATTGATGAAGCTGTTGTTTTCCATTCTCTAAAAGAGCACCAAATTTATGATATTTCTGTGATTCAAATTGAGCGAATCAAAGCTCGTTTGAAAGAAAAAGATTATCAATTAATTATAAATAGTGAGGCACTTGGTTATTTAGTAAAGCTTGGTTTTAACCCTGTCTACGGTGCTCGAACTTTAAAACGAGTTTTGCAACAATATTTAGAAAATCCTCTTTCTCGAGCGATCTTAGAGGGAAAATTTGTGCCAGGCTCAACAATTAAAATCGAAAGAAAGGACGATCGGTTGACATTTAGACAGTGATAATTTTAAAGATTGTTGCTGATCTTTCTGTTGGCGCAGGATTTTTAGGGTTTTAAAAATACCTTCGTTATTAATTGTATCATTTTGGAGTAATTATCCGTCTCGTTAGATAAAAAAACATCGATGGCTTCTAATTTAATTCGCTAGTTGTTACGGCCATGACAGCGTGTATCGCGCCCGAATTTTTCAGTTTATGATGGTTTTCATATGTGGATTATTTAGTGTTGCCTATATCCAGTATTTAATATAGAGCACCAACCGCCCCATTAACCGTTGCCTCCGAGGGCGCAATGTTTGCCAACTGTTTAATGAAACTTCGCGAGAATTTTTGAGATCTTGTAGAAATTGTTGTTCTAACGTTCTTTTAGCTTTCTTGGAATTAATATGGATATCCGCTTCTAAATCGTGAATCAGACTACGATGGTTGAGATTGCTTGAACCAATGACCATCCAGTCATCGATAATTAGTGATTTCGCGTGCAACATTGAAGGCAAGTACTCAAAAATTCTCACCCCTGCTCTAAGTAATCGGTAATAAAAAGTGGAAGAGGCCCAAGGCATCATAACTACATCGGACTTCCGAGGTAATAAAATACGTACGTCGATGCCAGAGCGAGCAGCATCTTTCAATTTTTTTAATAGGAAATTGTCAGGAATAAAATAAGCATTGGTAATCCAAATACGGCGCGTGCAATTAGCCATCTTACGGAGTAAATTTTTATAAAGAATACGTCTACGATGGCGAGTATAATTGAGACGAATGACTGGATCCCTTCGAATTTGACAAAAAATTTCGCGCAAACGTTCTTTAATTGTGCGATGGTACCAAGCCACATCGAATGCTTTGATTAATTCTTTTAGGTCAGTTCCAGTAAGGCGTACCGAAGTATCCCGCCAACCTTCTCCCCCTTCTTCGCGAGATAAATGATATTTGCTGATATTGAGACTACCGATATAGGCAATTTCTTTATCGATAATACAAACTTTTCGATGATTACGAAAATTTATTTTTAGCACCAGATAAATCCATTTTATGAGAGATGGTAATTTAACGATGGAACGGCTCCAATCCCACAATTGCCAAGGGAATGGGTGGAAAACCTTTGTTTTTACTCCTGATTCTTCTAGAAAACGAGCAAAGTTCGCGCTCCAAAAGGGACTACCAGCACCGTCAACCATTACCCGGACTTTAACTTTACGTTTTGCAGCTTCCGCTAGCTTGAGCGCAATCCGCTTCCCTAAGGTATCATTGTGAAATAGATAGGTTTCTAAATCAATCGAATGTTTTGCTTTTGCAATATCAGATAACAAAGTGTCGAAGTGCTCCTGACCGTCTGTGAAAACAGTTTCTTGGTTTTTTTTTGTTAGTGAGTAACCTTGCATGATATCCTTTCCCATGACTATTCGATGCAATCGAAATCTTCCTTGCAAATGCGTAAGTTATTAGCTTTGGCAAATTTTATTATAGACTCATAGAGCTCAGGATTGAATTGTTTGAGATTAGGGTCGACGATGACGCATTTGTGGCCATCTTTTAGAGATGGTTGTAGCAGAGGAGAGTAATGAATGCGGCGTTTATGGAAGGTAGAAAGCGTACCACTCATACGTTCGGCCCAATCACTGGGTCGAAAAGGTTCACCTGATTTTGTTATTCCCTCGATGATAATTCGAGGCTTCTTATCCTTCATTACATAGCCTATTGAGTGGTGCACTATACTGTATGATATATTTAGTGGCACATGTTATAGCACTTTGATGAAATCTGCCAGGGGCACCTGTGACTGAAATCAAGCAACTCCGAGTTCGTGGCATTTATCTGTTGCCAAACTTTTTCACTGTAGGCGCGATGTTTGCAGGGTTTTATGCCATCATAGCTGCCATGAAAGGCCGTTACGAAGCAGCTGTTATAGCTATTTTCGCTGCTCTTATTATGGACGGTTTGGATGGCCGAATTGCTCGGCTATTACACGCTCAGAGCGCATTTGGTGCTCAGCTTGATAGTTTATCCGATATGCTTAGTTTCGGCATTTCTCCCGTCCTGGTAGTTTATAGTTGGTCTCTTATGATTATGGGGAAGCCTGGGTGGTTGGCTGCATTTATTTATGCAGCCTGTACGGCTTTGCGTTTGGCGCGTTTTAATGTCCAGGTGAAAAAAGTCGACAAAAGTTATTTTCAGGGTCTTCCCACGCCGCCTGCTGCGGCGTTGGTGGCTAGTATTGTATGGGTGTACAACTCTTATGGTGTGGCAGGTGAAAGTATTGCGTTACCAATGATGATCCTGGTTATATTATTGGGACTTCTGAAGGTAAGTACGATTCGTTATCGTAGTTTTAAAGATGTCAATTTGCGTAATCGTGTTCCTTTTGTAGTGGTATTGGGTATAGTATTGATCCTCGCGCTAATTGCTTTTGATCCACCAGATATTTTTCTAATTCTTTCGTTTCTTTATGTAATTTCTGGACCTGTTGAAACTTTGTGGTCCTTACGGAGATTCCGCCAGAAAAAAAAGAAATTAAAAGCTTCTAGGTATCCTCGCAAATGAATTAAGAAACTATTAAAAAGAGCTGTTCGAACAGTGTCAATTAATTTTGAATAATACGCTGCATATATAAGCTTCGTTTCCGAAGAGCAGATTGATGATAGTTTTCCGGAAGGAGGTGCATAAAAAATTTGAACTTCTTGAATTCTCTCCAAGGAAAATGTACTCCTGGGAAAGATCAATCTTAAAAGACTCAGAGGCTCAATTTTTATAGAAGCATATGGAGAGTCGCTGGCGTCCCCAAGGGGATTCGAACCCCTGTTGCCGCCGTGAAAGGGCGATGTCCTGAGCCTCTAGACGATGGGGACCTGTTTTTCATCACTATAGCTGTATATAAGTTGGCCCTTATTCTTGCAGCAGCGTTTTATTTGGCAGCGGAACTTATTATCTAGCCTCTAAATGGAGCCAAGCGGAATCGAACCGCTGACCTCTTGCATGCCATGCAAGTGCTCTCCCAGCTGAGCTATAGCCCCCCTACAAGAATTGGGCTATTCTACGGAGTATTCTATGAATCTGTCAATATCTGTTTCCAAGGACTGGGGGAGTTTTTAAGCACCTTAGATTTTAATTAATCAAACCTTTTAATCAAAAGGAAAGTTGGAAAGATCTCTGCCAATTATATAATAAGCTTCAATAGGAGTAGGTAATTACAGGGATTTATATTCCATTACTATCAGTATAAAATCGAGCGGTATAGAATCGAGTCCTTATTAGCCTTAGGAGCTTTTATGAAATTATATTGTGTTCGTCATGGTCGTGCTGAACAGCTACCAGATCATACTGGTGAACGGCCGCTTACTCAAGAAGGGATCAACGATGTCAGTAAGGTAGCTGCTTACTTGAAACATCAAGCGGTATGGACACACGTCGTACGCCTAATGCATAGCGGAAAGTTACGAGCACAGCAAAGTGCAGAAATTTTGGCTGCGGCTGTGGCTGAGGATCAGGCTATAGAAGTTTGTGCACTATTAGGATCCGACCATTCTACAGTTCCATTAATCGATCTTATCCAAGAATGGCATGATGACACTATGTTAGTGGGTCACATGCCTTTCATGTCCCAGTTAGTTAGCGCCCTTATTTTAGGGGAGGACAACTATGATATTCTTCGCTTTCCACCGGGAACGGTTGTCTGTTTGGAGCGGATTGAGCATTATCGATGGATACTTAACTGGGTAGTCTGTCCAGATTTAGTACCTGATCGAAGAGATTAGTTTTTGTTTCGATTTTCGAATTCCGAAACTTTAAAAATTAGTAAATTGTTTACGTTTAAATAGGATGGGCCGTCACGGACTCGAACCGTGGACCCGCTGATTAAGAGTCAGCTGCTCTACCAACTGAGCTAACGGCCCGGTTTTTATAAACAAATACTTAAAAATTTTCTGGTTTTGTTCTCTGCCCTGTGTGGGACTTTTACGAAACTTAACCATAACGCCACTCTTAATCAGCGTCAAGGTTAACGTGCTTACGTGATTCCCAATTAAACCATTTTAAGAACATTTTAATAAATATGAGATGCGAGAAGCGTTAAGAACACCTAAAGTTATAGAAGAGTTTAATCAATACGATCAATTTTTGTAGAAATCACGTAAGCACGTTAACGAAGTATTTTTAGTAGAGAAACACAATAAAGCTCTAGATAAAATCGCCGTTTTCCCTTTACTTCATAAGATATTAGTACCGGATTTTTCCATGGGTAGCCTTTACTCTGATTATTATAGTAAGGGAATAAATGAATCAGATATACTAGTAATTATGAAATATGTTCTCGGTATTGAAACATCATGTGATGAATCAGCAGTAGCGCTCTTCGATGGAGAACAAGGATTATTGGTACATCATGTTCATAGTCAAATTGCTTTGCATGCGCAGTATGGAGGTGTGGTCCCTGAGCTCGCCTCGCGAGATCATATTCGGAAGATCTTGCCTTTAATCGAAAGAACGCTCCAGGATAGTAAGCTGATGAAAGCTGACCTTAATGGTATCGCTTACACCAAAGGTCCCGGTTTAATTAGCGCGTTGATGGTAGGAGCTTCTATCGCGAAAAGTTTAGCTTATGCTCTGAGCTTACCTGTCATAGGGGTACATCATATGGAAGGACATTTAATGTCAGTGCAATTAGAGCAGAAAACCCCTAATTATCCATTTATTGCTCTGTTAGTTTCAGGTGGTCATACGATGTTAGTTTTAGCTGAACGACCCGGTCGATATAAAATTTTGGGTGAAAGTGTCGATGATGCGGCAGGAGAAGCCTTTGATAAAACGGCAAAACTACTAGGGATACCTTACCCTGGAGGGGCTGCTTTAGCTCAATTGGCAGAAAAAGGTAATTCTAATCGCTTTTTTTTTCCTCGGCCTATGATCAAACAAACTCATCTTAATTTTAGTTTTAGTGGTTTAAAAACGCATGCGGTTAACTGTTATAAACAGTATGGTGATGGGAAACAAACACAGGCTGATATCGCCTGTGCTTTTGAAGAGGCGATTGTAGATACCTTAGTGCGTAAGTGCCTAAATGCCGTTAAAAGAACTCAGATTAATACCCTCGTTTTAGTTGGTGGCGTAGCGGCTAATAAAAAGTTACGCCAGCGCTTAAATAAAGCAATGAATAAACGAGGTGGAAAAGTTTATTATCCTCATCAGGAATTTTGTACTGATAATGCCGCCATGGTAGCTTATACCGGATGGCTAAGACTCAACGCTGGCGAACGTGAAGATAGAAGCATCCTGGTTAGATCTCGCTGGCCAATGAACGAATTGATCGAAATTCCTCTGTTCTAAAATTGAATTTTTTTTTCGGTGCCTTTACGTAAACGCTGGATATTTTCCCAATGATTCCATACGACAAAAGTCGCGATCAATAAAACGGGGAAAAAATAATCAGCATGAGCGCTAACCATCATATATATGGGTGCTGGGATAGCTGAAACCAAAGCGGCCACTGAGGAATAATGAAAAAAGTAGACAATAATAAACCACGTTGTAGTAAGAAGTAAGCCGATCCAAAAAGACAAACCCAAAAAAGCGCCCAGCATCGTAGCAATACCTTTACCACCCTTAAATTTAAAATACAGAGGGAAAACATGGCCAATGACGACCACTAAGGCTACAAAAGCTAAGCTTACGCCGTGTATATCTAAAAAACGCGCAATCAAAATAGCAATCAATCCTTTTAGAGTATCACCTAGCAATACGTAGAACGCTGCTTGTTTTCCTGACACGCGTAGCATATTAGTAGCACCAGCATTTCCCGATCCAGTTGTTCGTGGATCAGGAAAGCGCATAAGCTTTGCAACGATAATCGCAAATGAAAGGGAACCGATAAGGTAAGCCAGTATGATGCTAATAAGAAATGTCATACTTTATTCCGTTGCTTAAAATTTTGAAATTATCATATTAATTTTCTGTTTAGATGTCCACTGTACTTAGGGCTGATAGAGGAGCATCGCTTAGATTTTTAAAAGGCGTTCCCGGTAATAACGTAATTCTTCAATGGAGTCGTGTATATCTTGTAATGCCACATGCTGAGATTCTTTTGCAGAACCTACCATTATCTGGGGAGCCCAACGTTGAACGAGAATTTTTAAGGTAGTTACATCCAAGTGGCGATAATGGAAGAATTGATCCAAATTAGGCATATAACAATGCAAAAATCTCCGATCTTGGCAAATAGAATTTCCGCATAAAGGTGATTTTTTAGGTGGCACATAGTTTTTAAGGAAGTCCAATGTTCCTGCTTCGGCTTCGCTCTCTCTGATGTTACTTTTTTTTACTCGGTCGATTAAACCAGAAGTGGTATGGTGAAAAGTGTTCCAACTGTCCATGGCTTCTAATAATGCAGTAGGTTGGTAAATAGCAAAAATAGGCCCTTCTGCAATGATATCAAGATTGTTATTCGTTACTATCGTCGCAATTTCGAGAATTCGATCCTCATCCTGATTTAATCCTGTCATTTCTAAGTCGAGCCAAATAAGGTTGTCTTCATTGAAAATCATGGGAGTAAATTTGGTCTCGCAAGTGTTTCGATCTAAAGCAGTGTAACAAAATCTTTGTCACTCGACTACTTCACTTTGGATTTTTCTAAGCATTTTTATAAATGGTCGTTATCTTAATGAAGGGTTAGAAATTTTTTAACTAAAGAAAAAGAAGACCGGATTTCTGAAACGTTATTTTCGTGTTCGGTTTGATAGCGAGCGTAGCTGTTGACGCCGTGCTTTCATAAATTATATATTACCTGTATCGAGAATTAAGTAAAGCCTGTTATAAAATTTCAATCACGAGTTTTTCAGAAACATTGGTTGGCATCTAGAATTTTCTAAACAAGACTATCCTATAAATTAAGTTCCCATTCACACCAGCCTTGATCAAGTGGGAAATAGAGGCCTAATTTAATAGGTTTGTTAGGTCGATCTTCTAATAATTGAAAAGCTTTTGCATATTGATTTAATTGAGATTCGTGCAAGATACGCTGTTGCCGCAGGAAAAGAGATAGGCTTTGTTTGACAGGAGTTGTGGATTTATAGTCTATAATCCATCTCATACCTCGATCATCGATAAATGTCCGATCAATTACATAGTGAATAAGCTTATGTCCCTTAATCGTTGAAATATGATATTCACTTTGATGTTGGAAATGAGGTGATAGAATCCATCGCCCTTTTGGATCAGATAAGGTTAGACGAATGGCTTTTTCAATTAAGGCTATTGAAGAATACAGTTGAGAAGATGAAATTCCCGCCTGAAAAAGTAGATGTTTAATAAACGGTTTGCTACTTATGATTCTTTCTTCATTCCAGGATTTAATCCCCTCAATTGAAATTTTTTCCAGAAGTTGGTGAATAACGGTACCTACTATTGTTTGAAATTGATCCCCAAGGGGTTCGATGGAGGCAAATATCGGTGCGGCCGAAGGATAAGGTAATGTTTTAAACGATATAGGAGCGGTCCATTCGCTTGATAGGCGATATAACCACTTTCTTTTCTTTGGTTCTAAGATTTTAGTTTCTTTGTAGGGTGGAATTAATTTTTTAATCTCTTCTTCACAGACACCCCAAAGCAAATTTGCAAAACTACCATTAGGTGGGGGGGTAATAACTGACTGGGCCTTTTCTCTTTTTAGGGTAATAAGAAAATGTAATCCTATTTTTGCTCTTGTAACAGCGACATAGAACAATCGAACAATTTCATTGTCGGATTTTTTCTTTTCTATTTGCTTTAAATAGGTATGAAGGGGGTCTGATTTTTCTGATGAGCCTTTTAGAGGAGCTAAAATAAGATCGGAAGCGCCTGTTGGAAGGGGTCGATCTAACCACTGCAGCAGAAGATCATCTTTTTCTTTTGGGGTTCGCTCCAGACTTGGTATGATAACATGATCGAACTCCAATCCTTTTGCTTTATGGATAGTCATAATTTGAATGTCTTGAGGAGTAGGATTATCGATGGGTGCGTATAATTCTTGAAGTTCCTCGGTTAAACGTTCAATGGTAAATTCGTTTTCTATGGCTTCTAATAGACTAAAATAAGCGCGAACGCTTACTAATTCGACTGATTTATTTAAACAAGCAGGACCTCCCAATGCAATCCAAACTCTTTCAATCCAAATGGCTAAGGATAAGCGATCACGATTGTGTAAGGCGTGAGATAAAATCGGAATAATTCGTCTCAAACGTTTTTTCCCATCAAAAGTTAAATCTTTTAAGGTATCCATTTTCTGTATGGCAAGCCATAATGGATTATCTCCACTATGAAGACATAGGCGATGGATATCTGCTAAGCACAAACCACACCACGGGGCGCGTAAAATAGCGAGCCATGCAATGCGATCGCCGAGGTGATGAAAAGCTCGAGTTAGATATAATAAATCTTGAATCTCAATTCGATTACCTAATTCTTCCACTTCTACAGCGTTAAAGGAAAACGAAGTATCCCGAAGAGCTGGAATGATCTCTATTAAATGAGAACGCGAACGCACTAATAGAGCGATAGTGGTGTTATTATCTTTAGAACGGCAGGTTTGAATAATCTTTATAATTTTTTGTGCTTCGTCTTGAGTTGAAGCAAGCAAGTGAAAATTAATTTCCGTTCTTATGGGCGAATTGTCATTAGCTGCATGTGAGGATGAGTAAGGAATAGAGCCTAACCAACTATTGGCTTCAGTGGGGAAGAGGTGCTTAAAAACAAAATTAAACCATTCAATTAACGCTTTCTGAGAACGGAAGTTGTTGTATAAAATAAGTGGGGTCAATCGAATGTTACCAATACCTTTAGCTTTTACCTGTAAAAATAGACCTACTTCAGCTTGGCGAAAACGATAAATTGATTGCATTGGATCGCCTACTAAAAAAAGTGTTCGCCCATCGTTAGGTTGCCATTCGATAATAAGTGCTTCAATTAAACGGAATTGAATAACTGAGGTATCTTGGAATTCATCAATAAGTAGATGGTGAATTTGCGCGTCAAGCTGTAAGGCATAATCAGAAGGTTGGTCAATATTGCCTAGGGCCCGTAGAGCACCCAGAGTAACCTCTGTAAAATCAACAATGTTATGATCATGAAAAATTGCTTGGAGTCGCACTACTAGAAAAGGAAGTAAACTGATAAGTGTGTAAAGAATGCACCACTGACTTTCGGTGTATTTGATAGAAGGGCAATTTTGTATTTCTTGTAACACTATCCGCAAAGGGTTATTAGTACCGAGTTGTTTTAGTAAATTCTGCATTTGTAATTTTTGTTGTTTATAGCGCGTGTCCACTGGAAATCCGATGGACTTATCGATTCTTTTTCGCCACTCACCATTTTTTGTTAGAAGTAATTTAGCTATTCCTTTCCATACTAAAAAGTTTTTAATGTTTATTTTAGGTAGTTTTTTAAGTGAGCAACAGGTACTAATGAGATTATCAGGTTTTATTTGTTCCATATTAAAACCAGCAAACTGAATTAAGGGAATAAGTTGAGCAGCCAGGGTTTTATTTATTAAATCGTATGCCCTTTGCATGGCATCTAATGCGATAAATTCCAACGCTTTTTCAAGTTTTTTTTTAAGGAAATTTGGATTCGAATAATAGTCGATAACGTATCCTACCCATTGCTCACGTTGACTCAGCATTTTTATTAATAATTTTTCCAGTAAGTCCGCTTTATTGTCTAAATGTAATAAAAGTTGTTCGAGAATACGTGTGTGATCATCTAACATTAATAGTTGTTCTACGGCATACCGGTAGAATACTTCTATTTCCTTGCCTTCTTTTGTTGAGGGTGGAACACCGAATCCTGTTAAAATAGGTACTTTTAAACAGATTTGATGAGCTAGTGCATCAATAGTGAGAATGCGCAAACGATTAGGATTAATTTCCAGTTGCCAGTGAAAATGTTCATTTCGTTCTATAACTGCTTTTGCAAGCGTCCAAGTGAGAACTTTATGGTTATCTTCGGGTCTTTTTTGGTTTTTTACTGCATTAAGCGCTTCCAATATTCGTTCGCGCATCTCTATAGCAGCTTTTCGCGTGAATGTAATAGCAACAATTTCTTCTGGAGTAGAAGCTGCGCTAAGTAATTTTAAAAACCGTTGGACTAATAATTCTGTTTTACCTGAACCCGCAGGAGCTTGGACGATATAAGAGCGTTTCGGATCCAATGCTTGTTGTCGAATTGATTGGTCACTCATTCTGCTCTCGCACACGGCATAGCGAATGTAAATCGCAAAATTTACAAGTGGTTTTAATATCAAAGGGATCGACTTCAGCTTTTCCTAATGAAAAATCGATGGCTAATTGGTAAAGAATGGTTTTCCAATGGTTAAGTAACCTTTTCAGAGGAAAAGGTGTGGTCCTTATATTACTAAAAGGTTTTTCTTCATCGGTCAGCCATCCTTTAAAGCTCATTTTTTTTCTGGAGACTTCAGCATAAGCAATCCCTACAATGTTGCAGGCGGCAAAGGTGCAATATAACGGAAGTTGAACTTGCTTCAGGCGATTGCCCAACCAATCATTTACTTGATTGTTATCGTTAGTTTTGTAATCAATTACAAAATTGCCGCTCTGAAGCGTATCAATCCGATCGATTCGTACATGAAGATTAAGTGGTCCTATTTTTATAAGTCGATTTGTTTCACGTTGATGCACATTAAAGGGAGGGCGATTTTTTTCAAGTAGTAACCATCGTTTAATTAAATGCTTAATTCGTTTTTTTTCTACGCGAAAGAAAAGAGAATCCGAACCAAACGAAAGAGATAATTCATTAATAGTTTCATCTACTATCGTTTCTAATTCAATGTTGGAATAATTAGCTAAGGTTTGCCAATTTTTAATTTTTTTCCAGAGAACTTCCAAGGCGTGATGTACAAAATTGCCACGATCTGCAGCATTCAAACCAATTTGAGGTTGCTCCAAGGGTTTTGCTCGTAGTCGTATTTTAGCGAAAGCTTGGAACGGACAAGTGGATTGACTTTGCAATATTCCACTTCCACCTTTTATACGCTCTCCTTCTTGGAGCGGAAGAGCTTGGTTGTCCTCGATTTTTTCTATTTGTTTGGTTTTAAACAGATGCTCACTTAATGTTTTAAAAAAAGGCAGGTGCAATTCCTCAATGCTTATATGTGGAAAATTAAGAATGAGGGGGCTTGGAGATAATTGGATATTTTGATCTTGTAAGGACGCGCTCAAAATGGTATTTGAGGCGCTATTTATCAGTCGCTTCTGGAGTTGCAAAGCATAATCCGTCTCGCGTTTAAAAGAAGAATGGGGCATTTGATGGCGGTATTGTAAGCTAATGGGTAAAAATGGATTAAGCTTTGGTGGTGGCGGCCAATTTTTATTATCTAATCCCATAACCCAAAGACTATCGAATTCCAGTCCTGTTGTCTCTAATAATCCTAAGATTTGAATAGGAGTATTTTGAGCTGATTGAGGTTGGAAAATAGTTTTACCGGCTAATTGCCACAGTAACTGTAAAGCATGCTTTCGTGTTTGAGAGGAAATTATGAGGTTGAGTCTAGAAAACTCTTGCAACATTTTGTTCCAATGCTCTAGTTGTTGATATTCTTTACTGTCTAGCGGACGCTGCCTAGGCCATCCTAATGCAGAAAGTTCTTTTTTAAAGTATCTTATCCAGTCACTTGGAGAGAGATTTCTGGTAGGTCGTTTGAGAGACATCCATTTTTGATAACGAATTTTAAGAGTAGCAGCAGGAAATTTTTTTTGCAGCTTATCTAGATGATATAAAATAAACGTTGAGTTTGTTTGCCATTGTTTTTTTTCTCGCAATTTCACATCCAGCATGGCGGCAAGATAAGCATTATCACCTATGTGATTAATATAGGGTGAGCGAAGAAGTGTTCCGAATTCCGTGACCTCGATATAAAAGGGATTTAACGCAAGTATTTTAAGCGCTGTTTTAACCAAAGGAAAGTGAGCTAATGGTTCACTAGCAGAGATATTAAAATATTTATCTGATCCAAATACATTTTGGAAAAGTCGGTAGATCTGTGAACGATGTTCAGTAAGAGTGGGTATAACACAGCCAATTTTTTTTGAAGGATTGTCTTGCAATTCTTTATGGGCCCATCGAGCCATTGTTTGGATTTCCGCTTCGCGCTCTTTGAAACTGATACGTTTAATGCAGTTTTTTTGGCGAGGTCCGCTTAAATAAGCGGAAGTAGTAGTTTTCTTTGCAAGTGCATCAAAAAATTGTCGTATCGTTGGCACGAATTCATCAAAGCCTAAGAGGATCAGTTGTCGAGGCAAATTTAAATGGG
The DNA here is from genome assembly GCA_048491795.1 of Coxiella endosymbiont of Haemaphysalis japonica. Lineage (GTDB taxonomy): Bacteria > Pseudomonadota > Gammaproteobacteria > Coxiellales > Coxiellaceae > Coxiella. The sequence continues at coordinate 28,347 of JBGDGR010000008.1, forward strand.
GAATTAGCGTTTCTAGATGTTTAGGTAATTCAACTATGCTAATTAATTTGTGTTTCTCAAGTTCGGCTTCGAATTGATAAGCCCATTGAATAAAGCACCGGACTCCGCTATCTGATTCTGCTTCAAGCTCTTTTAGCGATAGATTCCAAGCTTTTACTAATTTCCATGCTTTTTTTGTGAGATTAGCCGTCTGATCAGAAAGTCCTAGGATTTTTTGCCAAAGAACTTCTTCTTCAAAACTACTAAGCAAAAAACCTTGAGTCAGTTCGTAATGTTGCCAACAGTTAGAAAGCCACGTGTTTAAGGGTAAGATCTCTGGGCTTATCCAGGCTTTTTTCCCCGCCTTGATTTGATAATGAGCATATTGCTCTTGAAGATAGCGACTTAGACGGCAATTAGCAGTCAGCGTAATAATGTCCTTATCTAAATTTAATGTAGATAATAACTCACAATACATTGCAGTCAATTTCCATCATTGTTTAAGTTGCTAACAGGTCTAACGGATAATAAAAGATCTGTCAAACTTTTTTGGATGGCCCCGCCAAAGAATTGACTAAAAGTATTTAAGCCATTAAAAAATGAAATTAATTTTTTTGCTTATTTTATTTTCAATCTGTCTTGGAGGTTGTGATATCGATAGATTAAAAGCCATTTTGACATAATATCCATAAATTTATCCACAGAAATTGTGAATAATGGGAGAGATAAGATGAAAGTCTAATTCTTTTCGCCTTTTTATATGTCCTGAAGACGATTTTAGCGTTATGTATTTTTTGTAGCGCAGTTTAAAGGATGATGTCGAATCCTAAAGGGTCACACTACCTATAGTGAGTTACCAAATTATAAGGAAAAACTTTCAAAGAGCCACTCACGTAACTCTTCAGGAATACCAAGTATTATATATCCACAAACAAGGGATGCTCGTAGCATGCGGGCATCCTGAGGATCTATAGCATCACTGTTGATTATGATTTAGCGACTTAGATACGCAAAAAATGCGAAATCGACTGATTACGTTCTTGTGTCTCACATGATAAGATGAATTGGTTAACAATTAATTTAAATTAAATGCATAATAATTTAATTTTCTTTAAATATGAGACAATTAGGCATTATTTTCTTCTTTATTCTAAAGAATAGAGGTTTTAACTGTGACACGTGATTATATGTCCTCCACCGAGAGAATAACTGAAAAAATAGCGGATTATGCTAAAGGACGCCCATTGAAAAACGGAATTAGCTTACTGGTTAAATTCATCAGACTTTTTTATGCCAACGTTTTAATGAAAGATATTTATGAAGAGCGGTCTATCGAAGATTTATATGGGATGGTTAATTCTCAATGGGAATTAATGTTCCACCGTAGATCTAAAGAAACAAAAATTCATGTATTTAATCCAAATTACGAACAGGATGGTTGGCAATCTACACATACGATTATTCAAGTTGTAACTAACGATATGCCTTTTTTAGTCGATTCCATTCGTATGGAAATCAATCGCTTAGGACTTAACACTCATTTGATGATCCATATGGGTGGTGTTAAAGTTTGTCGAAACAAAAAACATCAAATTAATAATGTACTTGCTTATCATGCAGAACATCATCAAGAAGGTGTCATGGAAGCACCAATCTATATGGAAATAGATCGGAAGACGGATCCAAAAGTATTAGCGGATATTCAGTGTAATATTCGTCGAGTTTTAAGAGATGTGCGAGCCGCTGTCGAAGATTGGGAATTAATGCAACAGCGGGTTCAGGAGGCTGTTGAAGACTTAGATCCAATAAAGATGGTTCAACATCCAGAAGAAATTAGCGAAACTAGAGCTTTTTTAAACTGGTTACTTAACAATCATTTTACTTTCTTGGGTTTTCGTGACTATGAAATGATTGGTGAAGGAAAAGAACGAGCTTTACGGTTAATTCCCGATTTAGGATTAGGTGTTCTGCGCGATCACACGAACAGTAAAATGCTGCGTCAATATTCTGATTTACCAAAAGCGGCACGAAAAATCGCATTATCAACCGATCAAATATTGATTATGTCGAAAACGAATACCATATCGACTGTTCATCGACCTATTTATACAGATTATATTGGAGTTAAACGTTTTAATGAAAAAGGGGAATTAATTGGTGAACGCCGTTTTATTGGACTTTATACCTTAGATGTTTATCGATCGGATCCTCGAGTAATACCAATTATTCGTCTCAAGGTGGAGTCCGTTTTGGAACGCTCGCGATTGTCTGCTAAAAGCCATGGTGGAAAGGATTTACTCCATATATTGGTTACTTTACCCAGAGATGATTTGTTTCATGCAACCACTGATGAGTTATTTGAATGGGCAATAGGAATTTTACATTTACAAGAACGCCGTCGTATTCGTTTATTTATGCGGAAGGATGCTTATGGCCGTTTTATCTCGTGTTTGGTTTACGTGCCACGCGATAATTTTACAACAGATTTAGTAATGCGCATGCAGGATATTTTGGTCAAAACATTTTGTGGTCTGGATGTTACATTTACTACCTATTTTTCCGAATCAATATTAGCCCGTATTCATTTTGTAATCCGTATTAATCCGCAGAATTCTCTCGAATATGAGGTAAAGGAATTAGAAGAAAAATTGGTTGCTATCGGAGTTTCTTGGGAGGATGAATTTTATAAATACGCACTGGAGTTTTTTGGTGAAGAGCGAGGTAATGATATTTTCTCTCGATATCGCCATGCTTTTCCATTTAGTTATCGAGAAGAGTTTAAAGCTCAACAAGCAGTATTTGATGTTGCTCATATTGAAAAATTGTCGAAAACTCATCAGTTAGAAATGAGTACCTACCGACCACGAGGGGTAGCTAAGGATATCATCCGCTTTAAACTATTTCGTCCTAATTTTACCGTGCCTTTATCAGATGCGTTACCAATGTTAGAAAATATGGGCTTACGTGTTATAGGAGAACAACCTTACGAATTAACTTTCCGGGACGGACGTAAAGTTTGGATTAACGACTTTCTTATGACTTATGCTAAAGAGCCAAAGTTCGAAATCGAAGCCGTTAAAAAAATTTTTCAAGAAGCTTATGAAAAAATTTGGTTTGGAGTGGCTGAAGACGATAGCTTAAATCAATTAGTTTTAGAGGCCCAATTAACTTGGCGCGAGGTTTCAGTTTTTCGCGCTTATATGAAATATTTTCGGCAAGTGGCTTTTACTTTCAGCGAGAGATATATAGCGGATGCTTTGATTCATAATCCTCAGGTTGCACAGCTCCTTATTGAATTATTCAAATATTATTTCAATCCTAAACGAACACCAGAATCCAAAGAACGGATCGAAAATATCGAGCAAAATATTCAAAAAGAATTAGACTCTGTAGCTGTTCTCGACGAAGATCGAATTTTAAGGCGATATCTAGACTTAATTCATGCTACTTTGCGTACGAATTATTTTCAAATAGATGAAGAAGGAAATTCAAAGCCTTATCTTTCTTTTAAATTGGATTCTTCAAAAATTCCAGATATGCTCTTACCCCTTCCAAAGTATGAAATATTTGTTTATTTACCTAGATTTGAAGGGATTCATTTACGTGCTGCGAAAGTAGCGCGTGGAGGAATTCGCTGGTCAGATCGGCGAGAAGATTATCGAACGGAAATACTTAGTTTAATGAAAGCTCAGCAAGTTAAAAACTCTATTATTGTACCAGCTGGGGCGAAAGGAGGGTTTTATCCAAAATGTTTGCCCTTGGAAGGAAGTCGCGAGGAAATTATACAAGAAGCAATTTTTTGTTATCGGAATTTTATTCGTGGTCTTTTAGATTTAACGGACAACCTAAAAGATGAGGAAATCATTCCACCCAAAAATACAGTTTCTTACGATGGGCCAGACCCTTATCTCGTGGTCGCTGCGGATAAAGGTACAGCGACATTTTCAGATATTGCTAATGGTGTGGCAATTGAAAAAGGTTATTGGATGGGTGATGCTTTTGCATCAGGAGGATCGACCGGTTACGACCATAAAAAAATTGGCATTACTGCAAGAGGCGTGTGGGTTGCTGCAAAACGTCATTTCCAAGACTTAGGAATCAATTTGGATAAATCAGAAATAACTATAGTGGGTATTGGGGATATGAGTGGAGATGTGTTTGGAAACGGAATGTTGTTATCAAAACATATTAAATTAGTAGCAGCCTTCGATCATCGACATATTTTTTTAGATCTTGATCCCCAGCCAGAACCTAGTTACAAAGAACGGTTACGATTATTTAATTTACCACGTTCTAGTTGGGATGATTATGATCGAACTTTATTATGCAAAGGTGGAGGAGTTTACTCTCGAGCAGCTAAAGCAATTCGATTATCGCCGGAAGCCCAAATCTTTTTAAATGTTGAAAAAGAAATAATACTACCTAATGAATTAATTCGCTCTATTTTAAAGACGCCGGTGGACATGATTTGGAATGGAGGAATTGGTACTTATATTAAATCGAGTTATGAAAAAAATAGTGATGTCGGTGATCGCAGTAACGATAATTTACGCTTGAACGCTAAGGATGTTCGTGCACGAGTTATATGTGAAGGAGGGAATTTAGGTGTTACCCAATTGGGACGAATTGAATTTGAATTACAAGGAGGGAAAATTAATACTGATTTTATCGATAATTCTGCAGGTGTCGATTGCTCTGATCATGAAGTAAATATCAAAATTTTACTGAACCAGATTGTGGCCCGTGGGGATATGACTAAAAAGCACCGTAACCATTTATTGGCCAGTATGACAAATGAGGTGGCTCAATTAGTTTTGCAGGATAATTACTTCCAAAATAAAGCTATTAGTTTGGCATCCTATTTGACGGTGCAGGATTTGAATTTAAATATCCGATTTCTTAATGCTCTTGAACAAGGGGGGGAAATTAATCGAGCGTTGGAGTTTCTTCCAGATAACAATGAGTTGCTTAATCGTCGAGCAGCAGGAATAGGATTAACTCGACCTGAATTAAGTATTCTCTTTGCTTATAGCAAAAATATTCTAAAGGCTAAAATTAAAAAATCTGTGTTAGCAAAAGACCCGTATTTATCGCAATATGTAAGCTATGCATTTCCCAGACCGCTAAGACGACGATTTGTTAATCAAATGAAGGATCATTATCTCGCTAAAGAAATTATTGCTACACAACTTAGCAATCAGCTTGTTTCAATGATGGGCATTACCTTTATTTATCAAATGCAAGATGAAATGGGGATTCCAGTTTCTTGGATTACACGTGCTTTTGTGGCGGCTTTGAAAATATTTAAAATGGAGGATTTGTTAAAAGAAATCGATGCCTTAGATTATAAAGTTAATCCCGCCGTCCAATATCAAATTAATGTAGACGCCATTCGCCTAATCCGTCGGGCAACGCGTTGGTTACTGGCCCATCGTCGAGACGATCTCGATATCGTTTTTACTATTACGCATTTTCGAGATTATGTTACAGCAATATATATTCGTTTGCCTAAATTATTGTTAGGAGCTGATAAGGTAGCAATGGATGAACAAAAAAATGCTCTAGTAAGCAAAAACGTTCCACCAGAGTTAGCGTTGCGTATAGCAGGCACAGATCCGCTTTTTCACGCATTAAATATTGTAGAGGCGGCAACTACTTACCATGAAGAAGTCTTCCGTGTGGCAAAAATTTATTTTATGCTGGTAGATCGACTAGATTTATTTTGGTTTCGTAAAAGAATTAATGCTTATCCTGTCGATGACCGCTGGTCAGTGTTGGCGAGATCGGGGTATAAAAGCGATTTAGATTGGATTCAGCGGGAACTCACTGTACGAGTCTTGCTAGATACAAAAGCGCGCAGTATCCCGGGAAAGGTGAAAGAATGGCTTACTCGACATGAAGCCATGATCCGACGTTGGCAAGCGATTTTAGCCGCAATGCATAATGCAGATAAAAAAGACTTCGCTATACTCTTCGTAGCCATTCGGGAGCTGTTCAATATAGCAGCAAATGCGACCAAAGAATCATGA
>JBGDGR010000009.1:0-26094 GCA_048491795.1 Coxiella endosymbiont of Haemaphysalis japonica
ATGCAAAAATTGCGTCGTCGCAGTTTTGAATTCGATAAAAAGACTTTTCTAGAGCTTGAAGAGAAGCGAAGAGCTTATCAAACGGTGACTCAATCACTACAAACTCAACGTAACCAATTATCCAAGATGATTGGGATGGCTAAATCAAAAGGGAGGAATATTTTAAATTTAATGTCTGATATTTCACGGCTTGGGGATCAATTAAACCGACATGAATCTTTGCTCAGTATTGTTCAAAAAGAATTATCAAACTTTCAGCTGTCACTCCCAAATTTACCTCACGATTCCGTTCCTGATGGTAAAGGTGAAAATGATAACAGAGAAATTCGTAGATGGGGTGAAATACCTTCTTTTAATTTTTCTCCCAAAGATCATATTTCTTTAGGAGAAGGTCAATTGGATTTCGAAGCAGCAGCTAAATTATCGGGTGCTCGGTTTGTTGTTTTGCGTAGTGGATTAGCTCGCATGCAGAGGGCTCTGACACAATTTATGTTGAATTTACATATTGAGGATCATGATTATCAGGAAACATATGTTCCTTATTTAGTTCATGAGGAATGTTTATATGGTACTGGACAATTACCTAAATTTCGAGAAGATCAATTTAAAATATCAGGGAAATGGGACTTTTTTTTGATTCCAACAGCAGAAGTTCCATTGGTTAATTTAGCACGAGGTGAGATTTTTGAAAGTGATCAGCTACCCAAAAAGTGGGTAGCTCAAACGCCATGTTTTCGAAGTGAGGCAGGTTCCTATGGAAAGGATGTACGCGGAATGATTCGTCAGCATCAATTTCAAAAGGTGGAGCTTGTTCAATTGGTAAATCCAGAAAGTTCTTATCAAGCTTTAGAAGAATTAACTAGCCAAGCCGAAAGGGTATTACAGTTATTAAACCTACCCTATCGGGTGGTAGATCTATGCACCGGTGATTTAGGATTTTCTGCCGCTAAGACTTATGATTTGGAAGTTTGGTTACCGGCTCAAAAACGCTATTGCGAGATTTCTTCTTGTAGCAATTGTGAAGCCTTTCAAGCACGTCGAATACAGGCGCGCTGGCGAAATCCTGAGACAAGAAAACCTGAATTGCTCCACATTCTAAATGGTTCAGGTCTTGCTGTGGGACGTACTTTAATTGCCATAATGGAAAATTACCAGAAAAGGGATGGTCGTATTCGTGTACCAGAGATATTGAAACCCTATATGGGAGGGGTGGATTATTTGGCGGCATCTACTTAACCCTCCCCCACCTAAGAAAGGGGATAAGGGGGGGTGTTCCAGAGAAATTAACTCGTGAAATGAGGTTTGAAACCGCCTGCTTATAAAATTGGCTTTAAAATTGGCTTATAGAATTAAAATTAATGTGAATATACTACATGTAATCATAGTAATTGGTGGTAGTGGGCTTCATAGAAAGGAATATTTAAGAAAAGACAAGAAAGACAAGGAAGTTCTGAGGAGTGGAGGATAAATTTAACTGGAGAGATGGCAGAGTGGTTGAATGCGGCGGTCTTGAAAACCGTTGAGGGGTAACTCCTCCCAGGGTTCGAATCCCTGTCTCTCCGTCAGATTTTAAATATCATCATGACCATTTCTGACCCTAAAGCTTATCTAGCGGCGCTTCCAAAAGAGCCAGGCGTATACCAAATGAAAAACTTCCAAAAGCAAGTTCTTTATGTAGGGAAGGCACGTAATTTGCAAAAGCGGGTAAGTAGCTACTTTCACCGCCGCTTAGATAGAAAAACTCAGGCAATGATGGGACAAGTATACACCATCCAAACTACCATTACCTGTAACGAAAATGAAGCACTTTTATTAGAAGCAAGTTTTATCAAACAGTTTCGTCCACGCTATAACGTACTGTTGCGAGATGACAAGTCCTACCCTTATCTTTATCTAGCTACTAAACAAAAATTTCCTCGACTGGATTTTTATCGTGGGTCTAAAAAAGCTCCAGGTCGCTATTTTGGCCCTTACCCTACGGCTAGCTCTATTCGGGAAAATTTAGCATTAATCCAGAAGTTATTTAAGTTACGCCAATGCAGAGATTCCTTTTTTAAAAATCGGACACGTCCTTGTTTACAATACCAAATTAAACGGTGCATGGCGCCCTGTGTGAGCTACGTTGATGAAGAAATCTATCGACGTCAAGTGGAAGACGCTATTTTATTTTTTGAAGGAAAAAATGAAAGAATTATTAATAAAGTAACTTATAGAATGGAGGTAGCTTCTAAAGAATTAAATTTTGAAGAAGCGGCCTGTTGTCGAAACCAGATTCGTCAGTTACGTCAGCTGCAAAAGCAGCAGTTTATCATGATGAGTGGAAAAGGGAATATGGAGGTAATTGGTGCGTCGCAAGCTAATGGAGCTATTGGGCTTGCGATTTTATTTATTCAGACAGGTCGCATTATTGGCCATAAGTCTTTTTTTCCAGATATGCCTAAGGAAATAACGATACAAGAAGCGCTAGCAGAGTTCATTCCTCAATATTATTTAAGTCCTCTACGGAATGGTAATATTCCTGAACGGATTATAACTAGTGAGCCTTTACCCGACCGGGTGTGGATTCAACGTGCTCTGTCTTTTAGTTTACAACGAAAACTACTCATTACTGATCAAAAGTGCGCGCCCTATAGGCAATGGCAGCAGATGGCAGTCTGTAATGCCAGACAAGCTCTTTTCCAGCATTTGGCGGAAAGAAATACTTTTATAATTAAATTAGAGGCATTACAGAAAGCCTTACAGTTAACTAATCCTCTTTCCCGTATTGAATGTTTTGATATCAGTCATTCTCTTGGAGAAGCTACTATTGGATCTTGTATTGTCTTTGGAGAAGAGGGGCCGATAAAACGTGATTATAGGCGATTCAACATTTCTGGTCTCCAAGCGGGAGATGATTACGGAGCTATGAGACAAATTCTCGCTCGCCGTTACATACGATTGAAAGAAATGAAAGGCCTTTTACCCAATCTATTGGTAATAGACGGAGGTATTGGTCAATTGCGACAGGCGGCAGAAGTATTAGAAGAGTTACAAGTAAGCGAGGTAACCCTGCTAGCTATAGCCAAAGGCCTGGCTCGGAAATCCGGTTTAGAAAAAATATATATTTGGGGACGAAAAGAAGAAATACGTCTTCCTACAGATAATCTTGCTTTTCACTTGATTCAACAAATTCGTGATGAGGCCCATCGATTTGCCATCGTAGCGCATCGGGTCAAACGGATCAAACGAAGGGTTGAATCTCCCTTACAACAGATAAAAGGGATTGGACCCAAACGCCGTCGTGAATTGCTGAAGTATTTTGGAGGGTTACAGGAGCTTCAAAAGGCAAGTGTGGAAGAAGTTTCTAATGTGCCGGGTATTAAGAAGAAATTAGCCAAAGTTATTCACCAATCTTTCCATTGCTCTTCTAATTAACTTGACCTATCTTAAATGATCACCGTAAAATTTTAACATGAATATTGCGATTTTCCTTACTCTAATTCGACTTTCCTCTATTCCCATTTTTGGTCTTTTTTATTACTTTCCTTTTCGATGGGCTCATCCAGTTGCTGCTATTATTTTTATATTTGCTGCAATAACAGATTGGCTGGACGGTTATGTAGCTCGAAGTCTCTCACAAACTACTAACTTGGGTGCGTTCTTGGATCCCGTGGCCGATAAACTGCTAGTAGGGGCAGCATTGCTTTTAGTGGTCGGGGAATGTTATGTAGGGTATTTAGCGATTCCTGGAGCGATTATAATATGCCGGGAAATAACTATCTCTGCTCTGCGGGAACGAATGGCAGAATTAGGGAAACGCACCAGTATGGCTGTGACTTTTCTCTCGAAGATTAAAACTACTCTCCAGATGATAGCTTTGATTTTACTGATTTGGTACGCGCCAGGGGCACAGTCTTGGATATTACTAATTGGAGTTGTTTTGCTTTGGATTTCAGCCCTTCTGACAGTTTGGGCGATGACTATTTATTTAAAGATAGCCTGGAAAGACTTGACAACTAGAAATATAGGGATGTAGGAAGGAAAATGAAGAATGCGGGAATAGCTCAGTCGGTAGAGCACAACCTTGCCAAGGTTGGGGTCGCGAGTTCGAATCTCGTTTCCCGCTCCAATAATAGTTTTTTCGAGTCGGATACCAGGGTGAGCCAACACATCATTACAAGCATAATATGGCTGGGTGGCAGAGTGGTTATGCAGCGGTCTGCAAAGCCGTATACGCCGGTTCGAGTCCGGCCCCAGCCTCTTTTATCAGGATGTTTTTGTTTAACCCCAATGCCTGGGTGGCGGAATTGGTAGACGCAAGGGACTTAAAATCCCTCGGGCAAATAACCTGTGCCGGTTCGAGTCCGGCCCTGGGCACTAGGTTTCTGAGAGGCATTTTAAATATTAATTATACAATTGATAATGATCATACCACTAATCGCTTTTACTAAAGAGTTAAAATATAGTATGAAAAGGAGACATAAAATTAATTGGCTCACGACTTTATTCATTATCTTCACTGGGCTCACAGGTGCGGTAGGAAATGTTCTTTTAACCGTTTTTGGGCTCGTCCAATGGCCAACTTGGGTTTTAGCTGGAGTAATGTTTATAGTGTGCGGGCTTTCAATTACAGGTGGCTATCATCGTTTAGCAGCACATAACAACTATCGAGCTGTTTGGCCGGTTCGTCTGCTATTTTCTCTCTTTGGAGCGGCGGTTTTCGAAGGAAGTATCATAGAATGGGCTACCGATCATCGAAAGCACCATCTTTATACGGACACAGACCGAGACCCTTATAATATTAAGAAAGGATTTTGGTATGCTCATATTGGTTGGTTGTTCACTCTAGATCCTTCCAAGCGTGATTTTAGCAATGTCAGAGATTTATTAGCAGATCCTCTATATCGTTTCCAACATCGTTTCTTCCCCATTATTGCTATTTTGATGGGGTTTTGTTTCCCAGCTGCTATTGCAGCGCTATGGGGTAACTTTTTAGAGGGTTTAGTCGTTGCAGGGGCATTACGCATTGCTTTGCTCCATCAAGTTACTTTTTTTATTAACTCGCTATGTCATTCTTTTGGAAAACGCACTTATAAAAACTCATCAGCCCGAGATAATTGGTTAACAGCATTAGTTACTTTCGGAGAAGGTTTTCATAATTTTCATCACCAATTTCCCATTGATTATCGTAACGGGGTTCGCTTTTTCCATTTTGACCCTACCAAATGGATGATTTATTTATTGTTCTGTTTTGGTCTTGGGTTCGATCTTAAACGTGTAGGGCATTGTCGGATAATTAAATACCGTTTATATAACGACAAACAGAAATTAAGTTCGGTATCCGAAGACCTTATGAAACCAGATTGTATGAAACCTCTTTACGAGCGGATTCATCAACTCTTAAACCGAGTTGAAGAGATTGAAAAGAGTTATATAACTATGCGTAAGGCACATCTTAAGTCTTATAAAGACGAGCTCAATAAAACTCGACGGAAATTGAAATCTACTCAGCAAGAACTCAAAACTTTTTTAATCCTCTGGGGTAAACTCGTTCGCTATCGTTTTAAATCAGTTAGCTGCTAGTTGCAAATTAGGCATGAAGGAAGAAATTAAGGAAATTACTGCCAGGTTACCTTAAGAGGCGCTGCAGTCTGGAAGCAATTACACTCTGTAATCAAACGTTATTTAAAAACATCTGTTCATGGCGTTTACCTAAGTGGGTGTACTTCTCATTATGGTGCCAGTTGAGTGATTCTCCAATTTTGATCTTCTTTTAAGTAACAAAAGCGATCATGAAGACGACGTTCTTGTCCAATCCAAAATTCCATCCGGGTCGGGACTAAACGAAAACCGCCCCAAAACTCGGGACAATATACTTTCTCAGGAAATTTTTTCTGATATGCTTTATAGCGATTAAGTAAATATTCTCGATTAGGAATTTCTTGGCTTTGCTCCGAAATCCATGCGCTAATTTGGCTTTCGTAAGGACGAGTTCCAAAATAAGTTTCCGATTCCTCACGTGTCAGTTTTTCAACTTGCCCTTCCCCACGCACTTGCTTATAAATTTCTGGCCAATAAAATACCCAAGCCGCATAAGGATTCTCAGATAAATCGATAGCCTTTTGACTGTAATAATTAGTAAAAATAAGAAACCCGCCTTTAGTAATTCCTTTATATAATACAATGCGCGCGCTTGGTTTTGTCTTATTAGCAGTAGCTAAAGTCATCGCTTGTGGGTCATAAACTTTCTTTTGAACAGCTTCATCATACCATAACTTAAATTGTTCTAGAGGATTTTCTAGGAGGTTTAGTTGGAACATTTATACTCCTCACTATTTATTATTATTTATTATTATGAAACAATCTTTTCCGACTTGCTACTTTCTTTTTCTAAGCGGGTTACTGGTACAGCAATGGAAATAATTATAATCCATAAATCGATATAGCAAATGTTCGTCTCGCCATATTAGGAATTCCTAATCGCCGAATCTTTATAATTTTAGTGGAGCGACAACCCCGGTTGCTAACAATAAATTGTTTCTAAGAAAATATTTTTTGATCCCAGTCTTTTAGATGTAAATTCAGGGACTTACATAACAGAGTCTAGCCAAAACAAAGCTGTTTGGGTTTTCGGTATTCGGGCTTATTTTCAAAAGGGTTTAATTGTCGCATCATAAGCACCATCTTTTCGAAGTTCGGCGCCTTCGTAAGGCACAGCGGATTTAATCCGAACAGCACTCTTTTCTCAATGGCAAGTAATATTCTAAGATTCACCCCCCCACTCGTATATAATACATATAAATGCTTCCGCAGGCATAAATAAAGCTCTACGGTTTTCTGTAACACCTAATGAGGCGTGATTTTCTTTATATGAATTAAAATATGTTCCTGTTTCAATAAATTGAACACATAACTAAAAAGTTTGATAGCGTACTTGAACGACTTTTCCGAGTAAATCTTGAGCAACTGCAAGTGCGTCGCGATCAAAAAAGTTACTAGATAATGTTATCTTATTGTATTTCATTGAATTTATCTAATATTCCTTAATAAGTGCGGTGAGTAAAGCATGATTCTAAATAAATATGGGATACTACCTTAACCTATTGGTAAAATCTATTACATGTCCTTTGAATTTTGATAGCTTATTTAGTTATACAGAGTTGCACATGATCTTGAAGCAAATACATCTTTGTGATCAGAATCCGAATGCAGGCGATGTTTTGCAATGATGATACAAGTTTAGCTAAGTTTTGAAAAGGTTATAGAAAAGATTGTTAATCTCGCAAACCCACTCCTCTTTTTATAAGTAAGTAGGTAATGCTAAATAAAATAAAGACAAAAGCTAACATCAAAAAATAAGAAAGAATAAGTTGGCTGTCTGCAATACCCAAAAAACCATATCGAAAATTATCGACAATGTACCTAATAGGATTTAGGTAAGAAGCATATTGCCAAAAGGGAGGCAGTATGCTAATCGAATAAAAGACACCGCCCAAATAGGTTAATGGGGTTAAAACAAAATTAGGTATGATTGAAATATCATCAAAACTTTTTGCATAAATAGCATTAATTAAACCAGCCAATGAAAAAATACTAGATGCTAAAAGAGCCGTTAGTAAAATAGTAATCAGGGAATAAATATGTACATGTGTAAAAAAAAGCGCGATGATTGACACAATAATGCCAACAATAATTCCCCGTAAAAGACCGTTACTCATGTAACCTAAAAGAATAGTTATACCAGAAACTGGAGAAACTAAAATTTCTTCAATATGTCGTTGAAATTTAGCTCCAAAAAAGGCAGATACTGCGCTAGCATACGAACTGGTAATTATATTCATCATAATAAGACCAGGGACAATAAATTGAACGTATTTATATCCTCCCATAAATCCTACTCGAGTGCCGATGACTCGCCCGAAAATGACAAAATAGAGAATGCTTGTTATTACATTCGGTAATAAAGTTTGAGACCAAATTCGTATGATGCGTTTTAATTCCACGATGACAATCGTTTGATAGGCTATTCGTTCTTGTTTAAAAAACATTATTTTTCCGCCGTCAATTTGAGGAATAATTCTTCTAAGCGATTGGCTTTATTTCGCATGCTATTCACTTCAATTTTGTTTTTTTTTAAGTTCTCAAATAGAGCACTTAGGCTTAATTCTTTAGGGACTTCCACTTCCAGAGTTTGAGGATCTTTTATCCAAAATTTATAACCTTCTATCGTGGGTATTTTTTTTAATGGTTGATGGAGATAAAGAATAAATCGTTCGGCGTCTAGTTTAGTTAGAATATCTGACATAGTCGTATTTTCAATAATTTCCCCGTGGTCAATGATGGCAATATTACGACATAAGTATTCGGCTTCTTCAAGATAATGAGTTGTTAAAATAATCGTTATTCCTTGTTGATTTAATTCTTGCAAAAATTGCCACATAGAGCGCCGAATTTCAATATCTACGCCTGCTGTTGGCTCATCTAAAATTAACATACGCGGCCCTGGAATGAGGGCTCTTGAGATCATTAATCGACGCTTAAATCCTCCTGAGAGCTGACGGGCCATACTATTGCGCTTTTCCCACAACCCTAGTTGCGTTAAATATTTTTCCACTTTGGGCATTGCCTTTTTACGGGAGATACCATAATAACCTGCTTGTTGAAATACGATATCGAGCACTGACTGAAAAACATTGAAATTAAACTCTTGAGGAACAACTCCGATACAGGCTTTGGCCGCTGCAAAATCTTTGTCAATATCATGACCATAAACGACCACTTTCCCGCTAGTTTTACTTACTAGGGAAGTAATAACTCCAATTGTAGTCGATTTCCCAGCACCATTAGGACCAAGGAGAGCAAAAAAATCACCTTCATCTACCGAAAAGTCAATACCTTTTAAAGCTTGAAGGCAATTCGCATATGTCTTTTTTAAATCTTCGATTATCAGTGCTTTCACGTATAAGCGTGCTGTTCTCTTGACTTGGCAATTCGAACCACCAAAGATCGTCCTTGCAAATCTTTACCATGCGCGCTTAGTGCTTTGACAGCTTGTTTTGCACTGGCATAAGTTATAAACGCATAACCCTTGGAACGGCCTGTACGAAAATTTCTCACTATTTTGATAGTTTTAACAGCACCAAAACGGGAAAAATAATTACGTAAATCATTCTCACCGAGATGGTAAGGTAAATTACCTACATAAATTTGATCATTAGAAAAATCTTCATAGGCTTGACTTAACTCTACCCGATCTCTTCCCCTAAATTTTGAAACAGCAATGATAAAAAGTAGCAATGTAAAACATGCTAATGCCGTAAAAATAATTGAATTTATCGACATGGCATCCTGTCCGGTTTTCATAACAATTTAACGTTAGATGATTGTAAAGAAGATGAAAGGGCTTGTAAAGATTAAAACAGTAACTCCTCTCAGAGAGGGACACAGTTCCCTAGTTAAAAGTCGCCCCATAGCATATAGGAAATATAATGGAATATATAAGCAATTGAATACTGCGCGCCCACTAATTGGGTTAAATTGTTTGGCTTAAATGCTAAAGTTAAAATTTCTAGCAGTCTTGCTTTGTAAAATGGTATTATGTTATATAATCGCAAGTTGCACAATCCTAAACAAGGAATAACTTAAAGTAGAGGTGATTTGTAATAGGGCTGTTACTCCAAATTACCTTGATTAAGAGGAGACAACCATGTTATCTAAGTTCCTAGTTTTTTCAGTAGTAAGCTTGTATGTTGCTAGTGTCACTCCTTCTTTGGCAGCTACGGATGAACAAATCAATCAGCGAATTAACTATCTTCAGATCCAAATAAATCAACTTCGAGCACAAAAAAAGCAAGATCAAAAGAGGACCGTTCATACTACTCGCCATTATCGAGGACGCACCTCTCCAGATGGCAAATGCATATATCATGCCTCTCGCTTAGGGATTGGCCCTTATGCGAATACTCAAAAGGCTTTTGGTGGGTCAGAACTGGTCATCAATATTCCTACAGTCCGAGAGGATACTCGAATACTTCTTCGCCAGTATCAATTGGAACAAGAATGTCGTGATCTGGGGATCCCGACCCCTCCCTTACCACGCGTAACCCTCAGTGGAAAACTGGAAGGTCAAATAACTTATGGAAATACTTATCCAGGATCAAAGGATGCTAATGTCAAGTTTAGTGGGGCAGAGTTAGATACTTATATTCAAGGAAACTCGTGGATATCTGGCTACATGGCATTAGATCACGACCCCGATCGGTCACTAGATGGAGCATATGTATTTATGAATCGCGCTTTTATTACCATTGGGAACTTAAGCCGATTTCCTTTTTATTCAAGTGTCGGACAAATATATATACCTTTTGGGCGTTATAGCAGTTTGATGATCAGCCCCCCTGTAACATTGGGACTCGGGCGCACTCGTGCCTGCGCTTTGTCAGTGGGCTATCAGCAAACTGGCGATAACACTTTACATGCTGAACTATATGGTTATAAAGGATTAGTTAATAATTTGTCTCGTAGCGATCAAAAAAATCAATGGGGTGCAGATTTTGGTTATGTATTTAATAATTTTGGTCGCGTAAATGGTGAAGTGGGAGCAAGCTTTATTTCTAACCTCATAAATTCTAAAATGGATGAAATGTTGCATCACACTGTACAAGCAGTTAATTTTTACGGAAGTCTTACCATTGACCCCGTGGTATTCATTGCTGAATATGTGGGAGCTTTAAAGAGTTTTGATGTCACTGATGTTAGCTTTCTGAACCAAGGTGCACGTCCCACTGCTTTCCATACCGAGGCAAGCTATATGTTCCATATGAGCTCAAAGCCTAGTTCTATTGGTATTGGATATGGTCACACTACCCAAGCTTTAGCTCTAAACTTGCCTCAAGACCGCTATAGCATTTTCTATAACGTTAATATTTGGATGGATACGAATTTTGCCCTGGAGTATCGACACGATGTCAATTACTCACGAAATTCAATTAGTACGGGTATCCATCCTACTCCTTCCGGTATTGCTGCTGATTTGGGAAAAAGCGATAACGTTGTAACTGCGCAATTTGATCTCTATTTCTAGGAATAGACACTGTGGGCTAAAGATCAACTCTTCCCTTTCTTCCCCTCTCCATCAGGAGAGGGGTTTTTATTTTCCGTCTGAATGACCTCTAACCGTCTTTACTCTTTAAATTTTGTATGTGATGCTTAAGTGTCTCGTGAGGTTATAATTTACATAATCGACTACACTTCTTAAGTTTTAAGCAACTAAGTTTAACAAATAAGGCTTATATTTATTGATGAAATGGGGTTCTCAATTCTAAAAAAATGGAAATGTAAATATAAATCATTTTACGGCAAGCAGATTACCTAAAAAATAGTATTATATATGGGTAATAATACAAAATATGGCATGGAAGCCAGGTGACAGAAACCAGTTTTAGTCTTATAAATTTGACCAAAATAATATGGATTGCAAGCTGGTGGGAGCGCTTAAATGAAAGTAGAAAAATAAACAGTCCAAGCAGAAAATACGCGGGTAAGATCGTAAGAAATTAAATGAAATTAAATCTAAATAACTGTATTAAAAATTTGTAGAAATGGATTCCGAACAATTTTCACAGGCTGTGTTGCGTTGGTTTAGAAACTATGGCCGCCACAATCTTCCTTGGCAGAAAACTGCTACCCCTTATCGAGTCTGGGTTTCCGAAATTATGTTACAACAAACACAAGTTGTAACAGTAATTCCCTACTTCGAACGCTTTATGAAGCGGTTCCCAACTCTTAAAACTTTAGCTTTGGCAAATATTGATGAGATTCTTGCTCATTGGTCGGGTTTAGGTTACTATGCCCGCGCTCGCAATCTTCATCGTACTGCTCAAATTATTCACGAGAAATACCTGGACCAATTTCCTACCACAATAGAAGATCTGAAAGCATTACCTGGAATTGGTCAATCGACGGCAGGTGCTATTTTATCATTGGGTATGCATCAATATTCGGTGATTTTAGATGGCAATATAAAGCGAGTCTTAGCTCGTTATCATGTTTTAAGTACTCCGATTAATCAATCAGATGGAATTAGTTTATTATGGGGTTTGGCAAAAAAATATACTCCTCAAAATGACTTCTGGAATTATAATCAAGCCATGATGGATATTGGTGCTATGATTTGTACTTTCACGAAACCTAAGTGCCCTCTTTGTCCTTTAAAAAAAACCTGTTCCGCTAATCAGCAAACTCGCCAAATCGAATTTCCTGTTAAGAAACTAAAAAAAAATCGACTATGCAAAAGTACTTATTTGATCTTATTGCAAAATGCTGAAGGTCGTATTCTCCTAGAGAAACGACCGCCAGTAGGAGTATGGGGTGGGCTATGGAGCTTTCCTGAATGTCCTATTGAAGCAAATATTGAAACCTGGTGTCGGACAAGATTTGATATTGACGATATCAAACTTGAACGATGGAACTCTTTTTCTCACAAATTTAGTCATTTTAAGCTAGAAATCAAACCGATTTTACTACAGGTTCGTCTGAAAGTTCCGAAAATTGTAGAAGGCGAACCTCAAATCTGGTATAAAATGGATTCTCCGCTACCAGGAGGGATTTCTGCACCGGTAGCGCAATTACTAAAACGACTAAAAAAATTATAAGTGATATGACTCGACGTATCTTCTGCCGAAAATTGGGTAAGGAGGCTGATGCTCTAAATTACCAGCCCTATCCGGGAGAGTTAGGGCAGCGAATTTATGAGCAGATTTCTAAACAAGCTTGGCAAGCATGGCTTTCTCACCAGACTATTCTAATTAATGAACATCGATTGAGTCTCATTGATCCTAAAGCTCGCCATTTCCTCGAACAAGAGATGGAAAAATTTCTCTTTGGAGAATAAGGAATGAGAAGCCGTCTGATTGCTTCACTGAAGAAAGTTAACCGCTTTATCTTAACTATCCCAAATGGGCATCATGTTACTAACACTGCCCCGGAACTAATCAACGCGGAAGGGCGGGATTCGATTTACTCTGGAAAGCAACAGAAAGGAAAGTACCTTGATCTTTCATATATTTTTTATTGGAAGGAAGAAAATTAGACGATAGAGGAAACGGCATGTAGGAGAAGAAGTGTCAAAATGCAAACAATAAGGCAATAAAGATGAGTTTTTATTATGGGTATTAGCTACACTCTCTCACAAAGAACAGTTATCATTTGTTACAATAGCAGATTTTATCAAACTTATTTGATACTTAATTCAAATTAATAAATTAATTTTTTCAAACAGGATCTGAGAACCCGTTAATACGGTACTTAACTTAAAACTCGAAATAAACATGATATGTTAATTTCACAATTGACTGAAAAGATAAGCCCACACACCATAAGGACCCTCTCCCGGCCAGATAGCTCAGTTGGTAGAGCAGAGGACTGAAAATCCTCGTGTCGGCAGTTCGATTCTGCCTCTGGCCACCATAACAATCAAATACTTATACTTACCAACGAATGAATTCCTCATACTCCCTCTCTAGATTTTTATTTCACCAACTTAATTATCTTAATCTTTTCACAAATCATCCGACAAATTTAAAATTTGTCGGACTACCTGTAATTTATAGTTAAAGGAGAAAATAAGACCTTGTTTTTGATGCGCGACACAAAAAATTTAAACCTTTTTGAATAAAAGTACCTTAGGCAGCTTTGATACAGTCATATAGGTTATTGACTGATGAGATGATGCAATAAATTTAATAACAACCCTGTAAGCAACGGATTGAAAAAGATCGCTACTTCGAAAAGGAATCTTATCAGCTAGAAAGGTGCGTCAACACATACATGTGCCTAAACAACAAACGAACACCTTCTGTTTCTGGGTACAATGAATTTTATCGCTACAAAAAGACTTACTTTTCATGATTGTATATGGTTTAATTTGCCAAACACTATCTGCTTTCTGGTTTTTAATAAGGTATTGATTAAGTACATATTTAGAGAATAAAAATGTCAATATCCGTGTGCCGCAGAAAATATGCAGCATATGGAAAGTTATTCTTCCTAAATATAAAATAGGAATCTTTCAAACCCAAATACAAAAATTAATGCAAAAAATAGTTTTTTCAGACAGTACACTATATTATTAAGCACGTTGTATTGATTTTCATCTTAAAAAAATTAGCAAAATCACAGAATCAAAAAATGGAATAAAAAGATAAGTGGTTCTAAAATGCTAAATAACGTTCACATAATAATACATTAATTATATGAGTAATAATTATCTATGAGTAAAATCCTCTTTTCAATTTTAAGCCTATACAAAAATATCGATGTCTAGTCTGTTAATAACAGGCTCTCAGGGTTTAATTGGAAAGGCATTATGCAAACGTCTGAAGGAAACTTTTTATTGCGTTAAGGTATTTGATAATAGCTTTCCTGTAGATCATCCTGATTACGGAGACGTTTACTTGTCGTGATACCATTCAAAAAAGGATGAAAAACTGCCGTGGTATTGTACACATGGCGGCAGTTTCCCGTGTTATCTGGGGAGAACAACAACCTGAGAAATGTTGGCAAACTAACGTGATAGGTACACAGAATGTATTGGAATGTGCTTACCTTTCTTTGTATCAACCTTGGGTAATCTACGCCAGCAGTCGCGAAGTGTATGACCAACAACAGCAATTTCCTGTCACAGAATCCTCGCCCTTACAACCTTTAAATATCTATGCCCGATCAAAAGTAGTCGCTGAAGCACAGGTTCAGCACTATCAATCACGTGGGTTAAAAACAGCCATTTTACGTTTTTCAAGTGTTTATGGTCGTAGTTATGATCATGTAGATCGAGTAGTGCCCGCTTTTTGTCGTGCAGCCGCTTTAGGTGAACCACTACGGATTGAAGGGGCAAAGAGCACATTTGATTTTACGCACATAGACGATGTAGTAGAAGGCATCTTAAAAGTCATCGATCAGCTAGAACGGGGCTATCTATTACCGCCTATTCACCTAACAACGGGCCAACCCAACTACATTAGAGAAATTGGCACAATTAGCTTGTAAAGACAGTCAGAAACAGACACCGTTTATCGCTGCTCTACCACGAAATTTTGATGTTTCAACATTCTATGGTGACCCTGCTTTAGCCTGCGAACAATTGGACTGGACACCTCAAACTACTATTGGAACAGGTGTTAAAGAACTTGTCACTGATTTTTTAAAGCAAAATAATGAAGTAAAGGAGCGATGATGCATGCGCATCTTAAAAATCATTCATGGTTACCTCGCCCCACTATAATGCAGGATCTGAAGTCTATAGTCAGATGTTATGCCATGGCCTTGCACAGCAACACGACGTACATGTACTAACTCGTGAAGAGAATCCTTTTTTAGATGATTTTTCATGGGTTATTGAACAAGATGAGCAAAAACCCTCTATTACTTTGAATAAAATAAACATTCCCAGTGAGAAATACCGTTACCGCTATCAAATTAATCAGTTTGATCAACTTGTAAAAATTTTATTGGCCGATATTCAGCCTGATATAGTACATATCGGGCACTTAAATCATTTATCTAGTTCATTAGTTTACCAAATTGCTAAGAAAAAATTCCTATTATTTATACGTTGCACGATTATTGGTTAATGTGTCCACGGGGACAATTTATTCAACGTAATCCTCCTAAAACGTCTGAATTATGGGCGGCCTGTGATGGCCAAGTGGATACAAAGTGCGCAACATATTGTTATTCAGGTTATTTTTCTGGTAACGAAAATGAAAGCCTCGTTGATATTAGTTATTGGACTGATTGGGTAAATCGGCGTATGACCCATATACGGCGGGTAGCAAGAAAAATTCAGTGTTTTATTGCTCCCTCCTATTATCTTTATAACCGTTATCTTCAAAATTTTAGTTTATCTGCCAATAAGCTGATTTATCTAGACTATGGTTTTGATTTACAACAACTGACTAATCGCCAACGCATACCAAACGAACCATTTACTTTTGGTTACATTGGAACCCATATTCCAGCTAAAGGTATTCAACACTTAATCCAGGCCTTTGCTCAAGTGAAAGAAAATTGTCAACTCCGTATCTGGGGACGCTTCAGACTACAAAATACCGATGGACTTAAGGCTATCGTTACAAAACTCCCTCTGGAGACACAATCCCGTATTATCTGGTTACCAGAGTACAATAACAAAAAGCTTGTTGAAACGGTATGTAATCACGTTGATTGTATTGTGGTTCCTTCTATTTGGGTAGAAAATTCGCCATTGGTTATTCATGAAGCCCTGCAAGTACATATTCCTGTAGTTACAGCTGATGTCGGCGGTATGGCAGAATATGTACATCATAAAGTCAATGGCTTGTTATTTCAACACCGAAATGTGCACGCTTTATCCAAACAAATGCAACGTTTAGTCGATAATCCAGCATGGTCTAAAAAGCTGGGATCACGCGGTTATTTACAATCAGAAGATGGCAACATTCCTAACTTAGCGTCACATATTGCAGCCATTGAAAAAATTTACCTTAGACTGATAGAAATTTACCTTAGACTGATAGAAAATTATAAAATAGGAAAAGAACTTAAACTTATAGGATGATAAATAATGATGAATAAACAACTGGGCCCTTGGCGTATCACGTTTGATACCAATCCAGACGACTGCAATTTGAGTTGTATTATGTGCGAAGATCACTCCCCTTTTAGCCATACTCGACGTGAACGTATTTCCGCTAGTATTTCCAAACGACGTATCCCTATCCACTTAATTAAAAAAATTTTATCTGAATCAGAAGGCACTCCTCTACATGAAATTATTCCATCAACGATGGGTGAACCTTTGGTATATAAGTATTTTGAAGACATTATCACCCTTTGTCATCAATACCAAATCAAATTAAATTTAACGACTAACGGTACCTTCCCACATAAAAGTGTAGAAGCATGGGCTAACTTTCTTGTTCCTATTACCTCCGATGTTAAAGTATCGTGGAACGGTGCCAGTAAATCCGTACAAGAAAAAATCATGTTAGGTTCTCAATGGGAAAAAGTGCTGGGTAATCTCAAAAAATTCATTGCTATTCGAAATACTTACGCCAAGGAAGGAAAAAATTACTGCCAGGTTACTTTACAACTTACCTTCCTTGAAACCAATGCCCACGAATTAGCCGATATTGTTCAGCTCGGCATTGATCTTGGTGTAAATCGTATTAAGGGTCATCATCTGTGGGCCCATTTTACTGAAATTCAATCCCTATCAATGCGCCGCAATCCAGAAGCAATCGCACGTTGGAATCAAGCTGTTATTCAGGCACAAACCGTAGCAAATTCACGGCGTTTACCTAACGGTAAACTAATTAAACTAGAAAATATCATCTGCCTAGATGAACAGGCGCAGCATGATCTAGCACCCCCCCGGTGGACTATGCCCATTTCTCGGACAAGAAGCCTGGATAGCAACCGATGGGCGCTTCAGTCCCTGTTGTGCACCTGATAAAGAACGACGCCAACTAGGGGATTTTGGTAGCTTAACTCATAAAACGATGAATGAAATTTGGCACAGTCCACTTTATCAAATGCTTCGTCAAAATTACTTACAGCATGATGTTTGCAAAGGTTGCAATATGCGTAAACCGATTAAACATAGAAAAAAGAGGGTAGTAAATTACCATGAATGATATGACTTGGCAAAAAACAAAGCTTTCTTCTTGTGAAACATTTCATCTGTTAGATAATAAACCACTTTATTTTCAACGTGTTAAACGTGTGATGAAATATCACGAACCAGGTTTGGCACCAGCGCAAGATGCGTCGGGTGCTTTTCATATCAACCAGAAAGGCGAACCGATTTATTCTCACCGTTTTATTGAAGCCTTTGGATTTTACGAAGGTTTAGCCGCTGTCAAAAGTCAAAAAGGTTGGTTTCACATTGCCTCTGATGGTCGGGCCTGTTATAAAGAATACTACGATTGGTGTGGTAATTTTCAGGAAGAACGCTGTTCCGTAAGAGACAAAAATAGTCAATATTTTCATATTGATAGCCAAGGAAAAAGAGTTTATGCCACATTCTATGCTTATACAGGCGATTATAAAGATGGAATAGCCGTTGTTTGCAATGCAGATGGTCTACATACGCATATTGATGTTCAAGGTCAACCGCTTCATACAAAATGGTTTTTAACATTAGACGTTTTTCATAAAGGATATGCTTGTGCTAAAGATCATAGAGGCTGGTTCCACATTGATAAATCAGCACAGCCACTCTATAGGCAACGTTATCAACGAATTGAACCTTTTTATAATGGTACCGCGCATGTTGAAACCTTTTTAGGAGAGTTAATCCTAATTGATACTGAAGGTAAAAAAATAAAGCAATTACGTCTACCTTTACAAAAGCCTTGGCAACAATTATCGGCTGATATGGTTGGGTTCTGGCGTACTGAAACCATTGCAGCTGCTGTTCATTTACACGTATTAGACTATTTGCCAGGTAGCATAAGCACGATTGCCCAGAAAGCGAAGTTACTTCCTAAACATTTAACGCGTTTATTACGCGCACTTTGGGAGTTGAATCTGATCGACTGTTCACAGAATACTTGGTACTTAACTGAGACAGGGCAATGGCTTGTGCCTTATCATGAAAGTTTTTTAGCGGCGGCGGCAATCATGTGCTCTGATGTTAATGGACAGCAGTGGAAATCCTTAACCAACTTACTTCGAGAAAATGAGTTTCCCCGTCCTCGTTCTCATTTCAAACTTAAGGCTTCTGATAAAAAACAAGCTCTGTATCATCAAGCCATTGACGGATATGCTGCACAGGATTTTTTTTCTTGTATAAAAAGTATTAATTGGCAGCAGCATCAACAGTTAATCGGCATAGGACGCAGTGCCAAAGTGCTCTTAGAAAGCATATTAGAGCGCTATGATTACTTGCAAGCTCTTTTATTAGGGGAAGCCTATCTATTCAAATCAATAACTATTGCATCCACTCTGGCTTCCCGTTATATCCTACGACCACATACTTTATTGGAGCCATGGCCACAATCTGCCGATGCTATTTTATTTCCTCGATTTCTCCATTATTTCTCTGATCAGGATGCATTAAAAATTTTACAACGGGCGCGAGATGTATTATTACCACAAGGTAAAATTTATGTTATTGAAATGTTAATGGAGGAAGAAAATCCCCAATGGGGATTGCTAGACTTAAATATGTGGATAGAAAGCGGTGGTCAATTACGTTCACTTACCGCTTGGGAAACTTTGTCAAAACGTGCGTTTTTACGCTTAAAAATAAACCAAAAGCTTGAATCCGGCATAAATTTACTTGTTTTAGAACTGTAATCTATGGAAAATTTTTGATGAAATTGTTAAGGGAAAAATTCCAGGAAACTGGATTTTGTGTACTAAAAGCTGCTCTTCCCTATCAACAGATTAAAAAAATTAATCAAACAATTCAAACAATGATTAAGCACTACGCGGACGAATTAGAATGTAGCTTAGCCGATTATCTAGCGCATGTTAGTCGCTGGCATCACCCTTCTCGCATGACTGAAGCAATCTATGATTTGATAGAATCGCCTTTAAAAAAATTGACCGCAGAATTTATAGGTAATGAAGTCAAACTAGCTAAGATGAATATCATTAGTAAATCCATTTATGCCAATCAACCAGTACCTTGCCACCAAGATATTGCCTACTCTCCTGAAAATCCATATGAATTTTCATTTTGGTTAGCGTTACACGAAGTAAATACTTCTGGTGGTGTGTTGGAATTTTTACCTGGAAGCCATAGAGAAGAAATTGTACCGGCCATCGATTTCTGGAATCCCGAATTCGTAGATACTTTACAGAGGTCAACCCGTTGGAAAAACCAGGCTATCTCTATACCACTACAAGTGGGTGACATTATTGTATTTGATTCATGTATTTGGCATCGCAGCGCATATAATACATCCGGAAAAGACCGTTTCGCCTTAGTTACGCGTTGGAGTCAAAAAAGCTATCAACCACCGAATGTAATACCCGAAAAAATACCCGCGCCTTTTGGTATGTGGACTTGTGGCTTAGTAACAAAATCGATTTTAAAACAAGGACTTGTCATGTGTTCCCAGCTACCTGTTGTTTCTGCTGATTGGACAACTTGTATTGCGCTATGGAAAAAAAAATTATCAGAACCTGAAATGCTACCTTTTTCTATTAATGGTTTACGCGCGCAAAGAAGTTTAAAAGGTGTATCAATTTTAGATCGTGCAGCAACGTTACATAACGGTGGTGATGCACAAGGGAGCGTCTATGCCAACTTGTGGCGTGATTTATTACAACCTTTATCTAAATGGATCAAGCATAAAAAATATAAGGCTATACAGTGACTTCTATCTCGACCATACCAGGTTTTATATGGTTTTTTCTTAAAAAGCAATGGCTCAATTTTTCCATTCAATTTCTACTCTGTTTTGGCTGGTCGGTAAAAGAATCTTTATTTCCTTTTTTTATTAAACAAATGGTCAACGGAGTACATAGTCAGCAACCAAAACTGATCATATTGCAGTCTTTACTATGGCAAGGAACAGCTTTATTTCTAGTTTGGATTGTTATGGAAATTTCCATGCGTTGGCAAGGGCTCTTAGCCATGCGATCTTTCCCTCAATGGCGAGGCAGCATCCGAAAATATCTCTTCAACTATGTGATAGGACACTCGATAGACTATTTCAATACCCACTCCTTAGGGAGCATTTCTAGTAAAATTTCTGAAACACCTCGAGCATGCGAAAGTCTTTTAGAAATTGTGCTATTACACGTTACATCCATTGGTGGTGCAACTATTTTAAGTATTATTTTACTTTGGTTAACCCATATTCACTTTGCCATCCTATCGATTCTATGGTTGTCGTTACACTTAGGGATTAGCTTTTATCAAGCAAAACGTTGTCATAATGCCGCCGAACAACAGGCCGGGGCAGTAGCCAAATTAAATGGGAAAATAGTTGATGTATTAGCTAATATGATTAATGTTTTACTTTTTTCCCGTAAAAAATATGAATCAAACTATTTTAAATTTGTACAAAAAGAGGAATTAGTTTATTCACAGAAAGCCCGTTGGGTACTAGAAAAAGTTAAAATCTACCAAAGTTTATTGGCTGTTTTTTATTTAGGTACGATGCTAACTTACCTCATAACTGGCTGGTTTTATAGCACGGTTTCTCCGGGTGATTTTGCACTTGTTCCCATATTAACTTTTAGTTTACTGGGTATGATAGGATGGTTTGATGGTCAGATTCCAATTATTTTTCGAGAAATCGGTAGTATTAAAGCGAGTTTACAATTACTGAATACTCACTACCAAATATGTGATCGAGAAAATGCGCATCCACTAAAAACAAGTAATGGTGCAATAGTGTTCCATGATGTCAGTTTTCATTATCCCAAAGGACAAAAAGTGTTTCAATATTTATTTTTATCTATCCCAGCTAAACAAAAAGTAGGGATAGTCGGCTTATCTGGTGCTGGAAAATCGACGTTGATACGGTTGCTGTTACGATTATATGATGTGAATAAAGGCGTTATCTATATTGATAATCAAGCTATTACAGCGGTAACTCAACATTCACTACGTCAACATATAAGTGTCATTCCACAAGAATGTATCTTATTTCATCGTTCAATCTATGAAAATATTCGCTATGGTAGGCTGAAAGCTTCTAATGAAGAAGTGTATACCGCATCACACATGGCAGGTTGCCACGACTTTATTCGAAAATTACCAAAAGGTTATCAAACTTTAGTCGGTGAACAAGGGACTAAATTATCTGGCGGGCAACGCCAACGAATTGGTATCGCTCGTACTATTCTTAAAAACAGTCTTATCTGGATTATCGATGAAGCAACGTCGGCGATAGATTCTCTCACTGAATTCCAAATTCAAAACCAACTCAATTCGCTTCTAAAAGATAAAACAACACTGATTATTGCCCATCGTCTTACTACGTTGAACCAGGTTGATCGAATTGTTATATTTGACCAAGGCCGTATTGTAGGCGACGGTGATAAAGAGACACTGCTACGTACAAACACCTACTTTCAAGCGCTCTATGCTAAGCAATATACAAGCACACTGCTACCCAATTAATAAAGAAGCTTATGTCGTTATCACAAACCTTAAAGTTGCTATTAACTCAAGAAGCTAATTGGAGAAGGTAAACCATTAATCTCAATGCTTCAGAAAATTACACCAGTCCTTTAGTCAAACAGCTTATTGGCTTACATCCCAGTTATGATTTTTATACTTTCCCTCCCTCGGGGGCTCTATTGATGGACCTTGGTATTTTACTCAACCACCTTATCTACAGAAAATTGAAGCACATATTAACCAGCTTGGTAAAATTTTGTTGGACTGTAATATCCTAGATCCACGTCCTAAAGGGGGCAAGCCTCTGAAATTGCGGTGTTAACGGGGCTGGCTAAGGCAGGTAGATAAGGTACTTTATGTGCAAGAACAAGACGGAGGTCATTTTGGTTTAAATTTTATCAGTCAAAAAATAGGAATTCAGTTAATACCCATCCCATTTGATAGGGAAAATTATCAAATCGATGTCGAAAAAACACAACAGCTAATACTAAAAATTTGGAAAAAGGAAACGCCACGAAAAATTATCCTCATCGGACAAAGTTTTGTTTTACGCCAACAACCCTTAGATAAGCTGGTAGAAAAAACAAAAAATCAATTTCCTGATCTCATCATAGCTTACGATGTTTCTCACATATTAGGACTCATCATAGGAAAACAGTTTACTAATCCTATTTCACAAGGCGTTGATTTTATCCACGGTAGTACACATAAAACCTTTCCAGGTCCGCAAAAAGGGATATTAGGGTTTCCTGTACATTTCGATAATAACTTACGACTTACCATACAGCAGGCTTTAGCACCAGGATTACAATCTAACTGTGGTACGTCAGAAATCTTAGGGTTAGCGGTTGCTTTGGAAGAAATGCAAATTCATGGTATTGCTTATGCCAGCGCTGTTTGCCAACATGCACAATACTTAGCTCAGCTTTTAGACAAAGCTGGTTTCCATATCGCGGGAAAGCACTTTGGATTTACAGAAACGCATCAAGTTTGGATTATCATCATTACAGAGCAACGCGCTTAGCAAGCTTTTTCTCAGTTGCATCGAATCGGAATTCGTGCTTATCCCACTTATTTACCTTTTGTTAAAGCCTGGGGTTTACGATTAAGCACCAATGCGATTACTCGTTTAGGATTTTCAAAAAGTGAAATTTATACTTTAGTGCAATGGATTACCGATGTATTATTAAATATTAAATAACTGTATGCCTGAAAAAATTTTTCAACAAGTGTGAACATTGCTCATGAAAAAATTCCCTTTATACGCTGTTAAATATGCGTTACATGACGAGGATGTACGCTCGATTGTTCGATTGAATCATCAAGAATTGGTTGAATAGCTTGATTGACAGCAACGATATCGTTCTGACAAATATCTCTGTGAATAATAGCACGCAGCCTTCTATTATCCAGTGCCAATAGGCGAATACTTTGTGCTAGTAAAGGCATTAACTAATTGATAGGCAGTTAACGCAGTAGCATTTAATTCAAAAATAACAATATTAGTTTCTATATCGCTGGGATTAATCATAATATGAGGACTTTTTGCTAATAATTGTGCTAACAATTGTGCATGCCTGTGATCTACTTCTAAATGCTTTAAGTGATAATCAAGCGCATAAAGACAACCGGCAGCTAATATGCCGACTTGATGCATAGCGCCGCCTTGCTGGAGCTTGCAATACCAAGCTTCTTCAATAAAATCCTTACTTCCGCACAGAACAGCACCCATAGGTGCACCTAATCCTTTAGCAAAATCTACCCAAACGGAATCCAACGTTTGGTTAACTTATTAACATCTTTTTTCGGAAAATTAGCAAATCAATGGCTTCTAATCCGATTTTACTTTTAGAGTAGAGCTTTGATTGGAAGCTGAAAAAGGCGACTGTATGATGTTTCAGGTTGTAACCTAGTTTTTTATCCTTTTAGGAAAAGTCAAAAAATGGAAAAGATAAGGGTTGATCTATTCAGCGATACAAATTGCGAGCCTACATTGCTGATGCGGCAAGCGATGTGTAAAGCCAAGGTAGGGAATGAAGTTGCTGGTGAGGATCCCTACCGTTAATTATTTGATTGATAAGGTGTGTGAATTGTTAGGGAAAGAAACAGGTGTATTTATGCCGTCCGGTACTATGTGTAATGGCGTTGCTTACCGTGTTTGGTGCCAACGGACCTGGTGATCGCATATTTTTTGATAAATATTGCCTATGCAGCTAATATGGCGAGTGGTCTACCTAGTGGTTTGGTGCATGCCACAATGGTAGGAATTGAATGTCAAAAAGGTATTTTTACGGCTGCACAGTTAGAGTCGACTATTGGTACAGCTCGTGGCTATAATATTCCACAAGAATGCGTTATTGCTATTGAGCAAACGACTAATTTAGGTGGTGGCACAATTTGGCCGCTTTCAGCTCTGAAAGCAGTACACCAAGTAGCTTATGATCATCGTATGGTCATGCATAATATGGATGGCGCTAGATTATTTAACGCGGTGATGGCTACGAAGATTCCTGCACAGCAATTCTGTCAGTTAAACCCACGGGAAACAAATGAGCAAATTTAAGCCTGTGCTCATAAGCTAAGACTACTACACATCGTAACTTTTGGTCTTCTCAGAAATTTTCTTTAACTACTCACCACTTATTCTTCTTTTTAACAGAAGCCAATTAATGTATTGTGGGTAAAGACTCTTGATCCTACATATGAGCAATAATGGCTGTTCCAAATTGAGAGCTCCTTACCTCCTCGGCCTTATCCATTAAACGGGCAAAATCATAGGTTACTATTTTGCTTTCAATAGCGCCCTCCATTCCTTTGATGACCAAATCTGCTGCTTCTTTCCAACCGAGGTAACGTAACATCATTTCAGCCGATAGGATTAAAGAGCCGGGATTAACTTTATCTTGCCCTGCATATTTAGGCGCCGTCCCATGGGTCGCTTCAAACAAACCAATGCTATCACCTAAGTTAGCACCTGGAGCAATACCAATTCCACCTACTTGTGCTGCTAAGGCATCTGAAATGTAATCACCATTTAAATTTAGGGTAGCAATAATACTATATTCAGCTGGACGTAAAAGAATTTTCTGTAAAAAGGCATCAGCAATTACGTCCTTAATAATTATAATTTTTCCAGATTTTGGATTTTTCAATAAGTGCCAGCCCCCACTATCCAATAGTTTTGCACCAAATTCTTTGACAGCCACTTCATAGCCCCAATCTTTGAAGCTTCCTTCCGTAAATTTCATAATATTACCTTTGTGAACAAAGGTAATAGAATCCCGATCGTTATCGATGGCATATTGAATCGCACGACGCACTAGGCGAGCTGTTCCTTCTTGAGAAACAGACTTAATGCCGATACCTGTCGTTTTTGGAAAACGAATTTCCTTTACGTCCATTTCTTTTTGTAAGAAATCGATAAGCTTAATAGCTTTCGGACTTCCTGCCTTCCATTCAATACCCGCATAAATATCTTCTGAATTTTCTCTAAAAATAACCATATCTACTTTTTCAGGTTTCTTCACTGGGCTTGGCACGCCTTTGAAATAACGCACAGGACGAAGACAAACATAGAGATCCAGGTTTTGACGAAGGGCCACGTTTAACGAGCGAATCCCACCGCTAACAGGCGTAGTAAGAGGACCTTTAATAGCTATCTGACATGTTTTGATTGCTTCCAAAGTTTCATTAGGCAGCCAAATATCTTCCCCATACACCTTTGTAGCTTTCTCGCCCGCATAAATTTCCATCCATGCCAGCTTGCGCTTTCCCTTATAAGCTTTCTCCACCGCTGCATTAATAACATTTCTCATGACTGGCGTGATATCCACACCAACACCATCTCCTTCAATATAGGGAATAATCGGCTGGTTCGCTATATTTAATCCACCTTCGTTGTTAACGGTAATATTTTCACCTTGATCAGGAATGCGAATATTTTGATACATCACAAGTATTTCCTAAGCTATTATTATGGGCTACAATCTAGC
>JBGDGR010000010.1:0-24410 GCA_048491795.1 Coxiella endosymbiont of Haemaphysalis japonica
CTATAAAACTTGTTCTATGAAATGATGCGACTATTGTTCAATTTATCAAACTTTATCATCGATAATATTCCATAATTTTGTAGATTATGGAATATAGTGCAAAAATTGCACAGTAAGTTTGTTCCATTTCCTAAAAAGGAAACATCTAAAAAGCCCAAAACACTAAAAAAGTTTGGTAAAGTGAATGTTTTGGAATTGAGTTTAACAAGATATTGAAAGACTAAAGACAGTGTAGTAACAATTCTTAAAGCGGTTAATATCATTATCTCATTATGATAACTAGATAGCCTGTTGCTCCACACATTTATCAACATCCCAATTCTAACAATCCTTTATTTATTATTTCTTATGGAACAATAATTTTTTCCTAAAAGGGCATTAACTTAAAAATTCCTTTTTCTATTCCCACCGTTGAGGCCATGCGACGAATTTAAATACCATAAAAGAATTGGTTATTATGGGTATGATGTTAGCCTTTTATAATATTCATTTAGCGCTAGATTGTATCCGCAACCTAGACTGGGCGACAAATATCCATCAAAGAGAAAAACAAGAAACGTTTCAGCTTTAAATTAAATAGTAAAACTAGTACTATTAGCGATTATTATCAGCTTAAATAAAACAGTTATCGGTTATAGTCGAGCAATAGCTGTCTAGGATATTTTGGAATTATCAGTTGATATCCTTCAGACAGAACTAATACGAGATTTTACAGAAAGTAATTTTGTATTATCGTGGGTGTACCATCAACTCTTTATATTCATCATCTCATTAGTAGGTGAATTATCGCTCAAATCAAGGATGACGTCATACTGCTTAATTTCACACATATTGAAATTGTAGGTAGATGGTAAGACTTTACTGGAAGCGTTATTTTGTTAATAAAATTAAAAATCATACTTGTAATTTCCTGGTATATTATTTAAGAGATATGCCATAGCAGAATTCATCTGTACTAATAAACAAACTTATTTACTTTAACAGTGTTTGAGGATATTTTCTTTAGTATTCTATGCGTTTTCTAGGAAACGCATATCAAATCTTCAAAAACAACAAAAAAGATGGTTTTGTAAATTCGATCTATTTCGGAATACATTCGGAATACATTTTGCAAATTACTAATCAATTCCCTATTATCCTAAAGTGGATTATCGAGGTTTCAAAAACCCTATGAAAAAAAAGCTTTCTGTTTCAGTACTTTGTGGTGGGTGCTCCACCGAGCACGAAATTTCTATTCAGTCAGCTAAAAACGTTGTAGCAGCTTTGGACCCCAGTAAATACAAAGTTTCGGTAGTTTTTATTGACCAGAGTGGTAAATGGTATCTCATTGATGATAGAGGAAATTTTTTAACCCAAATGCCTCAGGACTTAGTTTCTGCCGGTAAGGCGTTTCCTATTGTTATTACGCTGGGGGAGCAGACGAGACCCTGGCAAGCAGTCAATAGTGAAAAGTATTTCTCAGTGGACTGTGTTTTTCCTATGATTCATGGAACTCAAGGTGAAGATGGAACTCTACAAGGAGTCTTAGAACTTTTGAGCCTCCCTTATGTAGGCGCTAATGTTCAAACTTCTGCCATTTGTATTGAAAAAGATATTAGCAAGAGCCTATTACGAGCAGCGAAAGTACCAGTAGCAGATTGGTATACATTGTGGCCTTTTGATCGGTTGGAAGTGGTGTATGGAAGCCTTGTTGATCAATGGAAAACCACAGAACTTTTCATGAAAGCCGTGAGCCTAGGTTCTTCCGTAGCTGCTTTTCCTGTTAGAAGTGCAAAAGAATTCGAAAAAGGGGCTAAGAACATTTTTTGTTATGATAATCGGCTTATTGTTGAACCTCGAATTCGCGGGCGGGAAATCGAGTGTGCCGTATTAGGCAATAGGCACCCAAAAGCTTCTTTTCCAGGTGAGATCATATTCAATCATGATTTTTATTCCTACGGGGCAAAATATATTGACCCTAATAGTACAATTACCACAACCGCTGTGGATCTTCCAGAAGAAATAATTAAAAAGATCCAACAGATAGCTATTGATGCTTTCAAAGCTGTCCGTTGTTCTGGAATGGCACGGGTGGATTTTTTTGTAACTTCTCAGAACCAAATTATGGTAAATGAAATAAATACGATTCCAGGTTTTACTGATACTAGTATGTACCCAAAAATGTGGGAGGCGACAGGTTTATCTTGTTCGGCACTATTAGATCAGTTAATTAAATTGGCGCTGGAGCGCTATCAAGAACAGAAAAAATTAATCCGTCGTTATCAAGTTAACAGAAAATGATAGAAATAAGCGGGTTCTGCATGGTGTTTGCCGTTTTAGTGGTTTAAAAGCACTGATCTAAAGCGTTTGCTGAAAACAACTGAGTATTAATTAATGAGTTCGTTTATCCACTTAAAAGTTCATAGCGAGTATTCAATTGTTGATAGTGTGGTGCGCGTAAATCAACTATTGCAACGCGTTGTAGATTTAAAAATGCCAGCTGTGGCTTTAACCGATGAAGTTAACCTTTTTGCACTCATTAAATTTTATCGTGAGGCAGTAAACAAAGGGATAAAGCCCATTATTGGAGCCGAATTAATATTAGCCGAAGGTGAAGAACTATTTCGTTTATCTGCCCTCTGCCAAAACCAAATTGGTTTCCGCCATCTTATTCAATTGTTGTCTCGAGCTTATGTTGAAGGACGTCAACGTGAACAAGTTCTCATTCAATGGGAGTGGTTATTGGAAGCAAAAGAAGGATTACTTATTTTATCAGGAGGAGTGCAAGGAGATGTGGGTAAGGCATTGTTGCAAAATCGAAAGGGCTTAGTAAAAGAACGTTTAGCTCGGTGGTTAAAGTATTTTTCGAATCGATTTTATCTGGAATTACATCGAACCCAACGAGAACAAGAAGAGGAATATATCCATTCTGCTGTCAAATTAGCTTTGATTTACGATGTCCCAGTTGTAGCGACTAATGATGTCCGTTTTTTGCATCAGGAAGATTTTGAAGCGCATGAAGCTCGAGTGTGTATTCACCAAGGATGTTTGTTAGATAACCCCAATCGCTTCCATGCTTATAGTAATCAGCAATATTTAAAAAGCACGAAAGAAATGGAAGCGCTTTTTTCTGAGATCCCTGAAGCGTTAGAGAATACCTGGGAAATTACTAAGCGCTGTAATGTTCAAGTCTCTTTAGGTAAAGTTTTTTTACCCAAATTTCCAGTTCCGAAAAATCGAACTGAAGAAGATTTTTTTCGTGAACAAGCAAAACAAGGTTTAGAACAGTGTTTGGGCGAATCTAGAATAAATAAAACCTATGAAGAACGATTAGAGATGGAAATTGATGTTATTACAAAAATGGGATTTGCAGGCTATTTTTTAATCGTTTCTGATTTCGTTGCGTGGGCGAAAAAAAATGATATCCCAGTAGGTCCTGGACGTGGTTCAGGAGCGGGATCATTAGTGGCCTATTCATTAGGTATTACGGAACTAGATCCTTTAGATCATGAATTATTATTTGAGCGGTTTTTAAATTTAGAGCGCGTTTCTATGCCCGATTTCGATATTGATTTTTGTATGGAAGGACGAGATCGTGTTATTGATTATGTAGCAGAACGTTATGGTCATGACGCAGTGGCACAAATTATTACCTATGGCACTATGGCTGCGCGTGCAGTGTTACGCGATGTGGGCCGTGTACTTGGATTGCCTTATGGATATGTTGATAAAATCGCGAAACTTGTTCCTTTTGAATTTGGAATGACATTGAAAAAAGCTTTAGATCAAGAAGAAATATTAGCAAAACGTTACGCAGAAGACGACGAAGTCAAAAATCTTATTGATCTTGCGATGAAATTAGAAGGACTTACGCGTAATGCGGGAAAGCACGCAGGGGGGGTGGTAATTGCGCCCACTAAATTAACAGATTTTGTTCCGCTTTATTCAGAACCGAATAGTGATCACGTAGTTACCCAATTTGATAAAGATGATGTAGAAGCGGCAGGTCTTGTCAAATTCGATTTTCTGGGATTGCGTACGTTAACTATTATTAAATGGGCGGTGCAAAGTATAAATGCAAAATGTAAAATGCAAGACGAGCCTTTATTGGATATTGGTTCTATTTCACTAGAGGATCACAAAACTTATGAGCTTTTAAAAAGCTGCGCGACTACCGCTGTATTTCAATTAGAATCACGAGGTATGAAAGATTTAATTCGTCGTCTACAGCCTGATAATTTTTCTGATATTATGGCGTTAGTTGCCCTATTCCGTCCCGGACCTTTGCAGTCAGGGATGGTGGATACGTTTATTGCTTGTAAACATGGTGAACAAAATGTTTGTTACCTTCACCCTGATTTAGAACCCATTTTGCGATCGACTTATGGAGTTATTCTCTATCAAGAACAAGTCATGCAAATTACCCAAGTCTTGGCAGGTTATTCGCTGGGGGCTGCTGATGTCTTACGTCATGCGATGGGTAAGAAAAAATCGGAGGAAATGGCCAAGCAGCGAGCAGTGTTTATCAGAGGGTCCACAACTCGTGGATTAAATGCCAATTTGGCAAATCAAATTTTTGATTTAATGGAGAAATTTTCTGGTTACGGGTTTAATAAGTCTCATTCAGCGGCTTACGCCCTAATTGCTTACCAAACTGCTTGGTTAAAAGCTCATTACCCTGCTGAGTTTATGGCAGCAGTTTTGTCTTCGGATATGGATAATATCGATAAGATTGTTGGTTTTATTAATGAATGTCGAGATATAGGGCTAGAATTATTGCCGCCTTCTATTAATCGCGGACAGTATCCTTTTACAGTCAACGCCGAAGGCCAAATCGAGTATGGTTTAGGAGCAATTAAGGGTGTAGGCGAAGCAGCTGTTTTGCACATTATGGCGCGTCGCGAAAAAGAAGGCGAATTCAATGGGCTTTTTGATTTTTGTCATCGGGTGGACTTGCGAAAAGTTAATCGACGTGTATTAGAGCCTTTAATTAAATCAGGTGCAATGGATACTTTTGGAGTTTCACGTGCTTCTTTGATAAAATCCTTAGATAAGGCGCTTCAATCGGCTGAGCAAAAAAACCGCAATGCTCAAATGGGTCAAAATGATTTATTTGATAACGAATTACATATGAAACGGGACGAAAATTATGATCAGGTGCTTGAGTGGAATGATAACGAACGATTACGAAGGGAAAAGGAAACTCTCGGACTTTACGTAAGTGGTCACCCCTTACAAGTCTGTGAAAAAGAAATTAAAACTGTGGGAGCTATTCCCATTGCTCAATTAATTACTTTGGAGAAAAACTCGGTGGTGATTGCAGGTATATTATTGACAATACGTAATCTAGCAACTCGTAGTGGTAAACGGATGGCCATTCTTACACTTGAAGATCATACCGGAGTCATAGAGGTTACTTTATTTAGTAATCTCTACCAGCAGGTAGTTGGGAATTTGGATAAAAATACCATTTTGATTGTCCGTGGAACGTTGGGGAAAGACGATTTTACAGGTGGATTGAAAATCGTGGCTGATCTCATTTATACACTGGATAAAGTACGACAACAAGCTAAACGACTGTTAATTCGAGTCACAGATAGGGAAGAAGTTGATCGATTACTGATAGAGCTGCCTGCTGTGGTAAAAGAGCATTTAAAAGGAAAATGCCCTATTGCCATTTCTTATCAAGGGAAAATGGCATCAGCTGAATTAATATTGGGAGAAAGCTGGAAGATTAAGCCTAACGAAGAGCTTTTGGATCAACTCAGTCGATTGTATGGCAAAGAAAGAGTTGAGCTTGAATATTAGAGTGACTCTAACTCTAACTAAAGGATGAGAATAAGAGATCGTTTTTTACGGTAAGATCTTGCTATGAGCCAATCTGTACGGGTACATAGCGCTCCTTTTTTGTGACCTTATTGTGTGGGTTGACCTTTCCCCTCATTAGAAAGGCTATCAATGTAATATCGTCTTCTCTTTTTCTTGTCTTGCGATTTAGCCGTTGTCAGATTAATTTTGCTGCTTCTATCTTTGTTTGTCAAAGTATGTCTTGGAGCGATTTTATCTTAAACAGGTGCATGTATGTTTACTTTAATTTGTGGAGATTTTTGGGTTCCCTCGTGTGCTTTTTCTTATGCCCATATCGTGATATTGCAAACTTTCTTCTCTAAAAAATTAGAGGTAGAAGATGCCGCTTTGACTTTGTATGAAAATATATGTGTGATTTTATCACGGTGTTCTTACGCCTGTTCTTCTTTGTTCGATTTTTGCTGCCTAGTGTTTTATCTACTGCACAACTGTGATACCGATGATATGTGTCTGTGAGTAAGGTGGTGTTAGTTTATGCCTTGGTTTTTAGTTTGCTATTGTCTGATATTAGTCTTCTTTAAAAAACTATAACAGTAACAATCGATAATTTTATAGTAATTAGAGTCAGTTATGCTAAACACTTTTTACAATAAATTGGCTGCTTCAATTAAAAGTTTATCTGGAGAGCGGCTCATTGCGAGTTTTAAAACCGCGTTGGCCTGTTTGATAGGCATCATCATTGGAGAAATGTTCCATTTGACAATGCCGCAATGGATTTTGATTACTATCGTTGTGGTTATGGCTACAAATATTCGGATTGGTGGGACGATAAGAAAATCTTATTTTCGGCTTTTAGGAACCATTATAGGCGCATTCTTAGCAGCTGTAGCTTTATTTTTTATAGGGAATCATCCTAATATCATCCATCTTTTATTAATTTTATTAATAGGAGTTTTTGCATATTTTGCCTCCAGCTCGACAGACATCGCTCAATTTGGTTTGCTGGGCGCTACGACAATGGTTATGATATTGGATGCGAGGGCACCTACGTTAAAAACGGCGGTTGACCGAACCTTAGAAATTTTCTTGGGTATTTTGATTGCTATTGTCGTTAGCCGCTTCGTTTTTCCTCGGCACGCCAAGAAGCTCCTTCATGCAAGTATCACCAATACTTTAAAGCAATTCCAGGCACTTTTTGAATTCTTTGTTACTAAAGAGTTGACTCAAGATTCTTTAATAGAGCGAGAAAAAATTGAAAATAATATGATTAGTGATATTTTAAAGCAGAATACTTTATTGCAAGAGTCTGTAAATGAAGACCCTCGGGTAAAAAAGAAACGCTTTATTTACCAAGCTATTTTCTTGCTTGAAAGAAAATTATTGAGAAGTATCTATATGCTTCGCCAAACCATTCTAGTAGAGTCGGAAAAAATCCAAAATTTCTCTCGGAATAAAGGGCTTTCTGAGCTTTATTACAGGATATTAGATTTATTTGATCTTTTAAATGTACTTTCGTCGAAACAAATATCTCCCAGTACTTTGCCTCCTAAAAAAGAAATTTATAAAGCGATTGATAAAGTAATACGACTTCTCCTCCAATCTACGGGAGAAGCTTATCGAATTATTAATATCCATGCTTTTGAATTTTGTTTAGAGCATTTAGTGGGAGTACTGTATGAGCTGGAAAAATGGCTGCGTAAGCTCGACTCTAAGGAGCACCTACCAGAGCATTAGAAATCCTACAATGCCGACCAAAGCCACATATATGTATTTTAATTGTGACCTTGGTAATTTTATACTTAATTTTGATCCAAAGTATCCAGCTAAGGCGCTTGGGACTACAGAGACTGCAAGCAAGGGCAAATTGACAAATCCAACGTGGTCCCATGAAAGACCAACTTGAAATAATCCTGTTATCATTAATAAAATAGCGGCTACCAATGAGAATACGCTGCTTGTTAAAGTAGCGCATCCGATAGCTCGTCTAAGATCTAGTCCGCATTTATGAAGGTAAGGAACTGTAAATACCGCGATTCCCAGCAAAAACCATAATGTGCCAATAATAGTAGATAAAATTCGATTTTTAAAAGAGGATAATGACCAAACACGTTGATCCTGCTCTTGACGATAGCAAGCTAGCCAGAGAGCAACAAGTATTACTATTATCCCAAACAATCGTTTTAATAAAGTACTAGGAATTATATTTAGTAAAACAACCGCCGAAAGAACACCTACTAATAAACCAGGCGCGATTTTTTTAAAAGCAAAAAAATCAATGTATTTATTTTTCCATTGAACCCAAGTAGCCGATATACCAAGCAGAGCGCTTACTGCAGCGGTAGTGGCGATAGCTATTTGCATTTTATAATTGTAAGCAAGAGTAAAATGGTGTAATATATAGTAAAAGCCCGGCATCATAATTAAACCAGATCCTCCACCAAAAATCCCGTACACGAGACCTGCACCGAGACCTACCATAATACAAAAAATTATTAATGAAGCGGTATTCATTGATTAAAAGCCTTTATTTATCATTTAAAAAGCTAAACAACATAGTTAAATAACATGCTAATCAGTCTTTCAAGGTAAACAATACGTTAGTAGATTTCTACTTTAATTGAGGAATTATCTCTACGGAAGGCTATAGAATAACGCTGTTCCATATATTTCTCAACATGGAACAGTGACGTAGATTCGGGAAACCACAGTCTGGCAGATATAATTTTCGTCTTCCTGAATCCATCACGGTTTTTCCATTTGGTTTTATATCTTTTTGATCGTCATGCGATGTCGCCTAAGGAAGGGATTGCCGTTGATCTTTCTGATCATTGAATCTACTACAAGCAATGGATTTTTTTCTCCATATGCTTATAGCTTTATTCAAATAGTCTGGTCGCCTTTCAAACCAATATTCAATGCCTTAACTTCATCACATCCTGAATAGAGTCTGTTCGAGAGTGTTTTTCCTTTTACAACGATAGACAGCGCATTTACAAATGCGTTTGTAGAGTCTGTAGGGCAATTTGTGATAATAAAATCATCAATTCTGTTGAATTAAAGCGGGCTATTCAGGCTATTTATAGTAGTGGTTAATGTTATCTAATCTAGCTGTGCAGCGAGTAATTAATTTAATTTTAAAAAAGTCTAAAGCCAATAAAATTTTTTGCTATTTGAAAAAATCAGAACATGAAAATGGAAATTCTATTACTTTTAGCTAAAGGAATAAAAGCGAAAAATTGCAAAAAGTTATTCATCGCCTCAAAGACTATAAATACCTTTCACTATAAAATGCATAGAAACCTCGGGTCAAAATGACACTGACCTTAGTTCAATTGGTTGCTTAGTATGTCTTAGTATCTACCGAAAAAATCTGATCTTTTTGAATAGAAGGAGGCGGAATGATATCTATATGGCTTAATCGGAAATGCTTCTGATGGAGATGAGATATATCAGGATTTTTTTGAAATATCTCGAATCTTTGAAACCAGCTAAGAAGGTTTCTAATTTCATATTTCTTTTATTAAAATTGAGGTTTATGGAAAAGTCATCTGCTTCCGGCTTTACTTTGATTTAGTAGGAATACCTTTTTTCAGACAAGATCGGAAAGCCACATTCAATGCATTACCATCTTAATTATCTTTGCAAATAAAGTCGGAAAGGCTTTTTCTTTGGCTTGACGGATCCAAGTAAGTGCTAGGTAACGTCCTCTTTGTCCCTAGATCACACGGGCTGTCTCAATTAACGAATAGCTTTTTTTTAATTATTCTTTACCACATTATAGACCCTTATCTTTCTTATCATTGAGTAAGCTGAGGATAAAAACTTAAATTTAGTTAATTTTTTATTTATTTTCTATTACTAGTACTTTACTAAAACTACTGAAGTTCGTGATTTTTGCTTCATCGAGTTTTAAACCTGATATACTATCGGCTGTTTTTCATTTAGTATAAGGAGTGATCATGGCATTTACGGTTTCAGCAGGTAGTGATATCAATGATTTTAATGCGATTATTGAAATTCCTATGAATGAGGGTGAAGTTAAGTATGAGTACAATAAAGAATTTCGGATTTTGGCCGTTGATCGATTTATCCCTACGGCCATGCGCTATCCCTGCAATTATGGATTTATCTTAAATACTCTAGCGAAAGACGGTGATCCCCTTGATGTTTTGGTAATTGCACCAGTACCCTTACAGTCTGGGGCCTTGATCCGTGTTCGCGCAGTAGGGTTGATGCGAATGGAAGATGAAGTTGGGGAGGATAGCAAAATTTTAACATTTCCTCTGGTTAAGGCTTGTAGAGAATATGAATCTATTCAATCTATTAAAGATGTGTCACCTTTATTACTAGATACTATTGCTCATTTTTTTGAGCATTATAAAGATTTAGACCTAAATAAATGGACTAGAGTAAAAGGCTGGGAGGATAGAAATGTGGCAGAAAAAGAATTTCAAGCTAGCATTAGACGTTTTGAACAAGCTAATAGTTAAGGGTGACACGACCGATATAGCCCACTTTCTTTTTAAGAAACTATTAAATACCAACTGGGTATGGCTGATAAAAATACAGTACATCAAATGAATAAGATTGTTTGTATAAAGCAGTTGTTGGAATTGATTTACCTCAGCTATTGAAAGGCGCCTGTGAGCGAATAGGTGGAGGATTAGTTATCGCAATGCGTGAAAATGGAGATAGAGAAAGCTGGTGTATCGAAAAATTTATGGTGCATTAGACCTTTTCCGTGAATGCGTTTTAGTTTTGGCCTTATTTACGCGTCTTAGATAAGAAAACTGGGAACTTATTAATTCCCGATAAATTAACTAGTGCGGAATGGAGTAAGTATGGGTGCTGTTGGTTTGCCTTTGTGAGTTTCGTCACATGGGAATTAGCGCTTAGCGTAGTCTTATTCGCAGCGTAATCTCGTTCACAAAGGCGATAAACCTATCTTCGTAAAGTAGTTCTTGAAGCAATGAAGTTAATGAGAAAGCATAGTTTTTTAATGAGACATGATCTGTACTTTCAAAAAATCTGTAAAAGCCGTGACTAAAAAAAGGAATGGAGTAGATTCTAACTTTTCTAACGAGTTGAGAGAGATAATGGGGGTTATAAGCTTGGATTTAGATATACTGTTTTTACAAGGTTCTCAAGTTTACACCTCGTTTCGTCAACAGAAAATCCTTCGGCGCTTACAAAAAAGACAGTCTAAGATCCGTACTTTCGAAGCGAGTTATATCTATTCTGTTGAATGTAAAAATCCTCTAAATCCTAGAGAACGGGATCGTTTGAAGTGCTTGTTGCCAAACGCTCATTTTTCTGATCATCCAAAATTATCCAAGGATTTTTCATGTTTGGTGTTCCCTCGTTTAGGAACCATATCTCCTTGGTCATCAAAAGCTTCCGAAATTGCACGTAATTGCGACCTTCCAATCGCTCGGATTGAGCGTGGGATTTTCTATCAAATTTTCGGTATTGCTCAAGAGAATAAGCATGATTCTAAAACAGTTGTGTTAGAACTGTATGATCCATTAACTGAATCGATTCTATTTTCTTCTGACGAATTAATTCGGTTGTTTCAACAGCAGCCACTTTTAAATTTTATTTACATTCCTTTATTGGAAAAAGGGAAAGTTGCATTATTACAAGCCAATCAATCATTAGGTCTTGCACTAGCTGATGAAGATATTCAGTATTTATCAGAAGCCTTTCATCGATTAAATCGCAATCCTACAGACGTTGAATTAATGATGTTTGCTCAGGTAAATTCTGAGCATTGCCGACATAAAATTTTCAACGCGCAATGGCAAATTGAAGGGCAATTAAAAGAAGAGTCTTTATTTGCGATGATTCGTTATACTTACCAAGTAAATCCAAAACAAGTACTTGTAGCATATCGGGATAATGCAGCAATAATTAAAGGTTCCGTCGGTCATTCCCTTGAGATTAATCCCATCACTCATCGTTATGAAAGCAAAAGAGAATTGCTGCATACGGTTTTGAAAGTAGAGACGCACAATCACCCCACCGCTATATCTCCTTTTTCTGGAGCCGCAACAGGGAGTGGAGGAGAAATTCGGGATGAAGCAGCAACAGGTCGTGGCGCGCAAACTCAAGCAGGCTTAACCGGTTTTTCTGTTTCACACCTTCATATTCCTGATTTCTCTCAGCCCTGGGAGAAAGATTTTAAAAATCCAAAATCATTAGCGTCTCCATTGGAGATTATGTTACAAGGACCTATCGGTGCGGCTTCATTTAATAATGAATTTGGACGCCCAAATGTTTGTGGTTATTTTCGAACCTTAGAACATAAAGGGAATTTTGATGCAGAAATCAATACACAAGGAGAAATTATTTCCTACGGTTATCATAAGCCTATTATGATTTCTGGCGGGATTGGACAGATTTATCATTCGCAAATCGAAAAACAATCTTTTCAAGAAAAGGCATCATTAATAGTTATTGGTGGACCAGCAATGACTATCGGTTTAGGGGGAGGGTCTGCTTCTTCTCGAAATAGCAATGAAGTCACCGAAGCATTGGATTTTGCATCTGTGCAGCGTTCGGATCCTGAAATGCAGCGTCGTACACAAGAATTAATTAATGGATGCGTTTCATTGGGAGAAAAAAATCCTATTTTAAGTATTCATGATGTGGGAGCTGGGGGGTTATCAAATGCCTTTTCAGAATTAATTGAAGCTAGCGAGTGTGGTGGAGAGTTTGAATTGCGGGATATTCCTAATGCTGAACCTGGAATGACACCCTTAGAAATATGGTGTAATGAAGCACAGGAACGATTTGTTCTAGCTATTAAATCGGAATC
The DNA here is from genome assembly GCA_048491795.1 of Coxiella endosymbiont of Haemaphysalis japonica. Lineage (GTDB taxonomy): Bacteria > Pseudomonadota > Gammaproteobacteria > Coxiellales > Coxiellaceae > Coxiella. The sequence goes on from JBGDGR010000010.1 coordinate 12,605, forward strand.
GCTAGAAATATTTCGTGCTATTGCCGAACGTGAGCGATGTCCTTTCGCAGTTGTTGGTTGCGCTAAACAAAAGAAAAAATTAGTGGTGAATGACAACTATTTTCATACCCGTCCTATTGATGTGCCTTTATCCTTACTATTTGAAGGTATATCCTCTATACAACGAGAAGATCGACGACGACAATTTCCTGGCATTCCGCCTTTCGATACTTCTAGCATCAATTTATCTGATGCTATTAAACGAGTTTTACAATATTCCTCTGTGGCAGATAAAAGTTTTTTAATTACCATTGGTGATCGTTCCGTAGGTGGGAAGGTTGTACGTGATCAGATGGTTGGACCTTGGCAAGTGCCAGTGGCGGATTTAGCAGTGACAGTGGATAGTTTTCTAGGTTATCAGGGGAAAGCCTTAGCGATGGGTGAGCGAGCACCCCTAGCGATGCTTGATCCTGTTGCATCGGCAAGGATGGCGGTTGGTGAAGCCATCACCAACATAGCTGCTGCGTCTATCGATAAAATCTCCCAAGTGATTTTATCGGCGAATTGGATGGCGGCAGCAAATTTTCCAGGAGAGGTGGTGAATTTGTATGAAGCTGTTCGAGCCGTTTCGAAAGAATTATGTCCCGTGTTAGGAATTTGCATACCAGTGGGTAAAGATTCTTTATCTATGCGTACTTCGTGGCAGGATGGCAACCAAAAACGAAGTGTAATATCACCGCTTTCCTTAATTATTACGGCAACGGCTCCTGCTACAGACGTCCGTCACACGCTTACCCCGCAATTACAAACCGATATCGGTAAGACTCAATTGTTGCTCATTGATATCGGTAGAGGAACTCATTTATTGGGAGGCTCTTGTTTAGCTCAGGTTTATAATGAGCTGGGGGGGGAACCACCTGATGTTAATAATCCGTCCTTGTTATTATTGCGTAATTTTTTTCAAGCAATTCAAACGCTCAATCGTAACAATTTATTATTAGCTTATCACGATCGTTCCGATGGAGGATTATTAGCAACCTTGTGTGAAATGGCTTTCGCCGCTCATATAGGGATTACTATTGAGCTAAATTCGTTAGGAAATGATCCGATAGCTAGTGTATTTACTGAAGCTTTAGGGGCTGTTGTTCAAGTTAAGGAAGAAACTATTGTTGATATATTAGCAATTTTAGAGAGTTATGAATTAAAAATACATACGCATATTATTGGAGAGCTAAATGAAGTAGATGAATTTATTTTGAATTTCCAAGGAAAGACAATTTTTCAAGAAAGCCGCACTATTTTACATCGATGGTGGAGTGAGACAAGTTATCAGTTACAGGTATTACGAGATAATCCAGATTGCGCTAAGCAGCAATATGATAAATTACTAGATAAAGATTACCCCGGACTTATAGCAGCAATTACTTTTGACAATAATGAAAATATTTTGCTTCCCTATATTAACGTAGGAGCTCGGCCGCGTGTTGCTATTTTACGGGAGCAAGGCAGTAATGGCCATCGAGAAATGGCTGCCGCTTTTTATTTTGCGGGTTTTGATAGCATTGATGTTCATATGAGTGATTTATTAAATAAACGCGTCAATTTAAAAGATTTTAATGGATTGGCTGCTTGTGGAGGATTTTCCTTTGGAGATGTATTAGGTGCTGGGCGTGGTTGGGCACAATCGATTTTAATGCATCCAAGAATTTCTGATCAATTCGCTTTATTTTTCCAAAATCGTGATCGTTTCGCTCTAGGTGTTTGTAACGGTTGCCAGCTTTTTTCTCATTTAAAGTCAATAATTCCAGATTCTGAGGATTGGCCTGTTTTTGAACGCAATATCTCAGAACAATTCGAGGCACGTCTTTCCTTAGTGGAAATTCCTGAATCTCCTTCACTCTTTTTTCAAGGGATGATTGGCAGTCGCCTCCCCATTGTTGTCTCACATGGTGAAGGACGTGCAGTATTTAAAATGGAAAAAGAGCAGCGAATAAGAGAAAATAAACTTATTGCTCTGCGCTATATTGACTCTCGTGGAATTCCCACAACCGATTATCCTGAGAACCCTAATGGTAGTCCATCTGGCATCACAGGTCTCACGATTCCGGATGGCCGTATAACTATTCTTATGCCTCATCCTGAACGAGTATTCCGAACAGTCCAACTTTCTTGGCATCCAAAAGAATGGAATGAAATGAGTCCCTGGATACGTATGTTCTATAATGCGCGAGTATGGGTGAATTAATTTTGTTGATCATTAGTATCATAATTATATTTAAAAAATCAAAAATTAAAAATCAAAGAGAATAATTGTTCTATGAACAATTATTCTCTTTGATTGAGTTTTTCAATCCTTCCCTGATATCATCGTTTGCTTTTTTTTAAATTTATTCTAGTTCTATTCTAGATATTAAATTTTGACCCTTACTTAAGGAGCAATTTATTTCGCCGTTGGTTGTACTTACCTCTATTATTCCAGTCTTTGTTATAGAAAAATGTTGTTTTTTACTTTAAGTGCATTAAGTTTTATTTTTTCTTTCAGAGATAAATTGGAGTTCCAGATGCTTTCGATTTCAAGTGAACATAAGAAATGAAACTGCTCAAGAAGCTGCGAAAGAACTTTTAAGCCTGTTGAAAATCATTGGCTAAATTTACAAAAAAAGAGAATGGAAAAATTTTTTAAAAATTTCTTCTTTAACTGGGAAAAGTACTTTGCCTTTCATTAAGTTATACCAACTCTTCTGAATTACGTAGAAAGCAGGATTCAATGGTGTATTGTCTCTTTATCCCAATTACATAAATATCGCTTTCAGTTCTTTGAGAGGTATGACTGTAAGTCCAGTACTCGACCACAATTTGAAAAGTGTTAGCCCTCAGCGGGCACTTTCAATTAGTGATTTCAATTAGTGATTTGAAATCAAGCTTTTTCTAGCGAATCGATCAATACTTTTAAAAACCGAGCAATCTCTCCACCTGTAATCAATCGATGATCGCTTGTTACGGAGAGTGGTAATATCCGATGAATTGCGGGCTGGCCATTTTCGGGCACTACTTGCTCCCTTATACGACCTACACCAATGATGGTAACCATCGGGGGAAGCAAAACAGGATTTGCATAGCGGCCAGCAAAAGTCCCAAAGTTGGATAACATAATTGTTGCATCATGAAGATCTTGGGGAGGAAAACTCCGAGCTTGAGCCATTTCTTTAAAGCGATTGATTTGTTGGCGTAGTTCATTATCGTTTTTATGAGAAATATCTTTTAAAACAGGTACATATAAGCAATTTGTGGTATCCACTGCTATTCCAATATTAACCTTTTCTTTTAATTGATAGCCCATTTTTTTGCCATCGAAATAAGCGTTCATGATACGAACTTTTTTGCAAGCCTGCTCAATAGCTCGGATTAACCGGATCGTAATGTCTTGTTTTCCCTCCCAAGCCTGAATATCTGCATCATCTACTAAGCTAACAGGAACGATATCCTGATGAGATTGACTCATGCTGAGAACCATTGCGTGTCGTACATTAGGTAAGGGAGTTAACACTCCTTCGATTTGTGGACCCTTCAACGAAGCCTTACGTAATTGAGCAGCTTGTTTAACTTCGTCGGCAGTAATTATTTCACCTTGAGATTTGATAGTGGAAAGATCTACTTCAAGCTGCTTGGCAAGCATTCGGACGGCCGGTGTTGCTTTAGCAACCTTTCTTCTTTCGCATGTTTGAATCATAATGCCCATGGCCGTTTCTTTTAAGACAGTTTCACTGGCTTCAATGGCGCCCACGACTGTCCCAGCATCTTTAGAAATTATTTCTTTGGCCTTTCCTTCAAAACCAATAAGGGGACAACCTGTCTTAATGGTGTCACCTGCTTGGCCAAACAATTTTTCAATTTTTCCGGAAAATGGAGAAGGAACATCTACAAGCGCTTTTGCTGTTTCCATAGCAACCAATGGCTGGTCTATAACAACCTCATTCCCCTCTTGCACGTACCATTTACAAATTACTGCATCAGATAACCCTTCCCCTAGGTCAGGTAATTTAAAAATTTTCATCAGGAAAACTCCATCAATGGTTGTATCGCTTTCAAAATTCGATTAGCACTGGGCATATATTTTTTTTCTAATTGAAAATAGGGCATTATAGTGTCATATCCAGCTACGCGTTTAACAGGCGCTAATAAAGAGAGTAAACTTTGCTCAGCAATACCGGCTGCAATCTCAGCTCCAACTCCGCCAGTTAATGGGGCTTCATGAATGATTACACAACGCCCAGTTTTTTCTACAGAATGGAAGATGGTATCCATATCTAGCGGTTTAATAGTAGCAACGTCAATTACCTCTGCTTCGATGCCTTTCTGAGCAAGTTGATCAGCTGCTTCCATAGTCTCTTTAATCATAGCTCCCCAAGTAACGAGAGTAACATCAAAACCTTCGCGCAAAAGGAAACATTGGTCCAAGGGAAGCGCTTTTCCGTCATCCAGAACTTCTTGCTTTACTAAACGATAAATGCGTTTTGGTTCTAGAAAAAGAATAGGGTCGGGGTTGCGGATAGAAGCCAATAATAGCCCGTAAGCTCGAGCAGGAGAAGAAGGAATAACGACTCTTAATCCCGGAATATGAGCAAACAGCGCTTCCATACTTTCTGAGTGGTGTTCCGGAGCATGGATGCCGCCCCCAAAAGGGGCGCGATAAACGATAGGACAATGCAATCGGCCTCGCGTTCGATTCCGTAATCGTGCCGCGTGACTTAAAATATGATCAAAGCCAGAATAAATAAACCCTTCAAATTGGAATTCGGCGACAGGTTTTAAACCCTGAGATGCCATTCCTACTGAAATTCCCGCAATCATACTTTCAGCCAATGGGGTATCCAAAACTCGCTCCGGCCCAAACTTTTCGAGCAACCCTATAGTAGCGCGGAAAACGCCTCCATTAATACCAACATCTTCTCCTAACACAATAACTGAATCGTCCTTTGCCATCTCGTAGGTCAACGCTTGATTGACAGCCTCAACCAACGTAATTTGGGTCATTCTTCCCCTCCAAGACGAACTCATCTCGTTGTTTTTTGAGCAATTTAGGCAGTTTCTCATACATATAATCAAACATATCCGTCGGTTTTGGTGGAGACCTGTTCAAAAATTCTTTCACAATCTGATAAACTTCGTTGGCTAACTCCGATTGCAATTTCTCTTCTTTATCTCGGGACCATAGTCCCTGAGACTTCAAATAATGACCAAGCCGAGCAATTGGCTCGTGTTTCCAAGCCATTTTTAGTTCTTCAGAAGGAATGTAGCGGCTCGAATCATCGGCGGTAGTATGATCGCATAAACGGTAAGTGATAGCTTCAATCAAGCTGGGGCCGCCTCCTGTCCGCGCTTTTTCCAGGGCTTTAGAAACGGAATAATGGACAGCAATGACATCGTTACCGTCTACTTGCCAGCCATCAAACCCTCCAGCGACAGACTTCTGGGCTAGCGTTTTGCAGCTAGTTTGTTGATCACGACCTACCGAAATGGCCCACTGATTATTATTGATGACAAAAACCACCGGCAATTGCCAGCACCCAGCTAAATTAATTGCTTCGTAAAAATCACCTTTGGAAGTGCCACCATCTCCACAAATAGTTACTACGGCGCGATGTTGTTTTCGATATTTAATAGCATAGGCAACTCCAGCGGCGTGCAAAAGTTGCCCGGCAATAGGAACGCAATTAGGAAAATCATTTTTAACTTTAGGATTAGAGTAATTGTTGCCCCCCTCATCTCCTCCCAAATAAGCTAAAAATTCCGATAATTTTATTCCCCGCTCGAGGCAGGCCCCCTGATCGCGATAATAAGGACAAAAAATGTCTTCGGCTTGCATGGCATTCCCCATGCCAACCCCTACTGCTTCCTGTCCCAGAGAAGAAGGGTAGGTGCCTATTTTCCCGGTACGTTGAAGATTAACAGCTTTATTATCGAAGTGGCGTGTAAGAGACATCTGACGGTAAAGATGCAACAAGTTATCAGGATTCGCAAATTCCGGGAAAGGCTGAGTAGGCTGACTGTTTACATCGAGAAACTGTAAATATCGAACGGCAAAGTTGGCAACAGTTGTCGTTTTAGGTGTCATACTGTCTCCAAGTGATTAAAATTCGAGACAGGAAGCTTTTCTTTAGCCATTAAGTCAGCTATTTCATTAGTTGGTTTATTTTCTTTAACGGAACGTTTAAATAATTCTAAAAGACGTTCGTATAATTTTTCGATTAATTTGTTAGCGAGATCAACGTTGTGGTAACGATGTATTGAAGCTGCGTGCATTAATCCTCCAGCGTTAATAACGTAATCAGGGACATAGAGAAATCCGCGTTGATAAACAATGGTACCGTATTTTCGATGAGCAAGTTGGTTATTAGCGGGGCCTGCAATAATAGGGGCCTTAATTCGATTGAGTGTGTTTAAATTAATGACACCGCCAATAGCAGCAGGTGAGAAAATATCGCATTTTACGTCATAAATTTCCTCTGGGGGTACTACAGTCGCTCTAAATTCATCAACAAATCGTTGGGTCGCTTCGGGTCTAGGATCGCAGACGGTTATGGTAGCTCCTTGTTTGTACAAAAATTGAGCTAAATAGTAAGCCGTTTTTCCAGCGCCTTGTATAGCAATGTGTAAGCCCTCTAAATCATCACGATTCCATTTAAATTTAACGGCAGCCTGTAATCCACGAAGAACACCCTTCGAAGTAAAGGGAGAAGGATCATCTTGCACGTTATCGGTTCTTGCAGAACTGATAACGTGCGGTGTGCGTTCAGTAACGATATTCATATCCTTTGTTGTTGTTCCGATATCCATTGCTGTGATGTATCGACCATTCATGTCATGAACAAAATCACCAAAAGAACGAAAAAGTGCTTCACGGTCGTAAGCGGAGGAGGGTTTCATAATGACAGCTTTGGCCCCCCCATAGGGAAGATCGCTAAAAGCGGCTTTTAGTGTCATTATATAAGATAAGCGCAGAGCATCTTTTAACGCGGAACTCATCGAGCTGTAATGATAAAAACGACAACCACCAATAGCAGGCCCACGTTTGGTGCTGTGAATAGCAACGATAGTTTGAAGTCCAGACATGGGATCAATTTTAGTATGAATTTCGCCAAAGCCAAGCATTCGGGCATAACGAATTAAGCCTTCATGCGTAGGATAATTTTGCTTACGTGGTTGTGGCATAAATGACCTTTTATAACTAGAAAAAATACAACCAGAAAAAGGTGCACTAATAGTAGCAAGGATTTCAGTAATATGTAAGAGGAGAAATTTTTTGTTTTTGTTATAGTTTAATTAATTTATTTGCTAAAAATTTTAATATTTGCCAAAAATTCCAAAAATGATTGTTTTATCGGGAGCGCCTTCAGTTGCATCCGATAGACACGCTATCTTAGCTTGAAAGCACCAAGTAGTAAGGTATAAAATAGTAAGGTATAAAATGGGCGAAATTTAATATGTGCTTGATAAAAGATAAACAGGCAATTATTTACCTACTTGGCTGGAGTGGACCTTAAAGGATTCTGGTTTAGTAATGTAAGTACAATTAAAATTAACGAAAGCAGATATTTCTTGACTCGACCCAGGAAGTATATGGGTTCAGTAAAGATTTTGCCCGTGGGCGCACACCAAGTTTATTGAATATAACTTATACATAATACGATCAATTGAGTTACAAGTTGCTTGATCTGAAAACTATTACTCAAATTATTTGCCAAAGCCTTTGATTTCAAGCTTTTCATCTGCCTGTTTGTACAGGCAGATGAAGCGTATCGATTCACCTACAATGATTTCCATCTAAATGGTTGCTAAGAACTTAAATCCAAAAAAGATTTAAAGCTATTAAATAAGCTTCTTGCTGTTTGTTAGTTTATACTATTTTAATAATTTATATGAGATGCGCACGTTGCTCAAAGCTTGTTCACCAAATGGGGTTAAACTTGTTTTCAGTGATAATCTTCATTTGTTTATTTAGAAACTAATGGGTAATCCTACAGTCTATTTAAAACAGGCATTAAAGCTCGCCAAAATTAGGCGTGGATTTTGTGCGTCTAACCCTGCAGTAGGGGCTATTTTAGTCAAAAATAATAAGATTATTTCCACAGGGTTTCATAAACGAAGTGGATTCCCTCATGCAGAGGTGGAAGCTATTAATTCTGCTGGTGAAAATGCGAAAGGGGCGAGTTTATATGTTACTTTGGAACCTTGTTGTCATTATGGAAAAACACCACCCTGTACTGAGTTAATTATCAAAATTGGAATAAAAGAAGTTTTCTATGGATTAACTGATCCCAATCCAATTGTCTTCAATAAAGGAGCTCAAGTACTAAAGCAGGCAGGAATCGATTGTTTTTTGGTGGAGTTATCTGAAATCAAATCCTTTTATGAAAGTTATTCCTATTGGATGCTTAACAAGCGACCTTGGGTAACCGCTAAATTAGCACTTAGTTTGGATGGCAAAGTTGCAGGTATTAAGCATAAGCCTGTTGCCCTGACTGGAGAAGAATTAAAATTCTACACTCATGAATTTCGAAAAAAAAGCGATGCGTTACTTACCACGATAAATACAATTTTGCAAGATAATCCCCAGTTAAATGTGCGTTTTTCCAACGAAACAATAAAAAAGCCAATTTATATTCTCGATTCTAACCTGCGCTTACCGTTAAATGCACGTGTGCATCAAACCTCTGAAAAATTAGTTATTTTTCATGCAAAGTCTGCTGATAAAAAGCGTAAACTAGCACTTTCTGAAACAAATATCCGTTGTGTAGGAATAAGGAAGGGCAAAGAAGGTTTGGACCTTGAAGAAGTTTTAAGTGCGATTGGGTCAGATGGAATGCACGACCTCTGGGTGGAGGCAGGTGGAAAATGCTTTCAATCCTTTTTGCACAAAAAATTAATCCATCGTGCTTTGATTTATATTGCTCCTAAGATTTTGGGTGCTCAAGCTATTTCCGCTTTTCAAATGCCATTTGTTTTTCAAGGGCATAACATCCAATGGCGTCAGGTTGGACAAGATGTTGTGTGCGATATTGAATTCTTAAGTTAAATTTAGAGAAGAGTTCATTTAAGGTATTGGCCAAGAGGCATTGACCGAGAAAGATGGTTAAAATGAGTTGACTTCCTGGTTATATTTATTAAAATACTAACGCTGTATATAAAAAAGACTTTCGGGTAGGCTAGGTGGGTCGCAGAAGGTGGTGATTTAGTAAAATGGGCGCCTGCGCGCTTCACTCATGTTTGAGTGAGTGATCCAGTATCCACTCTGCTAACTAAAGTGAATTTCGAGCCGCTGATTGGTTAAGGTTCGGGTAAAATGAAGGTAGCGGGATATCTTAGATTTTCCTTTCTGTTTCTTTTTCGTAATTAAGCCATTTGGCCGCGAATTAGATACCGTTGAGCAGGGATTATGTTTACAGGCCTTGTTGAACATTGCGGAAAAATACAATCAACTGAGATGTTTTCGGGGCGGGCAGTCGTGCATGTTGAAACACAGTTTCTCGATTTGCAGCTAGGAGAAAGCATTGCAGTGGATGGTGTTTGTGTGACAGTGGTGGAAGCCAAGCCAAGTGGTTTTCTTTGTGAATTATCTTCCGAAACCTTGGCATGTAGCTCCGCACGATTTTATAAAGTAGGCGATCGAGTTAATTTGGAGCGTGCTTTGCGGCCAATGGATCGGATGGCTGGCCATTTTGTCATGGGCCACATCGATCAAACTCTTGTACTGGAATCTAAGAAAAAACAGGCTGAATTCGCCCAGATGATTTTTAAAGGTGTCTCAGAAAAATCTCGACTATATTTTGTGATAAAAAAAGGTAGTGTAGCAATAAATGGAGTGAGTTTAACAGTTAATGATGTAACGAAAGATGCTTTTTCGGTGATGTTAATTCCTCACACCTTAGAGAGAACAAATTTAAAGGACTTGATAATAGGGAGTGAAGTAAATGTTGAATTTGATTTAATAGCAAAAATTATTGCTCAAACAACGCAGGAGATAATATCTAATGAACAGAGGGTTTGATAGTGTTGAAACTACTTTAAAGGCCTTGCGTGAAGGAGAAATGGTTATTTTAATTGATGATGAATCTCGAGAAAATGAGGGTGATTTGATTGTTGCCGCTGAACATGTTACGGCTGAACAGATTAATTTTATGGCTCAGTATGGAAGAGGTTTAATTTGTTTGCCGATGATGGCTAGCGATTTTGAACGTTTAAATATTCCTATGATGGCCGCTCGAAATCGATCACGCTATCAAACCCCATTTGGGGTATCCATTGAAGCGGCTTATGACGTCACAACAGGAATCTCGGCTCAGGATCGGGCTCGCACGATTCGCGTTGCCATTGATGAGAAAAGCGGTTCTGATGATATTGTCACGCCTGGCCATATTTTTCCATTGAAAGCAAAAGACGCGGGGGTTTTAGCCCGGCCGGGGCATACTGAAGGAAGTGTCGATCTGTGCCGTTTGGCAGGGTTAAAACCAGCCGCAGTTTTGTGTGAAGTATTGAATGAAGACGGCAGCATGGCGCGTTTGCCTGATTTACAAAAATTCGCTGAGCACCATCAGCTTCCACTTGTCAGTATTCATGATTTGATTACCTACCGCATTAATCACGAAATTTTGATCGATGAAGTTTCTGCTTCAACATTGCCCCTTAAAAATCATGGTAAATTTATAATTAAAACATTTCGTAGTCGGCTCGACAGCTTGGAGCATGTAGCTTTAATTAATCAAAATGAATCAATTGATAAGCCTTGTCTGGTACGCGTTCATTCAGAATGCTTAACCGGCGATGTATTTGGCTCTTCTCGCTGCGATTGTGGTTGGCAATTAGAAGCAGCGTTAGATGAAATCTCTACTCGAGGAGGGATTTTACTTTACCTGCGCCAAGAGGGTCGCGGCATTGGTTTAGGAAATAAAATAAAAGCCTATGCTTTGCAAGAAAAGGGTTTAGATACAGTGGAAGCTAATCATCACCTTGGTTTTGGGGCAGATTTACGGGATTATGGGTTGGCAGCCCAGATATTGCGACTTTTGGGAGCGTGGAAGGTTTGTCTGTTAACTAATAACCCTAACAAAGTTGCGGGGTTAAGACGTTATGGAATCGAGGTTTCAGAACGAGTGGCTTTAGAAGCGATACCAACATGCCATAATATTCGTTACTTAAAAGCAAAACGAGAAAAATTGGGTCACTTATTAAATTTAACAATGGAGGCAATTAATGACACGTCAACTTAAATGCGCTATTGTGATTAGTCAATTTAATCGTTCAGTAACAGAGAAATTGTTATCTGGGGCTTTAGGTCGTTTGGTGGAGTTTGGTGTTAAAGAAAATCAAATTAAAACAATTTGGGTGCCGGGAGCTGTAGAAATTCCTTTAATAGCAAAGCAATTAGCAAAAACTAAACGATATGATGCCATTCTTTGTTTGGGCGCTGTCATTCGTGGGGAAACTAATCATTATGATTATGTCTGCCAGCAAGTAAGCTTTGGGTGTCAACAGGTAGCTTTGGAGTATGAAGTTCCTGTTATTTTTGGCGTTTTAACCACTCAAAATAAAGAGCAAGCCTTTGCTCGGGCGGATGGGGAGCAAAGTAATAAAGGAGCTGAGGTAGCAAATGCAGCAATGATGGTGATTGAAAGTATGAGAGAGATTGAGGTTGATGCATAATAGTAAAAATTCCGTTTTGCAAGGTATTTCTAATTGGTTTTTATGTAATTTTTCGGATCCCGAGGCATTAGCACTGTTTTTCACTCTGGTCTTCGGATTTTTATTAATCGAATTTTTTGGAAAATTT
>JBGDGR010000011.1:0-21225 GCA_048491795.1 Coxiella endosymbiont of Haemaphysalis japonica
TATGATGCTTCATTATGAAGTAGAGCTTAACACCGTTTGCTCAATAATAAAAACGGTGATTTAGGATAAGCTAAACCGCTGCTTGCGCAGATATTCTTTTCGCAAAGTCGCTAAAGCTTCTCCTTTGAACTCTTTACTCATAATACAAGCCGTTCCAAAAAAATTAAATAGTATCTCTCCTCTTTATGGCATAATTTCTGAGATAACAATCGGGAGCTCATAAAATCTTTACTTTTGATCGAAAGCATTCGATAGCTAATGATCAAGGAAGTCGTCACTTAATCTCTCGTGATTTAACTGCTGATGGCTGCAATAGAGCCATTACCATCCGCTCAGATGCTCTTCACGAAATCGAGAAAATTCTCCCAGTGAGCATCAAAATTCGTTTCTCTAAGTAAATATCTACACTTTCATCCAGAAAACTGTACTCCAGAAACAACCAATGTCAAATTAGAATAAATCATCCAAAAATAAAGAAAGAAGAATCCATGTCCTGAATCACACGTAAATCTCCTGCGTAATCCACTATAAAGCAGAATTTTAAGAATTGTAATACGACGCAACGATCAGTGTTACGACGCAACGATCAGTGTTTTCGCTGTAAACAAAGCAAAAAAATACGCTTAGTACCTTTATTAAAAATACGCAAAAAATTACGCAGGCAATGGAGCTTGTAGCGGGGAGCAAGATGCGGAAAGCGCAGGATTATATGGTGATGTCTCGCCCTTATGCTGATAAGATTCGCAAAGTTATCAGTCATGTAGCTGCAAGTCATGCTGAATATGTTCATCCTTATTTAGAGCAGCGGGAAATAACCCAGCGCGTAGGTTATATCATAGTGAGTACGGATCGAGGCTTATGCGGTGGATTAAATATTAATTTGTTTCGTATCACAATGGCAGAGATGAGGCAATTTATAGCAAGCCTTATATTCACACTCTCTTAATGTTTTCTGTTGCAAAAAGATAATCCAGCCATAAATCGGATAAAATTTCTTGAGTTCGATTCTGAGATAAACGCTCTTCGATATTTTTAATATCTATTAATTCCATAGGCTGATGTTGCCATGAGCAAGCATAAACGGCTTTTGTCCGCTGCCCAGTGTTGGGATCAATTTGCCATTGTAGGCATTGAGCACAAACCCCTTTCATCATACATTGCATCGGCCCATAGACCGAAGCGACAAATTCTGCCTCAGGTTTAAAATATTCCTGTAATACGCCATTCCGGGCTTTTTGAACCTTTCGTAGAAGATGAGTTGAACCAATAACGTACACACGATCAATCGCTTTTAATGGAATAGGTGACACCTCTGCGTAGCGGCGCAAAACGGAAATAAGTTCTCCCTGAGCAGATCTATCTTGTGAGCGTCGCGCTTTAATCATTGCACCCTTTTCAGTCAGCCACAAAATAATATCGCTTAATGCCTCTAATTCTTCCTGATAATAAAGCTCATTGGCTGTTTCCATTAAGGCCACATAGAACACGTGATGCCCCATTTTTTGCAATGTAGGTCCCAAAGAACGCAAATATGAAGCAGCTAGAGATCCACCAATAAGCATTATATTTTTCTGGCTCTCCTGGGGAATTTTGCTATAACAACCTGTCGGCCCCATAATGGAAATTGGCTGACCAGGTTTTAAAGCAGCTACTAACCGAGAGCTAGCTCCCCGCTCTAAAACCATAAAGCTCACCACGTCTGGATCGAAATTTGAATTCACGCCAATCATCGCTAAGGCTTCAGTTTGTAAACGTGTATTACCAATGAAAGGTGATAAATATTCAAAGTTCTGTAATCTATAAAACTGGCCCGTTTGAAAATTACGGGCTGCCATTGGTGCTCGAATTTGGCATTCTACCATTACAGGTGAATGCCTCCTAACTGCTATCACCCTCGCTGTAAAGAGGGCATCCATCTTGTCGTGAAATGTCTCATATTCAATCACCTCCGCATTAAAACTATGATTATGTTCAAGTGCTTTAACGATTTTCAAATAGGCCCGCTTGGCTGAAGCAATAGCTTTTACGACACTTCCATGAAAAATAGGATGTGTGTCGCCTAAAAAGCTGACGCGATAATCGTCCATTTCGTAACTCGTAAAAGGCCCAAAATCTTCAACTTTACAATGACTTTTTTCATTAATTTCTTTTAATTTATTATCTTTTAATTCAAACCGTTTGTAATTAAACCCTTCACGAGAAAAGGTATTTTTATGTTCGTAAGCATAAGCTATGTTGGGTTTAGCTCCGGTCGCCACGAAAATAGAACGGGCGGGCAAGGTTTGATCTTTATCCGTCCCCATCCAAACCCCTCCTTCGTCCATGAACCACCACTGGCATACCAAGGCCATTACCCAACCATTAGTATCTACTTCTATGGCTTTTGGCTCTAAACTTTCAGCATAGTAGATACCTTCTTCTAAAGCCTTTATTAACTCCTCATGATTACGTTTATAGGCGCGAGATTCTTGCATAGTCCGGCGATAGACTATGGTTACCCCACCCCATTCACGAATAAGTTTTATTAAATCAACCGGTCGATTTTCTTCTTTTGCTTTTCGGCGCTCCTCACCAACGGCTCGTCCGTGATTAAGGAATTCATATAAAATTTCCAAAGAAACTTTATCAAAGCGAGATCTTACTTTTTCTTCTCCAAAATATTTGATAAGCTTTTCATATCGTTGAGTTATTTTTTCTACTTGAGCGATATAGTACGCTTGAACTTCGGTGGCCGTGTCAACAGCTGTTAGTCCACCTCCGATAATTACTGCAGGCAAGCGCACCTGTAAATTGGTTAAGCTTGAGGATTTGGCGGCACCTGTTAATTGAAGCGTCATTAGAAAATCATTAGCTTGACGCATCCCGGGAGCTAAGCTGTTCGGAATCCGCAATTCGCTCGGTAAACCGGCACCTACGGCTATTGCTAAATGATTGAAACCCAAACGCCATACGTCTTCAACCAATAAGGTGCCACCAAAACGAATGCTACCAAATACTTGAAAATAGCGACGTCTTAATAAGCTAATGTAAATTAGCTTTAAGAAGTTCTTATCCCAACGCACCGTGATTCCGTATTCTGCGACCCCCCCAAAACCGGCCATTACCCGATTGTCTAAGCGTTCTGTTAAATCTGCATAATTCCGAATAGGTTCGATAATAAACTCAGAGGCCAATGGTTCAATCTTTAAACCATCAGTCCCTACAACAACGAAACCTTCCATCAGAAGAAAATGCGCCAATGTAAAGCCAGCAGGCCCCATCCCCATAATTAACACTTTTTTTCCATTATAAGATTTAGGTAGGTACTGTTCCTTCCGCAGAGGGTTCCATCGTGTGAGCAAATCGTAAATCTCCACACCCCATGGTAAATCCAACACGTCTGTTAAAACTCTTGTTTCAGTCTGAGGAATGTTAACTGGTTCCTGTTTTTGGTAAATACAGGCTTTCATGCAATCATTGCAAATACGGTGCCCAGTGGCAGGACACATGGGGTTATCGATCATAACAGTGGCTAAGGCAGCAATTGCATAGCCTTTCTTTTTTAAGATATGCATTTCGGAAATTTTTTCATCTAACGGACATCCTATTAATACTTCACCTAAAGGATTAATTTTCAGTTTTTGATGAGGATTAACTTTTTTTATAGGAAATCCTTTGGAACAAAAATCACCATCGGTTTTATGACAATAAATACAATAATGAACATGGGCCATCGCTTCACGTCGCTTCATTCGCAGATCAGTTAAAACAAACCCATCTCGATGACGGCGCGATTCCGGAGACCCCTCTAAACGGCCCACTGCATCTCCAGGAATAGCGACCGTTTCCACCAAATTTTCATAATTTAAGCGTTTGTGCAAATGAAAGCTTGTCCATCCTTTTACTGCTTTCATTCCTTCTGGTTGAGTCATAGCAGCAACACACCATAACGTAAGCTTCCTAATAAATACTGCATTGACCTCAGGTGCTTCTAATAAGCGCTGCCCCCAATGGGCGATAGCCCATTCTCGATCAGCTGCATTTAATCTATTTTTTTCTAATTGGTCAGTTATCCATTGATCTAATAATGAAAAACTTTCTATTGAATCTGCCTTTTTAAGTGCTCGGCGTGCTTGACGCAAGACATAGAATTTTTTGAAATCGAAAATAGTGTTTTCTTTTAATGTTACGGTACGTAATTGGTTGACTGGCTCCTCAATTGAAAAGAGATCGGCTATAAAGGTTTCTAAAACAGGTCCGCAGGCAATGATTAATTCACTAGTCTCTTGAGACTTTAAGAGCTCTTTTTCTCGATAACGCAGGAGCCGTGCATGCAAGACTTCATCTTTTCTTTTTAGAAAGGCCAGGAAAGCAGCATCCAGCTTTTCAAGACCATTTATCGTAAATAATTCGGGAAATTTGAATCCTTTCAAAATCAACAGTAAATTAGTCATGGAAAGCTCATCCATTTCATTTTAGAATGAGATATGTAACCCATCAAGCGTAATATTCTAGCAGAACTCATGTTTAGAAAGAAAAATAATTATAAAAGGAGCGCCGGAGCTTATATTAGCGAAATTGATAAGCGTTTGGCTGATTTTGATCGAAATCACACGTGGTCGGATACGCAACTGGCTGAAATTAATAAATATAAAAGAATCTTTCGTCTACGGAATGACCGCTCCTCCGTTACAAAAGATTGGAATTTCGATCAATAACTACACACCTTCCAGCAATTTCATTAACTCTCTGCTGTCGAATAGCTCGCTAACAATATCACTTCCTCCAATAAATTCACCCTTGATATAGAGTTGGGGAATCGTGGGCCAATTGGAAAAATCCTTAATTCCCTGACGAAGCTCAGAGGACTCTAAAACGTTAAAGCTAGTGAATTTGACTCCACATTGGCGCAAAATATGGGCTACGCGTCCTGAAAAGCCACATTGAGGAAAATCAGGAGTTCCTTTCATATATAACACTATGGGGTTATTTTCTATTTGTTGTCGAATTTCTTCTTGTATGCTCATCACTGACCTCTTTGTTGGCTCTTATATTCATCAAGCGTATACGTTTTTAAAGAAAGCGCATGAACATCGGAGCCCATGCGACCCCCAAGAGCGTCATAAACTAAGCGATGACGAGTTATCCGATTTTTTCCATTAAACACAGAACAAAGAACCACTGCTTCAAAATGCCGTCCATCTCCCTTAACAAAAACGACTTGACTCTCAGGCAAACCCGCTTTAATCCAACTTTTGATATCATCCGCCGTTATCATAAATAATCGCTTAGTTGTTTTTATTACATGGGTACAATTTTAATTTGTCTTTTGTCGAAATTAACAGTTTCAATTACAACCTTCGTTACACTATAATTTCTACGGAGTTATTATAACATGACCTTTATTGTAATTGATAATTGTATCCGCTGTAAGTACACAGACTGCGTGGAAGTCTGTCCGGTAGATTGTTTCCGTGAAGGGCCAAATATGTTAGTCATCGATCCAGACGAATGCATTGATTGCAATCTTTGCGTTCCAGAATGCCCTGTCGATGCTATCTTTTCTGAAGACGATTTACCCAAAGAAAAGCAGTCTTTTCTAAAACTCAATGCAGATCTTGCAAAGCAGTGGCCTATTATTGCAGCTAAAAAAGAAGCTCCAGAAGACGCTGACGCTTGGAAAGACACACTAGATAAGCTTCAATACTTAGAGCGCGAATGGCCGGAATGAAAAAACGAGTAAGTTTTGTTGCTACCGGTGAAGAACTTATCAACGGGGATATTCTTGAGACGAATACCACTTATTTTGCCCATACTCTTATTGAAAATAATATTCAAACTGGTCAGCGAGTTATCGTTGGGGATGATCAAGAAGAAATTGAGCAAGCTATTCGTTATTTACTTCCCGGACACGAAGCCTTGATTACTATCGGCGGGCTTGGACCCACTCTAGATGATCGCACTCGTTATGCTGTTTCAACCGCTTTAAATTGCCGCTTAGTTTTTAATGAACAAACTTGGAAATGGATTATCGATCGCCTCACTGAGAAAGGATTCCCTATTCCCGATACTAATCGTCAACAAGCTTTATTACCGGAGGGCGCTAACCCCATTCACAATACTAACGGAACTGCGGCGGCTTGCTATTTTCAAAATAGAGGAAAAGACATCTTTATGTTACCAGGGCCATCAAAAGAATGTTTTCCTATTTTTCAAAACGTTATTTTGTCGAAATTGCAGGAAAATAGCTATACTTATAAAATTTATCGAAAGTTTTGGCTATTAATTAAAGCTAATGAAGGGCTTTTAGCAAGTCAATTAGAAAAGTTAATGGCCAATTCCGAGTGCAATTTAGGATATTGTATCCGTCCACCCTATTTAGAAATAAAATTATGGAGTGAAAATCAAGAAGCACTTGAAGCATTGAGCCGACGCTTTTTACCTATTCTTAAACCTTACCTCGCCGACTAATGAAATAAGATTATTTGGCGAGATTAACGCGCCGCTCAGAAACGAACATCTTTCATTACTTGTTCTTTTAACTACTTTCTACTCTGATGCAACTGCAAATCGTTCAAAAGTAAACTGTAAAATTAATTAAAATAGTCCAAAAATTAAAATACAGTGGTGTCAAAAATCAAACTTACGTAAAGACTTTCAAAAAAATAAGAAGGATAATCCAGACAGATAATGATTAAGATAAAAACTCGTAACTAGTTTTTATAACCCACATAGTGGGTACTTTGATGAAGTTCATGTCATAAATTAACCAATTTATACTACCCAAGATAAGAAAGGAAAAATAAACAAAGAAAAGCATTAAGGGTAAGCCAATGAAAAACTAATTAATTGATATTACATATTTTGAATATGCGCTCAGACTAAATAAAGCTACATTAATTCATTCTGGCCTTTCTCCGCGGTGATTATAAGTAGCGCAGAGTTTTTCAAAAAGAAACATCGCGGATTCTTTTATTTCAATCAAAATCTCCAAACACAGAGGTGCTCATAAATGCTAACTAGCCAAAGAGCCCTCCCAGTTAGTTCAACAAATTGAATAGTCCTAATGATAAATAGGTGATTACTTGAGGATGCTCTTTTCAGCAGTAACGACCAAAGAAATCCTTCTTCAAAGGATGTGGTGGGCGGAAGGAGATCTACTCCTAGCTTCTAAGAGCTCTTGTAACGCAACTTAGATGATTATTTATTAACTTAGCAGCTAAAAAAGTGCTGCTTCTGCATATTGTAAATCGGGGTCGGTTTCAGCCTCTCGACTAGGGTAATGACGCATGCCGAATTGTTATTCCCAGTAGCTGGGATGAAGATCGGGCTCTCTTGAGAGGACTAGTAGTTTTTTCTCTTACTCCGTCTGGTTACTATTTTAGTATTTATTTTTTAGGAATTTAATTTCTAAGAATTTAATTGTCTTATTTTTCGCACATCAATTTTTTGTGCATTAGTCTCTTTTTCAAATCTGTAAAGCCTAATTAATATTAATTATTAATTAAATGAAAGAATGATTTTCTTTTAATGATAACCACTAAAAATGAGTGGAAGAAAATTATCGAGTACTTACTCACTTTGCAAGGGTTTGGCAGTTCAGATTCAAAACATAGTAAAATTAAATAAGATAGTTTATGCAGTTACTTAAGCAACGGAGATACTTAAGCAACGGAGATATTGGTATCTAACTGCTTTAGGGAAGGAAGCTGCAGACTTCCACCTTCCTTTTCCCTAACACACGGGATTAATCTAGCCACACAAGTTGTTCTGCTCAGACAGACGCCTTGAAGAAAATTTGTTTTTATCACTCAAAAAAGAAAATCCCTGATATGAGCACCTAAAAAATATTCAACCCTACGGAGTTCGAAAGTCCTGATTTTAGAAAAAATGAACTAAGGAATGTGTCATCACTCTGCTTAAAGCAGGTAAACTTCCTATAGTGCACAACATTTTATTTCTCAAGAAAAAGCTTAAGTCATCGACTTCTTAAACTATCTTACACTTACTTGCCCATAAGTTATTTTACAGTCAACAGTTTCTGGCTACAGTCTGGGCCTGGTGATTTTGAGAAGACTAATGGAGAAAAATCACCAGGCCCAGAAGAGTATCAAGAAGAGTGTAAGTCGAGAAATCTTATTCTGAGGCAGTATGATTTGAACCTACTAGGGGAAAGCAGTTACAATCTTAATTTATGCGCTACAAGCTTGGCGGAATAATGATCTCCTCTAATTTCTAGCCATGCCAGGAGATATTATGAATAATACTCATGCTTACAAACGACGCATTGGTTCGATTGGTTTAATGATGTCTGCTGTGAGTGCTATGATTGGTTCCGGATGGCTCTTCAGCTCCCTATACGTTGGCCGCTTGGCAGGGCCCGCTTCAATTTTAGCCTGGATTTTCGGGGGGGTGTTGGTAGTGATTGTGGCACTTACCTATGCAGAAATCGCAACTATGCTTCCAATTACTGGCGGTAGCACCCGATTTCCACAATTAACTCATGGTACGTTCGTCAGCTTATTTTTTGGCTGGATTACATGGTTCAATTTAATGACAGCCCCGGCCACAGAGGTCCAGGCGATGATTCAGTATGCCGCCAATTACTGGCCGGATTTGATTCGGCAACATGGTGCTGGCGTGCATGGGTTGTGCCTAAAAGGCTATATTATTGCTACGCTCATGATGGCAGGCTTTAGCCTGATTAATATTTATTCAATCCGATTTATTACCCACCTTAATAATATTTTCTCATTTTGGAAGTTAATTATTCCCATTTTGACTGCTATTGTGCTTATGGTCGTCGCTTTTCATCCTCATAATTTTGTTAATCCCCAATATGGAGGGTTCATGCCTAATGGTTGGAAGGGTGTTTTCGCTGCGTTGGCTACAGGGGGTATTTTATTTGCTTTTAATGGTTTTAAACAGGCGGTGGAACTCGCAGGGGAAGCAGAAAATCCGAGCCGTACTGTCATGGTGGCTATTCTTGGCAGTTTGTCTATCGTGTTGGTCATCTACTTATTGTTACAAATCAGTTTCATTGCTGCCTTAAGCCCCAACAGCTTATCAAAAGGCTGGCTCTACGTACACTTTATTGGTGATGCGGGACCACTAGCCGGGCTTTTAATGACATTAGGTATCGTATGGATGGCCATCTTGCTTTATATTGATGCTCTAGTGGCTACTAGCGCCGCAGGTCTTGTCTATAGCACCAGCGCAGCTCGAACCTTATATGGATTAAGTGCTAACCGCCAGTTGCCTAAATTTTTACAAGAAGTAAATGAAAGAGGAATTCCTGCTAAAGCTGTTCTTGTTAATTTTATTGTTAGCATGACATTTTTCTTACCCTTTCAGGGATGGTATGCAATGGCTGAATTTATGTCATCAATTATCGCTCTTTCCTACATCACGGGCCCAATTTGCTGTTTATCGTTGCGTTATCAATTGCCCGATCATAAACGAGTTTTTCGTTTACCCTTAGCAGCAATATGCGGTTTTATTGGACTTTATATTTGTACTCTCATTGTTTATTGGACAGGATGGAGTGTAGTCTCTAAATTAGGAATGAGTTTACTCGTTTCTTTTATGCTCTTCATTATTTATCGATTGTTTTCTGAACGCCCCCGAGGTATCCATATGAATTGGCGCGCTTCTCTTTGGATGTGGCCTTATCTAATTGGGTTGAGTGTCATTTCTTATTTAGGCTCTTATGGTGGGGGACGCGGCAAGATCCACTTTGGCTGGGATTTTTTATATCTTAGTATTTTATCCTTTATTTCCCTTTATCTAGCTGTTTCATTTCGAGCTAGTGATAAGCACGTGAGAGACACGCTCGCTCGTTTTGAAGAAGAAGTTGCCACTGGCATCCCGTCTGTTGTACCCGATGAAGAAGCGGAGAGTCATCAAAATAACGTGAAAAAGAATTATCCCGCCGATAATACTTAACCTTTTCTAAGGACGAACCTATTAAAGTTATTCTGATGAAGAAGAAGACATTGATAAGTGGGTTACTTATCCTGTAAAATTTGCACCCATGAAGAAGCTCTACGTAAAAACACACGGCTGCCAGATGAATGAGTATGATTCTGCTAAAATGGTGGACGTTCTTCATGTCTCTCATGGCTTAGAGCTCACTTCTACCCCTGAAAGCGCAGATGTCCTGTTACTTAACACATGCTCCGTGCGAGAAAAAGCCCAAGAAAAAGTATTTTCTGAATTAGGACGGTGGCGGCCGTTCAAAGAAAAACGACCCCATGTAGTCATTGGTGTTGGAGGTTGTGTGGCGAGTCAAGAAGGAAAGAGTATTTTGAAACGTGCTTCTTTTGTAGACATCATTTTTGGCCCTCAAACCTTACATCGACTGCCAGAACTTCTAAATGAAACAGCCCGATCTAAAAAATCGGTTGTTGATATTGCTTTTCCAGAAATTGAAAAATTTGATTGTTTACCTGAGTCTCGCGCCGAGGGTCCCTCCGCTTTTATTTCGATTATGGAAGGATGCAGTAAATATTGCACCTTTTGCGTGGTGCCTTATACGCGAGGCGAGGAAGTCAGTCGACCATTTGATGATGTTATTGCCGAAGTCGTTAGTTTAACCAAAAAAGGCGTTCGGGAAATTACCTTGCTCGGTCAAAATGTCAATGATTACCGTGGTCTTATGCATGACGGTCAAATAGCCGATTTAGCTTTACTCATTCATTATTTAGCTGCCATAGAAGAAGTAAAGAGGATTCGCTTTACAACTTCTCATCCTTCTGCTTTTTCAGAAAATTTAATTGATGCTTACGCTGAGGAGCCCAAACTTGCAAACCACCTCCATTTACCGGTCCAAAGCGGTTCTAACCGAATCTTAGCAGCGATGAAACGCAACTATACAGTCGTCGAATTCAAATCTAAAATTCGTAGATTGCGCCAGATTCGACCTGATATCAGCATTACTTCAGACTTTATCGTCGGATTTCCAGGAGAAACAGAAGCAGATTTTCTGGCTACCATGGACTTCATTCAGGAGATTAATTTCGATCATTCTTTCAGCTTTATTTATAGCCCCCGCCCAGGGACGCCTGCTGCTCAATTGCTCGATAATGTCCCTATAGCAGTTAAAAAGGAACGTTTAGCGATTCTACAAAATCGCATAAAAATAAAAGCTGCGGAAATTAACCAATCGATGGTGGGCACTCAACAAAACGTTTTAGTCACTGGGCCTTCAAAAAAGCACCCCGAGCAGCTCAGCGGTCGAACGGAAAACAATCGAGTTGTAAATTTTGTAGGAGAACTTCCATTGATTGGAGAAATGGTGAAGATTAGAATCACAGAAGCTCGCCCCAATTCATTATGGGGTGAGGTGTGTTAAGGGGGACGATAACTTAGAACTTTCTGAATCAACTTGACGATTACGCTAGATGATAATAATAAATATCTCACCAAGCTTCAGTAGTCATTTGACAAAAATTGTATTTAATTCTATAATTGTACTTAATTCTATAATGCCACCCAAAAATCGGGAAAGCATTTCTAGCTGTTTTTGATGTAATTGCAGCTTTAGACTGGTTTTTTTGCATAGGATTTAACTCAAAAGTTAATCTCGCTGCGTCTTTTACGTGATGCGCTTTTCAAAAAAAGTTAGGTATTTTGTTAAAGTAAGTCAATTATTAGGAAAAGGGATTATTGAAACTGCACCATTGGAATATCTCCGGATGTTAAACGACTCATTTATGGTTTTAGATAAAGCGCGAAACACCACTAATGTTTTAACTTGTGGATTGCTCTAAATGCGAGATATCGATGAATCCAAATTACTTTTTTTAAATCAGATAATTAAATAATTTTGTCTGTTGCCTTGTGGTTCAGCAGCTTATGAAGCATACGAAGAGAAGAGAATGAAGCTTCATATTGAAGTCCAAAGTGCTACTCAATTTTCCCCTCTTCCCATTCTTTCGCAATTACAGAAATGGGTCAATACTACTCTTCAAGTTATCCAGCTAATCTTAGATAAAAATTTATTCGCATTAACGGTCCGCTTTATTGACCGGGAAGAATGTGCCGCTCTGAACGAAACTTATAGACATAAAAAAGGCCCTACGAATATTCTATCATTTTCCCATGAGTCTATTCCTGGCTTGCCCTCGGATTCACTTGGAGATTTAGCTATTTGCGCCCCTGTAGTTTCTAAAGAGGCCGAAATGCAAAATAAATCTTTAGAAGCCCATTTTGCCCATCTTGTTATTCACGGAGTATTACATTTGTTAGGATACAACCATATAGAAATCCAAGAAGCCGCAGAAATGGAAAAATTAGAAATTCAAGCTTTATCTCAGCTCGGTTATGAAAATCCTTATGAAGCATAGTAATATTTATTGCAATACTCTTCTTTAGTAATCAGTGAAAAACAATAAGACACGAATCAAACCCACAGAGATCATAGCTGGAACGTTTAACTGACGTTTTACCAAGAATCCAAAGATTGTGAGCAATTAATTAAGCTTCTTCACGCAGCGACACGAAAAAACGTTAATTGATTGATCGTGAAGTATTGGATGGTGACCAAAAGTGCTTTTAAAGTCTCCGAAAGAAAATCTTGGACGCAAGCAATCTTCGCGCTAGAATGACGATGATGGAGGCCATAACATAACACTCTGGTCAGTATTCTCTCTTATACTTATAATTGATTCAATATAGTTATGCCTTTCAATAATTAGTGAAGACTACAATGAAGTGATTGACATTTTATTCGTTAAAGATTTACTTCAACACATTATCAAAAAATCCAAGCATGAAAGTGCAAATTCAAATTAAAGACCTCGTACGTTCTATTTTTTTATTTTCGCAAGTAAACAGCTAACAACGAGTTTTTGATACGACTAGTGATATATCATGTAACATTAGTCACTGCGCGAATAAGGTGAAATTTTCGACCTTGATTCATTAACATAACTATCATAATTAGCTAATAAGCGAATTATCCAATTACTGTATTTAACCCAGAAGACTGCCGAGAATGAATAAACTTTTTTTTAACCTTTTGGCAATATTTTCTGGCGCCCTTTTACCTTTAGCTTTTGCGCCCGCTAATTGGGTTCCAATCGTCTTTATTTCGCCAGCAATTTTATTGGCCATCTGGCTACACTCAACACCTGTGCAAAGTTTATGGCGAGGATGGTTATTCGGTTTAGGATTTTTTGGAACTGGCACCTCCTGGGTTTATGTCAGCATCCATCAGTTCGGAAATGCCAGTACGCCTTTGGCAGTTTTAATTACTATCCTATTTATTTTTATTTTAGCAATGTTTATTGCAATCCAAGGCTTTTCCTTTTCTTTGCTTTACCGTCGCAAATCCGTAGTGATAGCTGCATTATTTGCTTTTCCCGCCTGGTGGGTGATGTGGGAATGGCTTCGAAGCGAACTATTTACTGGTTTCCCTTGGCTTTTTTTGGGATATAGTCAAATCTATTCTCCTTTAAAAGGTTTCGCTCCTCTTGTAGGGGTCTATGGCGTATCTTTAGTCGTAACTTTTATGAACGGATGTTTGTATATTTTATTTCTTCGTAAGGAGGTAAAAATAAAAATATTAGGTGTTACTTTTCTTGTCATTTTGCTGTTTATGGGAGGGGGTCTGATAACCAGACAATGGACATACCCTCAAAAAAGGAGGCTTCGAGTAAGTTTAGTTCAGGGTAATATTCATCAAACCATGAAGTGGGATATTAATCATCTATTTTTAATTCTTCACACCCATTACTACGTGGAAACCAGAAAACATTGGCAAAGTGATATTATTGTATGGCCCGAAGCGGCTATTCCTATTTATCCTCAACAAATTCCTTCTTTTCTTGATTCTCTCAATAAAGAAGCAAAAGAACATCAAACAGCCCTCATCACTGGGATCCCAATTTACCAAGAAAAAACTCAAAAAACTTTTAATGGACTTACTGTTTTTGGTAATGGACATGGCCTTTATTTAAAGCGTCATTTAGTACCTTTCGGTGAATATAGGCCTCTTCCTAGGGTTTTTTTTTCTAGCATAACGAAATATTTTAATATTCCCATGTCAGATTCAAGCCCTGGACCCTGGAATCAACTACCTATGTATGCTAAAGATATTTCCTTTGCTCCTTTTATTTGTTATGAAATTGCTTATCCCCTTGAAGTATTAAATAGTATGGAAGGAAAAGCATTTATCGTAGTAGTGAGCGATGACAGTTGGTTTAATGACACCATTGCTTCTGCTCAACAGCTTCAAATTGCCCAAATGCGTGCTTTAGAAACCGGCCGTTATTTAATCTATAGCACTAACACAGGTATAACTGCAATTATAGATCCTTATGGAAAAATACATCAGTCGGCTCCAAGAAATAAACTTGTTGTCTTGACTAGTCAAATAACCCCAGTGATTGGTAACACTCCATTAATGAAATGGAGTTACTATCCTATATTAGGAATAGTAATTATTTTTCTTTTACTAGGATTAATTTACTAGTATTAATTTGGACCTCATTTTATTGTAGGTCTCATATTGAAGGTTTTAGCAACAAAAGGAATATTTCCTGAAAAACGACTGGCATTTGATAAAAATTTTAATCGGTAGGATTTCATCGAAGGAATTTCATTTCAAATAAAAATTAAATTACAATCAGCAATTAAGTACTTCCTCTCGAATGACATTTACTCGATGTACCCAAGGACTTGCAAAACTTAAGTGGATTTATTTTTTGCAAGATCATAATATTCTCAAAAGGGTTTTTCAAATCGATAATCGCTATTACTCAATTTCGTGATAAACTACCAAATTGTTAGTAAGTCTGAAGAGATTAATTGGCGTGCCTACATGTAAATCGATATATTGCTTAAATATAGTTACTTTTTCTAAAAAATACCCTCCAGAATTACATGAACGCCCGCATCTCCTGTATTTATTTTAATGTGCGCTTGCGCGGTTTAACCCTTCCTTTAACCACTATAAAAATCATCAGCACATACTGTTACGGGAGGTTCGTGGGTTGCACAAGATGGCGGCGACAGAGAGTATCAAAAGAAAATCTCTCCCACATGCTTGAATGGGTAATTGAATTGTATGAGGAAATTATCCAACGAATTTACCCATCGCGTAATAAGCCTTCATTCATTAAATTGTTTAAGGGTGGCCACAAACCTATTGAGAAGTAATCAAATAGCTTAACTTTGATACCGTTCTACAAAAAAATTAATGACGTTCATTCTCAAGTAAAATGAAGAAGGATATATAGAGATTAACATCACAGGTCCATAAATTGGACTTAGTACTCAAGAGTGGTTCTTTTAATAAATACCAGTTTCGGTCTATAGGTACTCTGCCTTTGTTAATTCCTTCTTACACGAAAACTATCTTTCCGTAACAGTTAATTTTTCTTTTAGAATAGAATCTTATATTAACATAGTTAATTTTAGTTAAATTTAACATTTCCTTAAGCTGCCGCACTGCTTCCATCAGCTTAACCACTGAGGTATCCTAACTAATTATGAATGCGTTCTATAATCCATCAGATGTCGAGCAAGCTGCCCAAACTTACTGGGAAGAAAACGAATGCTTTGAAGTGAAAGAAGATTTAAGTAAAGAAAAATTTTATTGTTTAGCAATGCTCCCCTATCCGAGTGGAGAGCTTCATATGGGGCATGTCCGTAATTATAGCATTGGAGATCTAATTGCTCGTTACCAACTTCATAAAGGTCGAAATGTCTTACAACCCATGGGGTGGGATGCTTTTGGTCTACCCGCAGAAAATGCCGCTATTCAGGGTAGAATGCCCCAGATGGAATGGACTCTCAAAAACATCAAAAAAATGCGAAAACAACTGAAAAAATTGGGTTTTGCTTACGATTGGTCGCGGGAGATTGCTACTTGCGATCCTACATATTATCGCTGGGAACAATGGCTCTTTCTCCAGCTGTATAAAAAAGGCCTCGCTTATAAGAAAAATTCCGTTGTTAACTGGGATCCCATCGATCAAACAGTGTTAGCTAATGAGCAAGTGATTAATGGACGAGGATGGCGTTCAGGTGTCACCGTAGAGCGGCGCGAAATCTCTCAATGGTTTTTAAAAATTACTGATTATAGTGGAGAACTTCTCAAAGATCTCGATGAATTGAAAGAATGGCCAGAACAAGTTATTACAATGCAAAGGAACTGGATTGGCCAATCTCACGGAGCCATAGTAATTTTTATGCTAGAAAAAAGTTCAGATAAATTACAGATTTTTACTGCTCGCCTAGATACCCTCATGGGGGTTTCCTATATTGCGATAGCTCCTGAACATCCTCTTTCAAAAATATGTGCTAAAAAAAGTAAAAGGGTGGCTAATTTTTTAAAAAAATGCAGGCAAACGCGCGTGGCAGAAGCTGATGTAGTTACTCAAGAAAAAAAGGGTATCGCAACCGGCTTGTTCGCTATTCACCCGGTCACGCAGGAAAAATTACCTATCTGGATTGCGAATTTTGTTTTAATGGAATACGCTTCCGGCGAGATGATGGCAGTACCGGCTCACAATGAACTGGATCATGAATTTGCTCTAAAATACAATTTACCAATTAAACCAGTTATTCGACCTGTTGATAATAATGAGTGGGACTACAAGCAAGTCGCTTGTTATATCGGTCCTGGAAAACTTTTTAACTCAGGGCCATTTGACGGAATTAATTCAGAAAAAGCGTTCGATGTCATTTTAGATTATTTAAAAACCCATGAACGTGGCAATCACCAAACAAATTATCGCTTACGTGATTGGGGCATTTCGCGTCAACGCTATTGGGGGACACCCATTCCTATTATTTATTGTAAAAGCTGTGGTACCGTTCCAGTTCCCGAAAATCAACTTCCTATTCTTTTACCAGAAAATATTATTCCTACCGGTCATGGGTCTCCCCTAAAAGAAAACTCCAAATTTTATAAGACAAAATGCCCGACTTGCGATAAGGCCGCTGTACGTGAAACAGATACAATGGATACTTTTGTCGAGTCATCCTGGTATTACGCTCGTTATACTTGCCCTGATCAAGATAATGCCATGCTAGATGATCGCGCCAAATACTGGACTCCAGTAGATCAGTATGTTGGAGGTATCGAGCACGCTGTCATGCATTTGCTTTACGCGCGCTTCATTCATAAAGTGCTTCGAGATCTGGGTTTGTTAAACTCTAATGAGCCCTTTTCGCGGTTACTTGCCCAAGGGATGGTTTTGAACGATGGCGCCAAAATGTCAAAATCCAAAGGAAACGTAGTTAAACCCCAATCATTGGTTAAAAAATACGGATCGGATACGATTCGGCTTTTTATAATTTTTGTGGCTCCACCGGAACAAGATTTGGAATGGTCAGACAGTGGGGTCGAAGGCGCTCATCGTTTTCTAAAGAAATTGTGGAGTTTATCTGACCGAGCTAAAGATGCACTACAGGCTATTAATCAGCAAAAAGAACGTAGCTGTTATCAATGGAAAACTTTTGAGCACAAGTGCATTCGACAAGCAATACATAAATATTTATTACAAGCTAATAACGATATGGAACGTTATCAATTTAATACAGTCGTTTCTGCCATAATGAAAATTCTAAATTTACTTATGAAACTAACCACAGACAACGAAGCAGAATCACACTTAATTCATGAGGGTTTAGGAATATTGTTACGTTTATTGTCACCTATTACCCCACATATCACCCATTTTCTTTGGCAATCCTTAGGATTTGGTGAAAATGTTTTAGATTCTTCTTGGCCAAAAGCAGATTCCAAAGCTTTACAAACCTCCCAAGTTGGGATGGTTGTCCAAATCAACGGGAAGTTGCGAGCTCGAATTCAAGTCTCTTCTGATGCTTCGGACGAACTAATTAGAAAAACTGCATTAAATCAAAATAATGTTCAACGTTATGTTACAAATAAAGAAATTAAAAAAGTCATTGTGATACCTCAAAAATTAGTCAATATCGTGGTATAAAATGCATGACAATAAAATCAAAGCGATTTTTATTTTTTCAATTGGTATTCTTATTTGCAGGGCTTTGATAGGATGTGGATTGAAACTACGATCATCTAATGATATCCCCCCTTATCTTCGTATTCTTTATATTGATTCTCCTAATCTCTATGATCCCCTTACTGTTCAATTAAGCCGAAGTCTCGAAGCATTAAACGTCCGTTTAACTAAAATGAAGGAAAACGCTCCTATTATCCTTCGAATTATTAATATAAAATGGAAGCCTCTCATTCCTGCTATTTTATATAGCACTGCAACGACGCCTTACACTTATTTATTGAGTGTTGACTTTGACTTAGAAACGCGCAACAGGCAGATACTGATGGGCCCTAAAAATTTAACTTTACGACGTCTGTTAATACAAAACACTAATCAGATATATACTCCTAACGCTACCCGACTGATGAGGCAAGAGATGGTCCGGACGATAGTATCTTTGATTTATGAAGATTTAGTTATCTATGATAGGTAAAGTAATGTTTACCCAGGCAATGACTGTCGATGCAAATACGATACAAACAACTTAACACCCATCTAAACCAACAATCGCTTCTTCCCATGTATCTTATATGTGCAGACATCCCGCTTCTGGTTCAAGAAGCTCGGGATAGCATTCGGCAGGCCGCTCGAAAACAGGGTTTCCAACAAGGAGAATTATTTTTTATTGAGACGGGATTTAATTGGCAAGCATTAGAAACCGCTATCGACAATTTCAACCTCTTCGCTGAAAAAACATTTATTGAAATTCGTAACCCCCAAGCAAAATTTGATGAGAGAGGAACTCAGATATTATTACGCTATTTGGAAAGCCCTCCAGCTACCAAACGATTGCTAATTATCACAAATAAATTAACAGTTACGCAACAGAAAACAAAGTGGTATCAAGCTGTTGCTGAATCAGGAGCTGTTATCCCTCTTTGGCCTATATCTACTCAAGAATTGCCAACATGGATTACGCAACGGTTAAAAAAATTTAATTTAACTGCCGACGTGGAAAGTGTAAATCTCCTTTCTAAATTGACAGAAGGAAATTTATTAGCGACTCAACAAGCAATAGAAAAATTGTATTTACTTTATCAAAACACAAAAATTCACCCAAAAGCTGTAAGCACCATCATTAATGACAGTGCATGTTTTACAGTTTTCAATTTAACAGAAGCTGCGCTGTTGGGTAAAAAATCACGAATTACTCGAATTTTGTTAGCTTTGAAGCTTTCTGAAAAAGAAGCTGCTCCTTTAGTGTTGTGGGCGCTTACCCGGGAATTACGGAACCTTTATATATTCTTCCAAGAACTTAAAAATGGAAAATCGCTCACACAACTATTAACATCGCAATGGCAGATGCGTAAACAACCTTTAAAAGTAGCGCTCTCACGTCTCAATCCGCAAATTATTGCCAAATTATTGCAACGTTCAAAACGAATAGATTGGATTATAAAGGGAGTAATCCCAGGTGATGCTTGGCAAGAATTAGAGGCATTAAGTTTATCTATCGCAGGAAAGGAATTGCGATGAACTTCCCATTATTAGGATTATTCGGAGGAACGTTTGATCCAATTCATAAAGGACATTTAGCTATTCTTAGTAAATTAGTAGAAAAATTCCCTTTTAAAAATATTCAATTAATTCCTTGCGGGCAACCACCTCACCGCTCACAACCCATAGCCAGTTCAATAGATCGCTTAGAGATGATAAAACGCGCTATTGTTAATTATCCAATTTTTTCTGTTAATAGTGTCGAAATTGTAAAAAAAGAGATTTCTTATACCATCTACACCCTTAAATCTTTAAGAAATTCATTCTCTAAGCATTGCCTTTGTTTTATTCTTTCTAGTGACGCTTTTGCTGATTTTAATCTCTGGCACCGTTATACAGAATTTTTAACCTATTGTCATTTAATTGTTATTAATCGGGCAAATTACCATTTGCCTACAGCAAAATGGTTAGAAACTTTACTCCGATATAGAACCGAAAATCCTAATGATCTTGAGCAATTTCTTTCGGAAAAAATATTTTTTCAACAGCTGCCATCCTATCCAATTAGTGCTACTGAAATTCGGAATTATTTAGCGAAAGGTAATTACTCAGCTGTAAAATCTATGCTTCCTAAAGCTGTGCTCGAATATATAAAAAAGCACGACCTTTATCGATAAGTATGTAAGATATGAAGTTACGTGAGCTCCAAAGAGCATTCCATCTTTCCAGGGTTAAGGTAAGAGAGAAGATTAATAGAAAAGTTTTTCACTTTTCATATTTATTTAGTCGTAGTTATATTTAGCCGTAGTAAAAATCTGAATTTTATCGTAATCAATGTAGTAAGTACGACTCTTTGATCGATTTTTTTTTGAAACACATCAACCTATCTTGGTAAAGAAAAGCTCTTAAAAATTTTTGATCGCCAATACAAAGACAGATAATAATCACACTTACTCCCACCACACCTAGGTGTATTGAGAATGCGCATCTTCGAGTACGTCGTGAATCACTTTTCGCGTGAAATTTCAATGATCTCGACCTGCAATCTTGAAAACGCTTCACTACTTTCCTAAACCTTCTTTTAAAGAAATTTCTGATGAAAATTAATTTCTCTCAGGCAATAGTATTCTAATAATCTAGACCAACTTTTTTTCAAAATCTCTATGTCAGGAAGAGTGGTCTGATGGATTAACTCCATATTCAATAAATGAAAATTAGTTGTTGTTCCAAACCTGAGCAATCGCAAAAAGCTAGGCATTTTGCGATTGAAAAACATCGTAATTTAATAATGGCCGCCCGTTTTATGCTTAAGCGAGTATAGTCTGACGAAATAAATTGAGAAGCTTGAGATGTTCTGAATGCGCTCGATAAAATTCTAGGATATTATGTTGAACCTTGAATTATAGCTGTTACTAATACAAGACAAAGAAATGTAAAATCCAAAACATAACTGCTTATGACTTTATTTTCAGAGTTACCATACGTAAAAATAGACATTTTTGTGAGTAGTAAGATCAACAGAAATCTGGTAACAGTTAAGAACTGTTAATAATTTATAAAAACTTGTAAAGAACTTAAATCCGTCGCAATTGTGCCGGTATGTTATGCATGATTTCTCGCACACGAGATCCTCTTATAATTAGACTACCTTACACGTTACGCGTTCTAACCTAAAATCAGGATCTAAATCCGGAAGAAGCAAACTTCTGGTACTAGCACCATCTTTGAAATGTTATGGGATTCTGATCGGCATAGTCTCGAATGATGAGAG
>JBGDGR010000012.1:0-19721 GCA_048491795.1 Coxiella endosymbiont of Haemaphysalis japonica
CTTCTCTCCACCTTTGAAGTCTCCGACTTGCACTCTATCATAAAGTCTAGAAGAAAATCAAGCACTTAGGAATTATTGTAAATTCTATCTAAATAGTTCTTTTAATTTTTTGAAGTTGCCTTCACATTGTAATTGCGTAGAAATACCTACTTTTTTAAAGTAGGCGCACTATAAATGTTTTTTTGTTCTTATGGAGAAGAATTATGAGATACCAATAAAAAACTCTATTACTCAAAATACTCAAAATTACTCAAATCAACTATATTAACAACTAAAAATATTACCTTTTCTATAGTAAGCTAACGAGTTATCCCGTTATCATTTTTAAGATTTTTATATTAATTATTTATATTAATTACTAGAATATTATTAAAAATACAATAGATGTTATAACTCCTCAAGACGCTGATTACTCCATTGAATCATATTTACGAAACAATTATTTTAAGTATAAATTTATATCTACCTGCCACCAACTTTTGATCCTACTTCTTCATTTAATGGATCAGGTCGCCAAAATACAATAGCCTTATAGATCATAACGTAATTAATAACGACTGTTTTTAATAGGTTTTCATTGCTTACTTAAGCATAAAATTCAGAAAGAAGAATACCACTGTTCCTTCTACTGTCTTACTTGCCGTACCGCGGGCACTATTTCAGTTATAATTTATAAATAAGAATCTAATTCCGTACAGTAATTTGATAATGAACCGTATTTGCTAATGCAGAACCGGCCATTAATATGAATAAAATTGAAATTAATCATTTTAACAACTTTATTTCATTTTTATTTTATATCCTTACTACTTAGATAATTTTGAAATAGAGTAACGAGCAATACATATTCGATGTTTTTTGAGCATCAAGTAGAGAGCTCATAAATTTTACCTAATTTCACTTCTTCGTAGAGTTTAAATTTTGATGGACATTGAAATAAGTTGTTTCTAATGTAATCGTTGTGCCTTCATGGCCTTAATCATAAAAACTGGAGTTACTTCATTAAATTTATCCGATTACAAATCGATAAGTACTCGATTGTACTTCTAAACCGCCTAATACATCGATTGTAAATAAAACAGATTGAAGTCATTGTAAGAAATTTTCTTGACCCCTTAGTATAACAAAGTTGGACGGATGAATAATGATTGGTAACTAATTTAGAAATTAAGCCCTAAAGCTTAGGGCTAATACCAAAAATCACGTTGTAATGAGTGTATTCAATGATAATTTCCTAATCTGTATGATCTTTTCGAGTCACATGGTAATAATAAGAAGTACTTTAAGATTAAAATATTTAAAAATTACTTAGTCAGGGGAGTATAAAAAATATAAATCTATTAGGCACGATTGGTATCGAACCAACGACCCCCACCATGTCAAGGTGGTGCTCTACCACTGAGCTACGTGCCTACACTTGATTAGGGATTTAAGCTAGCATTAGATGCAAATTCATGCAATACCATCTCCGCATGGAACACTTAATGTTAAGTTGTATGAGGCGCCATCGTGGAAAACCATTCCGAGAACTCTTATGCAGAGTAGCGCAGTTTTTCTAAAAATTAAGGTGAAGGTTTTAATGAAACGAGAAACTGTCATCGAAAAAAAAACAAATTGGCTTGTGCTACACCTCTTCTTTCAGTACCTGTTTATTTTTAAAATGATCCAGAGAGGAAAATATCAAAAATTTTATTGCAAACTGATATCCTAGAGTTTTTGAGCATGTAAACTATGACAAAATTACTAAACATGGTGTTTCCGACTTATAATAATCTAATTACTCTCGAAAATTAAATTAATAGATATTCAAACACTTTTAAAATCTTCAAAAAAATATCAAGTTAATTTTGTAGAATCACTGTAAACATCCGGAGTTGCGTTTTATTTTCATCCCATCGTAGATCTTTGATAACTCATCTCAAAACTTAAAACATCTTCAAGACCGGCACAGGGCCTTTCCAACATTTTCCGTTAAGAACTCATCACTTTTTATAGAAGCCTTAATTTTTCAACTAATTTTTTACTGGGAACACTAATGACGGCTATTTCGCGAATACTTGTACCATTTTCAGACACTAATTTTTTGCGTAGCCATCCCACTGCTAATTGTGAATTTTAATTGGGATAAATTAGCTCAGGAAAATTCGTGTTATTTATACGCATCAAACATGCACATTAATAACAAAGAAACAGCTAATCACGTTTTTCTAACGTCTTAATAAAATCTTTAATAGTAATGATGAGTTTAGGCTGTTCCATAAACTTCGCGTAATTGATTCCTTTCATCATCCGTAATCATTATCTTCCTCTTTTTCGTTAATTTTCACGAAAAGCGAGATCTATTTTATCTCTTCATTGCTCCACGACAATAACCCAATGTAAAGATATTTTTATGAAGCAATATGAAACCAAGTAGTATTTGGCAAGTAGTATTTGGTATGTTTTTAACATAAAGATATTATAATAAAGAGCTAGAGTGATATACCGTTTATTCCAATAATCAGTCGAATAGCCAAAACTGTCGCACGATTAAATCGTGATGACGAACCATCCCGTAATCTTCTTGCACTAGCATCCGACCATGCAACAGGACTTGTTAAAGCAAATCAAGGGATTTTTTCATCCTTTTCTCAGTATGAAAGAAAATGATTGTAATTTATATCAACAGCGTGGAGCAGCCGCTGAGCAATTCTCCTTCCTATCCAATACTTCCTGCAGTCAATTCCTGCAGTTAATGCTTTTCGTCCAATTAAATGAAAGTAGAATCTAAGGATTTAATTGAAGCTTATTTATTTTCAATATGCAAACAAAGATTTCTTCCTTGTTCATTTATCCATAGAGAATTAAAATAACCGATAATGGAACTAACATCATCAATGCATTATCATCGATCCATGAAGAATTTAACCATTCTACCACAACTACTAGAGGTCCCATTAATAAGACAAGAAGCCAATCAATTTTGAACCACCAGGTTGCCAACCACCAAATTATCACAACAACAGCTACACCCAGAAAAAAATCCATGTTGTGTCTAATCGAGTACGACGTAATTCACCAAAAAGAGGATCAACAAGAAAACAGGAAACAATAATTGGAATAGCGTATTGCTTTCCGGGTGCCAGTAATAAAACTAAAAAAAGACTAATAATGGTCCAGGAAAAAGAAGAAATACCACGTCTTTCACGTTTACGTTGTCCCCATAAAGCCCACTTACATCTCAGACGCACAATTTCAAATAAAATAATTATTGCTATAATAGCTAACAACAAATAATGAAGTGATGGACTCAAAAAACTGGCAGTGGAAACAGGATAGAAATAGTAAAAAAAAGAAACGGTGATTATAGCTACGTGAAGTAAGCGACAAAAAATACAAGCGTCTAAACCAACAACCGCGCTATTGAGGGGTATTCAACGATCATTCCTTAAAGTAACCACGGTGATTTTAACATAAAAACTTTTAATGCCAA
The DNA here is from genome assembly GCA_048491795.1 of Coxiella endosymbiont of Haemaphysalis japonica. Lineage (GTDB taxonomy): Bacteria > Pseudomonadota > Gammaproteobacteria > Coxiellales > Coxiellaceae > Coxiella. The sequence continues at coordinate 3,473 of JBGDGR010000012.1, forward strand.
TAAACACTACGATCTTCCCTTTTATAAAGGGGGACTGCATAGCATTATCGGGCATCATACACTGCACCGCATTTTATTTTTTTCAAAAAAACTTAATTCTCTCTGGACATTCTTATCTTTTGTTCTGCCTTGTAGGCAAGAGGTACTTATTTGTTCAAAAAACCATTGACTCCTCCTGAAAAACTATTTACCCAACATATGGAGGCGCAAAACCTACTTTTCATACATCAACCAATCAGTAACTACTATACCTTGCACATGATTTGCTAGAATTAGCCGCTTATCCTTCATATCTTCGATGTTTACCGCCCTCCCCCACTTTCTCGTAATATGAAAAATATCTCATATAAAAAGCAGTAAATACCGGGTATGTACCACCCCCCGGTAAAAACCGTTGTGCTTTAAAAGCGTCTACCGAGCCCAAAAAGTTTGAAGCGATAGCTCATGCAGCGCTTCACTTATTAGACATACATAGAGATGTTACCACAACACCTTCTCTTTTAGATATCGAATTACTTGTCTTGATTTACAAAGAAATGCAACTGTGTAATTTTTGAAGCCTAGGTGAATTTTGATAATTAACTTTTAATAGTCGATAGCTTAGATCTGCCATTTCTGGCAGATCTAAGGCTCGGTAAGCTTTAACCATAATCGCCAAGCCGTTGATGACTTCTGGCGAGTCCTGATAATGTTGTACTACATAGGCAGCACGATTAGCGGCTGCTACGTAAGCGCGACGTTTCAGATAAAATTGGGCAATAATGATCTCGTGTTGAGCTATTAAATTACGGATATATTTCATTCGTATCAGTGCATCAGAAAAGTAATGACTTTGAGGAAACATATCTACGATAGTAGCAAAAGCTCTATAAGATTTTTGCAAACTACTTATATCGCGAGAGGCAGGATTTACAGCCGCTAACTTTTGCACCCAAGATAATCCTAACTCAAATCCAACAATCCCTCGCATGTAATAAGCATAATCTACATGAGGGCCTCTTGGATAAAGCCGAATATAACGATCAGCTGCAAGGATGACTGAAGCAACATCTCCACTTTTATAATAGGCATAAATGATATCAAGCTGAGTTTGTTGGGCGTAAGGACCAAAGGGATAATTAGCATCCAATGCTTCAAAATTTTTGACAGCTCCTAAATAATCTTTTTTCGCCAGGGCTTTCTCACCAGCCACAAATAATTCGATCGAGGTTTTTCGACGAGCTTGATAAGGATCAACGTCTTTTCTCGCACAACCAATTAAAAAGCAGAGATAAAGGAACATAAGAATAAAAAATAACTTTTTCATGAGTCCTTCTTCTTTATGCTAGCAATTATAAACTGCAACCATTTGTGGAGCAACTTATTTTACTAGAACGAAACCGTGGTTTTTATCCCCCTCTAATCCTCTCTTTATCAGGGGAAGAAAAATCTTCTAAAGGGAGAAAAGTTGAGGAGAGCAATGATTACAGAATCTGATATCATCTATCCATGCATTCCAAAAGAATTTTTTTAAAAAATATTATTCCGACTGAATTGGAAGGAGTACGTCTTGACCAAGCTCTGGCTAAGTTATTTCCAAATTATTCTCGCTCACAACTACAGAATTGGATTCGAACCGGACATGTTCGCGTCGATGGCACTAAAAAAATGCTTATACGGGAAAAAGCGCGAGCCAATCAATTAATTGAAATAACTGCTCACCTTGAGCTGAGTGAACGATGGGTTGCTCAAGCATTACCTTTAAACATCGTTTACGAAGATAAAGCGCTACTTATTATTAATAAGCCACCAAGGTTAGCGGTTCATCCTGGGGCTGGTGTTCCTGACCGTACGTTAATCAACGCCCTTCTCCACCACGATCCACAATTAGCGACTCTACCTCGTTCAGGAATTATTCACCGCTTGGATAAAGACACTTCGGGACTCCTCGTAGTCGCTCGTAATTTAATATCCTACTATACATTGACCAAAGCCATGAAAGCACGAAAAATCACTCGAGAATATGAAGCTTTTGTAAAAGGAGTGCTTATTTCTGGTCGAACAATTAATACTCCAATTGGACGTCATCCAATACATCGAACTCGTATGGCCATCGTCAACAATGGCCGGAAAGCGATTACTCATTTTCGTGTTCTTCAACGCTATCGAGCACACACATATATTCGAATTCAGTTAGAAACTGGCCGCACACATCAAATTCGCCTTCACATGGCTCATATCCGTCATCCCCTTGTCGGGGATCCAGTTTATGGGAATCATATTGGTATCCCCACTTTTCTTTCAGATTCACTAAAAGTCACTCTAAAAGTCTTTCATCGTCAAGCGCTTCATGCAGTCACCTTGCAGCTATCTCATCCTTTGACTCAGCAAACAATGGAGTGGCACACTCCTTTACCTAAAGATATGCTAGATTTATTAAAATCTTTAGCGAAAGACAACACCCATACTCACTAACTTTATCTTTCCCGACTGGCCAGCACCCGCTCACACTTAAAACTGCAACTACAACCCGCCGGGTAGATAATTTGGCTCTTCAGGCGGATAGCGAGTTTTGTGGCGTCCAACGGTTGATTGATTACCAATTTTGGTTACTAATAAAAAAGGTTGCGAAGTAGCGGGGCTATCCATATAGGTTAGCGCGAGGGCTTGGTTGCAGGAATAATTAACCATATTTTCCTTTTTTAAAGCCCCACTGACGACTTGCTAGTATATAAGGTTTGAGCCTCTGCTATCGGCCCTCTCGAGCTTTGAAGTTGAAGAAGAGGTACGACATACTTTTCTTAATTAGCGTATCGATTATTAAAGGGCTTTTCCACGCATAAAAGTGCTGGTTAGCTAACCATTTACTAGTTAACCGCTCCTCTCAATTTAAATCATTTAGACATCAAACGTACATAGGGATCATTTTGTGCCTAAAGCGATCACGGGCTTTCTTATTCCTGTCGTCGAGGAAAAGGACGAACTGTCCGGATGGCGACAGTTATATAGATCAATTTTTCAGAAAGCGGTAGAGCATAAGCTATTGAATTCCCTATTCTCTTACAAATAGTTAATATGAAAAGTTATCACGAGTCATTCTCAGAGAGTAGTAGTAATTAACTTAAAGGGATGAAAATCGCGTACCTCTCCTTTCGATATGTCTACTTACATAAACGAATACGTTCATGAAACGTACACCTTTACTTCCATTTGCATAATTATTTTGTGTGTAGTTTTTAGTTATATTTCTTATCTTTAAAAATAATTATAAACGTCACTGTTCCCCATAGCTACCACCCCATCTGCTTATAATCACTTACTTTCGAGGGTGTTACTAGTCATATAGTTAGAATAGTTAGAAACTATTTATCGTCATGATAAATACTAAAATAGTAAAAACCTCTAATAGCATCGGATCAAGGGCAGTAAAGAATTACTTTCTCAGTCATCGCCCTACGAATGGCAATCGCCCTAGACGCCGTATATACGGTAGAGCTTATTTATATACAGAAAAATCATTAATACTCGTTAATGCAAAAGCGTTTAATTCTATCTTTACCATGCTTAAGCCTTTTAGATCACCACCATATTGGCACCAAGTGAACTGCTATATCTCAATCAAAAATAAGTAAATTCCAAAATTAAATGCAGCCACCTTCGTATCTTCTTGTGAGCTCGATGCAACGTCAACTTGAGTTTGCTATTATGAGAGGAACTTATAAAACTCCATGTATCCTCTCAAAATTATCAACCAATTTCAAAATTATCTTGAATTTCAGACTAGTTCAATTCAATATGAGATTTAATAGCCAACAGTATATGATCCGATGCTTACGACTAGCGAGTTAACTGCAATCAGACGTTGATAGCAAGGCTTAATCCTAAATGATCCAAACTATAGCTGCCCATACTATGATATTCGAGCCCCACATCCTTATTTTCAATAGGCTGAGGCGTGCGCTCAAAACTGGTACCAAATTAGTAGAGTGATTACTGCAGGCCTCCTTTTATTGGTATTCTTTTTAATTTTTCCATTTTAGGAGATGCGATTCTTAACTGTAATCAAACACCCCTCAGGACGACCCTCCCCAGATAAGATACTATAATTCTCCTCTTCGAGCAACATATTCTGCCGTATATACATGGGAAGAAACGCGACGAATTTCCGCCCCCAATTGTGCTAGCTTTTCTTCGATACATTCATAGCCTCGGTCAATATGGTAAATCCGATCGACTATAGTGCTTCCCTGTGCCATAAGGCCCGCTAAAACTAAGCCAGCTGAAGCACGTAAATCTGTAGCCATAACAGGTGCGCCAGTTAGTTTTTCTTTCCCGCGAATGAAAGCTTTTCTACCTCGCAATTTAATATCGGCCCCCATTCGTCTCAGCTCATGCATATGCATAAATCGATTTTCAAAAACAGTTTCTGTTATAACGGCATTCCCTTCTGCAACCACATTAAGTGCTACGAATTGGGCCTGCATATCGGTTGGCATCTCAGGATAAGGGGCCGTAGTAATATCGACCGCTTTTGGTCGCCGGCCTTCCATGTTAAGGTCTACCCAATTTTCGCCAATTTTAATCCGTGCACCTGCCTCATGTAGCTTTTCCAAGATAACCCCTAAGGTTTTTGGTAGGACATCTTTGATTCGAACATGCCCTCGTGTCATCGCCGCAGCAACCAAATAGGTCCCCGCTTCAATTCGATCAGGCAAAACCCGGTAACGTCCTCCAGATAATCGATCAACGCCATCGATAACTATTGTGTCCGTTCCAGCTCCTAAAATCTGTGCACCCATCTTATTTAAAAAGTTAGCTAAATCCTGCACTTCAGGTTCGCAAGCTGCATTATGGATAATAGTTTGGCCTTCCGCTAAGCTCGCTGCCATAATAAGATTTTCCGTTCCTGTCACTGTAATTTTTCCTAAATTCAATTCTATGCCTTTTAAGCGCCCATCTGCGCTAGCTCGAATAAAACCATCTATTAATTCCACGTTAGCACCCAAAGCTTGCATTCCATTGATATGAACGTCCACAGGTCGAGAACCAATAGCACATCCACCAGGCAAAGAGACCTCTGCTTCTCCATAGCGAGCCAATAAAGGCCCTAATACGAGAATTGAAGCACGCATCGTCTTTACTAATTCATAAGAAGCATGAACATTCTGAATAGTTGAACAATCCACTTCTATACTCATGCATTCGTCGATGGTAATTTGAGCCCCCATCCGACCCAATAATGCAATCATAGTAGTCGCGTCATTGAGATGAGGAATATTACTTAATATAACTGGCTCTCCAATTAATAGTGTAGCTGCTAAAATTGGCAAAACGGCATTTTTTGCACCTGATATCCGAATAGCCCCATTTAAAGGAACACCACCTATAATAATTAATTTGTCCATAACTATTCGATTCCTAAAATCTCTATCACTGAGTAAACGGAAGCAATCATCGGCAACGAATTAGGAATATTAATAAATTGAAGCGATTTTTTATTAAGTTTTTTTGCATAACGTGAACACACCGTCATGACAGATAATCCAGTAAAGAATACTAAAGTAATAAAAATAGCGTTTTTAATTAGTTTTTTTAAAAAAATCGCACCAGATTCTTTTTCTAACCATTTAATTATTATCATATGTTTTCTGCCGTCGTTATAAAATTAAAGAAATTTATTTAAAATTAACCAATTAAATTTTCTAGTAATACGGAATGAGTAGTTTTAATCTACTTACGTGCTTTAGATTGATGGGCACAAAACCTGGCATCAATTCAATATAATTCGCTTTCAACAATCCTTAAGTTAACTAAGTTAATATCGTCACACATCTGTAGGCAAGTTATTTGTCTTTTTATTAATTTAGATGACGAGTAAAGTCAGAAAATTATCCCTATCTAAAGGTAATTTTCGTCACCTATCCTACAATAAAATCAAAAATCATTGCCAACACGAACCCTTAAACCACCAACATTGTCACATCCAGCTTTGGAAACGCAATAATTTCCTTACCCTATGGATTTTAATCTACTTGCTTTAAATACCAAAGTTATTAACGCTACCTACTCTCTCACCAATCGTTCGATTACACATTAAAATATCACCAAGAAAACTTATGGCCGCCTAATGGCCGCCTAAATGTTTGACCAAAATATTCTTCAGGATAAGCTAATTAACCACTAAATAGCCACCATAAATAAATAATATAGTCGTTAGAAAATATAGCCGTTAGATTAAACAATAATAAAAACGATAGAGAGAGGGGACGATTAATCCTATTAAAACAGCGATGCAATCACGTGGTGTTAAAGCTGAACCGGTTCTCCGATACCAACGCAAAATAGAACTGTGTAACTAAATCTAGTGTTTGAGCGCCCTCAAATTTTGAAAAATATAAAAGCCTTATGACAATCGTACAGATAAATACAGCAGATAAAAAATGGCTAAAGATAATACAACATCTACACGATATAATTGCACGTCTATATAGAGGCCAAATTCTTAGCCAACTGCTAGATTACTTAAAATAAAAACAATAAAAACTCATATTGTTTAATGCGTTAACAATATTCAATACCAAAACGACCAAAAGATTAAATTCACATGATCACAACAATAAATCCTGCGATAATCAGATCTGAGATAAGGAAGATCATATTTAAATCTCTAAAAGGGTTTCTCGTTCAAATAACGCTCATCTGCGTAATTGATTTTTGGTACAAGACAGGATCTGTTTACCCATTAACTTCAAACCAGCCTTATAGTGGTGTAATTTTCCCACGCGATAAATAATCGCAATAAAGTTGTTTACTACTTTTCCGGAATCCCACGATTGCTGTCACCTTTTCTTCGAACGATTTTAAAATTATTTTGAAAATGTATGCTTTCTAGCGCAACTTAGGTTCTAAACAATAATAACACCTATAAAACACCGTGACTCATATTACAACTTTGTCTTATAATGATGAATTCATACAATGATTCATTGATTCATTAAAATTTTTCTTATGGGCGACAATGAGAAATTTTACATGCTTGGAAAAGCCGTCATTGCTGCAGAATTGCAAGCAATTCAATCTTTACGAGAACGCATTAACGGAGCCTTTGTCACAGCATGCAAAACCATCCTAGCTTGCAAAGGGCGGGTAGTTGTCTTAGGAATGGGTAAATCCGGACACATTGCTAGAAAGATTTCAGCCACCCTTTCCAGTACAGGCACACCTTCATTTTATGTTCACCCCGGAGAAGCCAGCCATGGCGATATTGGAATGGTTACCGGGGAAGATGTTGCCCTTGCAGTTTCTTATTCAGGTGAGACCCCTGAAATCATTAGTATTCTTTCTACAATTAAGAACTTAGGAATTCCACTCCTCGCTTTCACAGGAAAACTTCAATCCAGTTTAGCCTGCATTGCTGATGTAGTTATCGACGTAAGTGTCCAGAAAGAAGCCTGCCCCTTAGGGTTAGCACCTACTTCTAGTACTACAGCAACTTTGGTTATGGGAGATGCCTTAGCAATTGTACTTCTTGAGGCTCGCGGTTTCACGGCAGATGATTTCGCCCGCATTCACCCAGGAGGCTCCTTAGGAAGACGTCTTTTACTTCACATCGATGACCTCATGCATACCGGAGATCACATACCTGCGGTAAAACCGGATTGTATGTTAGATGAGGCTTTAGTCGAAATTACTAAAAAAAGCTTAGGAATGACTGCTGTTATTGGCGAAAATGGTCGTTTAGTAGGAATTTTTACAGATGGCGATCTTCGTCGAACAATAGACAAAGGTTACGATATTCACCGGACTCCCATTAAGGAGGTTATGTCAAAAGATGGAATTACTATCCGTCCAAAACTTTTAGCAGCTGTAGCACTCCAGGTCATGCGCGAACATAGAATCACTTCACTGGTCGTTACAGATGAAGAGCGTTATCTCCTTGGGGTAATTTACATGCACGATCTTTTACGCGCGGGAATCATTTAGACTCGTATGGAAGCAGTGTTACTTGATAAATTCCGCCAAATTAGACTCTTAATCCTCGATGTGGATGGAGTATTAACGGATGGCCGACTTTGGTATAGCTCTGATAGAGAGGTATTAAAAGTTTTTCATGTCCAAGATGGACTTGGAATTAAGCGTTTGTTACAAGCGGGTGTTAAGGTAGCGATTATAAGTAGCCAAAAACATCAAGCTGTTTTTCAACGTGCCAAGGAGTTAGGTATTTCTTATATTTTTCAAAGTGAACGTGACAAACGCATTCCTTATGAGAAACTAGTTTCACAATTGCAACTAGATGAAAAGAAAATTGCTTATATGGGCGATGATTTACCTGATTTGCCCATAATGCAAAGAGTCGGCTTAGCAATTGCGGTTGCGAATGCGGTACCCGAAATTCATTCATCAGCGCATTGGAGTACGAAAAAACGGGGTGGAGAGGGAGCTGTACGGGAAGTTTGTGATTTAATTATGACTCCAATCATCCATGAATAAATATGTTGGATTTAGCTTAGTTTTAATCGTTCTCGCTTGCCTTACAACAACAGCATTCATGCTACACACTTCCCCACACTGCGAACAGCTTCCAAAGCAACAACTGGATCGTCAACCGAATGCTTTCATGCGAGAAGTTAATTATTACCAATACAATGATGAGGGTAATTTACACAGTCATTTGATTTCTCCCTTTATCGTTCACTTCCCATATAAGAATTCTTCTTACTTTATTTCACCCCACTACCTCATTTATACCTCTCAACGTGTGCCTTGGACAATTAGCGCTGATCGCGGTAAAAGCCAACATGGAATTGAATGGATCTATTTATGGGGCCATGTAAAAATTCACGAGCCCACACAAGCAACGAAAATAGGAACTACAATTACCACCAAAAATATTACTATCTTTCCCTACCACTCTTTTGCTCAAACAGATCAATCTGTTACCATTATTCGTCCCAATTCATTAATAAAAGCTAGAGGTATGACCGTTGACCTGAAGAAAGGTATCATTCATTTACTTTCGCATACTCAAGGTGTTTATGAAGCGAATGCTGCCTGACGGCCTCAGAAAGGATACATGTCCGAGCTGATGAAACTATTTTCGGATTATCGCTAGAAAAAGTACAATTTATTTATTACCCTCCTAGAGCTTTAGGTAGTATTGTACGGTAGAAGGGAAATCTTTTCGTTTAAAGATTTACAGTGCGCTTTGCTCAATGGAGAAGCTGATATTACGGAAAATTAAAATATCCAAAGAAATTTGAGACCTTTTAGGAAATCATTGCTTTTAGGAAATCATTGTTAGATAAAAAACATTACGATGTCATCATGCTAGCGATACTGGATTTAAAACAATTACAGAAAAAATCGTATCAGTGAATACCTAAGTGTTTAGAAATTTATACCAACTGTTGGACAAGGAGTTATTAGTGTCGAATATCGCAAGAAAGACACCCCAACTCCTTGATTTATTAAAGCCATTTGATGATAAAAAACGCGATAGTATGTAATTACAGAAGGGACTTTTAACCACAAATCGACGGTGTTTGTTTCTCACTCTACATTGCAACTCATGAAATATATTAACAAAGAGGTCCTTCTTTACTCTACCATGACAGGGAAAGCCAGAGGATTCTGCGATCATCTATACTATGCGGTTAATGGTAAGACAGTTAATGGCAACCTAGAAGAAGCGTAAACAATTGGTTTTTAGGCTGCTCAAGAACTCTTCAAGCGAAGGTACTCATCAAATTTTTCGGAATTAAAACAAAGATGTTGAGCAACTTAAACATATGTATCACAGTGATGGGGAGAACTCTTGAATCGTTTTTATTACAACTCAAGCAAGCCCAAACCTTAGCTAATTTTGTGGAACTACGTGTGGATTATATCCAAAATATAAATTCAGAAATGTTAGGCGTGATTGCAAAGCATACCAATAAAAAATCCATCTTGTGTTGCCGCTCTAGAAAAGATCGAGGGAACTTCGAGGGTACCTTGGAAGAGCAAAATAAAATTTTGCAGAGTGGAAATAACCTCGGATTTAATTACCTTGATATCGACTTTCCTATTGTAAATAAAATCACTATCCAAAACAAAAAATCTAAATTTATTCTTTCTTATCATGACTTTAAAGAAACTCTAGACCTAAAAGAACTTCAAACTATCGTAGCCTGTATGCGAGATTTTAAGCCTGATGTTCTAAAATTTGCAGTTATGGCAAATAGCCAGACCGACGTTAAAACTTTATTTCAACTATTACTTAATAAAAAAGAAAATGAAAATATGATTGTTCTGGGTATGGGAAATCATGGGAAAATAACCCGATTATTAGCACCTCTATTGGGCGGATATTTAACTTTTGCCTCTCTGGACGAGGTAAAATCAGTATCAGGGCAAATTACTTATCAACTAATGAATAATTTCTATCACAATCTGCAAGAAATTTTAGATCACTGACACCATTCGCAATCGTCAATCTGCTTATATGATACAGACCATTTAGTTTCTCGAGGAGAGGAATACACCATGTACGAGCTCACTTTCTATATTTCTGGAAAGTATTTAGATCAGCTCAAATACTCTATTGCTAAGAAGCCGAGTGGGGAGGCTGCGCGCCAGCGCGCGTCGCGCACTTCTGGTAAATTTTTGGAACAGGGAGGCTAATATCACCTCTGAATGGCAGTCAACCCTATGCAAGGCACCCAGGAAAAGAATATTATGATAGAAACCCTGCGAAGAGATAAGTATTTCTGAGTTGTAGCAGAAGAATTAATGCATGCTCATCCATTATAACCTCCAGATTATGCAGCATGGAAAATAGAGCTTTATGCGAAACAATACCGATTTAAAGATTACTGACAACCATTGCTCTCTTTTACGGATAAAATACCCATCTTACTTAACTTAAAACAAATTCAGAGAGCGCGCAAAGCGAAGATGTTTTTAATCTTTATTTTCAATTGAAAGCCTTTAGTAGGATTCGAAAGTAATGGTATGGTATCTATAAAGTGTAGAAAGGCTTCAGAAAAAGGATTTTATATTCTTCATATTTAGAAATGGTTACAAGGCGTTCTTCACGCATCGTCAGCCAAACGGATACGCGATACAACCTTATCGCTTTAGTTACGTAATGATGTAGAAAATGCTTTACGGAAACAGTATTATAGAAGCATTTCAAAAGTAGCTACAAAGTAGCCACCTTGGTTTTATGTGATTCAAATCACCTTTTCAATAAGGGAAAGCCTGTGTCTAAAATACCTACTCCAAATGGCTCACCTAAAAAACTAAAACCACGCTTTTGTACACGATCTCATGGTTTATTACTCAGTATTTCGCTCATTTTGGCTCCGATGAGTATTATTGGATCTAGCGTCACTATATGGTGCTATCTGAAGACCTGCCAATTTGAACATACATTAGTTGCATTGAAAGCCGATTTGAAACAATCGCAAGCACGAGTGCAAGCAAGCATTAACGCTAACCAAGCAGACATTGCTCAACTTTCTCAAAGATTCAGTCAGGCTGCTTCTGACAAGAATATCACTGAAGTAGGCTACTTAATTCGATTAGCTAATATTCACTTTCTAATTGAACAAGACTCTTCCGTCGCCCTTCAATTATTAAAAATGGCGCGACAACAATTAGAATCCCTTTCTGAAGAGAAGCTCATTCCTCTAAAAAAAGCAATTAATCAAGATGTTGCAACTCTTTCTACTATTGAGCCTGTTGTAGTAACAAAGCTTTTTAACCAACTCGATCAACTAAAAACTGAGGCGGGTAATTTGCCATTACTCACTACGAGGCGATCTCTTGAGGCAACACCAGCAAGAACCGAATCCGTTCCAGAAAGAAAAAATTGGCGGGAGAGACTCAAATATAACCTAAGTGGCTTAAAAAAACTTTTTGTCATCCAGCACATCGATCACCTTATTTCACCTTTATCGGGGCCTCAGAAAAATTTATTTTTAATACAAAACATCCAATTAAAGTTAATCCAAGCCCAATGGGCGCTAATTAATCGAAATTCTTTACTCTATCGCAAAAGTTTAGGAACCGCCATCCAAAGGTTGTCTGAATACGATTCTAATCAAACCGAAATAACTGCGCTTATTAGAAAAATACAAACTTTAGCTGTGGTTGATATTAAACCTGCTCTTCTCTCTCTAAAGTCCTTTCAATCACTAACTACTATTTCCGTTTCCATTCCGGATAAAAAAACATGAAATTTTTAATTTTATTATTCCTTCTTCTTTTATTGTCGCTTTATCTGGGGTTGGAAATGGCTCAAGATAAAGGGTATGTATTAGTCGCTTACCGCCATTTGAGTATTGAGACAACACTTTGGGTAGCCATTATCTCTTTGATCGTTTTCTTTCTTATTCTTTATTTTATTTCTCGCTTACTCAGTCGCACCATCTGTTTTTCAAGGAATATGAAACAATGGCGTAAAAAGCGGCTTTATCGACGCGGTCGTCATCTGACCATCACTGGTTTATGTGAGCTTGCTGAAGGACGTTGGCAGCGTGCCGAACAAACCTTAACCAAATCGGCAAAGATGATTCGAAGCCCTCTTATTAATTACCTAGCCGCTGCTCAGGCCGCCAATGCCCAGCAAACCTATGAACGTCGAGATAATTATTTACGTTTGGCATATTCGACTACTAAAGGATCTACCATTGCTGTAGGTCTTACCCAGGCACAACTACAAATTGGCAATCATCAATGGGAACAGGCACTTGCCACCTTACAGCACTTAGATCAAGAAGATTCTCACCATGGATACATATTAAAATTATTGAAACAAGTTTATTTAAAGTTACAAGATTGGCAAAAGCTACGCCTGTTATTTCCACGTTTACGAAAATTTAAAGTGGAACCTCCCAATGCCTTAGATGCTTTAGAAAAGGAAACTTATACTAATTTGTTAGCAGAAGCTTACAAAAAAGGTAAGCAGCCTTTAACTTTAATTAAAATCTGGGAGTCATTGCCTCACCATTTTCAGAAAGACGTAGCTTTAATTGAACCTTATACATTCTACTTAAGAATCCTTGGGGAAGCGGATAGGGCTATTCTGTTAATTGAACGTGTACTCGCAAAGCAATGGAATTCAGGCCTTGTTACGACTTACGGTTTAGCTCAGCCTGTTAAAGAATTTAAACAACTAACAACGGCTGAGTTATGGCTTAAAAAATATACTAAAGAACCGGAATTATTCCTCTGCTTAGGAAGATTAAGTCTGCGAGAGAAATTCTTAGGGAAAGCTCGTGATTATCTCCAAAATAGTATTAAATTGGCACCTACCCAAACTGCTTATCAAGAATTAGGGAGAGTTTATGATGCACAAGGTCAGAAAAATACTGCTTTGGACTGCTATCGAAAGGCACTAGCCTTTGGAAATATCTAAGAACTCATTACAAATATACTTTCCTTTTTCACAGGGCGGTGATCTTTTTATATATCACCACGGGTCCTGTATCAATTGAAAAGTCTACTGGAAATCTTTAAGTAAGGGTGTGTAATATACAATACAGCTTTTAATCCTGCCTACTCACAAGCTAAAAGTTATACGCTTTTAATATCTTTATGAATATCCATAATAAACCACTATCGTATTCAAATAATAACAGCGAACGATTTAAAAAACCTCCTTTTTGTATCAATCAATGGGACAAGCCAATAAAATTTTATTGCCATAAGTGGATTCTTTATCCCTAATTTATCCCTACTTGAAAAGAAACGTTTAGGTCATATTAGAAAAGAGAAACGCTCTTTAGCCTTTCATTGAATCAAAGAAATCATTATTAGTTTTTGTGAGCTTTAAGCGATCAATTAAAAATTCGCTTGCAGTTACTTCATCCATAGGCTGTAAAATCTCACGAAGGATCCAAACTTTTTGTAGAATATCTTGCTTCATCATTAATTCTTCACGCCGCGTACCCGAACGATTGATATTAATAGCGGGAAATATTCGTTTTTCAGCAATTCGACGGTCTAAATGAATCTCCATATTACCAGTGCCTTTAAATTCCTCATAAATTACATCATCCATTTTTGATCCTGTTTCGATTAAAGCAGTTGCAATAATCGTCAAGTTACCACCTTCTTCGATGTTACGTGCGGCTCCAAAGAAGCGTTTTGGCCGTTGAAGAGCATTCGCATCCACGCCACCGGTTAAAACTTTCCCTGAGGCCGGAATTACAGTATTATAAGCACGTGCCAGTCGAGTCATAGAATCAAGTAAAATTACAACTTCTTTTTTGTGTTCCACCAGGCGTTTTGCTTTCTCGATTACCATTTCTGCCACTTGGACGTGGCGTGTGGCGGGCTCGTCGAAGGTACTAGCCACAACTTCTCCTTTTACAGAGCGATCCATCTCTGTGACTTCTTCTGGTCGCTCATCGATTAACAGCACAATTAGCACGCATTCAGGATGATTACTAGTAATCGAATGGGCAATATTTTGCAGCATCATTGTCTTACCTGCCTTGGGCGGTGACACAATTAAACCGCGTTGGCCTTTTCCAATAGGTGCTACTAAGTCAATAATTCGAGCAGTAATATCTTCCGTACTACCATTGCCCATTTCCATTTGAATTTGTTCATTCGGAAAAAGTGGTGTTAGGTTTTCAAAAAGAATCTTTCCTTTAGAGGCTTCCGGTTTTTCTAAATTAATTTTGTTGACTTCTAATAGGGCAAAGTAGCGTTCGCCTTCTTTAGGCGGGCGAATTTTGCCCGAAATTGTATCCCCCGTACGTAAATTAAATCTTCGAATTTGGCTTGGAGAAACGTAAATATCATCAGGACCGACCAAGTAAGAACTGTCAGCGGAACGTAAAAAACCAAAACCGTCTTGAAGAATTTCTAAAACACCATCACCAAAAATATCTTCTCCTTTTTTAGCATGCGATTTTAAAACCGCAAAAATAATGTCTTGTTTTCGGGAGCGCGATACATACTCCAAATTCATCTCTTGAGCAATTTCCATTAACTCTGGAACTGATTTCTGTTTAAGCTCAGTTAAATTCATAACTTGTGATAAAACCTCTTCGTTGTTTAAATCGATTTAGGACTTGCCCACTATTTTAAGCAAGCAACCTCTTTTAAAGCTTTATCCCGACTGGTATTCATGTTAGAAAAACCTAAAAGCGATGGGATCGTAACCGGTAGGCCACCGTGCACGGGGATTCTAGTGGTTTATTATGAAGAATTCAAGTTCTCGTCTAAAAAAGCAGCTAACTGCGATTTACTCAATATACCCACCTTAGTAGCAACCACACCCCCTTCGCGAAAGATTAAAAGACTAGGCACTCCCCTTATTCCATATCTAGCAGGCGTTTTGTTATTGTTATCCACATTCATCTTGAATACTTTAACATAACCAAAATATTCTTTAGCTATTTCTTCTATAATCGGACTAATCATTTTACAAGGTTGACACCACTCAGCCCAAAAATCGACAAGCACAGGTTTGTCTTCTTTGAGCACATCTTTGTCAAAATTATCATCTGAAGTGGAGCATGCATATTCGCTCATAAATTAACCCCCTCCTTATTTTGACAATATGCTAATCGAATCCAGTTGCTTCAGCAACTATATTTTCTACAACATCCATATCACAAAGCTTCCATTTCTATTTTAGGATTAAAGACAATCATTGAAATCAACTATAAATAGAACAAGAAACTATAATAGAGCTAAGAAAATAGAGCTAAAAAGTAGGAGAAAATCACAAATCTAAGCACCATGGGAATAAGTTAGAGTGTTCAATGCTGAAAGCTTTATGAGATAAAAAACATTAAAAATAGCAGGAGAAAATAAAAAAATTCAGGAAAAGAAATTTTTCAATTGCTAAAGAATTATAGAAAATATATTTCTCTATTCTCTCTTAAGCTCCAAGATTTTAATGAGACAAAGCCACGAAGAAAGTAATCGAAAAAACGTTGAAAAATTTCATTGGCAAGAAGCAATATGAAACTAGACATTGAATTACTTACCGTAAGGAATGATTTGGAAGTTTTCTAACATGTCTCAAAAATCGTCGTCGGAGATTTAATTGTAGAGTTGCAGAATATCATTCGTCATTTT
Source organism: Coxiella endosymbiont of Haemaphysalis japonica (assembly GCA_048491795.1). GTDB lineage: Bacteria > Pseudomonadota > Gammaproteobacteria > Coxiellales > Coxiellaceae > Coxiella. The sequence goes on from JBGDGR010000012.1 coordinate 19,535, forward strand.
TAGTAAAAGGATTTTAAAAGGATTTTGGTAGTGGAATGTGCGCCGTTGTTTTCACAAATTGACTGATAGGCTGCGTACTTATTATCTTTAGTAAATTATTAACCAGTATGTTACTGACCAATCTCAAAAGAGTGTTATGGGATTCTGATCGGCATAGTCTCGAATGATGAGAGAGGCGTTTTTTCGT
>JBGDGR010000013.1:0-17341 GCA_048491795.1 Coxiella endosymbiont of Haemaphysalis japonica
GAGTACTATTGGGGTTATCAGTGATCGTACCCTATATTGGTGCGATAATTGTTACTAACAGTAGCCGTAATATTAGCATTCCGAAGTTTGTTCCATCCCAAGGCATTTGGGCTGATTCCAATAAGACCAGATAATTTAACCCCCAGAGCATCTAATAAGAAAAGAATAAAAGTCATAATCCTCTGTGCTAGTATCTTAAATTATTGACTTCCCTCTGTAGAAAAAGCGACTAGTTCATTTTCAATCGTTTTTCCACGCGATTCTCAGAATGAGAGTTAGCTATTTTTTATCAGCAGTTATTATTCCATCAGCATAGCGAAGCTTCATTTTATGGACAGAGTGGGTAATTAGTTTCGTAATTTCGCCGAACTTTTGACGACACTAACATTGATCTCCGTTATAAGAAAATAAATTATTCTAGGTCAGAAGGTAACGCCCCACTGTACTTACGAATGCGAGTACGGACGGAAAATCAAATAGTGTAATGATTGAGTTTTTCTTGAAAAACAGCAGATGCATAATTACATGCCGCCCTGCTTCTGTAGAACAACGTTCCATCCAATAAATTCCCATTCAACGATCCGATTATACTCATGAAAACGCAAGAAGAAGCCGCAAAGCTGTTATAATATCTGCACTAACTAGGATAAGCGATCCCAGATACCATAGTTATCACTATAACTGCAGGTGGGATGAGAACTCAAAATCTCTTTTCGAATTCTAGCGATGACTAACTTCCCTCGAAATAACTTCTCGGAACCGGTAAAATGATCGTCTTTTTAGCAAACCCCTAACCTACGAGATTTGTCGAATGAATCAGTCAGCCAGAAACAAACTACCGAGACGTCGTCCTAAACCTATGGTCCTCATCATTCTTGACGGGTTTGGCGAAAATGAAGAAACGGCCCATAACTCAATCAAGCTGGCTAATACGCCTACCTTGGATAAATTACGGATGTATTGTCCTCATACGCTATTGCAAGCTTCAGGTAGTGCAGTGGGCTTACCAGAAGGGCAAATGGGTAATTCAGAAGTGGGTCATCTTCATATTGGTTCTGGCCGGAAAGTGCCTCAAGATTTAACTCGAATTGATAGGGCTGTCTTAAGCGGTGAATTTTTCAAGAATCCTATTCTCATTGCTGCTATTGAAAAAGCCAAACAGAACGATAAAGCCGTCCATGTAATCAGTTTATTGTCGCCTGGTGGGGTACACAGTCGGGATACCCAAATTACAGCGATGATCGAGTTGATACATCTTCAGGGTATAAAAAAAAATTATTTACACGCTATCTTAGACGGGCGAGACACTCCACCAAAATCAGCATTATCTTCCATTAAAAAAGTTAATGAACGGTTTCTTAGTTATTCTCAACCCTCTTCTTCTAGAAAGGCTATCCAAGGCAAGATTGTATCTATTATCGGTCGTTATTACGCCATGGACCGCGACAAACGCTGGGATCGAACGCAAAAAGCATATGATTTATTAACCCAAGGAATTGCTACACATCACGCTGCAACTGCCGAAGAAGCACTTACTTTTGCTTATGAACAAGGAGAAACTGATGAATTTGTTAAACCCACTAGTATTCACTATAACGTGGAAAAACCGGAAACGGTGAAAGATGGTGACGTCATTATTTTTATGAATTTTCGCGCTGATCGTGCTCGACAACTCACACACGCATTTATTGATAAAGATTTTACAGCTTTTAAGAGAAAAGTAATGCGCAAGCTTACAAGTTTCGTGACTCTAACAACCTATGAAAAAAATCTTGATACCGCGGTTGCTTTTCCACCTTTACAGTTAAACAATACTCTAGGTGAGTATTTATCTACTTTGGGCCTTCGGCAATTTCGGCTGGCAGAAACGGAAAAATATGCTCACGTAACTTATTTCTTGAATGGCGGTCAGGAAACTCCTTTTCCAGGGGAAGATCGAATGTTAATTCCTTCACCCAAAATAGCTACCTACGACCTTCAACCTGAAATGAGTGCTAACGAAGTAACCAATAAACTGGTAGAGACGATTAAAAATGGTAAATATGATCTTATAGTCTGCAATTTTGCTAATCCGGATATGGTAGGCCATACCGGTGATGAAATCGCTACTAAAGCAGCTATTCACACCATCGATAGTTGCTTAAAGATTATTCTCAAAGCACTACAATCGGTCGGTGGCGAAGCATTAGTTACTGCTGATCATGGTAATGCAGAAAAAATGTTTGATGAAAAAACAAGACAACCCCATACAGCTCATACGAATAATCTAGTGCCATTGATTCATGTGGGAAGAAAAGCTCAATTCCAAAAAGGAATTGGTGCTTTGGATGATATAGCACCAACCTTGCTTTTCCTTATGGGGCTTAAGAAGCCATCTGAAATGACAGGACACAACTTAATGATTTTAAAGTAATATACAAGCGAATTTACGTGTTTTTTTCACTTTTCTCACGGCAAGCTAGCGCAAGAGGTTAACCCAGTGGGGCTTCAAGCTCTGATAATATATCCCACTTGCCCGTTTTGGCGATTCTGTGCATAATACTTGCTTCAAAGAAAGGCAAAGTCCCCATACACCATGACCCATGACAGAAAAATTGATATCCCTCCTTATCAAAAGGCCTGCGTAGTGGTTTATGGAGACTTAATGTTAGATCGATATTGGTATGGCCCTGTGATGCGGGTTTCCCCTGAGGCGCCAGTACCTATTGTTAATATTAACTATACTGAAGCCCGCCCTGGGGGTGCAGCAAATGTAGCCTTAAATATGGCGGCGCTAGGAACTTCAGTAAAATTAATGGGATTAGTGGGGGAAGATGATGAAGCAAAAGAATTGGAATCTTTACTTCCTTCAGATTCCATCCACCGTTATTTTCATCGCATACCGAACTATCCTACAGTCACGAAATTACGTGTCTTAAGTCAGAACCAACAGCTTCTACGCATAGATTTTGAACAGCGTTTAGATTCATACGAGGACGAAGTGTTGGTACATTATTACCAGGAGTCTCTTTTACATGCCAACGCCGTGGTTTTATCGGACTATGCCAAAGGCGCATTGGCAAATGCCGCCCTTTTAATAAAAAGAGCGCGCGAAAAAGAACTCCCGGTCTTAGTTGATCCAAAAGCTTCCAATTTTATTGTTTATAAAGGTGCTACGCTATTAACACCTAATTTAAAAGAATTTGAAGCAGTGGTAGGTCCTTGTAGAACAGAAAGAGAATTGGAATCCAAGGCTCGAATCCTAATCCAAAACTACCATTTTGAAGCCATTCTTATTACTCGTGGTAAACTCGGAATGATTTTAGTCCAAAAGAATAAGCCGTCTGTCAGTTTGGTCGCTCATGCACGTGAAGTATATGACGTTACTGGTGCTGGAGATGCTGTCATTTCTGTAATGGCAGCTTCACTTGCCGCTGGCTCCAGTCTAATTTCTGCAGCTAAGCTTGCCAATTTAGCTGCCGGTTTAGTAGTGCGAAAACCAGGTGCTGCGACGGTCACCATGCCCGAGTTACGCCGGGCTTTACATCAAATGATGAATTCAGATGCGGGAATAATGTCGGAAACTCAACTGTTACAAGCAGTGGCCGATGCGCGCGCTTATGGGGAAAGCATTGTTATGACAAACGGTTGTTTCGATGTTTTACACGCGGGACATATCCATTACTTAGAAGCTGCTAAAGCTATGGGCAATCGGTTAATCGTAGCGGTTAATGATGATCAATCGGTAGCACGTTTAAAGGGGGCAGAACGCCCTCTTAATTCATTACAAGCACGTATGGAAGTCTTAGCGGCCTTACATTCTGTCGATTGGGTTGTACCTTTTTTTGAGGACACCCCAGCCCATTTAATTGCTGCGGTTTCACCTGATATTTTAGTAAAAGGCAGTGATTATCAACCGCACGAAATTGCTGGAGGAAACACCGTTCTTAAAAACGGAGGCAAGGTATTAACTATTCCAATTAAAGCAGGCTTTTCGATGTCTCAATTAATTGAAAAAGCTAGAGGAATAACAACGTGATTGTTGTAACTGGCGCTACAGGGTTTATTGGAAGTAATTTAATAAAAGGTCTCAATGCTCAAGGAAAAACGGATATTATTGCTATTGACGATTTGACTGATGGCAGGAAATTTCAAAATTTAGCGGTTTCAAAATATTATGATTATTTAGATTATGAAGATTTTTTAAATCGAATTATCAGCGGTCAATCATTTAAGAGATCTGTCGAGGCAATTTTCCATGAAGGCGCCTGTTCAGTAACGACCGAGTGGGATGGCCGCTACATGATGCGTAATAATTATGAATATTGCAAGCATCTCTTGCATTATTGCATAAAGCGAAAAATCCCTTTTATTTATGCATCGAGCGCTGCTGTATATGGTGGCAAACACGAGTTTAAAGAATCCAATAATCATGAGATACCTTTAAATATATACGGTTATTCAAAGTGGGCCTTTGATCAATACTATTTGCAACAATGCTCCCAAATTAACTCTCCAGTCGTTGGACTCCGGTATTTCAATGTATATGGACCTCATGAAGAATATAAAGGATCTATGGCCAGTCTAGCCTTTCATTTTATAAATCAGTTACGTGAAACAGGTACGATTAAATTATTCGAAGGTTGGGATGGTTATTCTAATGGAGAACAGATGCGGGATTTCATTTCTGTGGAAGATGTGGTGAAAGTGAATTTGTGGTTCATGGAAAATCCGAAAAAAACAGGTATTTTTAATGTCGGCACCGGTAGAGCGCATACTTTTAATGCTTTGGCAAAGATATTAATTCAACTAAATGGTGGAGGAAAGATCGAATATATTCCTTTTCCCGAAAAGTTGAAAGGCTCGTATCAAAGTTTCACCGAAGCTGATATTACAAAATTGCGCAGAAGTGGTTATAGCAATGAATTTCTCACTCTGGAAGAAGGTTTACATCGTTACTTTAAATGGATGCATTCTACTTTACATCCTCAAAGAAAATTGGACTTATTATTAACTCCTTCAAATAATGCGCTTGAAATTATGGTAGAAAAAAGGACGTAACTGAAAGGATTAACGGCCCACTACATTTTAATTGTAAAAAAGACTTATCTCACAGGCATATAGGATACCTCTCATGTAATGGATACTCTCCATGTGATTCATTACATTTAAATCACTACAGATGAGTGGGGGTTGCCATTGGCACATTTAAGGTAAGTATAAGCACTCACACGCCAGCGTAGCTGACACATAATGCTGGTTTGAGTTAGAAAATTGCATTAATTGAAGCATTACGATTTCTACAATTTAATTTAGTTAGTAATAATAATGTTAACTTAGCTTCCCTCAGCGCATTATTTTTTCAGAATTAGTTATAAATAATTGTTAGATTTTTATCAAGCTGATGTCCATATTACTAATAGCTTTTCTTGCAATCGCTAATGACTACATTTCAGCGCCTATTGCTTTGTAGCAGCCAATAATGGCTACCCATCAGATCAAGATCAGCCTATTGCTGACGTGGAACCAATTATTAATGCCACAAATGAAACGTGATCAGATGAATTTTCATATAAATTTTCATAATTGAATCTTATATTAAAGCAGTGAATGTGAATAAGATGTTAACAATATCAACCGATTAAGTACTTTGACGACGGCTTTCCCCAGAATGGGGGTATCTAAACACATTAATAAACGCAGTCTGAGACCTGTTTTGAAATAATTGACTAGTTTACATAGTGTCTTCTTTTTGAAGATTGATATTAATAATGTCCAGTCCTTATAATAGAATCTAATAGGATCTTATGATCGCACTAAAATTTTGTGTACGGCTTTACCCTATAGATCCGTCATAAACGTTCTCTATGGAACAGAATGGAATTTCCAAAAACAACTAAATCTTACAATAAATAATATTAAGACTTATGTTAAAATCGGAATCAGTCAGGACCATTTCATCACCACTTTTCTTAAATATCGATTGGTGAAGAGCGGCTTGCATACGCTTTCCCATTCTTTCCTGTTTGGAAGAGCTTTTATTTTCTAGCATCTTAGCACCAATTGCTTTGCTAAAGTCCTTTTATTTTAAGTTACTTATTGGATACCTATTTGTTAGTTAGCTGGATCGGAGAGAATGAGAAATGGGAATAGGGAGGCCCTCTTTTTAAGTTTTATGAATGGCTCTTACCTCCTAAAAATGACCAAACTTGATTTTTTTAAAATAGAGAGAATTAGAAATTCAGTGCTAACAGTTGTGCGATGCAGGCTTCCTCTGACTTACTGTAGACTTGATTGGTGTGGTTGTAAGCGCTCTTTGTTAGTTGAAACTGATAATATTAATCTTGCTTTATTATTGAAAAATATTTGAGCAATAGATACATAAGAGCTTTTATACAGTTTCTATATCATTAAACTATCTGATTTATCAGATTATTTTAAAAAAAACTAAACTTTCTAGTGGCCGAATCAAATCTTTTTCTTCCAATTAAGATTAGAATTTTAGATAAGCCAGTTTCTTTATTTTAAATTAAGAGTCTACTACTAAATTACGAAAAAACTAATTTCTTTCATTTTCCTGCGAAAGTTCTCTTCAGAATATTCACGCTCTATGAGATTTTTCCTTTCCAGAGTTATCGTTGAAAAAATAACTTAAACTCACTCTCAATCTTTTTTTAAAGGAATTAAAATTTCATTTTATTCCGATATGTTAATCCCTCGTTTTAGTCATTTCTTTCCACTCAATATGAATGATTGAGAGCCTTGAAACGGCGAAAAAAATGAGTCGCCTAAATTGCGCTCTCATTCTCCCAATAAAATTACTAACTAGTTTGATCGGGATGAGAGGATTCGAACCTCCGACTCCTACTTCCCGAAAGCAGTGCTCTACCAAGCTGAGCTACACCCCGAACGCCGAGTCTCGCACATCCTTCTTCGTCTTAATATAAGCTGAGCTGCACCTGATTCTTTTAGAAATCGCTCAGAGTAGAATGTGAGAGAACTGTTTCTTTCACAGGAGAATTTACTAGATAAGCAGCCGTATCACAATTGTTAATATTGGCGACTTACAACAAATTTTAATAATGCTTCCAAACTATGTCGGAAAGGGGAAGGTGGTAATTGCTGCAATTGAATTTGCGCTTTTTCAATTTCTTGAGTGGCACATTGTCTAGTATATTCTCGAGCTTTAGTATCAGAGATAATTTGCATAATGGATTGTAGATTCTCCAATCCTCCATTTTTAATAGCTTCACGAATAAGTTTAGCTTCTCGAAGATTAGCTTTTTTTTTGGCATAAATTAATGGCAGCGTGGCCTTCCCTTCTACTAAATCATCACCGATATTTTTATCTAATTGAGAAGGATCCTCGCTGTAGTCAAGAAGATCATCAATGATTTGGTATGCCATCCCGATATGTAAGCCAAAAGAGGCCATTGCCTTTCGTATGAGCTCATTTTTCGTTCCAACAATTGCGCCAACTTCGGCGGCCGCGGAAAATAATTGGGCTGTTTTGCGACGAACCACTTCATAATAAATTGATTCCTCGACATTAGGATCATTTTGATTCATGAGCTGCCAGACTTCTCCTTCCGAAATTTCGTTGGTGGTATTAGCCAATACTTTCATGACAGGAATATTATTGCGCTTAGCCAAAATCTGGAAGGTACGGGAGTACAGAAAATCACCTACTAGCACGCTCGCGGAATTTCCCCATACTTCATTAGCAGTTTTCTGACCACGACGTTGATCAGATTTGTCGATGACATCATCATGCAGCAAGGTAGCGGTATGAATGAATTCAATAGCCGTGGCTAATTCATGATGCTCGGTGTTTTGATCATAACCACAGGCTCGAGCAGAAAGAAGCACTATCAATGGTCTCAAACGTTTGCCTCCACTTCGAATAATATGATGGGTAATCATCTGTATCAAAGGTAGGTGTGAGAAAAGCTCTTTGAGAAGAAGAGCATCGACAGCCTCTAAATCTTGTTTTACGGGAAATCGAAGTGATTCCATGGAAGGAGGTGTATCTGAAATAATTTCAGTGGCTTTCATGTCACCTCATGCTAGGAGGGTGATAACGGTTGTGTCAAGCATCCGTTTTATCAATAGAGCTTCTTTAGCTCATATTAAAAACAACTCTGCGGTTTTATATTGTCAGGTGATGAAAGATTCCGTAAAATGCAACTTCTTCATTTTTCGATGAAGAGGGGGTTTGTAGTGTACGCAATCATTAAAATCGGCGGTAAGCAATATCGGGTTATCGAGGGTCAAACATTAAAAATAGAGAAATTAACTGAAGATATTGGTGCTTCTGTGAAGTTTGCAGACGTATTGTTGATAGGGGGAGGTGATGAATTACATATTGGGTCCACTCAAGTCAAAGGTGCTGAAGTAACAGCGGAAATTATCGATCATGGGCGAGCTGCTAAAATTAATATCATCAAATTTAAACGGCGTAAGCATCAGATGAAACGCATGGGGCATCGACAAGATTTTACTACTGTAAAAGTTGTAGGTATCAGAGTTAGCGGAAAGGAAGAGGTATAGATAATGGCTCATAAGAAAGCGGGTGGTAGCACACGAAACGGCCGTGACTCCAATCCTAAAATGCTTGGTGTAAAACGTTTTGGAGGCGAGCGAGTGGTCGCTGGTAATATCCTTATTCGGCAACGAGGTACTCGTTATCATTCAGGAAAAAATGTGGGTACTGGCCGAGATCATACTTTGTACGCCTTAATTGAGGGTAAGGTTAAATTTACACTTAGAGGGCTCAAGCGACGTAATTACGTTTCTATCGAACCTCTCGAAGAGGTTTAACCTTTCGGGAGTTTCTCATTACACTCTCTTCCAGAATGGAAAGAAACATAGAAAGGAAGTGGGTGTCTTTATATTCGTTTGTACTCGATTTAATAGGAAGTATTTTCTATTACTGGCGATTAAATTTTTATTCTCTCCTCCTAAAGGAGGAAATTAGTGAGAGATACGTTGTAGCATGAAATTCGTAGATGAAGTAGTAGTGCGAGTAGAGGGTGGAAACGGTGGACATGGCTGTTTAAGTTTTCGTCGAGAGAAGTTTATTCCGCGAGGTGGGCCAGATGGTGGTGATGGTGGTGATGGTGGTGATGTTTATCTTATTACAGATGAATCTGTCAACACCTTAGTAGAATTTCGCTATAAACGATTATTACGAGCCCAAAACGGGCAACCTGGTATGGGTAATCTACGTAGTGGAAAAAAAGGAGAGGATTTAGTAGTACCTATTCCCTTAGGGACTATGATTTACAATAAAGAAACGGGGGAACTGATTGGGGATTTAATCGAAGAAGGTCAAAAATTCTGCGTTGCCAGAGGAGGAAGGCATGGTTTAGGGAATGCTTACTTTAAGAGCAGTACGAATCGGGCCCCTCGGAAAAAAACTTCCGGTAAAGAAGGTGAAAAATACGAATTAAAATTAGAGTTGAAGTTATTAGCCGATGTGGGTTTATTGGGCCTCCCTAACGCAGGAAAATCCACCTTCATCCGCGCGGTTTCAAAGGCTACTCCTAAAATTGCCGACTATCCGTTCACTACTCTTTATCCTCACCTCGGGGTGGTGTGTATTAGAAAATATCGAAGTTTCGTCATCGCAGATATACCAGGAATTATTGAAGGAGCGAGTGCTGGAGCAGGACTTGGCATTCAATTTTTAAGACATCTTGAGCGAACTCAAATCCTGTTACATATAGTCGATATGACCCCATTCCTCCTAAGAGGAGGGTTGGATTCAATAGTCAAAGATGTACAAGCTACTGCAAGAGAGCTTAAAGGATTTAGCCGTAATCTTTTAGAAAAACCACGATGGTTAATATTTAATAAGATGGATTTGTTATCTCTAGAGGGGAAAATTGAGGAACGTTGCAAAGAGCTCATTAGGAAGATTAATTGGCGTGGTCCAATCTATAAAATTTCAGCAATTAAAAACCAAGGGACTCAGAAGTTATGCTATGACTTGATGGAATTTATTGAAAAGAAAAAGCGAGGGTAAAGGATAAATGACTTTTAAATCTCCTTAAGCTTTCGGGTCACCCTAAATGCAATTTACGGTTTTAATGCTTTTAATTTTTGACTTAAGCGACTTTTCAAGCGATTTGCTTTGTTGGGGTGGATAATCCGCTTACACGCGGCTTTATCAAGCAATTTGACGGCCCGCTGGAAAGCACTTTGTGCAATTAAGTAATCATTGACCTGGAGGCTTTTTAACATTTTTTTCACAACAGTGCGAACGGCCGAACGTTGACCCGCATTGTGTAGTTGTCGTTTTTGATTTTGTCGGGCACGTTTTTTTGCTTGTTGAGATTTAGCCATAGATATCCTCCGAAATCTTTATCTGAACGCGATGGTATGCCACTTTACACGCCGTTTGTCAATAGTTTGTCAATAGAATAAGCCTGCGATATCCTGGCTCACTTTTCTTTAAATAACGGGAGAGCTTTATGAGCGGTAAGTTATTTAAATCCACATTGATTGTTTCCAGTATGACGCTCATTTCCCGTTTGTTGGGATTTGCGCGAGATGTGGTGCTCGCTGTGATTTTTGGCGCTGGACCTGCTTTTGATGCCTTTGCGGTCGCGTTTAAAATCCCTAATTTTATACGTCGATTATTTGGCGAGGGTGCTTTTTCTCAGGCTTTTATACCCGTATTATCGGAATATCGGACGCATCGTTCACGGAAAGAAGTCCATCAGTTTATCAATGCAATTGCTGGAAGTTTAGGTGCGACTTTACTAGTCATTGTTGCGCTTTCTGAAATTATTGCCCCATTAGTGATTATGATGTCCGTGCCAGGGTTCGTACGTGATCCTCTTCGCTTAAATTATGCCACTCACATGTTGCGAATTATCTCTCCCTATTTATTATTGATTACCTTAACTGCCTTTTCGGGAGCTACATTAAATACCTTCAATCGATTTGCCGTACCGGCTTTTACCCCAGTATTATTAAACGTTGCTATGATCGCGGTAGCGTGGCTCTGGGCGCCTCATGCTTCAATCCCCATTTACGTTTTAGCTCGTGGAGTACTAATCGGTGGTCTTTTGCAATTAGTGGCTCAACTCCCTTTTTTATATCGTTTAGGATTTCTACCTATCCCTAAATGGCAGTGGCGCGATCCTGGAGTAATTTGGGTTTTAAAATTAATGGTACCGGCGTTATTTGGCGTTTCTGTCGCACAAATTAGTTTATTAATTGATAACTTTTTCGCTTCCTTTTTAGCGGCAGGGAGCATTTCATGGTTGTATTATTCCGATCGATTAACCTATTTGCCTCTAGGTGTTATTGGTGTTGCATTAGCGACCGTAGTATTACCTAATTTGTCACAGCATCATAGTTCCAAGTCTAAAAATGCTTATTCTGCTACACTCGATTGGGCTTTGAGAATGTCAGTACTAATTGGGATTCCTGCTGCTGTGGCTTTATTTATCTTAGCGGGCCCTTTATTATCAACATTGATTTATCATGGTGCTTTCACAGCGCACGATGTTCTTATGACTCGAAAAAGTCTGTGGGCATTTTCGGTCGGTTTACCAGGATTCATACTTGTTAAAATTTTAGCATCTGCTTTTTATGCTCGTCAGAATATAAAAACTCCTGTAAAAATTGCGGCGATCGCGATGGTAGCTAATCTTATTTTAAACTTGTTACTTATCCATCCTCTTGCCCACGCAGGACTCGCTTTAGCGACTTCGTTAGCCTCCGCTTTTAATGCGGGACTTCTTCTGTATTTTTTATTGCGGCGTTCAATTTACAGACCCACCACAAATTGGTCAAAATTAATTTTTCGACTAGTGATAGCTAATTTTTTAATGGGTTTCGTCATTGTTTGGTTTTCAGGAAATATCGGGCTGTGGTTGGTCTGGTCAGTGAACGAACGGATTTGGCATTTGCTGGTTGTCATTTTATTGGGATTTTTAACTTATTTAGTGACGTTATGGATTTCAGGACTGAGACTCTCTGATCTGCGACCCCCTCTTATGATTGATTAGCATCATGGAATTAATACGCGATAAATATCCTTTCAAAAAAAATTTAGGTGGTTGCGTTGCCACATTAGGAAACTTTGATGGTATGCATTTAGGCCATCAATCACTTCTTACAAGATTAAAATACTTGGGACAGGAATTAAATCTACCTACGGTGGTTATTATTTTTGAACCTCAGCCTAAAGAATTTTTTGCAAAAAACCAAGCGGGTTCACGATTGATGCGTTTCTGTGAAAAACGGACGGCATTTCAAAAATGGGAAATAGATTTACTTGTGTGTCTTCGTTTTAATCAGGCGCTGGCAAATTTACCTCCTGAAAATTTTATTAAAGAAATTTTGGTAGATCGACTGGGGGTGAAAGCTATTATTGTGGGAGATGATTGTCGATTTGGTGCTAAACGAGTAGGCGATTATCTGCTGCTTAAAAAATTAGGCGAACGTTATTTTTTTAAAACCATAGCAATGAGTCCAATTTTTTATGAAGATCAAAGAATTAGTAGCAGTCGAGTCCGCCAGGCGTTGGAAAAAGGAAACCTGGATTTGGCACGGAGTTTATTGAATCATCCTTACTGGCTCTGTGGCAAAATCATTTCTGGAGAAAAGCGTGGACGTAAATTAGGCTTTCCAACAGCTAATATTAATCTGCACAGGGATAAGGTACCACTAACGGGTATTTTTGTAATCCGCGCTTATTTAGATAATGAAGTCTTTCAAGGAGTAGCTAGTTTAGGGGTACGTCCTACTTTTGGAGGCACCCGAATGTTATTAGAAGCATACCTCTTTAACTTCTCCCGTGATATTTATGGTAATTACTTACGAGTCGAGTTTTTATATAAATTACGATCTGAAGAGAATTTTATGTCTGTAAACGCTTTAGTAAATCAGATGCATCAAGATGTATTAGAGGCCAAGAATTATTTTTTGAATGAAGATTCTATCGCCCCGTTCTAGAATATTTACTGGAGTTCTACTTGGCACATGACGAAAGTTGGATGATCCAGTATGATATTTTCATTAAAAACTGGCAGGAGTAAACCGATGAAATCTTTTTCTAGGTTAGTAAGTAATTATCGTCGTTACGACGATGTACTGGCTGCTTGTGATCGGAACGGTATAAAGGGAAATGAAGAAGGTATATTGTATAGGCTTTTAAAGTTTTTTTTGTGTTAATGGCAGTAGCCGGTTATTTTTTAGAAGGAAGTAGATAAAATACCAGTTAATATTTCAGGAAAAGGATGTATCGATGTACGATATTTAATTACAAAAACGATAAAATTATATTTGGAAGGATTGGCATGGGACACAGTTTATGCTAATCGACATTTAGACGTTCGAGTTACGAGTAATAGTGAAGTCGTTTATTTTGAAAATCCTCGTCTTAAATCAATTTATCTTTAGCAAGAATAAAGTGAAAAAAGGCACTTCTGAAAATGACTGATTACAAAAACACATTAAATCTTCCACGCACTCACTTTCCCATGCGAGCTAATCTGCCTCAACGAGAGCCGAAAATATTAACTCGCTGGCAAGAACTGGATCTTTATCGAAAAATTCGTGAAGCGTGTTACGGTCGGCCGAAATTTATTTTACATGACGGGCCTCCCTATGCCAACGGTCGTGCCCATTTAGGAACCGCTTTTAATAAAACTCTTAAAGACATTATTGTAAAATCAAAAACGTTGAGTGGATTTGATTCACCTTTTGTACCTGGTTGGGATTGCCATGGTTTACCAATTGAGCTCAATGTTGAAAAACATGTAGGTAAGGAAAACTTATCTGAAAATGAATTTCGTCAGGCTTGTCGTGAGTATGCGGCCTCACACATAAAGTTGCAGCAAGAAGACTTTAAACGGTTGGGAGTAATTGGTGATTGGAAAAATCCTTATTTGACGATGGATTTTTTTTACGAAGCTGATACCGTTCGTGCACTGGCTAAAATTGTGGCGAATGGACATTTACTTCGGGGGCAAAAACCAGTCCATTGGTGTATGGCTTGTGGATCTGCGTTGGCCGAGGCGGAAGTGGAATATCGCGATAAAGCGTCACCCTCTGTTGATGTTGCTTTTGAGGCGGTTGATTTTGAAGATGTATACCGACGCTTCGAAGTTAAGAATGAAAAGAGTCGCGCAATAGTACCGATTTGGACAACGACGCCTTGGACATTACCTGCTAATGAAGCAGTTAGTGTTCATCCCAACTTGTATTACGTCTTGGTAAAAAGTGAATTGCACGGTCAATCTACTTGTCTAGTATTAGCAAAAGCTTTAGTTGACAGTACTATGCAACGTTATCATATTGAGAATTATGAAATACATGGCAGTTTAAAAGGTGAAAAGTTAGAAGGTATTCGGCTGCAACATCCGTTTCTTGATCGAATCGTGTCAATTGTTTTAGGCAAACACGTCACTACCGAAGTGGGAACCGGAAATGTCCATACAGCGCCTGCACATGGATTAGAAGATTATTTTGTTGCAGAAAAATATCATTTGCCGATCAATAATCCTGTTGACGCCCAGGGTCGTTTCATTGACGGGGTGTTTTTAGTCGCTGGTCAGTCCGTCTTTAAAGCTAACGAATCCATCATCGTTTTTTTAGCAGATAGCGGGCGTTTATTACATAGTAAAACGATTCATCATAGCTATCCTTATTGTTGGCGCCATAAAACACCATTAATTTTTCGTGCAACGCCACAATGGTTTATCGGTATGGATAAAAGAGGGTTACGTAATCAGGCATTAGCAGAAACCGAAAAGGTAAAATGGATTCCTGATTGGGGACAAGCACGTATTGGGAAGATGATTGCCAATCGCCCAGATTGGTGTATTTCAAGGCAACGATTATGGGGAATTCCAATTCCTTTGTTTGTGAATAAACAATCAGGAGGCTTGCACCCTAACACACCAGCCTTAATGGAAAAGGTAGCACAATTAATCGAAAAAAACAGTGTTGATACTTGGTTTAATTTGGAGCCAAAAACATTGTTAGGGGATGAAGCTAAGTACTACGAAAAAGTAACGGCTGTTTTGGACATATGGTTTGACTCTGGTGTAACTCATTTTGCTGTTTTAGAAAAGCGACCTGAATTACATGTACCTGCTGACCTCTATTTAGAAGGTTCAGATCAGCATCGAGGTTGGTTTCAATCGTCTTTATTAACTGCTTTAGCCATTCGAAATAAAGTACCTTACAAAGCCGTATTGACATACGGCTTTGTGGTCGACAATCAAGGTAGAAAAATGTCTAAGTCTTTAGGCAATGTCATTTTACCTGTCGATGTAGTGGAAAATTTGGGTGCTGACGTGCTGCGGTTGTGGGCTGCTTCTGTGGATTATAGCATTGAAGTGAATGTATCCAATGAAATTTTAAAACGCGTCTCAGATGCTTACCGACGTATTCGCAATACTGCGCGATTTTTATTATCGAACTTGTATGATTTTAATCCTATAGAGGACATTGTAGCGACGGAGCAATTAGTTGCATTAGATCGATGGGCTATTGTCATAACTCAACGCTTACAGGAAAAAATCATAACCGCTTATAATCATTATCAATTCCCTACAATTTATCAAGCAATCCATAATTTCTGCGCTGTAGGGATGGGCAGTTTTTATCTAGATATTCTGAAAGATCGGCTTTACACCAGTAAAAAAACAGGCTTAGCTCGATGTTCGGCACAAACGGCGTTGTATTATATTGCAGAGGCTTTTGTGCGTTGGGTGGCTCCTATTATTAGCTTTACTGCAGATGAAATGTGGCAGTTTATGCCGGGTGATCGCGAAGCCTCTGTATTTTTAACACAATGGTTTTCAGGTTTTCCCGAAATTAAACTGCATAAAGAAGAAGATCAGGAGTGGCAGGTGCTATTAAAAATTCGGGGTGAGGTTAATAAAGCGCTAGAAAGCTACCGTAAAGAGGGCAAGATTAGCGGTTCTGCGTTGGCTGCTAAAGTTTTATTATATGCCGACGAAAATTTATATCCGACCCTTTCGAAGTTAGGCGATGAACTACGTTTTATACTAATTACCTCCGAAGCAAGAGTTTTTCCAATTAAAGAAAAAACCAAAGCAGCTATTACCACCAGTCTTCCTGAATTAGCTTTAGAAATTCGCGTTTCTGAATTTGAGAAGTGTGCTCGTTGTTGGCAGCATCAGTCCAGTGTGAGTCAAATTGAAAAACATCCCAATTTATGTGAACGATGCGTGAGTAATGTCTTTGGAAACGGGGAAGAACGGCGGTTTGCCTGACAAGAAAACATTAGTTTCGTTGATGCAGAATTTTCAACTGAAAAAATAATGAGTAGCGAGTTAAGAAAGTGAAAGCAACGGAAAAGAAGGCGTTACCCTGGTTATGGTTGAGTTTTTTTATTATTATGGTGGATCAATGGACAAAATATTTAGCGGTCCATCATTTGGTATTCGCTCACCCAATTAAAATTTTTCCTTGGTTAAATTTAACATTGAGTTGTAATACTGGCGCCGCCTTTAGCTTTTTAAATACCGAAGGGGGTTGGCAGGTCTATTTTTTCGCCTTAATTTCATTGGTCGTTAGCATATTTCTTACAGTATGGCTAGGCCGAATACAGCGCTCTGATAAATGGGGGTCTATTGGGCTTTCATTGATCGTTGGGGGGGCATTGGGCAATTTTATCGATCGCGTTCGCTTAGGGTATGTAATTGATTTTATTGATTTCCATATTAAGAATTGGCACTATGCTACCTTCAATGCTGCCGACAGTGCCATTTTTATGGCAGCCCTTTTATTGATAATAGCGATTCTATTTACGCCGCGACCATCCTGACTTTTTATCAATTCTTGCGCTTCAATACCCTCATTTTTAATCAGAGGTTTCTGAAGAGCTCTTTTCATGTATTTTAATTCCCTCTCTGGTGGGGATGGCTTTAACTGAATAGCTATGTCGTGAGGTGGAAATAATAACTTTCACTCGAATTTAATTTTTATCTCCGAGAACTTAATACATCAGTAATAAGGAGCTGATTAACAAAAAACTTCTGGGGTTAGCCCACCATATTTTCATTAGCTCAACTTCAGTACGTTCGATAGTCGTACAAATGGACAATAGCATCATTCGATGGGGCTAAACGCTTAATATGACGACTTGTTATTTTATAAAAAATCGTTATCATTAGATTGGCCAGCTGTTATGTTCGTTGTGGTTTTTTGAACACTACCCGACAGTTGTGGTCTTAGGGGTTTGTGGGTCGTTAGCTCAGCTGGTAGAGCAGCGGACTTTTAATCCGTTGGTCATAGGTTCAAATCCTATACGACCCACTATCCGCTCTGCTTAAAGCAATCAAATGTTTAAGAAGAGCTGCTAGCTGGA
>JBGDGR010000014.1:0-15449 GCA_048491795.1 Coxiella endosymbiont of Haemaphysalis japonica
GTTTAAATGAGGCTTCTCTCTTACAAATTTTTCCTTAGACATAAAAACAACCTCTTCTAGTTAACTCTGTTGTTTGATAATTGCTTCAGCGATATTTTTTGGCGCTTCGGCATATTTTAAAAATTCCATCGTATAAGTTGCGCGCCCTTGGCTTAGCGAACGGAGATCAGTCGCGTACCCAAACATCTCCGCTAGTGGCACTTCAACATCAACGATTTTACCAGCGGGACTTTCATCCATACCTTGAATCATACCTCGACGCCGATTAAGGTCACCGACGACATCACCCATATATTCTTCTGGAGTAATAACTCCTACTTTCATAATAGGCTCAAGTAATACAGGACTTGCCTTGGCAGCTCCTTTTTTAAAACACATTGAACCAGCGATTTTAAACGCCATTTCACTGGAGTCAACATCGTGATAAGACCCATCAAAAATGGTTACTTTAACATCTACCACGGGATAACCAGCAATAACACCATTTTCCATCTGCTCACGCACACCTTTTTCTACGGCTGAGACATATTCCTTAGGTACTACACCACCAACAATTTTATTCACAAATTCGAAACCAGAACTTGCCTTTCTAGGCTCAATTCGAAGCCATACATGTCCGTATTGCCCTCGGCCGCCCGTTTGACGAATGTATTTTCCTTCTTCTTCTACAGTTTTTCGAATAGTTTCCCGATAAGCCACGCGAGGTTTTCCGACATTAGCAGCAACATTAAATTCCCGCTGCATCCGGTCTACAATAATTTCTAAATGTAGCTCACCCATTCCTTCAATAATGGTCTGCCCCGATTCCTCATCGGTATGCACATGAAATGATGGATCTTCTTGAGCCAGCTTTCCTAAAGCTACTCCCATTTTTTCTTGATCTGCCTTAGTCTTAGGTTCGATAGCTACGGAAATCACGGGTTCTGGAAATGTAATTTTTTCAAGTGTAATAATTCGCTTCTGATCACAAAGTGTATCGCCAGTGGTAACATTTTTTAGGCCCACTGCGGCAGCAATATCACCAGCATGCACTTCCTTAATTTCTTCGCGAGAGTTGGAGTGCATTTGCAAGAGACGCCCAATACGTTCTTTTTTGCGCTTGACGGGGTTATAAACCGAGTCACCAGATTTTAATATACCAGAATAAACTCGGAAGAAAGTTAGGGTTCCAACGAAAGGATCGGAGGCAATTTTAAAAGCTAACGCTGAAAATGGTACATTATCAAAAGCTGCACGAGACCCCTCCAAACCATTTTCTTCCTCACCCCGGATGGCAGGCACATCAGTGGGCGCAGGTAGGTAATCAATTACAGCATCCAACAGAGCTTGCACCCCCTTATTCTTAAAGGCACTTCCACATAACATCGGCACAATTTCATTGGCCAGGGCACGCCGACGCAACCCTTCTCGAATTTCCTGCTCGGAAAGGTCCCCATTTTCTAAATATTTTTCCATCAACCTTTCAGAAGACTCGCTCGCAGCTTCCACCATTTTTTCATGCCATTCTTGAGCTGCGGCTTTCATTTGTTCTGGGATATCTGCTAATTCATAAGTGCGGCCCTTATCTGCTTCATTCCAATAGATAGCTTTCATTCGGACTAGATCGATGACACCTTGAAAATTTTCTTCTACGCCAATAGGAAGCTGAACAGGTACTGGATTGGACTTCAGACGCTCTTTCACTTGCTGTACCACTCGGAAAAAATTTGCCCCTGTACGATCCATCTTGTTTACAAAGCCTAAGCGCGGAACACTGTAGCGATTAGCCTGATTCCAGACAGTTTCGCTTTGAGGCTCCACCCCTCCTACAGAACAGAAAACAGCAACCGCTCCATCAAGCACCCGTAAGGAACGTTCAACTTCAATTGTAAAATCCACGTGCCCAGGCGTATCAATAATGTTAATCCGGTGTTTTGGACATTTCTGATCCATACCCATCCAAAAACAGGTGGTGGCTGCAGAAGTAATGGTAATACCTCGCTCTTGTTCCTGTTCCATCCAATCCATTATAGCGCTACCTTCATGAACTTCACCCATTTTATGGGAAACACCTGTATAGTACAGAATGCGCTCAGTCGTTGTAGTTTTTCCCGCATCAATATGCGCCATAATACCTATATTACGGATACGTTCTAATGAAATTTCTCTAGCCTTTGCCATTGTGCTTTCTCTTACCACCGATAATGTGCAAACGCTTGGTTCGCTTTAGCCATCCGATGAACATCTTCTTTTTTCTTCATCGCTCCACCACGATTTCCTACCGCATCTAAAATCTCATTAGCCAAGCGTAAAATCATCGTTTTCTCATTTCGCTTATTTGCATACTCAGTCAGCCAACGCATAGCTAAAGCTTGGCGTCGCACCGCTCGTATTTCTACAGGCACCTGATAAGTGGATCCACCTACTCGACGCGATTTTACTTCCACACTAGGCATTACATTACTTAAAGCTTCTTTAAATGTGTCCAAAGCCATAAAACGAGTTTTCTCATCAAGACGGATATTTCTTTTCAGACCTTCGCCATTACTGCCACCCCTGTCGTCTACTTCTTCCTTATTATACCCTTTGCTACGCACCCGCTTTACTATCACATCGAGGGACCCATAAACAATACTCTCTGCTACTGATTTTTTACCATTCCGCATAACAGTATTTATGAACTTAGATAAAAGCTTACTGCGAAAAAGAGGGTCTGGTAAAATCTCCCGTTTGGGTACCGCTTTTCTTCGTGCCATCTAACACCTCTCCACACTTATTCTTTTGGTTTCTTTTCACCATATTTAGAACGGCCACGACGCCGTCCTGAAACACCCGCTGTATCTAAACTTCCACGCACAATGTGATAGCGTACACCAGGCAAGTCCTTCACACGGCCACCCCGGATCAACACCATGGAATGCTCTTGTAAATTATGGCCTTCACCACCGATATAAGTGGTGACTTCCGCACCATTAGTGATCCGCACCCGCGCCACTTTTCGTAAGGCTGAATTAGGCTTTTTAGGAGTAGTTGTATATACTCGTGTACACACGCCCCGTTTTTGTGGGCAGCCTTCCAATGCCGGAACGTCGCTTTTCTTTATTTTCGCGCGACGCGGTTTTCTCACTAACTGGTTAATTCTAGCCATAAACTCTCTCTTCAGGAAAAAAACCTTTGACGTTAATCTATAACGCAGAGCGGGGATTCTAAATAAATGAAATGAGCTCTGTCAAGCTAAATTAGCTTTCTCGCATAATTTCGTTCATACTGAGGAGGTATTGCACGATTTTCTTTCCTTCTTAACTACCATCGTCCATAACACTAGGATGATGAGATAACTAAAAGTTTAGTCGCACTTTTGTTCTACTTCTGCTCCATCGGATTTAAATGCTGCACTCAAAGCTTGTTCAGCTTCGGTAGCAGTCACACTTTTTTCATCCTTAGCTCCCCATCCTCCTTCCATTCCGTTTCCTTCTTTACGCCGACGTTCTTGATGGTAACTAAATCCGGTTCCAGCGGGGATTAAACGTCCAACAATTACATTCTCTTTAAGACCTCGAAGATCGTCGCGTTTACCACCTACAGAAGCAGCTGTCAAAACGCGAGTCGTTTCTTGGAAAGATGCAGCTGAAATGAAAGACTCGGTAGCTAAAGAGGCCTTTGTAACTCCCAGCAGCATGGGCTCCACTGTCGCCATACGACCATCCTTTTGAACAATTTTTTCATTTTCCTCTCGCACACGAGGTCGTTCCACCTGTTCATCTTGGAGGAATTCTGTCTCACCCGGATCGACAACCTTAACCTTACGCAACATCTGACGAACGATCACTTCAATGTGCTTGTCGTTAATTTTTACTCCTTGCAATCGATATACTTCCTGTACTTCATTAACGATATAGTTCGCAAGCGCATTCATCCCCAACAAGCGCAATATATCGTGGGGATCTGGCGGACCATCTGCAATCACTTCACCTTTTTCTACTGTCTCTCCTTCAAAAACACTTACGTAACGCCATTTTGGAATAAGTTCTTCATGGGTAGTGCCATCTAGAGCAGTAATAATTAAACGCCCTTTATCTTTGGTATCCTTACCAAAACTCACCACACCAGAAATTTCGGCTAAAATAGCGGCATCTTTTGGTCGACGAGCTTCGAAAAGATCAGCCACTCGTGGTAATCCCCCTGTAATATCTCGGGTTTTTGAAGTTTCTTGAGGAATACGCGCAAGCACATCCCCAATTCTTACCATAGAACCATCTTCTTTGGTAAGAATAGTCCCTTCCGGCAAGAAATAATGTGCAGGAACCTTGCCGCCTGGCAAAAAGAGGTCATTATCATTTTCGTCCATAAGCTTAACCATGGGACGCAGCTCTTTACCGCCAGCGCTACGTTGTTTAGTCGAAGTCACTACGATACTGCTAAGACCTGTCAACTCATCTGTTTGCCGATTCATAGTCACACTATCCACCAAATCAATAAAGCGCAAAGTACCTGCTACTTCAGTTATAATAGGATGGGTGTGTGGGTCCCACTGCGCCACTATTTGTCCAGATTCTACACAATCGCCATCTCGTATACTAATCGTCGCACCATAAGGAACTTTATAATGTTCACGCTCCCCGCCTTGAGGATCTTGGACAACTAATTCTCCAGAACGTGAGACCGCCACTAAATTGCCGTTAGCCTGTTCAACCGTTTTTAAGTTACGCAGCTTAATTTTTCCAGAAGACTTCACTTCAATACTGTTAGCAGCAGTCGCTCGGGAAGCAGCGCCCCCAATGTGAAATGTCCGCATGGTTAACTGAGTTCCCGGCTCACCAATCGACTGAGCAGCCACCACACCAATGGCTTCCCCTACATTTACCATATGTCCGCGAGCAAGATCACGTCCATAGCACATCGAACAAATACCATAAGTCGTTTTACATGTAATCGCAGAGCGAACCATAACCCGATCCATACTGTGTTTTTCTAAGACACTAACCAGTTTTTCATCCAGAAGAGTACCTTCAGCCATCAACTCTTTTTTCGATTTGGGATCAATCACTGATTTCGCTAAAACTCGCCCTAAAACGCGTTCTCGGAGAGGTTCAACAACATCACCACCTTCGATGTGTGGCATCATCTCAATTCCTTGATCGGTCCCACAATTGTATTCTGTAATAACCAAATCTTGCGCGACGTCAACGAGTCGTCGAGTCAAATATCCCGAGTTAGCTGTCTTTAAGGCTGTATCGGCTAGACCTTTACGGGCACCATGAGTAGAAATGAAGTACTGTAAAACATTTAACCCTTCACGAAAATTAGCTGTGATAGGTGTTTCGATAATAGTACCGTCCGGTCTCGCCATTAAACCTCGCATCCCCGCTAACTGACGGATTTGCGCGGCAGAACCCCGCGCACCGGAATCGGACATCATATAAATAGAATTAAACGAGCTCTGTGTTACTTCTTCGCCTTGAGCATCTTTTACTTTTTCCATAGCGATTTTTTCCATCATCGCTTTAGCGACTTGATCATTAGTCCGTGACCAGATATCAATCACTTTGTTCCGATGTTCACCGTAAGTCACTAATCCAGAAGCATATTGCTTTTTAATTTCTTGTACTTCCTCCTCGGCCCTAGAAATAATAGCTTCTTTTTCGTCAGGAACGACAAGATCATTCACACCGATGGAAATCCCTGAATAAGTCGCATATCGGAAGCCCATGTACATTAAATTATCCGCAAAAATGACAGTAGTTTTGAGACCCAAACTCCGATAGCAAATATCCAGTAATTTAGTTACCGCTTTTTTAGTCATTGGTTGATCAATTAATGCAAAACTTAATCCATTTGGAACAATCTGCCATAACAAAGTTCGTCCTACAGCGGTATTAACCAAGCGCTCACTCTCTTCCATATTGCCTGCTTCATCCAAAATACTTTCTTTAATTCGAACACTCACGCGCGCGTGTAAATCCACTTGCCCATTTTCGTAAGCACGAACTACTTCCTCCACATCCGCAAACTTCATTCCCTCGCCTTTTACATTCACGCGATCCCGAGTGACGTAATAAAGACCTAATACCACATCATGGGTAGGGACAATAATTGGTTCACCGTTTGCGGGATGCAGGACATTATTGGTAGACATCATTAACGAACGTGCTTCTAATTGCGACTCTAAGGTGAGCGGCACGTGCACAGCCATCTGATCTCCGTCAAAGTCTGCATTATAAGCCGTACAAACAAGTGGATGCAATTGAATCGCTTTCCCTTCTACCAATACTGGCTCGAATGCTTGTATACCCAAACGATGCAATGTTGGCGCTCGGTTCAACAAAACAGGATATTCTCGGATAACTTCTTCAAGGATATCCCAGACTTCCGGAACTTCATTTTCCACCATTTTTTTAGCCGCTTTGATGGTGGTTGCTAAACCCCGCCGTTGTAATTTACTAAAGATAAAGGGTTTGAATAATTCCAACGCCATTTTCTTTGGCAAACCTGCTTGATGGAGTTTCAGAGTCGGTCCTACCACAATAACGGAACGGCCTGAATAATCAACACGCTTACCAAGCAGATTTTGACGAAAACGTCCAGATTTACCCTTAATCATGTCTGCCAAGGATTTTAAAGGTCGACGATTAGAACCTAAAATAGCTCGCCCACGACGACCGTTATCTAGCAAGGCATCTATAGCTTCTTGAAGCATCCGTTTTTCATTACGCACGATGATATCAGGCGCATTAAGATCCAATAGACGCTTTAATCGATTATTTCGATTAATTACCCGACGATAAAGATCATTTAAATCAGAGGTAGCAAAGCGTCCGCCATCCAAAGGAACTAAAGGTCGTAAATCCGGTGGCAAAACAGGCAATACGGTTAATATCATCCACTCTGGTTTATTCTCAGATTCAAAAAATGCACTCAAGACTTTAAGGCGCTTAGTAAGCTTCTTCATTTTCGTTTCGGAAGTAGTAGTCTGCATTTCTATACGCAAAGCTTCAACTTCTGTAGCAACATCAATATCACACAACAACTGTTGAATGGCTTCTGCGCCCATAAGTGCCCTAAATTCGTCACCGTATTCTTCTAGTGCATCGAGATAAGCTTCTTCTGAAAGTAACTGGCACCGCTCCAATTCCGTCATCCCTGGGTCTACCACTACATAGGCTTCAAAGTAAAGAATGCGTTCAATATCACGCAGAGTCATATCGAGCAGCAAACCAATACGAGAAGGTAACGACTTGAGATACCAAATATGAGCCACGGGCGAAGCGAGTTCGATGTGGCCCATACGATCCCGTCGTACTTTGGCCAAAGTAACCTCCACCCCACATTTTTCACAGATCACACCACGATGTTTGAGGCGTTTATATTTTCCGCACAAGCATTCATAGTCTTTAATGGGACCGAAAATTTTCGCACAGAATAAACCATCACGTTCGGGCTTGAAAGTTCGATAATTAATTGTTTCTGGTTTTTTTACCTCGCCATACGACCACGAGCGAACCTCTTCTGGAGATGCTAACTTGATACGCAGCGCATCGAATTCAGCTGCGTATTTTTCACTTTTTAGCTGTTTTAATAGATCTCTCAAGACAATTCTCCGGATTAACACTAATCATTTTCTAAATTAATAGCGATAGCTAACGAACGGATTTCTTTTATTAGAACGTTAAAGGATTCTGGCATACCAGCATCCATTCGGTGATCACCATCGACAATATTTTTATACATACGAGTACGACCAGTAACATCATCAGACTTCACTGTCAGTATTTCCTGCAGGGTGTAAGCTGCCCCATAAGCTTCCAATGCCCAAACCTCCATTTCTCCAAATCGCTGTCCACCAAATTGGGCTTTACCACCCAAGGGTTGTTGGGTTACAAGGCTATAAGAACCTGTAGAACGGGCATGCATCTTGTCATCCACTAAGTGATTAAGCTTCAACATATACATATAACCAACAGTGACCGGTCGATTAAACCTTTTTCCAGTTCGCCCATCGTACAGATGAGTTTGTCCAGAGGTAGGAAGGTTCGCCATTTTTAATAAATGCTTTATTTCTTCTTCTGTAGCTCCATCAAATACAGGTGATGATATAGGAACGCCTTTTCGCAAATTCTTAGCCAAGACTTTAACTTCTTCGTCATCTAAAGCTTCTAGATTAAATTTCTGCGTCTTGCTTAAGTCATAAATGGGCTTGAGGATTTTGCGCAATTGTGTTGCATCAGCGCCTTGATCGATCAATTCGCCAATTTTAATCCCTAAGTCTTTTGCAGCCCATCCTAAATGGGTTTCAAGTACTTGACCAATATTCATTCTAGAAGGAACTCCTAGGGGATTAAGCACAATATCTACCGGCGTACCATCTTCTAAATAAGGCATGTCTTCGAACGGAACGATGGTAGAGATAACTCCTTTATTTCCATGGCGTCCTGCGATTTTATCGCCAGGTTGAATACGGCGTTTAACTGCTAAGTAAACCTTCACTATCTTAATAACGCCTGGCGCTAAATCACCCCCTTGAGTCAATTTCTGACGGAAGTCTTGGAATTTCTCGTCGCGTGCTTTATGCAGTTCCTCATAATGTTCATGGGCAGCCTTAAGACGTTTCATTGCATCGTCATCATGCAATCGAATCTCAAACCACTTCTGCCGAGGCAATTCTGCTAGGTAAGCTTTGCTAATTTTTGTGCCTTTCACTAACTTAAGGAGCCCACCAACTTCCATCTGATTGATGAGAAGATTTTCCAAGTTTTCAAATAAAAGATCTTCTCGAACACGGAGTTGATCATTCAAATCTTTTTCCGCCTTAGCGAGCTCAGATTTTTCGATCTCTAAGGCACGCTCGTCTTTTTGAACCCCCTCGCGAGTAAAAATGCGAACGTCAATAACGGTCCCCGTAATTCCAGGGATAACTCGTAAAGAAGTGTCTTTTACGTCTGATGCTTTCTCACCGAAAATCGCCCGCAGCAATTTTTCTTCTGGTGTAAGTTGGGTCTCGCCTTTAGGCGTCACCTTTCCAACCAGAATGTCCCCTGGACCTACTTCAGCTCCAATATAAACAATTCCAGATTCATCCAATTTTGCTAATGCCCCCTCCCCAATATTCGGAATATCAGCTGTAATTTCTTCTGAACCTAATTTAGTATCGCGAGCAATACAAGTGAATTCTTGGATATGAATCGTTGTAAACCGATCCTCCTCCACTAATCGCTCGGAAATCAGAATGGAATCTTCAAAATTATAACCATTCCAAGGCATGAAAGCTACTAGTAGATTTTGTCCTAATGCCAGCTCACCAATATCTGTAGAAGGGCCATCAGCCAACACATCTCCTTTTTGTATACGATCTCCGACTTCCACGATTGGGTATTGATTAATGCAAGTGTTTTGATTAGAGCGAGTAAATTTAGTCAAATTGTAAATATCGACACCAATATCGTCCTCATCCGCTTTCTCTAAATCTACTCGAATTACGATACGTGAAGCATCAACGTAATCCACAATACCACTGCGTTTAGCAATCACCGCTACTCCAGAATCCACGGCCACAGTGCGTTCCATTCCAGTGCCTACCAAAGGTGTTTCAGGTCGAATTGTAGGTACTGCCTGACGCTGCATGTTAGAACCCATCAACGCCCGGTTAGCGTCGTCATGTTCCAGGAAAGGAATCAAGGCAGCAGCCACAGACACGATCTGTCGCGGCGAAACATCCACATAATTCACCTTATCCGGTGTAGTTAGGGTAAATTCACCTTTATGACGACATGAAATTAATTCATCCATCATACGGCCACTTTCATCGACATTAGTATTCGCTTGTGCAATATAATAATCACCTTCTTCGATAGCTGATAAATATTCCGTTTCATCGGTAACCATTCCATCAACCACTTTTCGATAAGGTGTTTCTAAAAAGCCATATTTATTTGCTCGCGCAAATACCGCCAATGAATTAATTAAACCAATGTTAGGCCCTTCTGGAGTCTCAATAGGACAAACTCGTCCATAATGAGTGGGGTGCACATCTCGCACTTCGAAACCCGCCCGTTCACGCGTTAGTCCACCTGGACCTAAAGCAGACACCCGACGTTTATGGGTTACCTCAGATAATGGATTATTTTGATCCATAAACTGCGATAATTGGCTTGAACCAAAAAATTCCCTCATGGCTGCTGATACAGGTTTTGCATTTACCAAATCTTGAGGCATTAAGTTTTCGATATCAGCTAAGCCTAATCTATCCTTTACAGCCCGCTCGACACGAACCAATCCGACTCGAAATTGGTTTTCCGCCATTTCCCCCACGCTACGTATGCGACGATTTCCTAAATGATCAATGTCATCCACGTCTCCTTTACCATCTCGAATATCGACAAGGACACGCAAGGCATCCACTACATCTTCTTTAGATAAAACCCCTAATCCCGTTAATTTTTTTCGTCCGACTCGACGATTGAATTTCATGCGACCCACGGCGGATAAATCATAACGCTCTGGTGAGAAAAATAAATTCTCGAATAAGCCCTCAGCAGCTTCTTTGGTTGGCGGTTCGCCCGGACGCATAATGCGATAAATTTCTACTAAAGCTTCCAATTGGTTATTAGTATTATCTAACCTCAGGGTTTCAGAAATATAAGCCCCACATTCAATCTCATTGATATATAGCGTATGTAATGAAGAAATATTTTGAGCTCGTAATTTTTT
Organism: Coxiella endosymbiont of Haemaphysalis japonica; assembly: GCA_048491795.1. Taxonomy (GTDB): domain Bacteria; phylum Pseudomonadota; class Gammaproteobacteria; order Coxiellales; family Coxiellaceae; genus Coxiella. The sequence goes on from JBGDGR010000014.1 coordinate 10,684, forward strand.
TAATAAATCTGCTGTAATGATTTCGTTGGCCTGAGCAATCACTTCTCCTGTTTCTTTGTCAACGATAGCTTTACCAATGACTTTGCCGTATAAATATTCATCAGGCAATTCAAGTTCACTAATTTCAGCTTTTTCAATCAAACGAATATGCCGTGCTGAAATTCGACGATTAAATTCAACAATCATCTTCTTATCTTTATCTTTTATAGTCACTGCTGCTAATTCACCACGCAACCGCCGGGGCACTAATTCTAAGGTGATATTTTCTTTATTGAGACGAAAAGTATTTCTCTCATAAAACATATTGAGGATTCGCTCGGCATCATAACCTAACCCTCTTAAAATAACCGTCGCTGGTAACTTACGACGTCGATCAATCCGAACAAATAAGAAGTCTTTAGGATCAAACTCAAAATCCAACCACGAACCACGATAAGGGATAATTCGAGCCGAATATAATAATTTCCCGGAAGAATGCGTCTTTCCTTTATCATGTTCAAAGAAAACCCCAGGAGATCGATGTAATTGAGAAACAACTACTCGTTCAGTTCCATTAATTACGAGGCTCCCCGTGTCTGTCATTAACGGAATTTCACCCATGTAAACTTCCTGCTCTTTGACATCCTTGATAGCTTTTTTACCTGCGGGCGTATCCTTTTCATAAATTACCAAACGCATGCTCACCTTTAGAGGAGCGGCATAAGTTAAGCCTCGCAACTTACACTCTTCCACATTAAAGATCGGCTCTTCACCTAAACTATAGCCGACATACTCTAATTCTGCATGATGGGAATAACTGGAAATAGGGAACACAGACTTAAACGCAGCATGCAAACCCGTATTTTTTCGGTGTTCGTGCGTAACATCCTTTTGTAAAAAAGCACGATAAGATTCTATTTGCATTTCTAATAAGTAAGGTGTTTTTAATACCTCAACTTCGCGCTTTCCTAAGTTGACGCGCGCGCGCTTCTTCTCAGCATAAGAAATCACGGCCAAATTTCTGCTTCTAATAACACTCGCTTGCGCCATGAACACACCTCATTTTTAAGTCGTTACCAGTTTTTTTACGCTACGTTTGCCGAACGAGAACTCAGATCATCTAAAATAAACACACTTCCGTTTCTTTGGATCTTTACTTGCGCAAAGACGACATGAATGGGATACGATGCCTTTGATTAACGTTCATCAACCAATTATTCAAGCTCGACTTTAGCACCTGCCTCTTCAAGTTCTTTCTTAATTTTTTCAGATTCTTCTTTATTAACACCTTCCTTAACAACGCTTGGGACAGATTCAACGAGATCCTTAGCTTCTTTTAAACCAAGTCCGGTAATGCTACGAATTGCTTTAATGACCCCAATTTTCTTATCACCAAAACTGGTCATTTTTATATTAAATTTGGTTTTTTCTTCTATTACAACTCCCTCTCCTCCAGCCGTAATGGGCCCTGTAAAGGCTACCGCCGCTTTAGCTGAAACACCAAATTTTTCTTCCATCATTTTTACTAAATCGACCACATCCATCACACTCATATTGGACACTGCTTCTAAAATATCTTTTTTCGTCATTTGAGCCATTATTATTTACTCCAAAAAGTTCAATTAATTTAACGCCACTTTCTTTTGATCGTGAATCGTAGACATTACGCGAGCGACCTGGGCCATAGGTTCGTTAAGCACACGAACAAATTTGATCACCGGGGCTAACAAAACAGCCGCTAATTGACTTAAAGCTTCTTCACGTGAAGAGAGTTGGGCAACAACTTTTAATTTATCTCCAGGCAGTAACTCTCCTTCCAAGACCAATGCTTTTACTTTCAGTCGTTCGTGCTCTTTAATGAATTTTTCAATCAAACGAGCGGCAGCGCCCAGTTCCACTTGTGAAAAAAACAACACAATAGGTCCAGTCAATACTTTATCGAGACAGGCATAGGGGGTCTCTTTAAATGCACGGCGCGCGAGAGTGTTACGGTATACCCGTACGGTTACCCCAGCGTTACGAGCCATTTTTCGTAATTCCGACATTTTCGAGACGGTCACTCCACGATAATCTACAGCCACTACCGAGATTGCTTGATGGGCGATGTCTAATAATTCCGTGACAATCGCCTTCTTCTGTTCGAGGTTTAAAGCCACTATCTCTTCTCCAGTTAATAAAAAACATCCTACCCTATCGTGACAACTTTGAGGTAGCCACCGTCTGCCTTGTGCTGGCAACTTAAAATGGTGCTTAAATTTTAGGCATTAGCACTCATAGTCTTTGATAATTAGATACAAAATAAATTGTTTATTTCAAAATCTGTCATTCCCCTCATTTAACTCTCATTCTCTATATTAGGGAAATTAGCCTTCTTCTTTCTCCCTTGTTAGAGAGAACGATGAAGAATTATTCTATCTCGTCCGAGTTTACGATCACCCCTGGCCCCATCGTGCTAGATAAGGTTAATTTCTTCAAATAGGTCACCTTAGCAGCAGTGCTAGATTTTGTTTTTTTAACATCAGCTAACAAAGCCGATAAATTTTCTTCTAACGCTTTCACTCCAAAATCGACCTTCCCAATAGTGCAGTGAATAATACCATTTTTATCAGTACGATAGCGAACTTGCCCGCGTTTAGCGTTGTTAACTGCGGTTACCACATCAGAAGTCACAGTCCCATCTTTAGGATTAGGCATTAAGCCACGCGGACCTAAAACTTGACCTAATTTCCCAACTAACCGCATCGCCTCTGGGGTAGCTATTACCACATCGAAATCAATATCCCCGGATTGAACCCGTTCAGCCAAATCATCCATTCCAACGATGTCAGCATTAGCTTCTTTAGCTTTATGCGCCTTATCGTCTTGAGCGAAGACGGCTACCCTTACGCTTCGTCCAGTACCATGAGGAAATATTATGGCCCCCCGGACTGCTTGACCAGATTTATGCGAATCAATGCCGAGATTAATGGCAACGTCAATGCTTTCTTTAAATTTGGCAGTTACGCAAGCTTTAACTAATTTAAGAGCTTCAGTTAAGGGATAAACCTTTCCAGGTTGCACCTTTTCTGCCGCTAACTTTTGTCTTTTTGTAAGTTTTGGCATTATTCTATCCCTTCCTCTACATCAATACCCATGCTACGCGCAGTTCCAGAAATAGTACGGACGGCAGCCTCAAGATCCGCTGCGGTAAGGTCCGGTGTTTTCATTTTAGCAATCTCATCCAATTGGGCGCTCCCCACCTTTCCGACTATTTCTTTTTTGGGTCGAGCACTACCGCTTTTTCCTTTCAACACAAGTTTTTTCAACAGAGCAGAAGCCGGGGGCGTTTTAGTAACAAACGAAAAGCTGCGATCAGCATACACCGTAATGACCACAGGAACAGGTAAACACTTTTCGACATTTTGAGTTTCTACATTAAATGCTTTACAGAACTCCATAATATTAATGCCGTGCTGTCCCAAAGCGGGCCCAACCGGTGGACTTGGATTTGCTTCACCTGCTTTAACTTGTAAACGAATGTAACCACTTACTTTCTTCGCCATAGTTTTCTCCTGGATACTAGTGCCTTTTCAACTTTCCATTGAAATGCAAAGTTGCATAATTTTATTCAACTATACATTCCTAACTTTTTTCTACTTGCCCAAATTCCAATTCCACTGGCGTAGAACGTCCAAAAATGCTAACCGACACTCGCAACCGGCTTTTCTCGTAATTGACAACCTCCACCATTCCATTGAAATCGGCGAATGGTCCATCGATAATTCTAACTACTTCCCCTGGTTCAAAGAGGACTTTAGGCTTCGGCTTGATTTCGCCCTCTTCAACGCGTTTTAAAATTTTCGCTGCTTCCTCGTCGCTAATAGGGGCTGGCCGTTCAGTTCCAATAAAACGTAATACCTTTGGGATGTTTCGAACCAAAAGCAACGTTTTATCATTCATTATCATGTGTACTAAGAGATAGCCCGGAAAAAATTTACGTTGACTCTTACGCTTACGCCCTGCTCTCATTTCCACCACTTCTTCAGTAGGCACTATAATCTCACCAAAATAATCTTCTAACCCCTCTCTTTGAATATACTCATTCAGCCTCTTAACAATATAGTTCTCATGACCTGAATAAGTATGAAGAATATACCAGCGTTTTTTTTCCCCAGTCATCAATTATCCTCTTTACTCAATCATCCATGCGACAACCCACATAAAAAAGCTATCGAGGCCCCAAAGAATAAGCGCAATCACTATGACCATAACCACAACCACCGAAGTAGTCTGAACAATCTCTTGACGAGTTGGCCAAACGACTTTACGCAGCTCTGTGCGAGATCCTTTTACAAAACTCCAAGCCTTCCAACCTTTTTGGGTTTGGGAAGCAATTACTAATACCGAAATAGCTAAAACAATCCCAATAGCAGCGCGGATAGCCATGGCAACATAACTGTAATAAAAATTAGCTATAACTCCTCCTACAAGCAAAAGAACAATTAGAAGCCACTTTAAAGCGTCAAACCGCGATTTAGTGTCTCGTGCCGCATTTTGTTGTTGGACCATGGCTTTTTACTCGCTGTTTCTGGGTCTCCCTTTGACAGGCCAGGAGGGAATCGAACCCCCAACCTGCGGTTTTGGAGACCGCTGCTCTGCCAATTGAGCTACTGGCCTTTATTTCTAGTTCTAGCGTCTTCAATCTTTACAGAAAAAGAAAGAATGCGAAATAGTTTACTAAAACGAACGTTACACGTGAGGTGAAATTAACACAGTATAACGCTCAATTTTCGTAGGCAACGGAATTG
>JBGDGR010000015.1:0-5874 GCA_048491795.1 Coxiella endosymbiont of Haemaphysalis japonica
ATTGATTAGAAACCGTTGTGGGAATAATACCATAGGAACATTTTATTGGAAGGAAGCTATCAAAATAACAAAAAGAAGAGAAACCGCTTGGTTGGCGTAATTGTCGTCTCTATTTTAATCCCGATAATTACTCTTAGTTGTATTTTGATCTTTTAGGGCTTATTTTAATTAAAAGAGCTGCCCAAAAGGATTTGTTCATTTCTTTTCTCCTTATCCGCAATTACAATAATAGTATAAGTGAGTTATTATAACTCGCGCTAAAGTTAATCAAAAGGGAAGCGGTGGTTAAACCCTATCGAAAAAAAAATTCCTACCATAAGCGGCATGCGTCTCTATGTGAGCATCCTGTTCCTAGCAGGAAACTTATTACTCAATATTTAAAGGCAATCAATCGACCGGTTAGTTTTAAAAATTTACTAACAGCTTTTGAGTTGAAAAAACCAGAAGAAAAAGACGGCTTGCACCGACGCTTATTATCAATGATTCTGGATGCCCAACTTATTACAAATCGGCGTGGCAGTTATGCTTTAGTCCAGGAAATGGAACTAATTCGAGGGCGAGTTCAAGCTCATCGAGACGGTTTTGGGTTTTTAATTCCTGATAACGGTTCCGAAGATATTTTTTTACCAGCTCTGGAAATGCGCACCGTCTTTACCGATGACGTGGTTTTAGTTCGTCTTACTATTCGAGGAGAGCGAAGACGTGAGGGTGTTATCGTTGAGGTATTAGAGCGGAATACTCACCAAGTTGTAGGACGTTATTTTGAGGAAACTGGTGTTGCTTTTGTTGACCCGGATAGCAAATTAATCACGCAGGACATTTTAATTCCTTCTGGACAGCAAGGTAAAGCTCAACCAGGTCAATTCGTCGTTGCTGAAATAACAGCACAACCGAGCAAACGACGGCAAGCATTAGGGCGAGTAATAGAAATTCTCGGTGATCATTTAACACCAGGTATGGAGGTAGAACTTGCTATCCGTGCCTATGAGCTTCCTCATCAATGGTCCGCGGAGGTCCTTCGAGAAGTAAAGCAATTACCCGTTGGGATACTGGAACACGATAAAGTAGGACGAAATGATTTGCGCCATTTGGCTTTAGTAACTATTGATGGAGATGACGCTAAAGATTTTGATGATGCTGTTTATTGCAAACTGGTTAAAGATAGTTTTGTGCTTTATGTAGCTATTGCTGATGTTTCACATTATGTAAAAATAGGCAGTGCCTTAGATCAAGAGGCTGAGACGCGCGGTAATTCTGTTTATTTTCCGGTAAAAGTTATACCTATGTTGCCGGAAATGCTGTCAAACAATCTCTGTTCGCTTCGTCCCCACCAGGACCGACTGGCCGTCGTTTGCGAAATGTCTATTTCCTCGGAAGGGCAAATAAAAAACTGTCAATTTTATCGAGCAGTTATTCATTCTCATGCTCAGTTAACTTACACCCAAGTTGCAGCCATGTTGTGTGGTGAAAAAACCAAAAATCAAGAAGTGATATCCCACATAAAAAGTTTATATACATTGTATCAAAAATTGTTAAAACAACGTATAAAACGAGGGGCTATTAGATTCGATACAACGGAGACTCGGATTGAATTTGATCAGAAAGGTAAAATTAAACGGATTGTTCCAGTGGTGCGTAATGAAGTACATCGGATTATCGAAGAATGTATGTTAATTGCTAACATGTCGGCTTCGCGTTTCTTACAAGAAGGGAATATTCCCACACTATATCGAGTTCACAAAGGACCGGATGAACAAAAATTACGTGATTTTAGGAAATTTCTACGTGCTTTTGGACTCCGGTTGACTGGGGGAGATCAACCAACGCCTATGGATTACGCAAAATTATTACTGCGAATTGAGAAACGTTCTGATGCATACTTATTACAAACTGTCATGTTACGATCCTTGCGCCAAGCTATTTATACTCCAAAAAATTTTGGGCATTTCGGTTTGTCTTATGATCGTTATTGCCATTTTACCTCTCCTATTCGGCGTTATCCAGACTTAATTGTTCATCGAGGGATTTACTATCGGCTGCAAAAAAGATCCTTAAAGAAATTCCCTTACGATGAACAAAAGTTGACAATTTTAGGTGAACATTGCTCTATGTCAGAACGGCGAGCTGATCGAGCAACCCGAGATGCGATAGATTGGCTGAAATGCGAATATATGCTCAATAAAGTGGGACAAACGTTTAATGGGCGTATTATGGATGTCACTGGATTTGGTGTATTTGTGGAACTAGATAAAATTTATGTTGAAGGTTTGGTTCATGTAACAGCGTTGGAGAATGATTACTATCATTATGACCCTGTCCATCATCTATTGCGAGGAAAGCGTGGCGGCCGAATTTACCGTCTGGGTGATCAGCTTCGAGTGGTTGTAGCTCGAGTAGATCTTGATGAGCGTAAAATCGATTTTGTGGTTGAAGAGGAAAATTAGTATAGAATAGGCATACCTTATGTTGAGGTATGAATGGCAGCACTCTATCAGAATCAGAAAATTCGTGAGTTGGAACGATTAGCAGCTGAATCCGGCATCGGCGCCTACGAGCTCATGCTTCGATCTGGGAAAGCTGCTTTTAAAAGCCTGATAAAGCGCTGGTCAACCATTAAAGAAATCACAGTTTGTTGCGGAAAGGGAAATAATGGTGGTGATGGGTTAGTTGTTGCTCGTTTAGCGCATAAGCATGGTTTTAAAGTCACTGTTTATTCCCTAATTCCACCTGCTGACTATAGCGGTCCTGCGGCTCAGGCAGTTAAAGCTTGTGAAAAACAAGGACTATCAATTCAGCCTTTTCCTATTCCCCCAAGTTTTAAAGGGAATTTAATCGTAGATGCACTGTTGGGAAGTGGTTTACAAGGGGAAATTAAATCGCCCTACAGTGAAATTATCACAGCAATTAATGAGGCTAAACAATCCGTGCTAGCTATCGATGTTCCTTCGGGTATCAACGTCGATACGGGAGAAGTAAAAGCAATGGCTGTAAAAGCCGATTTAACGATCACCTTTATTGGATTAAAACAAGGATTATATACTGCTCGAGCTCCAGCTTACTGCGGGGAAGTTGTATTAGCTTCGTTAGATCTTCCTAATCTTTTATTCTCTCGGATAAAAACGCATACTAAGTTATTGGATTGGTCCCAAGTACGACCTCTACTGCCTCCCCGACGTGAACGGGATGTTCATAAAGGGAATCATGGTCATGTGTTGGTAATTGGAGGGGATTATGGGATGGGAGGAGCAGTCCGTATGGCGGCTGAAGCTGCTGCTCGAGTAGGAGCCGGATTAGTAACCGTTGCGACTCGCCCCGAGCATGTTCCGATTGTAAGTGGATCACGTCCCGAATTAATGTGTTATCAAGTAGCTGAAGTGAATGACTTGGAGGGCCTTCTCAAGTCGGCCACAGTAATAGTGATTGGTCCAGGGTTAGGAAAATCGGACTGGGCAAAAGCTTTATTAAACAAAGTATTGGTTACGAAAATTCCTAAGGTACTTGATGCTGATAGTTTGAATTTATTGGCGGAAAGCCCTGTTCAACGGGAAGATTGGATATTAACCCCTCACCCCGGTGAGGCTTCGCGATTAATGAATGTATCTTGTCAAGAAATTCAAAGTGATCGATTCAAGGCGATTCGGAGACTGTCCCGGCGTTACCGAGGTGTTGTAGTTTTGAAAGGGGCCGGTACCTTAATCAAAGGAGGAGAAGAGGAGATCTCTGTTTGTTCCGGAGGGAATCCAGGTATGGCTAGTGGTGGTATGGGGGATATTCTGAGCGGCGTCATTGGGGGTTTATTAGCTCAGCGATTAAGTTTAGTAGCAGCTGCTCAAGGGGGAGTCTTTATTCACTCACTAGCTGCAGATCGTGCTGCAGAGGAGGGAGGGGAGCGAGGATTATTAGCTACTGACTTGTTCCCTCATTTACGTGCTTTAGTGAATCACTAGTTTTGTGGAAGTAAATACTTTTTGATTATTCCTTGCACTCCTACAATTATTCCGACTGAGAAAGCCATGCTTTCACTAGGTGAAAAAATAGCAAATTATTACTCAAATGAAACTGTTATTTATCTATCAGGAGAGCTCGGTTCTGGAAAAACAACCCTGGTGCGCGGTTTTTTACGAGGACTGGGGTATACAGGCTTTGTTAAAAGTCCTAGTTATACCTTGTTAGAAATTTATAGATTATTAACTATTGAGATCATTCATTTAGATTTATATCGGCTGGTGGAACCGAAAGACTATTTGAATTTAGGTTTAACTGATTATTTAAAAGATAATTTTATTCTTTTGATAGAATGGCCTGAAAAATCTGAAAAATTTCTTCCTTCACCTACTGTATGGATTAAAATTGATATCAAAGATAAAAAGCGTATTGTTTATTTTAGTGCTTGATCTTTTCTTAATTTAAATTTTATTAGCCGATGATCTACTTCTGTAGGCCCTTGCTAAATACGTATAAGCATTGTTAAGGTAATCTATGCGAAAATACTGGCTACTTTTAATTGTGATTACTTTGCTTATACCTTTGAGCGGGCTTTCCAGAAATAATGAAATCACAGTGCTACATATTTATTCTCAAGGACTGGGTTGTTGTTTAGTATTTCGAATTAGCCCAACTCTTTATTATCACTATTTTCAATTATCTCGCCCAAACCGCTTGGTTTTTGATTTTTCAAACGTCCATGCAATTAAGTTTTTTGATCAATCTTTATTAAAAAATACGCCTATTAAGAGAATTCGTAATGCAGTTCGTAAAAATAATGAATTACGGATCGTTTTTGATTTAAAGCATTCCGTCAAAGTAAGAACGTTTTTGTTAAAACCTCAACATCCTGGAGGGGATGCTCAGCGGATAATTGATTTCGATTTTTCTGCTAGCGCGCTTTGTTCTTTCAAAAATAAACACTTACATAAGAATACACGCTCACAAAAGAAAGTTCATTCGCTTGTCCAATCTCCTATCCAATTTCCCTCATTGCACCATCGATCACATGACGTGATTGTGGTAATTGATCCAGGGCATGGGGGAGGCGATCCAGGTGCAACGGGCTTGGGAGGAACTCATGAAAAAGATGTTGTGTTAAAAATTTCAACGTATTTACAAAAAGACATTAACCACCAGCCTGGATTCAAAGCTTATTTAACCCGAAAAGGAGATTATTATTTAACGCTGCGCCAACGGCTAGCTATCGCTCGGCAATACCGAGCGGATATGTTTATTGCTATCCATGCCGATACTTATAAAAATTCTAAGGCACATGGGGCAACTGTGTTTGCTTTATCCCGAAGAGGGGCAAGCAGTGAGGCTGCGCGATGGTTAGCTAAGTATGAAAACGAATCAGAATTGATGGGCGGGCTGGATCTTAGTGATAAAAATAATTTGCTTAAATCTGTTTTAATCAATTTATCTCAGACGGCTACAATTCATGCTAGTCTACTCATTGGACAGGAGATCATTCATGCGTTATCCCAGGTGGGTGGCTTCTTGCATCATGTTCACGTGGAACAAGCGGCTTTCGTGGTGTTAAAATCTCCAGACATTCCCTCACTTTTAGTAGAGATGGGTTTTGTTTCTAATTTCTATGAAGAACAGAAACTTTTAACCCCTGTTTATCAGAAACGCATTGCTTCTGCTTTAATGCGGGGAATTCGCGCTTATTTCGTCCATAGCACTTTCTGATCGTTTTAATTAAGTTTAGTCGCCTTCGTTCTATTCAAATTTTGGTAGTTGAATATCTTGTAATTTCTAAAAAAATAAATAGCGAGTAAATAGCCGGGTTTTAATTTAGGAACTCAAGGGCTTATTCATAAATTGAGAGCGGAAAACGAGTGGATGCAGAAAGGTGTGTTTTCTCTCATCATTTAAAGTTAC
>JBGDGR010000016.1:0-5182 GCA_048491795.1 Coxiella endosymbiont of Haemaphysalis japonica
TCATCGCATTATTGATTTATCCTATGCAGCAGCTGAAAAATTGGGTTATGCTAATCGGTAGAAAAATAAATAAATCGTTTTTAGTTTCTAGAAATTTCTAGCGATGTGTTTATTATTGAGGGAGCGGGTAGATGGTTTGTTCCTTTAGATCATGAAGAATCGATAGCTAATCTTGTTCTATTTTGACATAAATGCAATGAATCAAATGAAAATTCCACTTATAGAGTGGGGCGGCAAATTGTATAGAACTTCAGACAGTAACAACAGATGAAAATATTTAAACTTAAACAGATGAGATAATTATGGCTGAAACAACTACCTGGAAAACTGTTTTGGAAGAAGAAAAGCAAAAATCCTATTTTCAGGATATCTTGAATTTCGTCGAAAAGGAACGCAAAGCGAGAAAAGTTATATATCCTCCTCAAAAGGATATTTTCAATGCATTAAAATTAACCTCCTATGAAACGGTTAAAGTAGTTATATTGGGGCAAGATCCTTATCACGGATTTAATCAAGCGCATGGACTGGCTTTCTCTGTGTGTCCCAGTGTCGCTTTTCCACCTTCTCTCCAAAATATTTTCAAAGAATTGCGTGCAGATTTGAACGTTCCTATTCCTTCTCAGGGAAGTCTAGAAAAATGGGCTAAACAAGGCATCTTATTGTTAAATGTATCTTTGACCGTTGAAGCAGGTAAACCCCAATCCCATGCCCATATTGGATGGCATCGTTTTACCGATCATATCATTGCTGGTTTAAATGATCATCCCGAAGGGATTGTGTTTCTTTTATGGGGGGCTTATGCGCAACAGAAATCCAGCTTGATCACTAATATTCGTCACCGAATCTTAAAAGCCCCACATCCTTCTCCATTCTCTGCAAATCAAGGCTTTTTCGGCTGCCAGCACTTTTCCAAAGCCAACGAATTATTACGTAAAATAGGTCGTGAAGAAATCGACTGGACTCTAGACTAACCAGTTTGAGCGCCTAACCAATGACTGTTTAATTAGTCTGCAATATGTCTTCTTGCTCTTTAACTGATTTGACATTTTTTAGCCTGACAGATAGAGTTTTAGACCAAATGCCGAGGTGGTGGAATTGGTAGACACGCAAGTTTCAGGTACTTGTGGGGGCAACTCCATGGAGGTTCAAGTCCTCTCCTCGGCAGAGCCATAAGGTGTTAAAATGCTCAAAATTTTACAGTATCCCAATCCCCGATTAAAAATCGTGGCGCAAAGGGTTGAAACTTTTGATAATGAGCTGCAAAAAATCATCGACGAAATATTTTTAACCCATTACAACACCGAAAATTGCGCAGCCCTAGCTGCCACACAACTGGACTTAAAAAATCCCAAGCACATCACGGTTATCGATTTCTCTCCTGAGAAAGATCAGCCTTTGTGTTTAGTTAACGCAAAAATTATTAAGCGCATGGGGAAGCATACAGAAGAAGAAGGTTGCATGTCTGTGGATGCAGGCACTTACGAAAAGGTCACTCGCGCTTCTAAAATTAGAGTACGTGCACAAAATCGTTATGGAAATCTACTGGAGTTTGAAGCAGATGGCTTTATGGCGAAATGCATTCAGCATGAATTAGATCATTTAAATGGAATCATCTTTTTAGACCATTTGTCATCATTAAAACGAAACCGAATCGAAAAGCGATTGAAAAAACTAAGAAGATATCATAAATCATCTGAGAAAAATATAAGCTTATAGTGAAAACACGTACCGAAATAGTTCCGTTTGTTCAAACCAGCACTACTTGGCGAGATTACCTTCGGTTATGTAAGCCACGTGTTGTTTTATTAATGATCTTAACCGCCTTAGTAGGCATGTGCCTGGCAAGCTCTAGTATCGTGCCATGGCGTATTTTATTGTTGGGAAATTTGGGGATCGCGCTTGCCGCCTCTTCTGCAGCCGCACTGAATGAGCTTTTAGAGCATCATCTTGATAAATTGATGCATCGAACAAACCGCCGTCCTATCGTGCAAGGTAAAATCAGTCGACGAAATGCAATTATTTTTTCTGGCATTTTATGTATTCTGTCCATGGTAATTTTGGTAAGTTTTATTAGTTTATTCATGGCACTTCTAACCTTCATTGCCTTTATTGGTTACGTGGGTATTTATACACTCTATTTAAAACAGATCACTTCGCAAAATATTGTTATTGGTGGATTAGCAGGTGCCGCTCCTCCTTTGTTAGGATGGGTAGCTGTCACAGGGCACATCAATTTCCATAGCTTAATCCTTCTACTAATTATTTTCACGTGGACTCCCCCACATTTCTGGGCACTTGCCATTCACCGTATTGATGATTATGCTAAAGCAAATATTCCTATGCTACCTAACATCCATGGCATTCCCTGCACAAAATTAAATATTTTATTTTATACGCTGTTGCTTTCTATAATTAGCTCGTTGCCTTTCATTATTGGAATGTCCGGATGGATCTATTTTTTCTGTGCCTGTCTCTTAAACCTAGGTTTTATTTATTTGGCAATCCATTTATTTGTGAGCAATAATTCCAAGATACCTATGCGCGTTTTTCGATACAGCATTTTGTACTTGATGCTTTTATTTGCAGCACTGCTTGGCGACCATTATCTTAATTTATTATCTTAACTTATTAATAATAGATTAATTTCAAAAAAATTCCCTCTCTGATTCATCTCCTCTAGTAGGAGATGAAAGGTTGAAAAATTTTTTCGCGGACAATGGTATGCTTGCGCTCCGGACCTGTAGAAATTATAGTAACAGGGACACCCAGAAATTTCTCAATACATACAATATAATTACGTGCCTCCTTAGGCATTTGGTTGTAATTAGTAAACCCATAAGTGGAACATTTCCATCCAAGTATTTCTTCATAAATAGGTTTGCAAGTTTCTAATAGTGATTGATCAAATGGTGATTCATTGAGTAGTTCCCCGTTGCAGCGATAGCTTGTACACAAACGAATAATTTCAAACTCATCTAATACATCTAATTTTGTTAATACTATTCCTGTTAGGCTATTTACTTGAATGGATCGACGCATGCTAATTACATCAAACCAACCGCAACGCCTAGGACGTCCAGTCACTGAGCCAAATTCATTTCCCCGCTTTGCCATTTTTACCCCATCTCCATCCTTTAATTCCGTGGGAAAAGGTCCAGCGCCCACTCGAGTCATATAAGCTTTAGTAATTCCTAGTACCTGATCAAAATAAAGGGGGCCAAAGCCGCTGCCTGTAGCAGCCGCGCCTGCTGTTGTATTTGAAGAAGTTACATATGGGTAAGTTCCGAGATCAACATCCAATAATGAACCTTGTGCCCCTTCAAAAATAATATTTTTTTTTTCTCGGTGTAATTGACATAATAAAGCGGTTACATCTCCGATCAGTGGTCTTATTTTATCTCTGATTTCCATCACTTGGTCGTAAATGCAAATATAATTGAGAGGTTTTTCTAAATAATATTCCAACTGGAAATTGTAGTAAGCAGTGGCTTTTTTTATCTTTTCTAGTAAGACATCAGGATGTAACAAATCCATTGCACGAACGCCCCGACGGGCCACCTTATCTTCATAAGCCGGACCAATTCCCCGACCGGTTGTGCCGATAGCTTTGTTGCCTAATGCAGTTTCACGTGCCTTATCAAGTGCAATATGATAAGGCAATAATAAATTACAAGCAGAACTAATTCTAAGCCTATCCATTACTGGAATCCCTGTAGCTTCTAGTTCCTGGATTTCTTCCATTAATGCCGCTGGGGACACAACCACTCCATTCCCAATCAAACAAAGCACATCTTTCCATAGAATCCCAGAAGGAATTAAGCGCAAAACTGTCTTTTTACCATCAATAATTAAGGTATGCCCTGCATTATGGCCGCCCTGAAAACGAACAACTGCTGCAACTTTATCCGTAAGCATATCGACAATCTTACCTTTACCTTCATCTCCCCATTGAGTGCCTAGAATTACTATATTCATCAACTAATTCTCCGTTAACTGTCAAAATTCCAAAGTAATGCTTTATAACCCTTGCGCTGTATCTATAAACTCAAGTAAAGATGTCACTGTTGATTACTCTGTGTCAGCCTTTACAATGTCCATCTTATGAAAGCTTGAATGCAATTTACCCTTTGCTTCGCTCGAAGATGACACACAGGTAATAATGATATCCACCGATAATTCAATCATTACTTAATTTAATAAATCAAGCCTTTGTTGTCCTGTCAGAAGATGCGCTTATACATCAATTTGTTGTAACTACTTAATAAAGGAATATCTTCTATCTCAATAGTTTCCAAACCTTTTGTGCTTCATCACTAATCATATCCAACGAAGTTGGTGAAGAGAGTTACAGGCATAGTAATAGATCAGCCCGTCATATTTCTCCAAGCGCATAGCATGATACGAGAGTTACTTTCCAAAATTGCGCCAAATCAATTTGTCGCAAAGTAGGATCCAATGTTGTAAATAATTGATCAGCGGTATAAGGCGCCCATTTTACTAATAGCATTAAACAAAATAGATTGGTCAGAGTTGGTATAACTGCCAGTTTTTAGGTACGTTGTATATACCCCCGCGTAGATTTTAAAACACGATAACGTTTTCCATTAACCATATAAGAAGGTGGATTTCCGTATTTGCTGCGTGGGAGGGGTTTAGGTTTTGCATTAGGGATTTTACTAACGTCCACATTCCATTCTTAAATGGGGTCAAGTTCATGATTAAGCAATACAACCATAAATTGGCACGAAAATCCTGGGCAGCTCTTAGATTTCCAAGGACTTGCCTGTGCCATAAAATATTTTGATTTCAATTTACCATTATTTTTGTCTAAATCTTCTGTTCGACAACTTATTAATGAGCATTCGTTGCCGTTCTACTTCGTATAAACAAATGCCGCACGCCACAGAAACATTTAAATTTTCTATACCGCCCTGCAGAGGAATTTGTGCTAAAAAATCACAGTGTTTCTTAGTTAAACGGCGCATCCCTTTGTCTTCGCTGCCCAAGACGATTGCTAAATCTCCAGTTAAATTAATATCCTGAATATGTAAATCTGCATCAGCTGCAGTCCCAATAATCCAAATTCCTTGTCCCTGAAGCCAACGAATGGTACGTGATAAATTCGTTACTTGAATAAATGGTAGCATCTCAACCGTACCACATGCCACTTTACGAACAACAG
>JBGDGR010000017.1:0-3659 GCA_048491795.1 Coxiella endosymbiont of Haemaphysalis japonica
TAAAATTCCACACGACCGCATCGTTGATTTTGTATAATTTTTGTGTATTGTTTTTAAAAAAAAGTTTACAGTTTTAGCTTGCCAGTTTCGGCGGATGTAGTTTGAAATAATTTTGAGGCGCCCTTAATAAATAAGGGTTTTCTTAGAATTACTTTTAATGCACTGAGTTATTAGAGGTGTAGCAATAAGTCAATACAATAAGTCGTGTAGCCTTAAGCGTCATACCATCTGGTGATTAAGGCAGAAAGCCCGCGGGCGAGACTTCATGATATAAATAAATTATCTAAATAGCGCTCTGCATCCAACGCAGCCATGCAACCCATCCCCGCAGCAGTGATAGCTTGACGATACACGTGGTCGGTTACATCCCCAGCGACAAATACCCCGGGAATCTTTGTGGCAGTTGCGTTACCTTCCAAGCCTGATTTAGCACGTAGGTAGCCGGCCTCATCTATATCGAGTTGGCTTTTAAAGATTTTTGTATTGGGATCATAACCAATCGCGATAAATAAACCATCAATACGGAGCTCATAGAATTTCTTGTCTTGAATATTTTTAAGACGAATACTGGTGATGCCTTGATTATTGCCGAGGACTTCATCAACTATGTGGTTCCACTTAATGGTGATATTTCCTCCTCTCACTTTTTTCATTAATTGAGCAGTGAGCATTTTTTCAGCACGTAATTTATCACGACGATGAATAAGCGTCACATGGGAAGCGATACGGGAGAGATGGATAGCTTCTTCTACAGCTGTGTTCCCACCTCCTACAACAGCCACTTTTTTTCCTTTATAAAAAAAGCCGTCACAGGTGGCACACGCTGAAACTCCTTTACCCATATAGGCCTTTTCGGAAGGCAATCCTAAGTAGCGGGCGGAAGCTCCTGTAGCTATAATTAAAGCGTCACATGTGTAAGTAGCACCATAACCTGTGAGAACAAAAGGTCGTACTTTTAAATTTGCTTCATGAATATGGTCAAAAATTATTTTTTTATCAAGACGTTCTGCATGCTCTTGCATTCTTTTTATAAGCTCCGGACCTTGCAGCCCTGGTGCTTCGCCTGGCCAATTATCAATATCTGTGGTAGTCATCAATTGCCCACCTTGTTCAACCCCGGTGATCATGACAGGTTTTAGATTAGCACGGGCTGCATATATCACAGCGGTATAACCGGCTGGGCCTGAGCCTAAAATGATGAGAGAATGATGTTGTTGGTTATTCATAGTTTTATCTGATTTAGGTACTTATTAGAAAATTATCTAGGCTATAATACATTCTACTAGAATACTAACTACAATCACCAATACTAACCACAATCGCAAGACAGTGCTAGTGTTCGTTTTAATGATGAATACGATTAAAATTGGGTAATGTAGATGAAAGAGTTCCAATGAAGCCATGCAAAAAGCGGAAAAAAATAGAAAAGGAAATGAGGCGCAATTCGCGGACGTATTTGCACCATCATTTGCGCGAAGGATGTTTTATGTTAGTGCTCACTTTTTCTATTTTCCTCCTTCTTGCTCTGATAAGTTATCACCCATCCGACCCTAGTTGGTCGCATAGCGTGGCGATTAAAAATGTGGTTAATATTACGGGAGAGGTAGGCGCGTGGATTTCTGATTTTCTTTTATGTATGTTTGGATACTTGGCTTATCTTTTTCCTTTCATGCTTACTTTTTCTGGATGGGCTTTTTTCCGAAACCGGCATGAAGAAAGGACTGAACCTCTCATAATAATATGGTTCTTGATTCTTTTACGTTCTGTGGGGTTTTTATTAGTATTATTAGCAAGCTCTGCGTTAGCTGTTATTTATCAGCCTTTCTTACCTTACCGTCTTCCTTTTAATGAAGGGGGAATACTCGGCATGGTAGTGGTGGGAGCATTACTGCCTATTTGTAATAGAGTAGGAACCATATTAGTTGTATTTCCCTCTCTAATGATTGGAATCACTTTATTCACCGGCTTATCTTGGTTTCGGTTTTTGGAATTTTTGGGTGGAGGCTTCATGTGGCTGTTAAAAAAAGTAAAAGAATGGGTTCGAATAAGAATAATTTCATGGAGAAATTTATTTCCAAACGTACTACTAAAAAATCAAGAGGTGATGGTCCCCGTTCCTCAAATGAAACGAGTAAAATCTGCTCTCTTTCCAGAGTCAGGGAGAATGAATAATGCCATACCAAAAATTGCTGCAGGTCCTGAATTAGAAATTGTAGATGCAGAGTTTAAAGCCCCTTATTTTAAGGGTTCTGTCATTATTCCGGATCTTTCTTTATTGGATAAACCTATTAAAGATCATGAGGCTTCTGATTCTGAAGAGGAATTACAGGAAAGATCCAAAAAATTGGAATTGTGTTTGGCGGACTTCAGAGTTCAGTCCCAGGTGGTAGCTGTGCGTCCCGGGCCTGTAGTAACTCGTTTTGAATTAGAGCTCGCTGCTGGGACAAAAGTAAGTCGGGTAACTAACTTGGTGAAAGATTTGGCTCGTTCTTTGTCGGTGATCAGCGTCCGAGTGGTTGAGGTCGTTCCAGGTAAATCAGCCATTGGTATTGAACTTCCTAATAAGGTTCGGAAGGTAGTTACCTTGTATGAAGTTTTAGCCACCAAGCAGTATCAAAATGCGCGATCCAGTTTAACATTAGCATTAGGAAAAGATATTGCTGGCCATCCAGTCATCGTTGATTTAGCAAAAATGCCCCATTTATTAGTAGCAGGTACTACAGGCTCTGGTAAATCTGTTAGTTTGAATGCTATGTTGTTAAGTCTTCTTTATAAAGCTACCCCTAAACAATTGCGGCTAATTCTTATTGATCCCAAGATGCTAGAGCTTTCTATTTATGAAGGCATTCCTCACTTACTTACACCAGTTGTGACCGATATGAAAGACGCAGCTTCGGCATTACAGTGGTGCGTGTCGGAAATGGAGCGGCGTTATTGTCTCATGGCCTCGTTGGGGGTACGTAATATCCTAGGCTACAATGCTAAAGTGCGAGAGGCAAGTGAAGTGGGGATACTTTTGCGTGACTCTCTGAAAAATCATAAGGGAAGTGAACCGACAGAGATTCAAGAGTTGCCTCAAATTGTAGTGATTGCGGATGAATTTGCGGACATGATGGTGGTGGTTGGCAAAAAAGTTGAAACCCTCATCATTCGTCTAGCACAAAAGGCTCGTGCAGCAGGAGTTCATTTAATTTTTGCTACTCAGCGGCCTTCGGTGGATGTTATTACTGGCTTAATTAAGGCTAATATTCCTACGCGTATTGCTTTTCAAGTTTCTTCCAAAATTGATTCGCGTACTATCTTGGATCAAAAAGGAGCGGAGCAACTATTGGGCCATGGGGATTTGCTTTACTTAGCACCAGGTACAGGGGTACCATCTCGAATTCATGGACCTTATGTCAGGGATGAAGAAGTGCATCGTGTAGCGGAGTATTTGAAAAAGAGTAGTGAAGGCCAATTACGCGGAAGGAATTCTCGATAAAATGATAGCTTGGGATCTGAGCGGATTTATAGAAGCTGCTTTAGATAGACTAAGAAGGGAACACAGAGCAAGCCGTGGGATCCACTTTACAACGGAGAGCTTTAGAGAGTAGAGAGGCAGTTATTCAGTTCAGTGTGTTTTCTGTGTCGATAATATTCAACATCGCTTTCAGATTTTG
>JBGDGR010000018.1:0-3456 GCA_048491795.1 Coxiella endosymbiont of Haemaphysalis japonica
AAAATTTTGAAATATAGCAGAAAATAATCATCGACGTCATGAAGATTAATCTTATCCTTTAATTAAAGAAAACAAGTTATCAAATTAGGTCATAAATGGGTTTCAAACTTATGCTAACAAGTCTACAGCGGGGTTTTAACCATTATTGGTCGGTATAAAATGGGCTAGAGCCTATCTAGTAAAATAATTCTTCAAGAAAATAAAGAACATTAGATTTTATACCTTATTCAATTAACCCTACCTACTCGTTAGTTCATATTGTTATTTGAAGAGCAAATTTATAGAGCTTGGAGTATAATAGCCTATTATCCTTAATCATCGCTAATGACAAAATACCAACGCCTATGAGAAAAGTACGGCTGGCCCTTAAGAATATTCAATTCGAAACGCGATTATTCAAAAGTCGTAGTTTTATCGCCCTCCTCCTTATTCTTTTTTTTATCTTTGTACTTATAGGATGCTTGATTTATTTGCAAATTAAAAATCATCGCTTTTATTCTATCTTATCTCAGCATAATTTATTAAATGTTATTCCTATACAACCTAATCGAGGTTTAATTTTCGATCGAAATGGAGTTCTTTTAGCGGAGGATGTTCCATCCTATACACTAGCTATTATCCAAAATGATACTAAGAATTTAAACGAAACAATAAAACGATTAACCAAAATTATTCCGATCTCTAACGAAGAAATAAAACGATTTCATCATATTTTATATCAATACCGTCCTTATCAACTGGTTCCCATAAAATATAAATTAACAAACGAAGAAGTTGCTCGTTTTTATGTCAACAGTTATCAATTCCCTACTGTGCAAATTGCAAGACAGATGATACGTTATTATCCCTTAGCCGATATTATCAGCAACGTCTTAGGTTACGTGGGGCGAATCAGCCCCCGCGAGTTACATGAAACACGTTCGGATGCTTATACTGCAGATGATGTGATTGGGAAAACCGGCATTGAAAAATACTATGAAAAACGACTCCACGGGAAAATAGGCGCTGAAGAGACCGAAATCGATGCCAATGGGCGGGTTGTACGTATTTTAAAGGAAATTCCTCCTGTACCCGGCGATAACATTTATTTGACTATTGATAGCAAATTACAAGCTGAAGCAAAAAAGATTTTAGGCGATGAAAGTGGTGCCATCGTCATTATGCAACCTGGAGGTGGACAGGTCCTAGCTCTGGCTATTAACCCTAGTTTTGACGCCAACCCTTTTGTATCAGGATTAAGCCGGAAAGAATACCAAAAATTACTCAATTCGCCTGCCCATCCCCTTTATAATCGGGCAATTCGGGGACAATTTGCATCTGGATCCACTGTGAAACCTTTTTTAGCACTCCTAGGTTTAGATGAAGGGGTCATAACATCACAATATAAAATTTATGATCCTGGATGGTTTCAATTACCCAATACCCATCATATCTATCATGATTGGCGCGCGGGAGGACATGGATGGGTTAATGTAAGAAAAGCCATTGCAGTTTCTTGTGATGTTTACTTTTATAATTTATCGGTAGTTTTGGGCATTGATCGCATGGACACTATATTACATCAATTTGGTTTTGGTTACTTGACAGGCATCGATTTACCTGAGGAGGTTCCAGGGCTTGTACCTTCTCCGCATTGGAAAATGGGGATAAAAGGTTATCCATGGTATACAGGGGACACTATAGAAACGGGTATCGGGCAAGGATTTTTCCTTGTTACTCCTTTGCAACTAGCTCAAGCCGTTAGCATCTTGGCTGAACAAGGTAAACGATATCGTCCATCATTGCTATTAAAAACCGTTACACCAAATGGGAGCGTAAAAGTTCAACTACCCGTTTCAGAATCGCCTGTGATATTAAAAAATCCTCATAATTGGGGCATCGTTATCCATGCTATGCGAGACGTAGTCGACAAACCTTGGGGGAGTGCTAAGTTTTTCGGTAGACATCTCGGATTTTCTGTTGCAGCTAAAACCGGGACTGCTCAAATTTACGGCCATCAACGCGACGAGGACAGGAGTCGAACTAATATTCCTAAACGATTACGCAATAACCACCTTTTCATCGCTTTTGCCCCTGTAGAACACCCTCAAATTGCTATCGCTGTAGTTGTTGAGCATAGTGCCATGGCTGATAATATCACAGGTGAAATTATGAATTATTATTTCAAACCCCGGTAATAAATGATCAAGAATTCTTTTCTATTCAGTAAGTTAAATTATGAGACACGGCTTAAACGACGAATCACTCAACTGCATTGGCAGTCATTACATATAGATCCTTGCTTAGTAGTTCTGGTTTCTATTCTTGCCGTGTTTGGCCTTTTTATTTTATTCAGTGCCAGCAATCAGAATTTAAGCGTTATGGTTAAACAACTGTCATGGCTACTGGTCGGTTTCATAGTAATGTTCATCTTTGCCAATATTCCTCCAAAATTTTATTACCAATGGACGCCTTTGGCATTCAGTTTTGGATTGTTCTTATTAATTACTGTATTGATTTTTGGAAATATTGGTAAAGGGGCGCGACGTTGGTTCGATTTGGGGTTTTTTCATTTGCAGCCTTCTGAAATTATGAAACTTGCCATGCCTATGATGCTCGCCTATTATTTCAGTAATAGAGAATTACCTCCTCAGATGAAACCCTTATTTTTTTCTCTCATTCTTTTAATATTTCCTGCTATTTTAACTGCGAAACAACCTGATTTAGGAACCGCTATAATTATAGGAATTTCAGGCTTGTGTGTTTTATTATTAGCAGGAATGAATTGGAAGTTAATTTTTGTTTTTCTCACCTTAGCCGGCTTGGGTACTCCATTCCTCTGGCATTTTATGCATACTTACCAAAAAGAGCGGGTATTAACCTTCCTCAATCCAGAAAGGGATCCTCTAGGAAGTGGCTACCATATTATCCAATCAAAAATCGCTCTTGGTTCCGGAGCTTTATTTGGCAAAGGATGGCTACATGGAACACAATCGCATCTTCAATTCTTACCAGCCCACGCGACTGACTTTATTTTTGCAGTGAGCGGCGAAGAATTAGGCTTTATTGGTTGTCTTATCTTACTTAGCCTTCTTTTGGTTGTTTTTATCCGATGTTTATATATCAGTAGTCAAGCTCAGGATACTTATAGTCGTTTATTAAGCGGAAGTTTAAGTCTAACATTTATTTTATCAGAATTAGTCAATATAGGAATGGTCGTCGGTATTTTACCCGTTGTCGGCGTGCCTTTGCCACTTATTAGCTACGGAGGCAGTTCTATTATTACGACCATGGCTGGGTTTGGTATTATTATGTCAATACATACACATAGAAAATTATGGTCCAGTTAATTTAGACGCGATTTTCCTGAGAATACCTTTACTTGAGCTTATGGATTTTAAAGCGACTAGCACCAAAGATTGTGAGAAGGATAAAGGACCAAAGGGAGAAGGGGGGAAGCGATCATAATCGCTAAAG
>JBGDGR010000019.1:0-3186 GCA_048491795.1 Coxiella endosymbiont of Haemaphysalis japonica
GAAAATCCACATTAGAGCTAACAAGTTCTATAACTTGCAATTCAAAATAATTAAATACATTCCTGAACCAGGATTTACTGTAATAAAGTGGTATAATAAGGCTATACTAACTAAATGAGAGAATAGTGACGTTGAATCTGAATATAAGAATGAATGTGGGCTAAAATTATAAGGCTTGTGGATGTGCCTTTAGGACTTTGACTGTTGCGAGCGGGGGGTTGAACAATAAATGTGAAATATGATGGATTTAAGTAATTGGAATTGACTCCTTATTTGCAATTTACGCGCGAGGAATGGTGTAATTTTCGTCGAGATGCACCGCTTACTTTGACAGAAGATGACCTTGACAAACTGCATGGCCAAGTAGAAATAGTTTCCTTGAAAGAAATTGAGCAAATTTATTTACCCCTTTCTCGATTATTAAGTTTCTATGTTACTGCAAGACAAGCATTGTACCGCGCCACAAGTCAATTTTTAGGTAAGCCGGAATCTAAAGTTCCTTACATTATCGGAATTTCTGGAAGTGTAGCCGTTGGTAAAAGTATGACATCTCGGGTATTAAAAGCCCTGCTATCGCTCTGGCCGGATCATCCTAATGTGGAAATTATTACAACGGATGGTTTTTTATATTCTAACGCTCAATTAGAACGCCAAGGACTTATGGATCGAAAGGGATTTCCGGAAAGCTACAATATGCGTCATCTGTTGCAAGTCCTCAATGCAATTAAATCGGGAAAACGTAAAGTACCGATTCCCGTTTATTCTCACCATTATTATGACATCATTCCTAATGAATATGAAATGATTAATCAATCTGATATCGTTATTTTAGAGGGATTGAATATTTTACAGACTTTTACAAAAAAATCAGATCATTTTTTTAAATTATTTGTTTCTGATTTTTTCGACTTTTCCTTATTTGTAGATGCTAAAATTGAAATTATCAGAAAGTGGTATGTTGATCGGGTTTTAAGTTTTTGGGGTAGACCTTTTAGGTCGCCTGATGCTTATTTTCATTATTTAACCTCTCTTTCTAAAGAAGAGGTTGTTCAATTTGCTAAAAAAATATGGCGTGAAATTAATGAAGTAAATTTACTTAAAAATATTTTACCCTTTAAAAATCGTGCTCAATTAATTTTAGAAAAAACGGATGATCATTCGATTCAAAAAGTATATTTAAGAAAAATTTAGGCCGGATTACAGCTAAGCATCTATTATAAGATTTTGAAACAATTACAACAATATCAGGTCTAAAAAAGTGCAGAGACCGAATCTAGGCTTCTTCTTCAAAATAACTTGGATCAGACCCATTCACTAACAAGTGACTGTAAAATTGTTACTGGTCACGGTATTAAGTAGCTCTTTATTAATTAATAGATTTAAAAAAAAATTTTTTGCCATTGATTTCAACTTTGTATATATTAGTTGGCCCAAAGTAAGGGTGCTTTGCTATCATGAAGAGACTCTTTCGTGTATTCTATGCGCTGTGAAAGATGCAGAGCAAGTTATACGTACGCGGTTTGCGCCCAGCCCCACCGGCTATCTCCATATCGGAGGTGCAAGAACGGCCCTGTTTAATTGGTTATTTTCAAAGCAATATCGGGGGGCTTTCATTCTACGCATCGAAGATACCGACGTTGAGCGTTCAACGCAAGCTTCTGTGGATGCGATTTTAGATAGTTTAAGATGGTTAAAGATTGATTGGGAAGAAGGGCCCTATTTTCAATCTCAGCGGATAAAGCGTTACCAAGAAGCTATTCAATACCTGATAGAAAGAGGACACGCTTATCCATGCTACTGTTCCAAGGAGCGGCTTATTGAATTGCGCAGTAGGCAGTTAAAAAACAAACAAAAGCCGCGCTATGATAGATTTTGCCGTGACAAGCAACCCCGTGATACACTCAATCCCTTTGTAGTTCGCTTTAGTAATCCTGTCGAAGGTGCAGTAGTTTTTGATGATATGATCCGGGGGACAATTTCTACTGAGAATAGTGAATTAGATGACCTTATTATTGCGCGTACTGACGGTACGCCAACTTATAATCTTACCGTAGTCGTTGATGATTGGGATATGAAAATAACCCACGTCATTCGCGGTGATGATCATATTAATAATACACCTCGTCAAATCAATATATTGAAAGCATTGGGTGCTGATTTGCCTCGGTATGCTCACGTTCCTATGATTTTAGGATCTGATGGTAAGCGTTTGTCAAAACGATATGGAGCTGTAAGTGTTTTACAGTATCGAGATGATGGTTATTTGGCCGATGCACTAGTTAATTATTTGGTACGGTTAGGTTGGGCACATGGTGATCAGGAAATATTTTTGCGTGATGAAATGATCAATTTTTTTGATATTAACACTGTTAGCCGTTCTCCTGCCACCTTTAATCAAGAAAAATTACTATGGCTCAATCAACAGTATTTGAAAAGTCAAAGCCCTATTTTAATGACAGACGCATTTGCTGCACAATTAATCAAGCTAGGAATTGACTATCAGAGGGGGCCTTCATTAGAACAAGTTATTAGTATACAGGCGGGGCGTACTAAGTCATTGAAAGAAATGGCTGAACGCAGCCGGTATTTTTTTGAAGATATTGATGAACCAAAAGCGGTTGTGAAATGTTTGCAGCCAGAAATTAATAAATCTTTGAAATTGGTTCGAGATCAGTTGGCCCAACTTCGAAGTTGGGAGAAAAAGCTTATTTATCAAATGATTATTGAGGTTGCTAGGGCCTGTCATTTAAAGCTAGATCAGCTCATTCAACCGATTCGTATGGCTGTAACCGGTGATGAAACATCTCCACCAATTGCTGCTACTTTATATTTAATAGGTCGAGATTCGGTACTTAATCGATTGGATAATGCGATCGATTTTCTACAAATCCCTACCCCTACTAAGGGGTATCATCTATGATCATAATCAGGATATGCAAAAAAAAGGAGAAATACTCATAGACTAGACGTTTTATTTCTGGCCAGAGCAGTGGTGGGTCTCTATTTTATCGTTTTTACTATTACGCATTTTCGAGATTATGTTACAGTGGCTATAAGAAAAGAAATGCCATCACCGATGATATTCTTTAACTTAAAGCGAGAGACTGTGCATTAAGAATAAAATGGACCTCATTAAAATTACCGTTAGCGAAAATAAAGCGACCCTTGCTCTAATTTATTTTGTTT
>JBGDGR010000020.1:0-2923 GCA_048491795.1 Coxiella endosymbiont of Haemaphysalis japonica
GCTCATACAAGTTTGAGTATCTTCTAGGCTGCAGCTATGTTACAATGCCTATAATATATATAAAACTGTAATATATATAAAGAATGAGGGTATCTCTATGACACTTTTCGTTATCATTCTCGTTTTATTAGTTTTGTTAGGTAGCTACATGATATTAACTTACAACAGTTTAATTGTGCTAATAGAAGCAATCCGAAACAATAATAAACAAATTGATATCCAATTAGATCGGCGATATAAAATGTTTGAGTCTTTGATCGATGTTGTTAAAAAATACATGGATTATGAGCGATCTACTTTAAAAAACGTGGTAATGTTGCGTAATCAAGCGCAAACGGCAAAACAGGTAGGTGATGATGATGCTCGTATGAAGGCAGAAAATAAAATATCCACGATTCTAAGCGGATTTCATCTCGTATTTGAGCAATATCCCGATCTAAAAGCAAATCAGAACGCAATGCAATTACAAGAAACTATTGTCAATACGGAAAACAAATTGGCTTATGCTAGACAAGCTTATAACGATGGTGTTGAGCGTTACAATGCAAAAAAGAGGATGGTTTTTCCCTCAATAATGCTTCATGTATTTCCTAGTAAATTAGACTTTGAATTTTCCTATTGGGAATTGCCCTCTGAAAAGATTCGAGAACAAGAGAATTATAAAGTGCAATTATAAGTCTCTATGAGGTCTCTAATATGGGTTCTGTTTGCGATTTTGAATCAACTGCCGTCGATTGGCGAGAGTCCTTGCGGCGAAATCGGTCGCGGACCGTTCTAGTTATTATTACTTTTTTATTAATATACTTAGCGATAGGAATCCTCATTGACCTTTACATTTACACAGGCCGTTACCCTGTGGCCACGGTTTTACAGCTTTTTACAGCGCTGATTACTTTAAAAATATTTCCCACTGCTACATTTGTTACTGGATTGATTGCACTATTCTCTTTGTATATAACATTTGTTTTTCACCATAAATTGATGCTGCTCGGTACCGATTACCGGGAAATTACCCTCGACAGTGCTAGAACTCTTAAAGAAAAAATACTTTACAATGTTGTGGAAGAATTAAAGGTTGCTACGGCGCTTAAATTTATGCCCAAAATTTATATAATAGATGCGGATTATATGAACGCATTTGCTAGTGGTTTTGGTGGGGAATCGGCAATGGTTGCTATTACAAATGGGCTATTAATGAAATTGGATCGTAGCGAATTAGAAGCTGTTATGGGCCATGAAGTGAGCCACATTTGCCATATGGATATACGCTTGACTTTAACAGCTTCCGTACTTGCCAATATTCTTTTAATTTTTGTCGATATTCTCTTTTTTAGTGCTATTTTTGGGGGGCGTTCCCGAGAAAATGAGGGCCGAAATCAATTATTTGTTTTCATATTAATATTACGCTATTTATTGCCTGTATTAACAGCCCTATTAATGTTTTATCTGAGTCGGACTCGAGAATATATGGCTGATGCCGGTTCCGTAGAATTAATGCGTGATAGTGAACCATTAGCGCGAGCGTTATTGAAAATTCAAGATGATCATGTTCAAAATAGAGATGAGTATGCATCTCAATATGCGAAAACTCCTCATGAAAGCGTTCGTCAAGCAGCCTATCTTTACGATCCGATCAAAGCAGGTATCAAACCCCGGAATTCCTTAAGCGATCTTTTTTCCACTCATCCTTCGCTCATCAAGCGTTTAGCAGCTATTGGGTATAAACTTAAAAAGTAAGCCATCTCCTCTCGCCTTCCTTAATTAGCGAGACAATGCATTTATTGCCCGCTTCTAATTGAATGGCTTGATTTTGAGCTTTACCTTCTAATATTTTCAAAGTGTAGTCAAAGGACCTCTTGATCATATTGTTTATAAATTGCTTGACTCATTTGATAAACGGCCATAGCGTAAATTGTACGCGGATTATACTGGATAATCACATTAAAATTTGGAAAAACAAGCCAATATTCAAGACCAATGGCGCCTTGAAGTTGAACAAGTGCTGTTTTTTGTGGGGAGGAAACTGAAATCAATTTATTAATCCCTTTATGTTTTAAATAATCAATAGTTTTTATTCTCTTTGCTTTTTTGAAGATCAGTAATCGAGGTACTATCTTTGGATGAGTGACTGTGCATGCAATAGGTTGGTTCTTTTTCCATCCATGGGTATGTAGAAAATTAGCAACGCTAACGATAGCATCGTTATTATCTTTCATAAGATCAATACTTCCCTCTTGAGAATAATTCACAGCATAATGTCGATAAGCGCAGGGAATGAACTGAGGAATACCAATAGCGCCCGCGTAGGAACTTTTTATTAAAAAAATAGGTAGCTGTTGTTCTTTAGCCAGTAAAAAAAATTGAGCAAGTTCACGCGAGAAAAATTTAGCACGAGCTTTGTAATGAAAAGCTAATGTGGTTAGGGCGTCTAAGGCACAATAGCTGCCAACTTGTTGACCATAATTGGTTTCAACGCCAATGATGGCTACGATAATTTCAGGAGGGACACCATACTTATGGTAAGCATATTCTAAGACTCGTTGATGTACTTTCCAATAATTAACACCATCCTGAATACGTGTTTCTGTTAGAAAATAATCACGGTAAACGTTCCAAGGTTTTGCTTCGTACGGATGACTGATCTTATAAATGACCTCTTGATTGTATTTAGCGTGAGAAAGCGTATCAATAAGCTTTTTACGATCAAATCGATAATGTTTTACCATGTAATCAATGAACGTATGAGCTTTCTGAGGCAATTGCGGTATCTTAGTGGGTTCAGAAATGGTGGCACTGGTGAATAACAATATTAAGGCACACAATGCAGTTTGAAACACTTTAAATAACATGAGAATCCTCTTAATTTTTTAGGAGTCCTGGTGAACGGAGGAGGCACCTTAGGATTGATAAATTTTCTGTGGCT
>JBGDGR010000021.1:0-2863 GCA_048491795.1 Coxiella endosymbiont of Haemaphysalis japonica
GCCCATTGTAAAAATGGTAAGGCGATCTTTCCATAAGAAAGATCATAACAAAAAGTCTGAGGCCCGATGATAGCAGATGGCAATGGGAGAAACTTACCTTCGTAACCTATGCTGGTAGCATGAATGATAATGTCATAAGGTATGGGTTTTAAATCATCATAACCGATGCCCAGAAGTTCACCTCGTAAATGGAAATATGAAGCTAATTTGCGCGCTTTGGACGCTGTTCGATTTGCTATAACAATTTGTGCCGGCGCAGTATTTATTAATGATCCCAAAATTCCTTGAGTAGCGCCTCCTGCTCCTAGAATTAAGATTGATTTTTGAGCGAGAGTGATATTGTGGTTATGTGTTAAATCTTGTACGAGTCCTAAGCCGTCATAATTGACACTATAAATAACACCATCATCAAGAAATTGCAAAGCACTCCCAGCTTGAGCCTCTTTTGCCTCACGACTATGTTTATTCGAGAGTTTATAGGCTTCATGTTTGAAAGGTAAAGTGATATTGGCTCCCTTACCTCCTTCTTTTTGAAATTCTTTTAATACACGAGCGAAATCGTTAAAGGGCGCTTTTATTTTTAGATAATGAAATATCCGTTGAGTTTGCTTTCTAAAGGCTTGAAAAATAATAGGTGACAAACTATGATCGACAGGATTTCCGATAATCGCATATTTATACATATTTTTGTCCAAAGGGATGCATGAGATATTCGCATATGTGATCCCGAGCCCGTTTAGGCGTGACACGTTCAGGATTGGTTAACGATTCGACGGGCTTCAGTGAGCGTACCGTTTTTGCCGCTAATGAGCAAAGTTTTGATAAAGGTTCTCTGGTTCTCATGATTGATTATAAGGGAAAAATTAAGAGGTTAGATAACGAATTGGGACTGATTAGATTATAGCATGAACCCGCGCTATCTTTAGTTAAATTATCTTTTCGACTGGGAAACACCGTTATAATTAATATTATCAATTAAAATGCGTCAATATGGCGATCTCTAATTCTATAAATTATCAATTAATTATTTAAGTCATTTTAATTAAATGATAAAAATGTTACAAAAAGTGTTTTCCAAGCCTCAATGCCTGAAAGCTGACAGAACTAACTTTCCGAAATGAATGTGGGATTTATCATTTTTAGTCTCAAATTTATCCATGCTGGTTAATTTTGGATCATCAGAAAATTTCTGAATGAAGTCTTGATTGTAAAGTATCCACTTTATTGTATAAGTTGTTAACATACAGTTATAAGTTAACAACCGAATCAGTACTTAAAAATCAAAGCAGCCACTACTGTAAATAATTTCTTAGTACTGACTGGAATGTGATAAGTATTCTGCATATTCACTAATCGGAAAGTAATAACTGTAGTGGTCATATCGGCTGATAAATGTTACACTGCGGACACTTAACAATCCATCCTAGCAGAACGATTACGCTGCTCAACGTCAATTAAAACAATACAAAACTCTTCAGGTTTTCTCTAACCAATTTTAGAAGTAATCTTACTTATGGTAAGGTAGGCAATAATATGATGCATGGATTTAAAAAACATGTAAGAAGCTGTAATTTCTTTTATCCTTGGAAAACTTTATTACACACCGCTATTTTCAAATAATCCACCACACATTTGGCCAAGTTTCCCGCATTGCTATCAAACCATTTTACATGCGGCCATCGTCGAAGCCAAGTTAACTGTCGTTTAGCTAACTGACGAGTAGCAACGATCGCTTTATAACACATTGTTTGATAATCATAACAGCCTTCTAAATATTGCCATGCTTGGCGATAGCCCACAGTGCGGAACGCTGGTAAAGCAGGATCTATATTTCGTTGATATAATTGTTTAACTTCCTCTAAAAAGCCTTCCTGCAACATTTGAAAAAAACGTTTTTCAATGCGTTGGTGTAAATCCGCTCGATCAGAGGGATTCAGAACGATATTAATAAATTGATAAGGCAAGACTCCTAAGCGCTTTGACTTTTGACAATCCGATAAAGGTTGTCCTATTACTTCATACACCTCTAATGCCCGTTGAATACGCTGAGTATCATTCTGATTAATCTGCTTTGCAGATTCTGGATCAATTTTTTTTAATTTGCTATACAAAGTCAGCCATCCTTTCTGTTCTGCTTCTGTATTAATTTTTTTTCTAATCATGGGTTGTGTGACAGGCAAATCAGAAAAGCCATGTTGCAATACATGAAAATACAACATCGTTCCACCCACTAACAAAGGAATTCGATTTTTCGCATGAATAAGTTTTATTTCTTTTAGAACATCCTTATAAAATCGACCAGCAGAATAAGGAGCTTCGGGCTTACAAACATCTATTAGGTGATGAGGCGTAATTTTTAATTCTTGAAGAGTCGGTTTTGCGGTGCCAATATTAAGGCCGCGATATACCATCACTGAATCTACGCTAATAATTTCAAAGGGTAAGAGTTGGGTTAATTCTATGGCTAGTTGAGTCTTACCGCTAGCCGTGGGACCCATTAAGCAAATAATGTACTTTTTTAATTTATTATCCATGTAAATCTATCTAATTCATTTTCATTAATCTCAAACTTCTGTTAGGTAGGTCGACCGTGATTACACAACAACATGTATGGGTTTTCCATATCATACAATAAGATTAAACGGTAAGAGCACGGACCGCCGCATGACAAGCTAAAGATGCCAGTATAGCATTAATTTTTTTCTATACATGAAGTAGTTGTATGAACAATCAAATCAGAAAGCCCATCGCAAATTAATATTTCAATATCAGCTGCTTTGATTAAAGAAAGGTGATGAACAGGCAATAACTTTATAAAATACAGACGCACAAGCAATGAGTGAGTTACTATTCTCCACTTCTT
>JBGDGR010000022.1:0-2543 GCA_048491795.1 Coxiella endosymbiont of Haemaphysalis japonica
GTAGCTGTATTAGGTGGATATTTTGATATTGTTTATGTATTTGTTAAAGCTTTGCCAAGCTTCACGATGGCTTTTGATATCATGCTAGAGAAAGCACAATAGTTAAATGAAGATTTAGTAGAAAGTGTGGGGTGAGGAGGAACGGGAAGGATTTAATATGGATAAAACTGTTCAAAATAGAGCGCATGGATTTCTCATTCTAAAGAATTCCGATGGGGGAGTACAAGGTTGTATGAAGAAAATATATTAGTCAAACATAGGTGAAAAAAGTGACAGTTCCTATAGAGATTCGCCAGCAGGTTGAGCAATTACGTAAAAAGATTAACGAGCACGATCACAGATATTACATTTTGTCAGAGCCTGTTATCCCAGATGCTGTTTATGATGAGCTTTTTCAAAAATTAAAACAATTGGAAGAAAAATACCCCCAACTAATTGTACCCAACTCTCCTACGCAACGGGTGGGTTTTGAACCACTTAAAACATTTAAAATTGTTTTTCATGAAATTCCTATGTTATCTCTGGATAATGTGTTTGACCAAGAGGGAATGCGAGCATTTGATAAAAGAATTCGGAAGCGGTTGAAGTCAGATGAGCCCATTGAATACATTTGCGAACCCAAAATGGACGGCGTGGCATTAAGCTTGCTTTACGAAAATGGCGAATTGGTTCGTGCTTCGACGCGGGGTGATGGCTTTTCTGGAGAGGATGTTACGCAAAATGCTCGAACTATTTCGACTATTCCTTTACGATTACGAGGTCAGTATTTTCCTCGACAAGTTGAGATACGAGGGGAAGTGTTAATGCCGCGCAGAGGGTTCAAAAAATTCAATCGCGAGGCTGAAAAAAAAGGAGAAAAAGTATTTGCAAATCCACGTAACGCTGCATCAGGTAGTTTACGCCAGTTGGATCCACGAATTACGGCGAAACGACCTTTAATATTTTATGGTTATCTTTTAGGAAAAGTTATAGGTGGTGGTTTACCTCGAAAACATAGTGATCTCCTTGTACAATTTAAAAAATGGGGAATCCCAGTTATCTCTGAAACAATGGTGGTGGAAGATGTTGAAGGTTGTTTTGGTTATTACGAAGCTTTACGAAAAATTCGTGACACCATTCCTTTCGATATTGATGGTGTGGTTGTGAAAGTTAATTCCTTTTCATTGCAAGAAAAATCAGGCTTTATTTCACGAGCCCCCCGGTGGGCAATTGCTTATAAATTCGCAGCCAAAGAAAGGACGACTGTTGTAAACGACATTGAATTTCATGTTGGGCGAACGGGTGTTGTGACCCCTGTAGCACGATTGAAACCTGTTTCTATTGGTGGAGTAACAGTCAAAAATGCTACTTTACATAATTTCAATGAGCTACATCGAAAAGATGTCCGCGTGGGTGATACAGTTATTGTGCGCCGTTCTGGAGACGTGATTCCGGAAATTGTTGCGCCTCTATTAGCAAAACGGCCAAAGAATGCAAAAATAGTAAACATACCCACTAATTGCCCCGTATGCCAGGCGGAAGTGATGAAACTAGAGAGTGAAACTGCAGCTCGGTGTATGGGTGGTTTATACTGTCACGCTCAATTGCGAGAGACAATTAAACATTTCGTTTCGCGTCGAGCAATGGATATTGAGGGGTTAGGTGACAAATGGGTAACTCTGTTTATCAAGGAAAAATTAATTAAAGATATAACAAGTATTTATGAACTTAACAAGGCTTCTCTTCTGGATTTACCTAGAATAAGAGAAAGATCAGCCGGAAATGTATTAACAGCCATTGAAAAGAGTAAAAAAACTTCTTTGTCACGATTTTTATATGCGTTAGGAATCCGCGGGGTTGGTGAAACAATGGCGCGAACTTTGGCTTGGCATTTTAATGAGCTTGAGCCGTTAATGGAAGCTTCTAATGAAGAGTTGTTAACTATTAAGGATATCGGCCCAGTTATGGTTGAGAACATTAGAGGTTTCTTCCAACAAAAACATAATGTCGGATTAATTAATAAATTAATCCGACTCGGTGTTCATTGGCCAAAAGAAAAAATAATAATGAAATCCGAGATCACTGGAAAAACTTTTGTGTTAACTGGTAGTTTAAAAACCTTAACACGGGACGAAGCAAAAGAAAAAATTGAACGTCTCGGTGGTAAAGCTAGCAGCAATGTGTCAAAGAACACTGATTATTTAGTGGCAGGAAAAAATCCTGGTGACAAATATGAAAAAGCAAAAGAATTAGACATCTCTATCATTGATGAAAAAGCTTTTCTAGAATTTATGGAAAAATAATTACCTTTATTCGTGGATGATTTTATAAGACATTAAAAATCATATTAGAGCATGAAATGGATTTATTCCAAGTGTAAAGTTTATGGGGACTATTTGTTGCGTTTTTTTAAAGATTATGAACTTATTGTTTCAAATAGAAGTAAAAAAATAAAGAAGAAACAGAGAAAATCATTTCTGATAACAATTTTTTAAATTCATCAAATAAAATAAATAAAATCTTCCTTTATTTTTTTGAAGTATGTCAGAAAATTGGCGTATTAT